>JAZNAR010000065.1:0-38704 GCA_045586645.1 Victivallaceae bacterium
AGAGCAATCCCATTTTTTGCAACCGCAAAAATAACCGCAAAAAAACAAGCAACTGCATACAAATCAAAATTTGTAAAAACAGTTGCGTTTTTTTTGAGGGATTGCTTGCGTATAAAAACTGGTCGGGGTGGGGGGAGTCGAACCCCCGACATCTTGCTCCCAAAGCAAGCGCGCTGGCCACTGCGCTACACCCCGGTTCGTGTGTGCATATAAAATATCACCTGACAGCTTTTTATTCAAGTATGAGTTGCGCGTGCGGGGTTGATTTTTTCCCGATAAAGTTTATGGTGGTAATTTCAGAGGAGAATTGATCTGCCGCGCATTGCAGACGGGCAGCGTGACGGCGGATCAGCAACAAATGAGGAGGTCGTTATGAATTTGTTGGCAAAAAGGGAGCATGAGGTTCCGGCAACACTGGAAAAAGTTTTTCCCGGAGTTGATGAACTTGTCCGCGCGATGTTCGGCAGAATGATCGAACCCGGCAGCGGCTTGTTGCGCGGTTCGGTGTTTGACTCCAAATGGGAAACCGAAGTCGGCGAAAAAGATGTGACGGTCAAAATTTCCTGTCCGGGCTGCCGCAGCAGTGAATTTGAAATCGGTATCACCGGTGATTTTCTCGATTTTAAATTGCGCCACGACAGTGAGAAAAAGGAAAAATGTTCCGGCAAACATTACGTTTTCCGGGAGCGTTCCTGTGCTGAATACGAGGAGTGCATCAAGCTTCCCGTGCCGGTCAAAGGCGGTGAAGCCAAAGCAAAATATGTCGATGGCGTCGTTACAGTGACCATCCCGCGCGATTTGCAGGAGCCGGTCAAGCCTGAAACATTGAAAATCAAATGCGAGAAGTAAAGCGAGGTATCAGTTATGTCAGACAAAATGGATAAAACCGGAAAAAAATGTGAGTGCATCCATGTCCGTCCGGCGGCAGATGTCGTTGAAGAACACGATGGTATGGAAATATCTTTTGAAATCCCCGGCGTTTCCGCAGACAATGTGGAACTTGAGGTCAAAGAACGTCTGCTTTCGCTGAAAGCCAAAAGCTCTTTGCACCGGCGCGGATTGCCGATCGTTTACAAGCGGGCATTTTATCTTTCCGATGCCGTGGATACATCGGGGATAAAAGCGAAAGTTTCCGACGGGGTGCTGTCGATTTTTCTGCCGAAGTCGGAAAGTGCCAAAACCCACCGGATAACGGTGGAATAAAATCCGTTTTCTGTTTCCGGAGCTGCCGCAGAACCGTAAAAGGTGTGCGGCAGTTCTGTTTTTTATACGTTTTATTTATGTCACACGGAAAAATATTTTATGCTGATTTGACAGTCGCGCGTAATTTTGCACACACCTCTTTTGCGGCGGCGATGATGTCGTTTTCTCCGGGGATGATACGGTCGCGCATCAGAAATCTGCCGTTGCACATCACCGAATCAATGACACTTGTGTCAGCGGCATAGACCATATCGGCATAGAGGTCGTGTCCGGCACTCAACACAATGTGATTCAAGTCAACAAAGAGCAAATCGGCGGCTCTGCCGGCGGCAATATTTCCGGCACCGTTTCCCAGATACTCTGCTCCGGCAAGTGTGGCGGCGCGGAATATATCCCGGTTGCCACCGGCGGTGGGGAGTTGACTTGTGACTTTTGCGGTCAAGGCGGCACATTTCATTTCGTCGGGCATGGAAAGATTATTGTTGCTGGAAGTTCCGTCTGTACCTATGGCAATGCGGCATCCGGCACGGCGGGCTTTTTCAAAATCGAATAATCCGCTGCAAAGTTTCATATTGGAAACCGGATTGTGGGCGATATATGCTCCGCGGGAAGCGATGATTTCCCGGTCGCGGTCAGTCAGATGGACGCAGTGTGCCAGCATCGCTCTTTCATTTATCAATCCGAGCGAATCGAGGTATTCCACCGGAGTCATACCATTGTGGTTTTTCCGGCAGTCTGCGACCTCTTTTGCGGTTTCAGAAACATGGATATGGAGTTTGCGTCCATCTGATTCCAATGCTCCGGCAATATTTTGCAGGGTCGGTTTATCCACCGTGTATACGGCGTGCGGCGAATGGCTGACTGTGACCAGCGGAACATCTCCGGCGGCTTCGGCAAGCATGACATTGCATTTTTCAGCATCACCGGAAACTCCCTGCAGATAGAGCATTCCCAGTGTGGCGCGCATACCGGACTCTTTCACCGCCTGCAATGCGGCTTCCGGATGCCAGTATGAATCGTTGAACCACACCGTGCCGGAGCGGATCATTTCCACAGTTGCCAACCGCGTACCGACATATATATCATGGGCGGTAAGTTTGGCTTCCGCCGGCCAGATGTGGTTGTTGAGCCAGTCAAAAAGCTCCATGTCTTCGGCAAATCCGCGCAGCAGAGTCATTGCCGCGTGGTTGTGGGCGTTGTAAAACGGCGGCAGAACGGCAATCGTACTTTTGCCGTCAAAAATATCCGCATCCGGCGGCTCCGGCAGTTGCGGAGCTATCGCGGAAATGTTTCCGTCAGAAACAAGTATATCGACCACGGAACCGTCAAGAACGACATTTTTCAGAAATACATCACTCATATTTTCATCTCTCTGCCACAAATATTATTTATCATATCCGCAGGAATGGAACCGGCGGCAAGCACTTTTTGCAGAATATCCCTTTCCAGCTCTTCCGGAGGCGCGGCGATACCGGTATGGGAGCGCGTTTCCGGCTGACTCAACAGCTGCAGCAGGGCGTTGTTCAGAGCCATTACCGGGTCGATGAAACGCAAGGCAGTGGGTTCTTCCAGAATGAAATTCAGCGGCTGTTTCCGGTTCAGGACTCTGCTTTCCGGCAGTGCCGCAGAAAATTCATCTTCCACGCCCATATTGACCACGACAGCCTCGCTTGCCGCCAGTTCCGGAGCGAACTCCGCCAGCGCACCGGGCAATCCGGTCGCCGCAATGATATATCCGGCACCGGCGATGGCGTCTTTTATTTCTGCCGTATTTCCGGTGAAAAGCAGCGAACACCCCTCCGGCGGCATCAGCGACCTGTTGCACTCGGCAATAAAGACTTCAGCTCCGCGTTTTTTGAGAAACACCGCCATGCCGCAGCCGACTTTGCCGCCGCCGAAAATCAGGACTTTGCTGCCTTTGAAATTCCCGCAGTTGATTTTTTCCATCGCTCTGATGAATCCGTCGGCAGTACCCAGGGAGGTTTCGATAAGTTTGAGGATACCGCTGTCTGCCGAATAGACCGGACGGGAAAAGTCGCGGTAGTATTCCAGACCGCTGCGGGTAAGTTCAACATAGCCATAGCGTGAATTCACCTGACAATGCCTTCCGGCGCAGTCTGCAACGATATCATAGGTTTCCGCCAGAGCTTCTGCATTGGCGACTCTGATGCCGAAGTGCGGCAGAATAGTGACGATTTCCGGGTCGCACGGAATATCTTTGCCGACAGAAACCGTCAATCTGGCTCCGGCACACAGCAGCGCGTAATATTTTACCATGGTGTTGCGGAAAACCGGCGTGGCATCAAGAATATGGACTCCCTGCAGCGGCACCGTGGTGCGCCATTGAATAATCTGGGCGGCAAGAGCCGGATACTCTTGCGGAGTGTAGAAGCGGGAAATGTAATCAGCCAGTGCCCGGGTCATCGTATTTCTCCGAAAAGTGATTTCAGGACCTCCCGGTCATCAAAATGGTGTTTGACGCCGTTTATTTCCTGATAATTCTCATGTCCTTTGCCGGCGACCAGCACGATATCATTTTTTCCGGCGGTCATTACGGCGTGGCGCAACGCTTCGCGCCGGTCACTGAATGCCTGATATGCACAGTTTTCCGGAATGCCGGAAATGATTTCAGCCATGATTTCCAGCGGATTTTCCGAGCGCGGATTGTCGCTGGTGACGATGATCGTATCGGCATATTCCGCCGCGGTCTCTCCCATGCGGGGGCGTTTGCTTTTGTCCCGGTCGCCGCCGGCACCGAAAACGGCAATCAGTTTGCCGCGGCAGCATTTTTTCAACGTGGCAAGCACATTTTTCAGAGCATCGTCGGTGTGGGCGTAATCCACAAAGAATGCCGCTCCGTCTGGTGCGGAAAGTTTTTCCAGTCTGCCGGGTACGGTGAGCGGAGTGGTCAACGCGCTGTTTATTGCTTCCGGCGCGATACCGTCACAGAGCAGCAGTGTCAGCACTCCGGCAAGATTGCGGATATTGTATTCCCCCGCAAGCGGAAACGATGCATGGTATGCCCGTGCCGCATCGGAAAGGACGAAACTGCAGCCGTCTGTATCGCTCTGCATACCGGAAATGCGCCAGCCGGAAAACTCCGATGTGCCGAATGTCGGGATTTTCAAATCCGCTCTTTCCGAAGCTAATTCTTCCGCCAGACGTCTGCCGGATGGGTCATCAACGTTGATCGCCGCGATACCGCCGGAAACAAGATAATCGGTGAAAAGCGTTTTTTTTGCCTGATAATAGCTCTCCATATCACCGTGGAAATCCATGTGGTCACCGGTGAGATTGGTGAAAACCGCTCCCCTGACTTTTATCCCTGCCAGCCGGTTTTGCGCCAGAGCATGACTGGAAAATTCCATCGCCGCGCAGTGCAGACCGTTTTCTCTCATTGCCGCCAGCAGCGGAAAAAGTGTGCCGGGGTCGGGGGTGGTGTGAGTGGGCGTCAGAATATTTCTGCCGTTGTGATATTCAACGGTGGAAACCAGACCGCACGGATGTGCCGCCGCATTGAGCAGATGGCGCAGTAAATATGCGGAAGTGGTTTTGCCGTTGGTTCCGGTGATGCCGTAAACGCGGAGTTTCTCATCCGGAGTTCCCGCCCGGTGACGGTGAAAAAGCGAAACCGCCTTTCTGACGTCAGTGACCCGGCATGAGAGGATGTTTTCCGGCAGCAGCAGTGCCGCTGATGAGTGGATGACTGCGGCGGCTCCGCGCTCAAGAGCTTCTGCAACAAAGTCGCTGCCGTCATTTTTTGTGCCGGGAATCGCGCCAAAGATGACTCCGGGCGTCACCTGCCGGGAATCGGTCACACACGGTGCATCCGGCAGGGTGCCGGAACCGCCGGAAACTTTTTTGAGCAGAGAAGAAAATATTTTTTCCGGAGAGATGCTCATATTTCAGCGTGCCTCCGGCGGCAGAACATTTTCCACCGCGTTGCCTCTTGAACCTTTGGCGAAAACCGTATCCCCCGGACGGAGGATTTTCTGCAGAAATTCAGCCGCCTTTGCAGAGTCGTCAAAATGGAGCCCGGCAACTCCGGCAAACTCTTTGCCGCAGGTGACAGTTACAGCATCCGGGAGCAGCTTTTTCTGCAGAGCAAGGAGCTCTCTGTGGGCATTTTCAGAAAGTATCCCCAGTTCCCTCATGCCGCCGAGAATGAGCACCAATCTGCCGGAAATATTTGCGTTGGCAAGCATTTGCAGTGCGGCGGCCATGCTCGCCGGATTGGCATTGTAGGCATCATTGAAATATGTGACTCCGTTGAGCTGTGTCCGTTTCATACGCATTCCCGGCAGTCTGGTGTGCGGCAGGGCGCGGACTATCGTTTCCGGAGCTATCCCGCACGCATTTGCCAATGCCGCCGCTCCGGCGGCGTTGAGAGCGTTGTGTCTGCCGGTCAGGTGCCAGTTCAGCTCAAAACTTCTGCCATCCGGAAAAGAGAGGATGAACGAACTGCCGTCCAGAGAACCGTTGAGCCATTTTGCCTTGACATCACCTTCATCATCCATGCCGAAAGTGACATTTTTTCTGCCGGTACAGTTGCGGCGCAAAATTTCCGCTCCGGCGCACCGGGCGGGAAAGACCGCTGTGCCGCCCGGAGGCAGAGCCTGCAGTAACGCGCTTTTTTCGGTTGCGACACCTTCAAGCGAGAGCAGATTTTCCAGATGGCACGGGGCGATCGAATTCACGATGGCTCCGTGGGGTTGTATCATTGCCGCCAGAGGAGCTATCTCCCCCGGAGAGCTGGTTCCGGCTTCCAGGATGGCATAACGGTGATTTTCATTCAGCCGGAGCAGATTCTGCACCACCCCGATTTGATTGTTGGTGTTTCCTTCGGTACAGAGGACGCTGTTTTCATCACTTGCGGCAACGCATATCGCCCGGAGCATTTCTTTGACGCTGGTTTTGCCGACACTGCCGGTGACGCCGAAAACGGTCAGATTTTTGAAGCGTTCCCGGTGAAATTTTGCACATTTCTGAAATGCTTTCAGTGTGTCATCGACCAGCAGAACCGGAAATTTTTCCGGTATCCCCGGCATTCCGGTGCGGGAAACACACAGTGCCGCGCAGCCGGAATCCACCGCCTGTGCCAGAAAATTGTGGGCGTCAAATTTTTCCCCGGTCAGCGCAAAAAATATTCTGCCGCTGTTCTCCTGTCTGGTATCGGTGGTGAGCCGGAAGCGTGTTTCAGTTTCCGGGGGATAGAGCCACTTGCCGCCGGAAATACGGGTCAATTCAGCGGCAGAGAATTCCGCATCCATTCAGATTTCCTGCCCGACGTTTATCAGGGAACGGACTTTGTCGTTACGCAGAACGACCCGCATGGTCAATGTCGGGGTGCGCCAGTATATCCAGCTGCCGTTATGCAGATCATTGGTGCGGCACGCCGGAGGAGGTCCATAGGTCAGCAGCAGAGCTTTTTCATTCATGCCGGGGACGACTTCACCGCGGAGGATGTGTTTTTTTACCGCTTCGGGCTGGTCTTTGAGCAACTCTGACACCGGAGTGGTGGTAAAGGTGTATCTGATAAACTCCCGCATGGAGCAGAGCCGGTAGCCGGAATCAAATTTGATGGTGAAAACTTTCCCGTCCGGCAGGGTTTTGAAAACGATCCTGTTGAGCCACCAACTGGTGCTGACCGGTTCGATTTCGGTACCGATGGGGATGTAGCTGCCCTGCTGGATATTCAGACAGCTTATATCGGCAGGGTCGGTGTACCAGATGTTGTAGGCAGTATAGATTTTCTGCTCTCTGCCCTGTTGGAATACTTCAGAAAAAACCACCGGTTCAGCACAGGAGCAGAGCAGCAGCAGTGCCGCAAACGCCGCCGGAAAAGAAAACAAACGCATAAACATGGTAAAAAGACCTTTCTTGATTAACTTGTAATAAAAGATAGCCGGATATCGCGATTAAGTCAAATCAATTTTGCCGAAAAAAGCGATTTTTCTTGAATAATCACTGCAGAGATGATATATTTACCGTCAAACAGTTTCATCACAAGTAAAAATGTCGTAAAAATAAAGGATGATAGCTCAATGAAAAGAGTCCTTGTTATCGGTTCCGGCGGTCGTGAACACGCTCTGGTCTGGCAGTTGAAACAGAGTCCGCAGGTGGAAAAAGTTTTCTGCGCTCCCGGCAACGCCGGTATCGCCGCAGATGCGGAATGTGTCAATATCAAAGTCAGCGAATTGGAAAAACTCGCCGATTTCGCGCAGGAGAAAAAAATCTCTCTCACCGTGGTCGGCCCTGAAGCTCCGCTGTGCGACGGTATCGTGGATGTATTCAAAGCGCGCGGATTGAAAATTTTCGGTCCCGACAAATTCGCCGCCCAGCTTGAAGGCAGCAAGGATTTCGCCAAACAGTTCATGGTGAAATACGGTATTCCGACTGCGGCTTCTGAAACCTTTACCGAACCGGAAGCCGCCTGCGCTTACATCGACGCCCGGTTCGATGCCGGTGACAAAGGTATCGTGGTGAAAGCTGACGGACTTGCCGCCGGCAAAGGTGTGCTGGTCGCAGAGAACCGTACCGGAGCGAAGGATTTCGTCAAAGAGTGTTTCGGCGGAGCTTTCGGAAGTGCCGGAACCAAAGTCGTTATCGAGGAGATGCTGATTGGAGAAGAGGCCAGCGTACTGGCTCTGACTGACGGCAAAAGCATCGTGCAGATGGTTTCCAGTCAGGACCATAAACGTATTTTTGACCGTGACCTCGGCCCCAACACCGGCGGCATGGGCGCGTATTCACCGGCTCCGGTGGTGACAAAAGAGGTCGAGGCGAGAATCGAGGAGGAGGTCTTGAAACCTTTCCTCAAAGGTATCAATGCTGAAGGACTCTACTTCCGCGGCGTGATTTTCTGCGGTATCATGGTCGATGACGGCAAGCCGAAAGTGCTGGAATTCAACGTCCGTTTCGGCGACCCGGAAATTCAGCCGGTGATGCGCCGTTTCGACGGTGACTGGTTCGATGTTCTGGAAAAAACCGTCGACGGCAAACTTGCCGAAGCTGAACTCAAATGGAAAAAAGATGCCGCAGTTTCTGTCGTCATGGCTTCCGGCGGCTACCCCGGCGAGTATGAAAAGGGCAAGGAAATAACCGGCTTGCAGGAAGCTGCGGAAAGCGGTGCAGTGGTTTTCCACTGCGGTACAGCCAAAAAAGACGGTAAAATCGTCACCGACGGCGGCAGGGTGCTGGGAGTGTGCGCCACCGGACGCAACGTGCGCGAGGCGATTTACGGAGCCTATTACGGAGTGCAGAAAATCAGTTTTGAAAAAATGTTTTTCCGCCGGGACATCGGGGCAAAAGCTTTGCGGCGGCCCTCAAAAAATATTTCAGGCAACAAAGCGTGGCTCTGGCTGCTGGCACTTGCGCTGTGCGCCGGTATGTGGTGTATGACCGGCAGAAATGAGCTGCATATAAAATTTATGATGGCGAAATATTTTGTTTCCGCCTTTGTGTTTTTACGCAGTTTTATTGTGGTCGTCCGTAAAAAACTTACTTTCCGGATCGCCATCGGTACTCTGTGTATGCTTTTCTTTATGATGGTATTGTTGTCAATTTTTGCTCAAAATGCGAGGTGATTTATTATGAAAACATTGTTGTTTCAAGGCGATTCGATTACTGATTGCGGCCGTGCCAGAGAGGAAATGGAAGATACCAGACATACATTCCTCGGCAGCGGTTACGCTTCACTTCTGGCGGCGCAGATATACGGCGACCAGCCGGAAAAAGAGTGGCGCATATTCAACCGCGGCATTTCCGGCAACCGCGTTGTCGACCTCTATGCCAGATGGAAAAAAGATGCTCTGGTGTTGAAACCGGATATTTTGAGCATTCTCATCGGCGTGAATGACACCTGGCACGAATACAACAATCAGAACGGGGTCGAAGTTCCCCGCTACGAGGAGTTTCTGCGCCGTCTGCTTTCCTGGTCGCTGGAAACTCTGCCGGAGTTGAAAATCGTCCTGCTGGAGCCGTTTGTGCTGCCTTTCGGAGCCGTCGGTGAAGCCTGGCCGGCGGAAATGGCTGAACGTGCGGAAGTCGTCCGCAAAGCGGCAGCTGACTTCGGAGCGGTCTTTGTACCGCTGCAGGATGAATTTACCGCCGCCGCCAAAGCATACGGTATGGAGTACTGGCTCCGCGACGGAGTGCATCCGACTTACGCCGGACACCGGCTGATCTCCAAAGCATGGATGAAAGCCGCCGGACATCTGCTGTAAAAGATGTTCTTTCCGGCGGGGGCCGGGAAACAGTATCGGCAGAAACATCCGCAAATCTCCCCGGATAACGGGGCGGGAAACGGTGCGGCATAATACTGTAAAAAAATAAAAAATTTTTTCCGGCATGAATGTGAAAGTTTTTGCCGGATTTTTTTGTGTTCCGCAAATCAGATAAATGCTTAAAACAGCAGAAAAAAGCAAAGTTAAAATCGTACAAAAATATAGATAAAAAAAGATTAAGAAAAATATATATTTTCTCCGCCTGTGCAACCTTTGTAAATATAATTGACATTTGTAAAAAACGGGGTATATTAACCGCAAACAGCAGTCTGATTTCATGGAGGATGCAAATGGAGACCCGTATCGCGCACATCGGTATCATCGTGGAAAATACCGGAGTGTCGGAAGATATAAACCGGCTGTTGCATGAGTGCGGCAGGTACGTCATCGGCAGAATGGGAATACCTTACCGGGAAAAAAATATCAGCATCATCAGTGTGGTGCTTGATGCGCCGGAAACGGTGACAAGTATGCTTTCCGGTAAACTCGGTATGCTGCCCGGAGTCAGTGTGAAAACTCTCTATTCGAAACAGAAATCCGCAGAGTGAGTCTGTTGCAGAATTGAGCAAAATAACGGAGGAAGTATGAAATATCTGGAACTTACCGTGGGCGCAGTGCTGGTCAATAACTTTGTGCTGTCGCGTTTCCTGGGTATCTGTCCGTTTCTCGGAGTTTCCAAGCGTCTTGATACTGCGCTGGGAATGGGGAGCGCGGTGACGGTGGTGATGACGCTGGCATCATGTATCACTTCGCTGATAGCAAATCACCTGTTGAATTTCACTGTCGGCGGCAAAGCGGTCTCGCTGGGATTTCTGCGGGTGCTTGTTTTTATTCTGGTCATTGCGGCACTGGTACAGCTGCTGGAGATCATGCTGCAGAAACTCAGTCCGGTGCTGTACCGGGCACTGGGGATATATCTGCCGCTGATAACGACAAACTGTGCGGTCCTCGGTGCGGCGACCATCAATGCTGAAAGTGCCCGTACGGTGTTTGATTCAACGGTTTTCGGAGCGTTTTCAGGAATCGGTTTCGCTCTGGCATTGATATTGTTTTCCAGTTTACGCGAAAAACTTGAACTTGCGGCACCGCCGAAGGCTTTTGAGGGAACACCGCTGGCACTTGTCACAGCCGGTATCCTGGCAATGGCATTTGCGGGATTCGCCGGATTGTGCTGATTACAAAAAGGGGAATCGTCTATGGACAGTACAGTTTTAGTTGCGGCAGTCGCCGTGATGTGCATATTGGGCGCAGCATTGGGAGCTGTGATCGGCATTTTTGTGAAATTGTTCAAAGTTGCCAGCGACCCGCGGGCTGATTTGGCTCTGGAACTGCTGCCGGGAGCCAACTGCGGCGGATGCGGTTACGCCGGATGTGCGGATTTTGCCAAAGCACTTGCCGCCGGTACGGCTTCACCTTCCGGGTGTCCGGTTTCCAGTGCCGAACAGATTTCCGCGATTTCCAGTGCGCTCGGAATAGATGCCGGACAGATAGAGCGCAAAAGTGCCGTCGTCATGTGCCGCTGTTATATCGGTGAAGTCCGGTATATGAATTACAACGGTGTTTATGATTGTGCGGCAGCTGATATGGTCGCCGGCGGACCGCATGACTGCCGTTACGGTTGTCTCGGATTGGGAACGTGTGCCCACAAATGTCCTTTCGGCGCGATAGAGATCATCGGCAATGTGGCGGTGGTGCACCGCGAACTCTGTGTCGGTTGCGGTGTCTGTGTGGCGGCGTGTCCGCGCGGAGTCATCAAACTGGTGCCGGCGGATGCGGAGTATCATGTTTATTGCAATTCTCCGGAAAAAGGTGCTGTCAAGCGGCAGTTCTGCAAAGCCGGATGCATCGGCTGCCGCAAATGTGAAAAGGTCGCGCCGGGAAAATTCAAAATTTCCGGTTTCCTTTCCGGAGTCGACTATGAGAGCGGCAATTACCCTGACCGCGAAGACGCTGAAAAAATCAAATGTCCGGTCGGCGGATTGCTCAATTATGAGACCCGTATCGCCGCGGCACGCGCCAAAGCTGCAGAGGAGGGGATTGAAAAATGAATAAAAGTTCACGCACAGTAATGACATTTTCCGGAGGTATCCATCCGGTGGCAAACCGTAAAAGTTTGAGCAACAGAAAAACGGTGCAGACCGCCCCGCTGTTGGAAAGATACTTTGTTCTGCTTTCGGAAAACGCCGGAAAACCGCCGAAGGCGATCGTGAAAAAAGGTGACAAAGTTGCCAGATATCAACTGATCGCTCAAGCCGACGGTTTTGTTTCGGCAAATCTGCACGCGCCGACCAGCGGTGAAGTGGCAAGCATCGTGGAAGTTCCCGGGGCAATGGGAGTTCCGTCACTGGCGATAGAGATAGTTTCAGACGGTCTGGATGCCGGGGAAGCTCCCTATGAACCGATCCCCGACTGGCGCAATGCCGAACCGGAAGTGTTGAAAAAACGTGTTGCCGATGCCGGTCTGGTCGGTATGGGCGGGGCGTCGTTTCCCACCCATGTCAAGCTTTCTCCGCCGCCGGAAAAAAATGTCGACACCCTCATCCTGAACGGAGCCGAGTGTGAGCCGTATCTCACCGCAGACCACCGTCTGATGCTTGAATATCCGGAAAAAGTCGTGCGCGGTGCCGCCATCATGGCGAAAATATTGCAGGTCGGCAGAGCGGCGATCGGCGTGGAAGTCAACAAGGGCAACGCGATCGAAGCACTGAATAAATTCAGCGGAGAATACGGCGTGGAGATCGTGCCGCTGAAAGTCCGTTATCCGCAGGGGTCGGAAAAACAGCTTATCCATGCTGTGACCGGCAGGCAGGTGCGTTCCGGCGGTCTGCCGATGGATGCCGGTTGTGTGGTGCAGAATGTCGGTACGGCGGCGGCATTGTCTGATGCTGTGGTCCACGGCATACCGCTGGTGGAACGGATAGTTACAGTCACCGGTGAAGTCGTGGTCAATCCCGGGAACTTTTTTACCAAAATCGGTACTCCGGCAATAGAGTTGATAAAACTTGCCGGCGGAGTGAAAGAGGAACCCGGCAAACTTATTTTCGGCGGTCCGATGATGGGATTCGCCCAGAAGTCATTTGACGTGCCTGTTGCCAAAAATACTTCCGGCATATTGCTGCTGCCGGTGAAAGTGGCATTGAATTATGCGGCGACCGGGTGCATAAGGTGCGGCAGATGCGTGCAGGGGTGTCCGATGAAACTGATGCCGAGTCTGCTTTCCACAGCGATCGAAGGCGGCAGATTTGATTTGGCGGCGCAAAATCATGTGATGGATTGCATGGAGTGCGGTTCATGCGCGTATGTGTGTCCGGACCACCGCCCGCTGGTTCAGAATATACGCCGGGCAAAAGCTGAATTGCGCAAGCTGGCGGCAAAATCAAAATAAAAGATGGGGTGTATGATGAATAAGGTCGATAATTGCGGAGAAATCCGTCTGCCTGCAGGCAATAAACTGGTGTTGAGTTCGTCGCCGCACCTCTCTTCCGGGGCAAGTTTGTACAAAATCATGGCGGGTGTGCTGCTGGCGATGCTGCCGGTGATGACTGCCGCGGTGTGGTTTTTCGGCTGGCTGGCATTGTGGCTGACACTTTATACGGTGATATGTTGTGTGGCGGCGGAAGCGGTATGGTGTTACTTTGCCGGCAAGCCGGTGATAAAGACGATAAGTGACTGCTCTGCGGCGGTGACGGGTGTGCTGCTGGCATTCTGTCTGCCGGTTTCTGTGCCGCTGTATGTGCCGCCGGTCGGTGCAGTGCTGGCGATATGGCTGGGAAAACAAGTTTACGGCGGATTGGGTCACAACCCGTTCAATCCGGCTCTGGTCGCGCGGGTGGGACTGCTGATAGCTCTGCCCGCGGCAATGACAGCGTGGACGCCGTCGTCAGGGATGATGAAAGAAGATTATCCGGCAAGAGAGATATTTTTCAACGCTGAAAATCTGGCAAAAACGTCAACTTCCCCGGCTGATGCCATTACCTGTGCCACTCCGCTCGGTGTGGTCGGGACGACTGCCAAAACTCTGGACCGGGAGCAGGGCAGGGAAACATTTGCCGGTATCCGGAATAAAGAGCTGTTGTGGCGTTGTTTTCTGGGGGACCGCGCCGGATGTATCGGTGAAACAAGTGTGCTGGCACTGCTGGCGGGGTTTGTTATTCTGGTCGCTCTGAATCTGATAAACTGGCGGGTGCCGGTACTGTTTATAAGTACGGTGGCACTGACAAGTGCGGCGGTGAATCTTTTATATCCCGGGGTGACACCGGATGCGGTATTTCATCTGCTCAACGGCGGACTCTGGCTCGGAGCGGTATTCATGGCAACGGATATGGTGACAAGTCCCATCACCGGCTGGGGGTGTATCGTTTTTGCCATCGGCTGCGGAGTTGTGACTTCGGTGATACGGATATTCGGCAACTATCCGGAAGGGGTGAGTTTTGCCATATTGTTTATGAATGCGCTGGTGCCGCTGATAGACCGCTGGTGCGGCAGCAGACCTTTCGGATATGTTTCCCGCCGGGAGAGAAAAGGAGCTGAAAAATGAAGTTGCGTGACAGTGAAAATGTATTTGTGCTGGGAGCATTTCTCGGCGTGACAGCTCTGGTCGCCGCTCTGCTGCTGGCACTGGTGTCAAACTGGACATCCGGACCGATACGCAAAGCGCAGGAAAACAACCGCAACGCTCTGCTCAAACGTCTGCTGCTGCCGGAGTTTGATAAAACAGGGCGCAGTGTCAAGTGCGGCAAGTACACATTCAATGCGCTGTATTCAGATGGTAAGTGTGTCGGATTCGCCGGGAGCGGCAGCAACCGGGCGGGCTACGCCGGAGAGATCGCGGCAATGATCGGTTTCACCATCGATGGGAAAATCAGCGCAGTGCAGATTTTGAGCCATAAGGAAACTCCCGGACTGGGAGCGAATGTCTGTGACCGGGTTTTCCGGCGGACGATCACAAATTTGGGCGAAGCCGCTCCGGAAGTTCCGGAAAACCCGGTGCTGGATCAGTTCTCCGGAAAAGATGCCGCTTCGGCGGGCGCGTGGAAAATCCGCAAGGACGGCGGTGAATTTACTTACCGCACCGGAGCAACTGTCACCGCCAGGGCTGTTACCATGCTGGTCAATGATATAGCCGCCGCATTCGCCGCGGCGCAGAAAGATATTCAGGAGCAGAGTGTATTATGAAAAAATCATATTTCAACGATTTCATCCGGGGGATATGGAAGGAAAATCCGGTATTGGTCCTGCTTCTGGGCACCTGTCCCACACTGGCACTCACCGGCAGTGCCACCAACGGTGCCGGAATGGGCATAGCGACAACATTTGTACTTGCCGGGAGCAATTTTGTTATCAGTATGATCGCCGCAATAACTCCCAAAAAGATACGCATACCGGTATATATCGTGGTGATCGCCGCATTTGTAACAGTTGTCGATCTGCTGATGCAGGCGTATGCGCCGCGCGCACTTTATGAAGCTCTCGGGATATTCATCCCGCTGATCGTGGTCAACTGCATCGTGTTGGGACGGGCGGAAGCGTTCGCTTCCAAAAACACCCCGCTGCATTCGGTGCTGGATGGTGTCGGCATGGGATTGGGATTTACGGTCGCGCTGACATTGATCGGTATTGTACGCGAATTTCTCTGCAGCGGTTCCGTTTTCGGGGTGAAACTTATTCCGGGCTGGGAAACAGATTTTCTGCTGCCGGGTGCGGCTCCCGGAGCGTTTATCATCATGGGGGTGATTCTCGCCTGCAAAAGTTTTTTCAACCGCAGAGCAGCTGTCAAAGCCGGTAAACTTTATGTGCCGCCGACCGGATTGGACTGCCGTAACTGCCGCATTTGCAATATCAGCGACCGTTAATAAAAAGTTTGGCAAAGCCCTGCAAAAATTGTCTGCAGGGCATTTTTTTTGCAAAAAAATCAAAAAAATATCTCATATCGGTGGAAAAAACTTGTAAAAAATCATTTGACAGTGTAATTTACATGATGAATTGGTGTGTATAAATACTATAGAGAGATTATTTTATGGAAAAGAAAAGTGTAAGTCAGGCTCAGATTTACGTCAGAGATGCGCTCAACCGGGCGGGACGTTATGCCGCCGGACGCGATTTCGACAGTGCTGTCCGCACTCTGCTGCCGGTGATACGGAAAAACCCGGAAGTGTCGATGCTTTTTGATAAAATGCGCGAATTTGAGCTGGGAAAACTCAAAAATCAGGGCGGCGGAGTGAAGTTTCTGGCGACGCTTTGTGCGATTTTCAAAGCTCCGGTGGTGAATATAATCGCTTTCTTTGACCCGGTCAAAGCTATGGCGATGTGTGAAGGCTCTCTGGCGTTCTGTGTGGATAATCCTCTGATGCTTTCCGCGTTGGCAAATGCGGCGGATTCCGCCGGTGCGCCGTGGGTTTCTGCTTCGGCATTGACCGTGTTGTGCAAACTTCATCCCGGCAATGCCGGCAGATTGAAACGTCTGGCTGATGCCATGCAGCGCAACGGTCAGGCTCTGGACGCGTTGAAGATACAGCACGAAATGGTTTCCAAGCTTCAGGTGAAAACTCTGGCGGACAAATCCGAACTGCGTTCGGCAATGGCGTTGGCGAGTATCGAGCGCGGCAAATTCAATGACCGCAAATCCAACAAAGCCAACACTGCTGATGCCGAAGATGCCATTATTCAACAGCTGCTTGACGGTACTATCCACGACGCCGCGCAGGCACAGCTGCTTATTGAGCGTTTCACAGCTGAATTGCGGAAAAAAGATTCCATCGACATGCGGCGCAAACTTGCAGATGCTTACATGATTGCGGAAAAATATGAGGAGGCGTTGCAGGAATACCGTAATGTCGCAGATAAACTCGGCGTCGTCGACCCGGTGCTTGACAAACATATTGAAAAAGCATACATCGCCCAGCTCAACAGCTGCATAAAGCAGTTGCGTGCCACTCCGGAAAGTTTTGAAAATCCGGAAACTCAAATCGCCGATCTGGAAAAAGAAATAGACTCCTACCGCTGGCGTCACGCTGTGCGGCGGGCGGAGATGTTTCCCAACGATATGCAGCTGCAATTTGACCTCGGTGAGCTTCAGTTTGAAAAAGGCATGCTTGAGGAAGCGGAAAAAACTTTCACTGCAGTTGCCGAAAATCCCCAGAAACGGCGGGGCAGTCTGGTTTATCTCGGCCGTTGCGAACTGCTGAAGGGAAATTTTGACAAAGCCGCAGAGTTGTTGCGTACAGCTGTCAATGAGATGGCGCGTATGGATAAATACAAACGTGAAGCAGTTTATTACCTCGGCAATGCTCTGGAGCAATCCGGGGATACCGATGGCGCGTTGACCTGTTACCGTCAGATAAATGCCAGCATGTCCAACTACCGGGATGTGCCGGAGCGGATGGTAAATCTGCAGGGCGCGCAGGAAAATGTTGAAAACGCGTGATTTTGTTAAAATATTTAACTCTCTATATATATGAAAGGAAAAAGCTATGGCTGATGAAGTCAAAACACCGGCTCCCGCTTCAATGGAAGAAGATACCAGAACCAGAAAAACTGTCCGTCTGCGTTCAATAGCCCCTGAAGTTTCTGCGGCAAATGCTGCGGCAGCACCCGCACCGGCAGCAGCCGCACCGGCAGCAGCACCTGTCGCTGACGGCGATGATACCATGACCCGTAAAACGGTGAAATTGAAACCTCTGCGTCCGACAGCACCCGTGCCGGCACCGGCAGTGCCGAAACCGGCGGCTGCTCCTGCTGCTCCGGCGGCTGTTTCCGCGGCACCGGCAGAGGAAATCGAGGATGATACCCGTACCCGCAGAACTGTGGTTATCCGTCCTGCGGCTGCTCCGGCGGCACCTGCGGCACCGGCTCCTGCCGCATCCGCTCCAGCTGTGCCGGCGGGCAATGATGACAGAACCGTTAAACTTCAGCGTCCTGCTGTTGCGCCGAAACCGGTTGCCCCTGTTGCGCCGAAACCGGTCGCTCCTGCCGCCCCGGCAGCTGCAAAAACGGAAGCTCCGCAAGTTGATTTCAATGCGGGTAAATCTTCCGGTGCTTCAGTTGCCTGCACTGTGCTGGCGGCACTGGCACTGATTTGCGTGCTCGGTACGGCTGTGTTGACCACAGCGCACTATTTGAGATTTGAACAGAATGTGGAAGTTTCCATTCCCGGTCTGTCAAAGTAATCTGTCAACCGGAAAAGTTGATATTGGCGCGGGAGAAACTGGTTTTCTCCCGTGTTTATGTTTCAGGGATATAAATAAATGAAAAGTCTGATAGTCATTCCCGCCCGTTACGGTTCCAAACGTTTTCCCGGCAAGCCGCTGGCGGAACTCGCCGGAAAAGCTATTTTGCAGCGCGTGTGGGATATTGCCGCTGCAGTTTGTGCCGGACGCAAAGATTGTGAAGCTGTCGTCGCCACGGAAGAACCGGAAAGCCCCGGTGAAGGCAGTGCTCTGATAATAGATTATTGCCGCGAACACGGTATCCCGGTGGAAGTGACTCCGTCATCCTGCCGTTCCGGTTCCGACCGGGTGTGGGCTGTGGCTGCCGCACGGCAGGAAAAACCGGAAGTTCTGCTGAATTTGCAGGGTGACAATCCGCTCTGCCCGCCGCAGTTTCTGCACGCTCTGCTTGATGCGTTTGACGCACACCGTGAAACCATGGTCGCCACGGCGTATACCCGTCTGGACTGGGCGGCATTGAATGCGTTGAAAGAAGCCAAAAAAAGTTCGCCGTTTTCCGGTACGACTGCGATAATCGGCAGTGACGGCAATGCAAAATGGTTTTCAAAAAATATTATTCCGGCGATCCGCGGAGAAGAAAAACTGATGGCGCAGAATCCGCTTTCTCCGGTCTGCCGCCATATCGGACTTTATGCGTACAAATTCGCCGCGCTGGCGTTCTTTTCCCAGTCGCCGCTCGGAGAATATGAGAAAATGGAACAGCTTGAACAGTTGCGTTTCATTGAAAACGGTATTCCGGTGCGTATGGTCGAAGTCAACTATCCGGCGGGATTTGATGCCGCCACCAGCGGTGTGGACTCTCCGGAAGATTTGGCGCGGGCGGAAAAATTGATCGCCGGTGCAGGGGAGTTGTTGAAATGAGTGGAGTTACCCGGTTGATAGTGGTTCGTCACGGAAATACATTCAATTCCGGAGATGTGATTTTGCGGGTCGGCAGTGCCACAGATATCCCGCTTACTGAAAAGGGCGTCGCCCAGGGGGAAGCTGTCGGCAGAGAGCTGGCGGCGCGGGGATTCGCGGTGGAACAGATATTTTTTGCCCCGCTGCAGCGGACGCGCCGGAGCGCGGAAGGTATCGCCGGAGCTTATCCCGGAGTTGCAATGGAGTCCGCAGAGTTCCTGACGGAACTGGATTACGGTCAGGATGACGGCAAACCGGAAGATGATGTGGTTTTGCGGCTCGGTATCGCTGAATCATGCAACGCGCTGACTCCGGAAGTTTCTCTGGATGAGTTGCGCGAAAGCGGAAAAAACGCGCTGAAAAAATGGGATTCTGAAGCTGTACTGCCTGCCGGGTGGAGTTTTCTGGCACCGCGGGTGGCGGAACTGGAAAAAAACTGGCAGGATTTCGCAGATATGATCGTTGAAAAATTTTCCGGCAGAACTGTCGTTGCAGTCACCAGTAACGGTATCGCCAGATTTTCCAAAGTCATTCTGCCGGAAAACAGCAATCTGGATGGTTCATTGAAACTTGCCACCGGAGCTTTCGGCGTTTATGAATATGCTGACGGCGTATGGCAGTGTGCCAAGTGGAATATCAGACCGGAGCTGTGAGAAATCCGGATATACAGTTGCCGGAGAGGTGAATGCAGGATTTTTCCGCAGAATTACGGTGCGGCACTTCAACATACAATACAGGAAATAATATTATGGCAGACGATGTAAAAACAAAAGCATTGAAATATCACGAAAACGGACAACCCGGTAAAATCGCAGTCGTGGCAACCAAACCGTGTGCCACCGCCGAAGATTTGAGTCTGGCTTATACTCCCGGAGTCGCACAGCCGTGTCTGGAAATAAAAAACAATCCGGCAGATATCTGGCGTTATACCTCCCGCAGCAATATGGTCGCCGTCGTCAGTGACGGAACCGCTGTTCTCGGGCTGGGGAATATCGGTCCGGAAGCCGGTTTGCCGGTGATGGAAGGCAAAGCGGTGCTTTTCAAACACTTTGCCGACATTGATGCTGTTCCGCTCTGTTTGAGCAAAGTTTTCAATGAAAACGGCAAAACCGATGCCGACAAACTTATCGCCGCTGTGGAACATCTTGAACCGAATTTCGGCGGCATAAATCTGGAAGATATCGCGGCTCCTGCGTGTTTCAAAGTTGAAAAAGTCCTGAAAGAAAGGATGAATATTCCGGTTTTCCACGATGACCAGCACGGTACGGCGATAATTTCGCTTGCGGCGATTTTGAACGGATTGAAAATCGTCGGCAAAAAAATCGAGGATTGCCGGTTCGTGGTCAACGGTGCCGGTGCCGCCGGATTGTCCTGCAGCCGTTTTTACCTGACTGCCGGAGCGAAACTGGAAAATATGATACTGTGCGACATCAACGGCGTATTGCATACCGGCAGAAATGATTTGAGCGAAGAGCAGAAAATGTTTGCCAAAGATACATCCATGCGTACCCTTGCTGAAGCGATGCGCGGAGCAGACATTTTTCTCGGGTTTTCCGCCCCGGATTGTGTCAGCGCAGAGATGGTCAAATCAATGAACCGTGATGCAATGGTTTTCGCAATGGCGAATCCGACTCCGGAAATCTTTCCGGATGTCGCACTTGCCGCCGGTGCCGCGCTTGCCGGGACCGGACGCAGTGATTTCCCGAATCAAATCAACAATGCTCTCGGCTTCCCCGGCATTTTCCGCGGAGCGTTGGATGTGAGAGCAAAGGATATCAATGAGAGCATGAAACTTGCCGCCAGTTATGCTCTGGCAGAGTTGGCAGCAATGGAGATACCTTCAGAGATAAAAGCTGAACTTGCCAAAGCTTATCCCGCCGATGCCGCCAAAGGACTTTTTGACGGACCATCAGGCATAAAACGCGATATGATAATTCCCAAGCCGTTTGACCCGCGCGTGGTGCCGTATGTCGCCCGCAAAGTCGCAGAAGCCGCGATGAAAAGTCAGGTGGCGCAGATAATGATCGATGACCTTGACGCCTATGAGGCGGAAGTTTTTGCCAGATTGCGTAAACGTTGACCACCGGAGAGCAACGCATTGATCGAGTTGGAAAAAGAAGCGGCGGAGCTGAAAACGCAGAAAGCGTTTCTGGTCGGATTTCAGGAGCAGGATGAAGATGCCGCAGTGATAGCCGGACAGCTGGATGAACTTGCTGAACTGGTCAGCAATCTGGATATTATCCCGCTGGAACCGGAAATCGTCCGTCTGCGTAATCATCAGGTGCGTTACCGGTGCGGTTCCGGCAAAGCTGAAGAGATCGCCCAACTGGTCATGGAAAGCGAAGCGGATGTATTGATATTTGATTCCGAATTGACTCCTTCACAGCAACGCAACTGGGAAAGACTTGCCAAGTGTCCGGTCGCGGGCAGGGAAGAGGTCATTCTGGAAATTTTCGCTTCGCGCGCTCAAACCCGGGAAGCTGTGCTGCAGGTGGAACTGGCCAAACTGGAATACGCTCTCCCGCGGCTGCAGCGGGCATGGACTCACTTTTCAAGACAGCGCGGCGGCGGAGCCACCAACCGCGGCGAGGGCGAAGCCCAGCTGGAAACGGATAAACGATTGCTCCGGAGAAAAATCCAGCAGCTGCACGAAGAGTTGGCTCTTGTACGCAAACAGCGTGCCGCCCAGCGCAAAGCCCGGTTGCGGAAACCGGTGATGCAGGCGGCTCTGGTCGGTTATACCAACGTGGGAAAATCTTCACTGCTCAACGCATTGACCGGTTCGGATGTTCTGGTCAAAGATCAGCTTTTTGCCACACTTGACCCCACCGCGCGCAAAATAACTCTGCCGGGAAATCTGGAAATGGTGTTGAGTGACACTGTCGGATTCATCCGCAAACTGCCGCATCAGCTGGTGGAGGCATTCAAATCGACATTGGAAGAGGCGGTTTCTGCGGATATATTGCTTCTGGTGATGGATGTTTCCGGCAGTGACATCGATTCTGAATGGGAAACCACATTGGGAGTCCTGAAAGAGCTGGGTGCGGATGAAAAAAATATTCAGATAGTTTTCAACAAATGTGACCGTATTGACCCGGAACGGGATGCACTGCATCTTGCCAGATTGCGCGGGATGTTTCCGGATGCGGTATATGTTTCTGCCAGAGACGGCAGAAATCTTGAGCAGTTGAAACGGCTTCTGGCAGATTTCGCGGGCAGAAACCGCGGTCTGCTGCGGGCGGCGATACCGGCGCACCGGCATGATTTGATAGCATTGGCGCACAGTGCCGGAAATGTCTATGAGGAAAATTACACCCCGGAAGGCACTGCTGAAATAGTTTTTGCCATCGGGGAGAAATATCAACACCGTTTTGGAGAATTTCTGCAATGAGTTTACGGAAAATATTTTTGCTTTTGCTGCTGCTGATTTCAGTTGCACCCGGTCTGGCGGCACCGTCACCGTGGGATTCGTGGCGTGCCGGGTATACCAATTTTGAGCAGGGTGAGGCCCTGCGGGAACGCGGCAGATACAGTGAAGCTCTGGAAAAATTTGAAAAAGCCCGCCGGAGTTATCTCGCTGTCCGTACGGCACGGCCGGACTGGAACCAGCGGGTCATCGCCGACCGTCTGCGTGACTGCGACCGGCAGCTGGCGGATGTCCGCCGTCTGCTCGGCGGGGGCGGGACCGGTGAAATTCCGGCTCCGGAAAGCAGAAATACTGTCGCGGTAAAATCTGACACTGCCGCTGGAAAGAGTCCGGCGGCAGCCGGTACGCCGGTGCGTATCGTAAAAGTTGCGGATAAAAAAAATGAAGAGGAACTTTTCAAGGTCAAAGCTGAACTTCAACAGCTGAAACAGTCATTGACCAGACAGCGCGACCTTGAGTCGGAAATAAGCGCATTGCTGCGCGACCGCCACGTAGCCAATGAAAAACTTGCCCTGCTGGAAAAAAGATATCAGGCTCTGCTGGAAGAACAGAAATCTCCCCATTCCGCCGCCGTTGAGCTGGAAAAACGTGTGCTGCAGGAGAAAATCGAGTCAGAGCGTTCCCGCCGCCGTTATGAGGCCGCCGAACAGCAGCTGCAGGAAGTGAATGGCAAACTTAAAGAAGCACAGCTGAATTTCAATGCAGCAGAAAAACTTTTCCGCCGGGCGGAGGATGAGTTGAAGCGCAAAGATTCTGAATTGCTTCAGCTCCGGGAACAGCTCAGTCAGATGGCGGGCGGAATAAAACAGCTGCCGGGTGCCGGCAGCGCGGGAAAAAAGCAAAATAATGTGCAGTTGGAAAACCTCGCCAACACTCTCCGCAGAGCCAATGAACAGATTTCTTACAAAGATAAACAGCTCGCCATTGCCAGAGAGGAGTTGCTCAAAGAGCAGAAGTCCGCCCGGGTCGGAGCTGTGGAACTGGCAAATTTGCGGGAACGCAATCAGCATCTGGAAAACGATGTGAAACTTTTTTCCGAACAGCTGACAGAGTTGAAAAAACGTCTGGAACGGCGTGACAGTGAGGATTTCCGCGCCGCCGCCGCCGCCAATGCGACCAGAAGCAGATTGGAAAAAGAACTGCTCTCTTCACAGAAAGAGCTTGTCACTCTGCGCGGCGAAGTCGATGCCGGGCAGAAAAAAGCGGCGGATTCCGCCCGTAAAATAAAATCTCTGGAGTCCGAGTTGATTTCAGTACGCAGCGGTCTGATGCAGAAAAATCAGCAGATACAGGAGCTTGCGGCGGTTCAGAGCGAACTGCAGAATGCCAAAGCACAGCTGGAGCAGCTGCAGCGCGATTTCAAGGCTCTTTCCACCGAGAACCGGGAAAACCGTCTGCTCGCCGAAGCCGCAAGACCGCGGGAGAAAGAGCTGGAAAATGCCAAATTGCGCCTGCTGGAAATGGACCGTTTGAAAAGCGAGCTTGCCAGAGAACAGCAACTTGCCGCCGAGCTGAAAAATGTTTACCGCAAAGACCAGGCGGAACTGAAACTTCTGCGGGCAAAAGCCGGTGAGTTTGATGCCTCCCGCCGCCGGCTTGTCGAGTTGGAAGCCGCCGCCGGAGAGCTGAAACGGTTGCGCGATGTCGAAAAAGAACTTTACCGTATTCAGGGGCGCGAAGCTGAATTGGCAAAGCTGAAAATCGCCGTCGGAGATTTGGAAAATTCCCTGCGCCGGTCGCAGGCCGCCGCCGCTGAAGCCGACCGCAATATCGGCAGTTTGAAAAAAAGTGTGGCGGAACTTAAAGAAAAAAATGCCGCATTGGCAAAACTCAAACGCGTGAATGAGGAGCTGAAAGCTCTCATTGCCAACCAGAGTTCAGAGCTGGAACAGTTCAAAACAATATCAGAACAGCGCGATACCGGCAATCCCGCAGAAAACAGCGAAACCGGCAAATACCGTGCGCTCGCCGCCAAAATCGGTGCACTCAATGACCAGTTGCAGCAGCAGCAGAGTGATTTTGCCCGCAAAGAGGAATTTTTTACCGGCAGGATTTCCAAACTTGCTGAAGATATTTCCGGATACAAACGTATGCTTGAACTCAAGGATAAAGAGCTTGCCGGTATGAAAAAAATCAACGCGGAACTGGCTGATTACCGCGCCAGTTCCGTGGCATCACTGCGGGATAAAGTCGATTTGTCCAGAGTATCCCGTCTGGAGGATGAACTTGCTTCTTTGAACCGGCTGAATGCGGAACTTGCCGCCGAAAGAGATAAGCTGATTGCTGAAGTAGAGCAGAAACAAAATGGCGGTGCCGCAGTTGCGGTTCTGCCGGAAATTTCTCCGGAACAATCTGCTTCCAGCGGTGTTATCGCCGAGAGCGACGGAAATTTTGAACTGGCGATCTGGAACTACCGTCAGGCACTTGCCGCCGACCCGCAATTTGCTCCGGCGCATTTGCGTCTGGGAACGATTTTGTTCAACCGCGGCAGTTTTCAGGAGGCCCTGCCGCATTTGAGTGCTGCGCTTGCCGCCGACCCCGGCAATATTGCTCTGGCAGTGACGGTCGGCCGCTGTCAGATAAAACTGCAGCGTTACGGCAATGCCAGAAGCGTGATAGAGCCTCTGCTTGCCAGACACAGCAACAATGCGGTCATCCAGATGTGTGCCGCGTTGATAGATGCCGGAACCGGTAAAAATTCCGAAGCTGAAGAGAGATTGCATACCGCGATCCGGCTGGCACCGGATTCTGCTGAAATCCGTCTGGAGCTGGCGAAGCTGCTTGCCGCTTCAATTTCCGACCGGCGCACAGAAGCGGCTCTGGTCTACGAGGAGGCGCGGCGTCTGGGCAGTGCTCCGGAACCGCAGTTGGAGAAAAGTCTGGGCGGCTTGCTTGACCACCGCCGGGAGGTGATGAATTTTATGAACAGTGCCGCACTGGAAGCTGAATTGAGCAAAGATTGGAATGCCGCAGTGTGGTATTATAAAAAACTTGTTGCGGAAAAACACCGTAATTTTGTGCCGCGTCTGGCTTTTGCCCAGTGGAAATCCGGCAATGTTTCCGGGGCGCGGGAAACACTGGAATTCAATCAGCCCTCCCGTGAAGGTATGCTGGTTCAGGCTCTGATACTTCTGGATGCAAAAGATGATGCCGGTGCGATGAATGCCGTCCGGCAGGCGGCAGGTGTCAAAATAGATCCGGCATGGGTCGGCATGAACAGGGAAATAGAGCGTCTGAAAGCGCAGATTTTCCAATCCGCAACTGTCAAAGCATTGCTGCAGAGTATCAGCAAATAATATTTCCCGCTGACATCGTCATAATTATACCGTCAGCCGGTTGCGCCGGTGAGAGAAAACCGGCGCGGGAATCGATGGTTTCCGGAGCGAAAACCGTTACATCCGCAAAATTGCCCGGAGCAATTCGGCCTACTGCGGGCAGACGGAAAAATTCCGCCGGTAGTGTTGTGACTCTGGCAACGGCGTTTTCAATGCTGATGCCGGAATCAAGCAGTATCCGGATGAATTTCGCTGCCGTACCGAATGAACGCGGATGGGTGTTGCCGAAAAGATTATCCGGATTCAACGCATTGCCGTCACTGCCAGCCATACAGTAATGCTGCATGAGGATGCGGTGCATATTTTTTTCTGACATTCCGGCGGCACTGACGGTGGCACAGGTGGCATCATCGGCGAGGATTTCCAGACACAACTCTGCCGGGTCGCCGGGGAGCTGCGAAAAAAATCTGCCGGTGAACTGCCGGTGTGCCGGAGATTTTGCTCCGGTCAGGCGCAATCGTGCCCAGTCGGATGGAGTCATTTTTGCCTTTAATTTTTCAGCGGCAAGTTTTCTGGTCGTTTCATCGGCGAGGGCAATGGTGATTTCCCGGTCGCCCATTTTGTCAAAAGGCGGGGGCAGAATGACACTCAACATGGTCTGACTCTCAATATAAGGATAACGGTCGACCCGGACATCCATGCCGCAACGGCGGTAAGCTGAAATCATTTCCAGTGCCGCATCGAGTTTGTGCCAGTTTTCCGCCCGGGCGGTTTTGAAGTGACTTATCTGTACCCGTTTCAGATTTGCGGCGGCGGCGCACTCCAGAATTTCGGAAAGACTTTCCAGCAGTTTATCACCTTCACTGCGCAAGTGGGTGGCAAAAACCTTGTCATGGGCGGCAACGACCCGCATCAGCTCCACGATTTCAGATTCCGGGGCGAAACATCCGGGGACATAAAGCAATCCGCTGGACAATCCGCACGCCCCGTCACGCAGTGAAAAATCCAGCAATTTGAGCATTTCTTTAAGTTCTGCGGCTGACAGATTTTCTTTTTCATATCCGGCAACTGCCGCGCGGAGCGTATTGTGACCGCACAGCGGATGCAGACGCAGCTGAACTTTCTTTTCCGCAAGAGTCTGCATATAACCTTTGATATCGTGCCATGAAATGTCGATACCGTATGCGGCATACAACTCCTTTATGTGGCTGATATTTGCCGGTGTCAGCGGAAAAGGGGACAATCCGCAGTTGCCGCTGACTTCACCGGTGAAACCCTGACCGCGTTTGCTTGATGCTTCCGGGGCGGCAAGCAGGGAAATATCCGAGTGTCCGTGCGCGTCAATAAAGCCGGGGGCGATTATTTCATCTTTGAATGAATAGCATTTGTCCGCCGCAGATGCACCGTAAATATCTTTTTCCAGAGCGATGATTCTGCTGTTTTCTATCAGAAGCGTGCGCCGTGATGGAGCAGAACTGCCGTCGCAGATGAAACCTTTCAGCAGAATACGCATCGTTTATTTACTTTCAAGAATTTGCAGAACGCGGTAAAATTCAGAGATGCTCCACGCCTGGGCAAGACAGCCGCCGGCACGATGCGGAAAGTCGCCATCCATGACTTCCGGCATTTCTCCGACAACGCCGTTTTCCAGATGGTCGATACAGGAAAAAAGCAGAGCTTTTGCCCGGTTGCGGCTCTTTTCACCGCCGAGAATATACAACGCTTCGCAATACGCCGGGAACGGCCAGCACCACGCCGTACCGTTATGGTATGCTTTTTTTCTGCCGGTATCTTCCGGACCGCGGTAACTGCCCTGATACGGGTATTGCGGATCGTTGAGCAGCGAGCCGTGATGTTTTACCGGCAGTGGGTATCTGACCGGTGCGTCAGCGAGCGTGCGTATGGCTCCGGGAACGAGTAATTTTTCGGCAGAGCGCATGATGAGCGCGGATTTTTCCGGGTCGGTCACTGCACCCATGGTGATAAATGTGAGCATATTGCACCGGATATGGTCGTCCGGGATCGCCTCTGGAGCCGGAGTGCCGGATGGGCAATGCAGACAATCGGCAACGGTGCCGTTGCGGAAATAGAGCCGGGAAATGCTGTTTTTGACCTTTTCTGCCAGAGCATCATTGCCGGTGAATTTCAATGCGGCGAACCAGAGCGACTGTATCTCCGCCGGATAACCTTCGCGCGGGGTGCCGGCGGGATAGTTGGTATCCATCCAGGTGAAGTGTGACGGACTGAAAATAAGTGCGCTTTCCGGGTCCATTTTTATCCCGTTGGGAGTGCCGCGCTGATAGTTGCTGACAATGGAATCAAGCACTTCGGCAAGTTTTCTGCCGCTGCATGGACGGTTCAGAAAAGTTTCATCACCCGATGCCGCTATGTAATCGCGCACCGCCATTATCAGATAGAGCGGCGCATCACTGGTGTCGCGGTTGGAGTCATTGCCGCCGCAAATCATGTTGGGAATGGTTCCTGATTTTTCAAAGGCGGCAAAGCGCAGGATTATATCTGCACACCGGCTGTGGAAAAAGGGGAATTTCAGCAATCCGCGCAAAACGATCAGCGTATCCCGTCCCCAATCCAGAAACCACGGATAACCGGCGATCACGGTGCTTAAATCATCCCGGCGGACGATGAAACGGCTCAACGCATCGTGCGCCAGAGTTTCGACCGGCACTTCAGCGGGGAAATTTATTGCCGGGAAATGAATGTTTTCATATTCGCCGACCCGGGCGCAAAGCGTGACTTCACTTCCCGGTTCGAGTTCGGCAGTGAAATATCCCGGCGAAAAAACATCATTTTTGTCGTACATCCCGTAGTAGCGTTCCCAGGGCAGGTCGGTCATATACCGCCATTCGGGCGCGCGGAAGAATTTACCGCCCGGGACTCTGATGTGCAATGCGTTTGCCCCCGGAGCAAAATCAAATCCGTCGGCAAGCTCTTTTACGGAGTTGCGGTAGTGGTGTTCCGCACCGTCACAGGCGCGGGTAGTGGTGTGGTTGATGCGGTTTTCGATTTCCGGGCGCAGAATGAGTTTGACCCCGGAAAAGAGCCGGTTGTCTTTGTTTTCACGCCGGAAACGCAGCTCCACGGCATCGGCATCCAGAGCCATGCGGAATTCGACTGTGACGGTCATATCCGAGCCGTGACCGTCCGGCAGGATGAAGTGCCATTGGGCCCGGTTGCCGGGGTGGGCGCAGTAACTTTCCAGTGTTGCCGGAGTCAGCTCCTGGGAAAATTCATCAATAACCACCCACGCTCTGCAGGCGGTGAACATAACTGTCCTGTCAACCGGGTAATCACGGCGGCCGTTCGCCGCCAGAATGGCATCGTATTTGCTGTTTATTCTGCCCCATTGCGCGCTGAACATGGCATAAGAACCGAACTCATTTGAGCCGAAAACACAGTGATTTGCGGCATCGGTGCTGTGTCCGGAAAGTTTCACCATGCGCTTTTGCGGTTCCGCCAGCTGCAGCACTCTGCCTTCTGAACGCAAAGGAGGCGTTGCCCCGAAGTCGGCAATGTGCAGCATCAGGTGCAGGGGAATACCGGCGGTGTTTTCCGGCAGGGCAAGCAATGCAAAGTGGTATTGACCGTCTGCCGACGGCAGACTGGTGCTCCTGATAAGAGTGCGTTTGCCGGAAGTTATTTTGACGATGAACTCTTCCGGCGAGCGTACCAGCAGCAAATCTTGCGGGGCAAGCATGACTTCCCGGTGAGTGTCATGCGGATAATCCCAGGTCATTACCGGCGCAGGGTATATGCCGGAAATTTTTTCAACAAATTTTACCGGGTCAGCCAGCAGTTCTCTGCCGTCAGCTGCCGCGGCGGCGGTCATCCCGGCGCAATGGAGTGCCGCGCGCTGTGCCATCGCTCCGGCGCAGTGGTGCAGTACCGCCGGAGCGATGCCTTTCACAGCTTCCGGAATTTTGAAATCATCGAATGCCAGACAGAGCACTTCACCCGGAGCCAGTGGGACGCTTTGCATTCTGCCGTTGGCAAACAGAGCGACTTTTCTTTCTGAAATCAAATCCGTTCCCCGCTCAAAACCGACCGGTTCAAAGGTTACTGCCGCCGGATTGTCACAATCCAGATTGCATAAAATGAGCAATTCCGGAATCCCGTGACCATATCTGTGTGCGGCAATGACGTTGCCTGCTCCGTGCTGGATAAGTTTCACATTCACACCGCTGCCGAATGCCGGATGAAGTGCGAGCAGACGGTTCATTTTGCTGATAAGTTCACACATATTTTCAGCAGCATGGTAATTGAGTGCGCCGCAGCCGTGGACATCAATTTTTTCAGCGGCAAAAAATTCCGCTCCGTTGGCAAATCCGAATGCTCCGTGGTGGCAGAGCAGCGCATTGACCATAAAACGCAATCTGGCAAAAGTTCTGCCCTTTTCCGCCAATCTGCTGTTGTCGTGGGTTTCGGCAAAATTTGCCATTATACCGCAGTTGCAATTGAGGTGTTCAAGATAAGGAAAATATGAGGATATTTCGTCACGGGAATAATTCTGGAACAATTCCGAATACCCCCAGTCCAATCCGGAAGATGCGAGCAGTTTTTCCTGCACTGCCGGGGGCCCGCCCAGACCTTCCAGCAGAAAAACCGTATCCGGGAACTCATCACGGACTTTGGAAATAATGTAATTCCACGCTTCTTCAGGGATCATGTATCCGGCGTCACAGCGGAAGCCGTCCACCCCGTGACGGCACCAGAAAAGAAACACTTTTGCCATCAGCCGGGGAACTTCAGGCACCGAGTAATCCAGCTGGCACAAATCCTCCCAGACGATGCCCCATGCCCCCGGACTGACGAATCTGCCGTTTGCATCCCGTTTGAAATATTCCGGGTGTTCGCATTGCAGTTTGGAAGCCCAGCCGGTGTGGTTCACCGGAATATCCATGAAAATCCTGCCGTTTTTGGCGTGTACGGCATCAATAAGTTCGCCGAATTGCTCCATCGGAGTCGCCGCATGGTCAAATTCCGCCAGTGCCGGGTCGACAGAAAAGTAATCTGTCGCGGCAAACGGGCTGCCGTAACGCCCCATTCTGCCGAAGCATTTCGGCACCGGATGTATCGGCAGCAGCTGCAATATGTTGCAGTGCAGACGGTCAAAGATGTGGTCGAGTTCCCGGATGAGGTCGCGGAATGTCCCTGAAGGCGGGACAACGGTGAAGTCAGCGGCATCCAGCGCGGGCAGAGATGCGGGCATTTGCGGGGAATGGGCGAGATTTTTCCATTTGCCGAACTGCCGGACAAATGCACAGTAGACCGCATTGCCGCTGACCGCAGACGCCGGCAGGACTTTCAAATGGAAGTTTCCGCCTTCAGCCCAGAGTATCCGGGAGCCGTCATCGGGGATGAAACAGCATTTCGCTTCAAAGATGCCCGGTTCGCAAAGCGGGAGAGTTATTTCAAAACAGTTGTTTTTGGTGCCGGATAATTCCAAATCGCGCCAGTCACCGCCGGGGGGGATGCGGCCGGATTCATTTTTTTCAATGAGTTCCTGCCGCCGTACAGCTGCTCCGCCGATGTTGGTTCTGACCACAGCTTTGCCGGACACTTCCGGCAGTTTGCAGTTCATACGGATGCGGACAATATCTCCGGCAAAAAATATTTTCCGGTCAGGAAAAATACTTTGTTGGATCATGGTAAAATATCTCCAGTGTTTTCTACGGAGAGGCAATTCCAAAACTCCTCCTCTTTTTGAATGACTTTTGAAATTGCCTCTGAAGATAAAATAATGCTTTTTACAGAAAAAGTCAACCGCTTTGCAGCTTGTATTTGAGTAAATCGTGTGCTAAAGTATAGCGTGTTGCAATGGTAAGAGGCTGCTGCCTCAAAAATGTCGGACAGTTGAATATGGAAAAAACTCTCTTTTCCGGACGCCGGATACTCGTTACCGGCGGAGCCGGTTTCATCGGGTCGAATCTTACCGACCATCTTTTGGCGCAAGGTGCGGAAGTGACGGTGCTGGATAATTTTTCCACCGGCAAAAGAGAAAACCTCGCTGATGCCGCCAAGTATCCGGGATTCCGTCTGCTTGCCGGTGACATCCGGGAGCGTGCCATGTGTGCCGAAGCTCTCCGCGGAGCGGATATGGTCGTGCATCTGGCGGCTCTCGGCAGTGTGCCGCGCTCTGTAAAAGACCCGTGCACGGTGACAGAAGTCAATGTCGGTGGATTTGTCAATATGCTTTTTTGTGCATCTCAAGCGGGAGTGAAACGTTTTATTTATGCTTCCAGCAGTTCGGTGTACGGGGATTCGGCAGAGCTGCCGAAAAGAGAGGAACGCACCGGCAAAACTCTTTCGCCGTATGCGCTGACCAAGGCGGTCGATGAGCTTTTTGCTGAAAATTTTCACCGGGTGTACGGCATTGACACTGTCGGATTACGCTTTTTCAATGTTTTCGGCAGACGGCAGGACCCTGATGGCGCGTATGCGGCAGTCATTCCGAAGTTCGCCTCTGCTCTGTTGAAACATCAATCGCCGCAAATCAACGGTGACGGAAGTTTCAGCCGGGATTTCACCAGTGTGGAAAATGTTCTGCAAATCATTGGTAAAGCTCTGCTCACTGAAAATCCCGCGGCGTTGAATCAGGTCTACAATGTCGCTTGCGGGGAGAGAGTTTCGCTCAATGAACTGTTTGCCATGCTGAAAGAGGCTTTATCTGTATTTGACCCGGAAACAGCCGGGATACTGCCGGTGTACGGTGAACCGCGTGCCGGAGATATACCGCACAGCCTTGCTGATATTGATAAAGCTGTCAAACTGCTGGATTATCATCCTGAAGTCAGTGCCGCTGCCGGTATCCGTATGGCGGCGCAGTGGTATTTTGAAAATATGCGGGAGTGACCGGATTTTCGTTCCTGCGCCGGAGTTACATTATCTGTTGCAGAAACGGCGTGATGTCGGTATCAACTTCGCTGGTGAGCCGGTAGATGCGCTGTTTTTCATTGCACATCATCATGCCTTCAAAAGCGGTTTTGCGTAAAGCTGCGGTCAGGTTTTCGTCCCGCAGAGCCATTGAAGCGTGCCAGGAAACCATTTCCACAAAGCTGTTGGCAAGCATCAGTTTAGCTTTCTGACCGGTCATCCGGTGGATGCCGAATTCTTCTATCCGGCTCAAAATGATAATGTTTTTCACTTCCACGACGCGGTTGATGTCGCACTCGACAAGCCGTTCTTTGCCGGCAAGGTAGGTGCTCCAGGTCGGACCGGGGCGGGCAAAGAGTCTGCCATCGGAAAACGAGAGATACATCAGGTCATCGGCAAGGATCTCCCAGATTTTTCCGCATTTGGTCACTGCCGTACTTTTGCCGACTCCGGAGGGACCGCAGAAAATACAGCCGTCGCCGTTGCTGTCCAGTGCCAGACCGCCGTGAAAAAGAAAGAGCTGACTTTTTTGCAGCAGCGGCAGCAGCGCAAGAAACATTATATTCCGCGCTCTGGCGGCTTGAGCCGTCAGAGAAACCGCCTCATTCCGGTATGTCACACTGTGCCCCGGAGAGAATGCCGCAACTTTTTCCTGCGCCGGGTCATAAGCGGCATGGAGCAGATGTTCTCCAAGCGGAGTATCCTGCATTTTGTGAGCCGCCCGCAAGGTTTCCAGCACCGGGGACAAAGCGGCATCGGCAGAAATGTACACATTTTTACCGCAGGGCAGGGGAAACGAAGCGTATGATTTTTCCAAAATAAAAATATTCTCCATAAAAAAACACAGGTGTTACATTAATATAACACCTGCGTCGGATTAAAGCAAATTATTATTTAATGGAGTCGTTGAGTTTACGCATGGCATCAAACTGGGCTTCAATGGATTGGGCAAGTTTGATCTGGGTGCGGCAACGGTCGAGGTTGTGTTTTTCGCGGTGGATTTTGAAGTAAACGTCACCGGAAAGATAATCGGTCAGGAAGCGGATGCCGATTTCCAGAGTGATAAGTTTGCCTGAAAACGGCAGCAGCTCTTTTTCTCTGGCATTGAGGAATTTTCCCGCATTTGAGAGATATCCGCGGAGCAGAGCTTCAAACATTTCAAATCTCATACCGACTTTGCTCAAATCCAGTTCATCTTCCGGAGCCGGACTGGTTCCGGTACGCACCATGTCGCCGAAGTCATAATGCGGCAGACCGGGCATGACGGTATCAAGGTCGATAACGCATATTCCTTCGCCGGTCAGGTCGTCAATGAGGACATTGTTGAGTTTGGTGTCGTTGTGGGTGGTTCTTTCAAAGATATTTCCGGCATCTTTTTCCGCCAGAAGCAGGGAATACTCATCTTTGCAGGACATGATGTAATCAAGTTCGGGTGAAACATCTTTCAGACGGTTGCATTTGTCGGCTTTGACCGCTTCTTCCAATGCTGCCAGACGTTTCGGGGTGTGGTGAAAATCCGCGATGGTCTCATGCAGACGGCAGGGCAGGTCGGCAAGGTCGTTCTGAAACGCTCCGAAAGCGGCGGCGGCGGCATAAGCCTGGGAGGATTTTTCCAGCACATCATAGGTGCGGGCTTCATCCACAAAAACATAACATCTCCAGAAATTACCCTCTGCATCGCGGTAATACGGAGTGTCATTTACTGACGGGATCACCTGCAGAAAGCGGCGGCGGCTGTCCGGATTGACGGTTTTTTCCGCGGCAATTTTCTTTTCGATATGTTTGCTCACCTGCACAAAGTTTTCCATGAGCTTTTCCGGTTCGCGGAAAATATTTGTATTGATGCGCTGCAAAATGTAAGTCTGATTGGCGGAACGCATTTTGAATGTGTCGTTGATGTGCCCGGTACCATATTTTTCAGCAGAAACGAAATCCCCGTCCAGCAGGAATCCTTTGGCGGCATTGGCTGTGTCTATCATAAAATAATCCCTTTCCTGATTTTGTTTACAGTACAGATATAATATAGTACGCATATTTGTTTTTGACAATAGAAAAATCATTTACAGCTATGGACTTTTTGACAAACGTGGTGTATATTTTACGTTGTCGAAAAAATATACCGGTAAAACAGCATAGGGATACGATTATGCCGTCAGTAGCATTTGAACTTTTTTTGAGTGATGAAGTGCAGTCGCTGTTGGATGATTTCGCCGCTCTGCTGGATGTGCGGGTGACGTTTTTTTCTCTTTCCGGAGAGTTTCTGCGCCGCGGCAAGGAGATGCACAACTGCGAATACTGCCGGATCATCCAGGAGAAACCCGGCGGCAGACAGCATTGTGTTTCCATGGATTGCGACAAACAGCGTGAAGCTGTGGAAAAAGGTCAGATAATCGATTACCGCTGCCATGCCGGATTGCACGAGTGTCTTGCGCCGGTGATGGTGCGCGGAGTGGTTGCCGGATTCGTCATGTTCGGACAGTTCCGCATTGAGGGTGAAGAGCCTCCGCAGTGGCACGGCGTTCCCGGTGCGGAAAAGGAAAAACTTGTCCGCGCGTACAGTGAATTGCCGTGTTTTACCGCAGAAAAACTCAAAGGCATCCTCGGCGTGCTGAAAACTCTCATTGATTATATCGCGGTACGGGAACTTGCCGTGCTGCAGGGCGACCGGTTGCGCGCTGAAATCGACAAATATATCGAAAAACACGCCACTGAAGACATCCGTCTGCCGGATATGGCGAAAAAACTCGGGCGCAGTGTTTCCACCATTTCCCAGTTTCTGCGGCGCAACTATCAGACCAGTTTCAAAGGGATATTGCTTGATGCCCGTCTGGCTATAGCCGAAAAGATGTGGCACAACGACCCCAATGCGACAGTGGCGGAGGTGGCGTTTGCTTCCGGATTCCGTGACCAGTTCTATTTTTCCAGAGTGTTCCGCCGCCGCAAAGGTGTTCCGCCGGGAAAATTCCGCAGTCAGATGCGTCCTGCCGGTGAACGCAGTGTGGTCGGGGAAAAATCCGGTTAGAACCGGGATTTTACAACATCACGTCAAGAGTTGCTGCTGCTTTATCCAGTACGCCGGTTTCGTAGAGCAGATCCAGCACCGTGTAACGGTTGCGGATGAGCTGGGCGGCGTGGATGCCGTGGCGGAATTGTTCTGCGGTCAAGCCGATTTCCTGCGGCAGAGTCGGGCAGTTTGCGGCGCGGAGTTTTTCGCGCATTTCTGTAAAGGGCACGAGGCGGGAACGGATTTTTTCCTGAATGCTTTCCCAGTTGGCAAAAATCTTTTCCCGGTGTTCAGCGATCGCGGTGTCCGGAATGTGTTTTTTCAGCGCGGTATTTTTCGGTTCACTGCCGTAACAGCCGAGTTTGAGCAATTCATCGATTTCAGCGGCTCTTTCCGCAGTGGACAGACCCGGTTTTGCCATAGCTCTTATCTCTGAAACGGAGTGATTCAGCACAAATTCCATCAGTAAAGTCGATGCCAGAAGCCCCACACCGACTTTGAAACCGTGTGAAACTTCTTCACCGTTGAGCGTCAGACCTTCCATTTCCCAGACGTGGCTGAAAAGATGTTCGGCACCAGAAGCCGGACGGCTCTCGCCGTACATCTGCATACTGTAACCGGTGGCGGTAAGACCGTTGAATATATTGAGCGTATCCGTGTGGTCGGCTGTCCAGGAAAAAATATTGCCCTGAATGAGCTGCCAGACATCCTGCCGTATCGGTTCTGCACCGATCGCATCGGCAATGAGCCAATCCACGCCGGCGGGGATTTTGGTCAGCAGATCGGCGTACCCTGAAGCGAACATATCCGGCGGAGCGGTTTCAAGTATGGCGGTATCTGCACACAACGCTTTCGGCGCGGGACACTTCACGGTTTTCTTTGAACCGTTGACGACCAGTGCCGAGCCGGCAGCGGTGTAACCATCGACCGAACAGGCGGTCGGCACACAGCAGTAACGCACGGATTTCATACCGGCGGCACACTTGGTCAAATCGTTGATGACTCCGGAGCCGACGGCGACCGGTACGCAGTTTTCCGGCATGAGTGCGGCAAGGGTTTCGCAGTATGAGTAGTCCGGATGCAATCGCGGTGTGCCGGGAAAAATGTACGGTTCATACGGATTCATTCCGGCATCATCAAGCAGACGCAGAGCTTTTTCTCCGGCAGCGGCAAAGGTATTGGTATCGGCAATCAGCCACGGACGCTTCCCGGGAAAAGATGTTTTCAGCACGTGCGGCAGAACGCATAAAGCACCTTCCCCGAGGGCAAATAATCCGGTTTCAAGTCCGGCGGGAACGGGGATGAGAAATTTTTCCATGATTTTTACAACTCCTGTCTGTATCTCTCTATAAAATACCATTTCTGCAGTGAAAATGCAAACGTCACGCAGTTGTTGTGAAAAAAAAGGTTGATTTGCGGAAATGTTAAATTGTAAAAAGCGTTTTCAGGTGCTATATTATGACTAATTTCGGTTTTTGCCGGAAAGAGAGTTCTTTCCGTTGAAAAATTAAAAATCAACAGTCAGTCACAAATCTGTAAAAAAGAAAGGATGAAATGATGGCTAAAATGCTGAATCAGGCACCGACTGCCAACGCCAAGCTGATCGCATGGGTCAACAGCTGGGTCGAGATTTGCGAACCTGATGCCGTTTACTGGTGCGATGGTTCCAAAGAGGAGTACGATCGTCTTTGCAACGAAATGGTTGAATCCGGTCTGGCGATCCGTCTGAATCCGGAAAAACGTCCGAACAGTCTGCTTTTCCGCTCCGACCCGTCCGACGTCGCCCGCGTGGAAGCCCGTACCTTTATCGCTTCTGAAAAAGAAGAAGATGCCGGTCCGACCAACAACTGGATCGACCCCAAAGAACTCAAAGCGACCATGCTCGACCTCTACAAAGGTTGTATGCACGGCCGTACCATGTATATCATTCCGTTCTCCATGGGTCCTGTCGGTTCACCGATCGCCAAAATCGGTATTGAGATCACCGACTCCGCCTACGTTGTTATCAATATGCACGTGATGACCCGTGTCGGCACCAAAGTTCTGGATGTCCTCGGCAACGGCGAATTTGTGCCCTGCGTCCACTCCGTCGGCAAGCCGCTTGCTGCCGGTGAATCCGATAACGGCGTCTGGCCCTGCGCTCCGTTGGACAAAAAATATATTGCCCACTTCCCCGAAACCCGCGAAATCTGGTCCTATGGTTCCGGTTACGGCGGCAACGCCCTGCTCGGCAAAAAATGTCTCGCCCTGCGTATCGCCACCGTCCAGGCGCGTGATGAAGGCTGGCTGGCAGAGCACATGCTCATTTTGAAACTGACCAACCCCGCCGGCGAAAGCAAATATGTCACCGGTGCCTTCCCCTCCGCCTGCGGTAAAACCAACCTCGCGATGCTCATCCCGACTCTGCCGGGCTGGAAAGTCGAAACCGTCGGTGACGACATCAGCTGGATGAAATTTGATGAAGCCGGTCAGCTCCGCGCCATCAACCCGGAAGCCGGTTTCTTCGGCGTTGCTCCCGGTACCAGCATGAAATCCAACAAAAACGCCATGCTTTCCTGTGCCAAAGACACCATCTTTACCAACGTCGCTCTGACCGATGACGGTGATGTGTGGTGGGAAGGCATCGGTTATGATGCTCCGGCTCACCTCATTGACTGGAAAGGCAATGACTGGACTCCGGATATGGTCGATGCTGACGGCAAACCGGTCAAAGCCGCTCATCCGAATGCCCGTTTCACCGCCAAAGCCAACAACTGCCCGGCGATCGCCCCCGAGTGGGAAGACCCTGCCGGTGTGCCGATCAGCGCATTCCTTTTCGGCGGACGCCGTCCGACCACTCTGCCGCTGGTCTATCAGGCAAAAGATTGGGAACACGGTGTGTTCATCGGTTCCACTGTCGGTTCTGAAGTTACTGCTGCCGCGCTTGACGTGAAAGCCGGTACCGTCCGTCGTGATCCTTTCGCCATGCTGCCCTTCTGCGGCTATAACATGGGCGATTACTTCAAACACTGGCTGGAAATCGGCAAAGCCGGTGAAGCCAAAGGCAATCTGCCGAAAATCTTCTGCGTCAACTGGTTCCGTAAGAGTGCCGAAGGCAAATTCATGTGGCCGGGCTTTGGCGACAACAGCCGCGTGCTGGCATGGGTCTTTGCCCGCTGCGCCGGAACCGGCAAAGCTGACGAAACCGCTATCGGTTTCCTGCCGACCGCTGATTCCATTGACATCACCGGTCTGGAAGGCGAAGTTTCCGCCGCTGATCTGGAAGAACTTCTGAAGGTCGACGTCGAAGGCTGGAAGAACGAACTGGCGATGATCAAAGAACACTACGCCAAGTTCGGTGACCGTCTCCCGCAGGAGCTGGTCAAACAGCTTGAGGCTCTGGAAGCCCGTCTGGCATAATCTGCCGTCAGCTTGAATAAAGCGATAAACTCCGTTGTGAAAGCAGCGGGGTTTTTTTGTGGGGTGGTAAGCCGTGCGCAGCACTTAGTAGCGCG
>JAZNAR010000066.1:0-3289 GCA_045586645.1 Victivallaceae bacterium
TCCATCAATCAAATTGCTGTTATTATCCACTAAATTCAACCCTTTGCCCGATATGCCGTAGGCTTGGGGGATGGTTTCGTTTTGGAAGACGGCGAGGTATTTGGTCATGTTGGGAGCGAGTTTCCCGGAAAGCATTTCATCTAAAGTCATCCACTTGACATTGCCCTCGACGGAACCGGTCAGTTCTCCGGAAAAGGTGCTGGTTTTGAAAAGGAAGACAAAATACTGCGACTGTTTAATTGGATTGTACCACTGGATATATCCGCAATTCTGCAAGTTGGAAACGGTCAGCCCCGTTTCCTCTTGAACTTCACGGATCACCGAAGCCACAACCGTTTCCCCCGGCTCAACGTGTCCACCGGGAAAAGTCAACCCCGACCACGGATTCGACGGCTTGGGTAATCTCTCCTGCACCAAAACGCGACCTTGGACATCAGTGATCATACACATATTACAAAGTTCAGTTTCCATTATTTTATCTTTCCTTGACAATTCCACGGCATGCTGGATAGTTTGGGCATCCCCAAAATGATTGACCTGCATAGGGACCAAATTTCGCTTGCCGTTTTACCATTTCGCGACCACAACGCGGACAAAGCGGAATTTCTCTTGATCTTTGCCCGGACGCCATATCTTTGGCATGTTGAACATGTTTACGAGAGTTTTCTTTGGAATTTTCCAAGCGTTGAGACTCAATCATATTACATACTGCCGCTAAAGTGTTATCATCAAGTGTTTTTTGAGTATGAGACCTGATATAACGTAACATTTCCCTTCTGCCCTCAGTAACATAATCAGGTAATTCATTGATGGTTTTAATGGAAGAATCTCCAACAAAAACTATGACAGGCAAAAAGTATTTTTTCGGTAAATTTGTTAATTTTGCAAGGCAGGCTATATGCTTATAATTTTGTTTTATTGGATTATAAAACTGATATTTTTCATTAAAAATTTGCTGCATCCACATTTTTGAATCCATGCTGCCAAAAATCCACCCGGTCATATTTTTGGTCTCTATAACAAAAATTCCAAAAGGAGACAATACAATGTGGTCGATCTGCGTTGTGCCGCCCACATTATCCGGGATAATAACATCATTCAAAACGCGATATTCTTTATCCAATTTTGCACACATTGCTTTGGAAACCTTATTTTCTCCGATTTTTCCTTTATCGCGAAATTTCCAAAGTATGGCAATTACAACGATTATTACCAATATTAACATCAAGTGCCGCTCCCTTTACACTATCGCCATGCGCTCATTCATTCGGCAGAGGCGGGCAGGCATCTTGTAGAGCAGTTGCCATGTTATATTGATCGGGCGGAAACCGCTGTGAGAAACGTATTTTGCCGGTCCGAGAAAGCAATAACTGGAGCTAATTCCGTCGGCACTTTTATTTTCGCGGAGAAAGAGCAATACCGTACTGCTGCCGTTGAGGTAGCGCTTACCGGTTGCAGATTCGGTACTGGTAGTGCTTTGTGACTGCCAGTGGAACAACTCATCACTGATTGCATAATCCAAATACATAGTCGTTGGCGAATAATGTTTTTCCGACTTGTTCAGCGTAACCAGAAAAATATCCGTATTGATTTCAGGCAGATATTTCACTCCCTCGCACATTTCCGGAGATTTTTCCATCGTCCAGTTGCCCAGAGCCGCTAAAATCCCGTTGAAATCAGTCATTTCTATATCTCTCATAAAAGTTTATTGTGATGAAAAGTGTCACCACATACCGCTTGGGATAATATATCAATATTATCATAAAATTTCAAACAGAAATACAAGAATCCGTGTGAGTTTTATGCAGTTTTTGCTGGCTATACTGCATTTTTCAAGATGTGTTATGAGAATGGAATCAATCTTATTGTTCCATAACGTTCAAATGCCTGTTGCAGGTGTTCCTGATCGGAATCGCGGGCGGTTGCATCGTTGAAAAGCATCTGAAAAATTTCCGGCTTGATGTTGGCGCATAATCCTGAGAGAATGCTCAAACTTTCCATATTGGCGGTATCCGGAAAGTCCGGATTGTTGTTCTGCAAAAAGTAATCCACAGCGTTTCGGGTGACACAGGTCCTTTCCGAAAAATCTGAGCAGCTGAGCTGTTTTATATTGTTTGGGTATGGACGATAGCTTTCCGGATACTCCATTGGGCTGTTTTTGAGGATAAATCTTGGGGGAGAAAACAAAAAAGCCAGTCGGTTTGACTGGCTGAAAAGCATTATGGTACTGTTCCTCTTATGGGAATCGGGTATCCATCAGCATGGATTGTATACGTTTCACCCTTTTCAAAAAACCACCCCATCTCAAGGCGGCCAATTTCATACGTTGCACCTGGAGCAACCTTAAAAGTATGCGAGGCCTGCAGCTTCTTTTCATGGTTTTTTGCATCAATCTTCATAACAAGTGTTTCGGAATTACTTTTATTCGTCACTTGTAAAACGCGAGTGGTATCCAGCAGGGAATACCGAAATGTTATAGCAGCGGGAGGAGTTGCCCCGATTTTTTCGCAGCCGCATAAAAACACAACACAAAGAATGCCTAAAAAAAACAGTATTTTCTTCATACAAGACTCCTCGAACCTTTTGTTCTATCGCAAATACCTGGGTAGTGTCCGGTATTTTGCGAACATTTCTTTTTGATTGATTATAAAAATTGTGCCACTTTCTTATAATACATCCGTTTCGTAGGTTTTGCAAGCCAGATATTGGCGCGTTCCCCATTTTGTTGTGGAAATATGGCGTAATCTTGCCCCGACAAGCATTATGGCAGAGTATCCGTCAGGGAAACTGCCAATGACTCTTGTTCGCCGGCGGATCTCTTTCATGATTCTTTCAAGACCGTTATTGGTTCTGATTTTGCGCCAATGCTCTGTTGGAAAGTCCATATAGGAAAGCGTTTCTTTAACGCTTTCTTCCACGAACTTTGCCAATGACTCCAACTTCAAAGTCCGCAATTTTGCGGCAACAAGTCCGCAATTTTGCGGCAACAAGTCCAGCCTTTTCTCTGGCGGCTTCCTTATCCTCTTGAGCATGGATTGCTTTCAACATTGCTGCAACTGTTTTGACGTGCTTATAAGGACACTTATTAAAGGCATTTCTATACCAATGAACCACACAACGCGGCCATTGAGTTTCAGGGAAAAAATCACCTAAAGCATCAGCCAAACCGGCAGCTTTGTCTGAAATGACCAGTTTAACTCCCTTTAAGCCTCTTTCTTTCAGATAGCGCAGAAAGTTGCTCCAGGACTCCTTATCTTCACGGCTTCCTTCTGCAACTCCAAGTATTTCC
>JAZNAR010000067.1:0-1574 GCA_045586645.1 Victivallaceae bacterium
CCTCCGGCTTCAGCCATATCCAACGGGGTTCTGCCGCTGTTGTCACGGATATTGATGTTGGCACCTTTGCTGAACATTAACTCAAAAATGTCAGTCGGCGTGTTCCATTTTGCCATATAATGCAAAGAAGATACTCCGGCGTGGTTTTGCCGGTTGACATTGATTTGCACGTGGTCAATGAAAAGTTTCCAAATGCTGTAAGGGGCTCTTACTTGCGGCAGATAGATCAAACAGAAATCATCTTCGTTGTCGCCCATATTCGGGTCAGCCCCGGCAGCAAAAAGCACTTCAATAACGCTATTGTATTTCTTTGTCGCAGCAATATGCAATGCAGTGTGTCCGTTGCGGTCTTTCAATTCAACAGGAACTCCCAGATCGAGCAGAGCCTTGACCATTTCAGCATTGCCGTAACGGGCGGCGACATGGATCGGAGTGTGTCCGGTTTTGGGGCTGGGGAGAGTCAGTTTTGCTCCGGAAGCGTGAAGTTTTTTCAAGCCTTCAATATTTTCTCCTTCGGAAGCAATATTGTAAACGCTTTCGCCGGGGAAGTTTTCGTTGGCACTGATGTTGTAACCGAGTTTGACCATTTCGGCAGCGACATCGGAACGGTTGTACTGACCGGCAACCACATAGGCACTCTTGTATTTGCCGTTTTCGCCCAGAAATTCTTCCGGCGAACAGTTCAATCTCCACCGTCCGTACAAGTCGATGAGGTAATCTTTTTCCTGCACTGTCAGGTCATTTTTCAGAATAACTTCTGCAAGATAAATCAATGCCTGACCATCATTTTTGCCGGAAACAAAAAGTTTTTCTGCTTTCTGCAATTCGGTTCCGTATTTGCCGGTGAAAACCGTCAAACGCATAGCTAAATCATCAAATACCGCACTTCCGACCGGTGCGTCTGACGGGTTGAATCCCCAGTGGTACCAATTTTTCATACTGTTTATTCCGCCGCGCTCATTAGCGGTTGCCAGTGCTTTGTCATATTCCAGCAAGGCAAGATAGCGGCATACCTTGTAGCCCAGGAAAGTTCTGTGTCTGGCGGCATCGGTGAGGCTTTCGGAATATTCTTTGAAAACTCTTTCGCTGCGGGCAAATACATCTGAATCCATATAAACCCGCTGCCAGCGGTAGTTGCCGTGATATTTGGCTATATCTGCCAATGCCTGATAGCCGCAATATTGCACTTTAGCGTCGCGGCGGGGACAATCCAGTGCTTCGATCGCCAACATCTTGATCAAATCAAGCGATCCGCACCAACGGGGGAGCAATCCCCAAATCAAATTGTTCCACCCGGCTTCATTGGTTGAATCATACCAGACAAGTTCCTTAAAAACTTTGATCATTTCTTTTTGGGAACCGCCGCCCATTTCAACAGTAATCAACCGGATGTGTGCACTTATCCGGTCAGGAAACAATTCAATGGCTTTATAAAAATGTTTGCGGGCCTTATCCAGATTTTTTCCAAATCCGCCCCAACCCTCTTGAGAAACGGTATTTGACCAGCCGCCGCCCCGGCTTTCCCATGCCCAGGCAATAGCGGCTCTGCCCTGGATCATCTCCCAGAACCACGG
>JAZNAR010000068.1:0-4518 GCA_045586645.1 Victivallaceae bacterium
ACACCATGAGCAACATTGAAAAACTCACCATCGGTGAAAATTGCACGCTGACGCTCGGCAATGCCGCAGACATTGATGAAATCGTGTTTGATGCCGATGGAGAGTTCGATTGGACCGCATTGAGTGCCGACAATCTGGAAAATGCTTTTGCCAGTACGGTATTCCATATCGGAGACGCCAGTTATGAAGGTCTGGACGCACTGATTGCTTCTGACTTCGCTGAGTTCGGCGACGAAAGCAAAAAGTCCATCATCCTCAAAGGCACACTTGCTTGATAGAACAACAATAAGGAGATATAAAAATGAAAATCGATTACCAGCAGCCCACGCTTGAAGAAGCGGACTTCGGTAAATTTGTCGCCGGAGCCAGCGACCCCAATCAGGGAAATACCGATTCAGATGCGCCGTAATTAATACGCAAAGAAAAAATTCCGCCCGGAACGTTTTGCCACGCTCCGGGCGGTTTTCTTATACACTCCTTCAGTGTATAAAAAAACCGGAGGGGCGGGATTTTTCCGCCGATCAGGTAAATTACCTGAAAAATCATTTTTTCTGCAAAAAAATCCATTGCAAAAATTTTTTTGCGAGCTATTTTAAACGCGTTTTCAGGTTTCTTGCTGCCGATTGACCGCAAGAAAAAAATTCAACGTAAACAATAGGATTTGCGAGAGGGTGCTATGAAAAAAATTGCCCTGGTCGGTGCCAGTATGCGTCTGGCGGAATTTCTTGGTGTATTGAAAAATCATTTCGCCGACGATTATGTGATTTCCGGAGTGATGGACTCCGATCCGGGAAAAATGAAAGGTTTTCTGGAAATACACAAGCTGGATATTCCGATGTTTACCGATTTCGATAAAATGTGCGATGAGCTGGCTCCTGATATGGTGATCGTGACCACGGTCGATTCAACGCACGCGGAATACATTGTCAAAACTCTCGACCGCAAAATCAGCTGTGTTTCAGAAAAACCGCTCTGCATCAATCCGGAACAGTGCCGGGATATTCTGGCGGCGCAGGCCCGCAACCCCGAAGTTTTTGCCGTGACCAGCCACAATGCCCGTTATTCTCCGCAGACGAAAAAACTCAAAGCGATGCTTGATGCCGGTGTCATCGGAAAAGTTTTGCGCATGGAATACACCGAAATGCTTGACCGTCAACACGGCACGAGTTACTTCAGACGCTGGAACTCCCGGAGAAAATTTTCCAACGGTCTGCAGCTGCACAAGAGTTGTCACCACTTTGACAAGATGAATTTTCTGCTCAATTCCCGCGCCGTCGAAGTTATCGCCGACGGGGTGCTTACTGCTTACGGCAAGCAGGCTCCGCACCAATATGAGGGGGAATGCTGTCACAAATGCTCCCATGCCAGGGAGTGTCCGGATTTCTGCGATTACAACAAAAAGCTTTTCCAGTCCGAAATCTACACCCCCGACCTCTGCATCTATTCGCCGGAAATCGACATTGAGGACAACTACACCGCCGCCATCAAGTTTGAAAACGGTGTGCTGTGCAGTTATTCTCTCTGCGCCCATGCCAATTACGAAGGTGAAATAATCACCATTGAGGGCGAAACCGGACGCCTGGAAATCCGCAGTACCTATTGCCGGGAAGCGCAGGGAGATTCCACCGATTTCCATGATGACAAAATCGTTCCCGAACAATCCATCAAACTTTTCAGATTCCGCAAAGCCGGATATGAAGATATTGAGATACCGACAGCGACCGGCGGTCACGGCGGCGCGGATCTGGCACTTTTAAGTGATATTTTCTCCTGCCCGCCGGCTCCGGATGTGCCGAAACTGGAAGATGGTGTTCAGGCAGTTCTCACCGGTTGTTCGGTCGTGACCAGCATGAAAACCGGCAAAAAATGTATGGTTCAGGAGCTGTTGTAAAGGTCAGCACTGACATCGTATCATTTTATTGACAGAATAACGCCCTGATTCTGAACCGGAGAAAAGATTTCCGTTTCAGGTTCAGGGCGGTTTCATATTTTTGGCGAATTGCCATTCTGTAAAACGCAGTTTGTTTTCCCGTGCCGTCAATTGCCATGGTTCATGGAAAAACTTTACCGCTGCTCTTTGGCAAATTGTCCCGGTAAGCGAACCCACAAGGAAAATCCAGTATCTTCAGCATCCGGCTTCAGACCTTTGTCTGTATTACTGAAAATCCGGAATCCATCCGCAGTTTTTTCATACATCAAAGGTTTATGATCCAACTTTGACAACGGTATTTCCGGCAGGAAAGTCAAGTCGTCCGGAAGTATGCCGTGCCGTTTGCGGTATTCCATAACTTCAGCGGCAAGGAGAGTCAGCATTCGGGTGTTGCGGATACGGTCGATTCGCAGAAATACTCCGTACAAATCCGGAATCGCCATCAAGGAAGCGACAAAACACTCACACCGAAGATAATCTTTGTTCAGTTTGGCAAGTTTTGCTTTTTCAATTCCGGAAAGGTCATTCCGGGAAAGCAATTCTCTGATTTTAAGATAATGATTCAAGGTGAAAAGATGATCGCGTTTGAGATTCATCCGGATAAACAGCGGCGCAAATTTCTGATAGAGCTTCCAAAACGTTTTTATGTCACAGTTTTTTATATCAGATGGTATTGAATCGCCGGATTCATTTTTCAATGCCTCCAGACAATCTTCGGTAAGTGCGTTTTCACTGGCAAACGGTTCTGAAAATTGTTTGCCCCAATCCGGCGCATCACCAATAAGTTTTACTATTTCATCTTTGCCGTAAACGCCGCTGGCAATGGCGTAACTCAAGGCGTCCAATCGGAGACTTTCCATTGCGACGGCAACCAGTTTGCCGATCAGAGTTTCGTTATGCAAACACCATTCTCGAAACTTCAATAAATCCTGATTGCATTTGGCAACCAGGGCTTTATCTTTGACATTGGCAAGGATTTGCAAATTACGCAAACGGGCAGCGGTACGGAAACACTGCAGATCCGGCAGCAACATCGCGGCAACCGGTTCGCCGGGAGCGACCCAATTGTAAGAAATCCGCTGCGGTTTGAGTTCAAGCAAGCGGTCTATTGCAACAAATTTATCGGTGTGCGTTTTGCGCAGTTCGGCAAGAAATTTTTGTGCATCGGTGGGAGTTTGATATTTCTCCATATCAATTTCCATATTGATTTTGCAGAAACTTTTCAGCGGCTCTTTATTGATGGAATAGCCGCAACTGTTGCGAATTTTCCAATCTTCGGCTGAGATCGCTGTGCCTAATTCAAGTTTTTTTGCAAAAATTTGAGCGTTGCAAAGGAAATCAAGCCAGTAAAGATGCATCACAAAAAACAGGAATAATGCCAAAGGATAAGTGAACTTCCAGGAGAAATTTTTTTCTTTTCCGCTGACTGCAACTGCCAACAAAAGTAAAATCGCCACTCCGACGTGCCAACAATACCATTTCTGCAATGGAGTATCAAGCATATATCCAAGAAAACCAAACACGAAACTCAGCAATATAAACAGCAAACCTGCCCAGCGTTTCTTTTTAATTACAATCGGCAACAGCAGGATTCCGGCGAGTTCATACCATACCGCACTGATGAATGCCGGAATTTTCCAGAAACGGCTCTTTTTCAGGTCGTTACGCAGTATGGTGTAAAAGTTTTTGGCAAAAGTCAAAAATCCGTAAGCGTAAATCAGAAAACAAATTCCGAAAAATAAAAAGGCGAATACTCCCCATAAAACGATATCCACCGTGTTGAAATCATACTTGCCTTGAGGAACGATTTTCAGAAAAAGCCACGGTGACAACGGCAGGATTGCTCCGGAACAAATCATCCATGCAAGACCGAACATCGCCCCTGACCGGGGTGATTTCCGCATAAAGAAACGGTAAAAGAACTTTTTCCGCCTGCAGTGTTTCAATGGGTGTTTTTTCATGGTAATACATCTCCTGTGCGGTATCCGGAGTAATATATCATTTGCCGCAACCGTTTACAACTGAAATACAATGTTTTCAGAGAAAATCGGATTTTTCACAGGTTTGTTTTATAAAACACAAAAAGGAACACCTGCGGGAACATTGGAAAAAAATGGTTCTTCACAGGTTTGTGACAGAAATCCGCAGAAAAATCTGAAAAATAGAAATACGGAATTGAAAAAGACCGGAATTGCACCTGTTGTTTAATAGCCAAAAAAACATCAGGGTTTGCAACAGCCCCTTTTTTTGCTGCTTTGAGCGGAAATTCTTTGCATAAAAAAACCACCGGCGTTACGACCGGTGGCTTTTGATTTTGATTCAAATGAATCAGGCAAGACGCGCTTCCAGAGCTTCCAGCTGTTTGGTCAGCTCTGCCGGCAGATGGCTGCCGAACTTGGCGTAATGTTCTTTGATCATCGCCAGTTCGTTTTTCCAGCCTTCGACATCGACTTTCAGCAGTTCAGCCAAATCGGCGGCGGAAACTTCGCCTTCCAGACCTTTGATGTCGATAGCATCGGTGGTGGGCAGGAAACCGATAGCAGTTTCATTGGCGGCAGCGGTTCCGGCACAACGGGCAAAGACCCATG
>JAZNAR010000069.1:0-77770 GCA_045586645.1 Victivallaceae bacterium
ATGTCAAAACCCTGATCGCCGGTGATGAGCCGGGTTACAACCGCGATTCCCGCCATCAGCTGCGGGTCGCCGCCGCTATCAGCCCCTATGATGAAGTCCGCGCCGATGCGTTGGTCAATGCCGGTGCCGATGCGCTGGTCATCGACACCGCCCACGGAGATTCCAAAGGCGTGATCGAAACGGTCAGTCTCTTCAAAAACCGTTACGGCAGCAAAGTCGATATCGTTGCCGGAAACATCGCCACCGGTGAAGGAGCCAAAGCTCTCGCCGATGCCGGTGCTGACGGTGTCAAAGTCGGTATCGGACCTGGCTCAATCTGCTCCACCCGCGTGGTCGCCGGTGTCGGTGTTCCGCAGGTTTCCGCAGTTTACGCCGTCCGCAAAGCGATCGCCGGAGATATCCCGGTCATCGCCGACGGCGGTATCAAGCAGACCGGTGATGTGGCAAAAGCTATCGCGGTTGGAGCTTCCTGTGTGATGATGGGTTCTGCTCTCGCCGGAACCAGCGAAAGCAACGGCGAAGTGATCCTGCATCAGGGCAGAAGCTATGTCACCTACCGCGGCATGGGTTCTCTCGAAGCAATGAAATGCAACAAGGGCAGCCGTGAACGTTACGGTCAGGATGATGTGGAAAGCGACAATGAACTCGTGCCGCAGGGCATCGAGGCAATGGTGCCTTTCCGCGGCGCAGTGCGTAATGTCATTCACCAGTTTGTCGGCGGTTTGCGTTACAGTCTGGGCTATTGCGGTACGAAAACTATCGCCGAACTGCATGAAAAAGCCAAAATCGTCCGTGTCAGTGCCGCCGGATTGCGTGAAGCGCATCCGCATGATGTGGTCATCACCAAAGATGCCCCCAACTACACTTCCAATTCGATTTGAGCTGGAGCGTGCCGGCTTATGAAAAAAGCGTTGATACTGTTTCTGATGCTCGGCGCGGTTTTCTCTGCCGCCGCCGGAAGCCGTATCGCAGTTGCTGATTTGAAACGGATTTTTGATGAATATTACAAAAGCCGTATCGCTGAAGAGTTCATAAAACAGCAGACCGAGGCGGCAAAGGTCTATCTCGGAGTGCTGACCAAACAGCTTGACGGGCTCAAAACTGAACTCCGCAGAGCAGGGACAAACGCCGCCAATATGGCTCTGGACCCGGCACAGAAATCCAAAGCTGAATCCGATGCCGCCGCACTTGCCGGACAGGTGCGGAGCAAAGAGGCGGAAATCCAGCTCTATATAGCAGAACGCAAGCGGGAAATGCTCAATCTTGAAAGCCGCAAACGCGCCGAAATAATCAGCGATATCCGCGCTGAAATCAAGCGTCGTGCCACTGCTGAAGGATATGATTTTGTGTTTGACAGTTCCGGATTTACGACCAATCAGCAGCCCGCAGTACTGCTTTTCCCGGAAAAAAACGATATAACTGCGGCAGTTATCCGGGAGCTCAACCGCACTGCCTCCACGCCGAAAAAAGAAACTTCCAACTAATTTAATACAGAAAGTCGCCAAAATGAAACAGTTGTCCATGACCGCCGCCGCTATCGCAGATGTTGTCAAAGGAACGATTTCCGGAAATCCGGAAAGGAGCATCACCGGAGTCGCCGGTATCAAAGATGCCGCCGCTGATCAGTTGAGTTTTGTCGGCAGCAAAAAATATGAAGAACAGCTGCAGCATACCAATGCCGGAATCATTCTGGTCTGCAAAGACCTCGCCGGTGCTGCCGCTGACGGGCGCACATTGATAATTTGTGATAATGTGGATATCGCTTTTGCCAAAGTGGCGGCGATATTTGCCGAGGAGCCGCCGGCTTTTGTGCCGGGGATACATCCGTCAGCGGTCATTGAGCCGGGGGCAAAAATCGGCAGCAATGTTTTTGTCGGTGCCAATGCGGTCATTGAAGCCGGAGCCGTTATCGGTGACGGAGCCGTCATCGGTGCCCTGTGCTATATCGGGCATGATGTGAAAATCGGTGAAGCCACTGTCCTTTATCCCGGAGTGACGGTCATGTACCGCTGTACGGTCGGCGCAAAATGTATCATCCATTCCGGAGTGGTCATCGGTGCCGACGGATTCGGTTTTGTTCCCGGTCCGCAGGGGCTGGTCAAAGTGCCGCAGACCGGTATCGTGGAGATCCGCAACGATGTTGAAATCGGTGCCAATACCACCATCGACCGCGCCCGTTTCGGTAAGACTGTGATAAAAGATAATGTAAAAATCGACGACCAGGTCATGGTCGCTCACAATGTCGCCGTCGGTGAAAGTTCCATTCTGGTCGCCCAGTGCGGGATCGCCGGCAGTGCGGAGCTGGGACGCGGAGTCATCATCGCCGGAAAAGCCGGTATCAACGGTCATATTTCCATCGGTGACGGCTGTCAGGTCGCAGGTACCAGTTCTGTGGTGAAAAGTCTGCCCGCCGGAACGATTGCCGTGGGTACTCCGGCTGAATCCCAGCGCGAGTTCATGGCGCGTGTCGCACTGCCGAAAAAAGTGCAGAAACTTGATGCCAGAATCAAGGAACTTGAAGCAAAACTTGCGGAATTGAGCGCGAAGTAATGCGTTTGACTTTGCTCATTGCCGCCGCAGCTGCTCTCTTTACCGTTGCCGGTGCGGAAAAAAATACCGATGTGTTGCTGGAATCCGCCCGCAGAGGAGACGCCGCAAGCCAGCTGCGCCTTGCTGATGAATTTATGTTCGGCAAAAACGGCAGAACGGTTTCCCCCCCGCTGGCAGTGTACTGGTTCCGTCAGGCGGCATTGCAGGGTTCTCCGGCAGGACAATACAATCTTGCTTTGTGCTACATCAACGGCTGGGGCGGGAACAAACGTGTGGCGGCAGGCAGCAGATATCTTTTCAAAGCTTTGCAGGGCGGAGTGGTAAAAGCCGCTGCGCTGTATGCCTCTTTGCTCTATAACGGCGTGCCTGCCGCCGAAGACCCGGAAGGAAATTTCCCTGAAATCAAAGCCGAACCGGAAGAGGCATTGAAACTGCTCCGGCAATATGCCGCTGTTGATGCCGCTGCCGAAAAACTTCTGGCGCAATATCTATTTAAACAGGTGGAGCAGTACGGGAGTGAATTGTGCGCGCTTCTGGCAAAACATTCCCGTCAGCAAACTCCCGACCCCGAAATGCTGGTGCTTTATGCGGCGTGTCTGCGCAGCGGAGTCGGCACAGATGCTGACCCGGCGGCTGCCGCGGCGTTGCTTGAACGGGCAGCAGAAATGGATTCTCCGGAAGCAATGGCACAGCTGGCGGAGATGCTTTATCTCGGTTTCGGCATAAAAGCTGATCCGGAACGTGCCGGTAAATTGAGTGATGCGGCTCTGGCACTCGGTTCGCCGCGGGCGATGGTCGACCGGGGGATGGCGCATTTGAATGGGGTGAGATTTCCTCACGACCCGCACCGGGCGTATGAGTTGTTCAATATGGCGGCGGCAAAAAAATATCCTCCGGCGTGGCGGCAGCTGGGATTTTGTTTCAGCGCAGGTGTCGGCACGGCGAAAGATGAAACGCAGGCTTTTAAATACTATTTGCTGGCGGCTGAAAACGGTGATGTACCGGCGATGTTTTATCTTGCGGAATGTTTCCGCTGCGGCAAAGGCAGTGCAGTAGATTTGCGTGCCGCATATAACTGGTATTTGCGGGGGGCGAAGTCAGGAGAAGTCAATGCCATGCGGGAAACCGGCATGGCACTGCTTCAGGGATGCGGCGTGCCCCGGGATGCGGCAGCGGCTGAAAAATGGCTGAAACGCGCCGCCGCCGCAGGTGACAGCACTGCGGCGGAAGTGTTGGGCATCAGCGGCTCAACGCCGTTTTGATACCTGTCCACAAGGCGGTGAGCAAACCGCCGATGACAGTGGCGACCACGCCGGTTATCATCACTTTGCGGCAGGTTTTCCAGGTCTGGGCAAAGGTGATGAGTTCGTGGGCGGTTTCCGGACGGATCCCCATGGGACAGTGCTGTTCCATCGCCCGGACGACTGCGGCAGAAACGATTTCAGCCATTTCGTGTTTTTCTATTTCTGTCATAACCTATTCCCCCTGCCAGCTTGAGGTGCCGAAAAGCCGCACGCCCCAATAGGCTTTCTGACTTGCCCACCATGACAGACCGTCCGCGCGGATGAAGTCATAAAACAGCTCGTCGGCATCTTTGCGTGTCCATCCGGCGGGAGCGTTGCGGTAAAGGTAATCGTGACAGATCGCCGCGCGGAGCGTGCGCGGGTCGATGGCGGGCGAAACGCTCGACCAGAGGAAACGCGGCACACTTGCGCCGTCGCATTGGAATCCGGCAGGGACAATCAACTCTCTGCCATTCCACTCTACGCGCAAATCCTCTTTGATGGTCAGGATGTCGCCGCGTTCGGTTTCATTGTGAATGTCTACAAGCATAGATATTTTCCTTAAATAAACGGCAGTTCTTTTGACAGAGCTTTGATTTCTTTGTCATCCAGAATGCGGTCGTAGAGATAGAAATTCCGGACTCCGGCAATCATGTTTGTATCCCGGTCGGGAGAGCCGCCGGAAGTGAAATCCGTACAGATGGCAAAGCCGGTGGTAATATCTCTGTTGTCATTTAATGCCTGATTGACCAATTCACCGTCGATATAGAGTTTGCGCACATTTTTGCTGCACGCCATGGTGTAATGACGCCAGATGCCGAATGCCACTCCGTCAACGCCGCACCATTCCGGAGACCTGCGCGCGGCGTAAATGACAGTCGAATTACCGAAACGCAGTTCTGTACTGTTTGTCCATGTGCCGGCGGTCAACAGAGCTCCGAGGCCTGCAGGGTCGATACAGGCATAACATGACGCAGTAAACTCTGCCGGCGTAAAAGAGCGGTCGTAAAGGTAGTTGTTTCCGCCGAAATACGCACACTGCACGCCGTAATACTCCCGGAAATCAGTCACACTGCCGTTCCAGTTGGAGCCGGTGACGGAGTTTTCCAGAGCTTCAAAGATGAGAAAATCTTCCGGGATGACAAGTTTGTTTATTCCGGCAGATGAAGCACTGCGGAATTTTTTTGTTCTGCCCAGAGCGTTAACTCCCGATGAGGTCGGATAAACCGTCTGCTCCGGCGGAATATCCACTCTGTCCGGAGCCGTCGGACCGACGTAAACCGTGTTGATTTCTCCCGTATTGTCGCCATAAGCGGCACAGCTGATGATGTAATCGCCGGTTACCTGCGGCGTGAAAACGATTTGACTCGTGATAACGTCTTCGTCAGAAGCATCATCGTTTTCATCAAGCAGAGTGCCGTTTGCATCATACAGGCGTAAATAAGTATCAGTCAGTGATATGTTGGAATCAATAAATATATTGTAAGCAGTTTCTGCCTCCAGGCGCAGCCTGATATAAAAACGCGGCTTGTCGTCGGTGAGCGTTATACCTTTGCTGAAAGTGTTGGGCGACGCCAGCTCAAGGGAATACCAGTACGCGGCGTTTTCCAGTGACGAGCCGTCACCTGAACCGCCGGTATTGTAAGGGGTTTGCGGAGAAAGTCTGTTTATCATGCGTCACCGCCTTCTGAAGCTGATTTCATTGCTGCGGCGGAGTCGAATTTGACCGGATAACCGAACTCATCGGTACCGGTCGTGGGGGTGATGACGTGTGTTCCGTCAAATTCACCTTTTTTAAGACAGCTCATCATTCTGCGTCTCTGCTTTCTGCCGGGATTGCCAGTCGGCAAGGTCGGCGGTAAGTTGTTTGACATCGACCATATCACCGGTAAGAGCGCGGTCGAGCATATTTTCGGCGAAAGGTTCAAGAGAGTTCCAGTTGAGGGCCTTGAGTACGGCGGCTTTGACCGCTTCACGGTTGGCGAGAAGCTTCTCATGTTTTGCTGCGGCATTTCTGGAGTCTGCGCGCCGTTGGAGTCTTTCTGCCGTCTGCCGTCTGGAGTGTGCGAGAGTTCCGCTCATGGTCACACCTCAAATTCGGCGGCTGAAACCATCACTTTCATGCCGTCAGTTGCGGCGTTGACTGTGAATGAAGCACCTTCGGGGATGTTGATTTTGTTGTCCAGAATGATGATGTCGTGCGCGTCAACGGTGAAAACAGCAGTGAATCCGGTGGAAAAAGCAAGCGTGATTTCGCCGCCGGAGTTGCCGCCGTTTATCATAACAGACGCAATGCAAAGCTCTTTGCCCGAAGCGGCGGAGCAGACCGTGACATCGGAGTTTGCGACAGTTGTAACTACGAAATTTTTCAACATGATAAAAATCCTTTCCTTAAAAAATCAATTCAAAATCCAGGCGAGTTTGACTGCTTCAGATACAGTGACTTCGCCGGGGTCGCCTTTTTCGCCTTTTTCGCCTTTTTCGCCGGGATTGCCCTTTTCGCCCTGCGGCAGAGGCAGTGCGGGTGACGGCAGACCGTTTTCGCCGTGGCGCACCCGGTACAATTTATCGCCGGCATTGAATTCATCATGCCATGAATTGCCGTCGGCACTGAATTCGTGGAGCAGCGGGCGGGAAATGGCGGCTTCGACCTGCACCGCCGTATAGTATTCCGGGTCTCCGGCAAGCGTCGGTGTGCCGTCACCGGCAAAGACACGGTTGCGGACAGTGACCGGAAAATGCCACGCAAAATTGGCTTTGCCATCGGTGGCAATGCCGCCGATTTCGCAGAACATCTGCCGGGATTCTTTGCCGGAGAGCGCGGCAATCATTTTTTCCACCGCCGTATCCGGGATGCTCGCGGCAAAGATGGTTTTGCCGTCGCGCCCGGTCAATGCCGTGCCGGATATCTGCAGCAGCAGTGGCGAATCCGAATAGTTGCAGGCAGTATCAAACGCACAGTAATATGCCCCGGAAAGCAGTTTGTCCAGCGGATAGGCGGTCAATGCTCCGCTGCCGTTGCCGCTGTCTTCCCGCAGGTCAAATTCCAGTGTGACGGCAGTGCCGAGCATGATTTCCAGAGCGATGCCGGTACTTGAGCCGTACTGGTCGCTCAAAGCGGCGCCGGAAGGCGCGATTTTTAAAACATTCTGGATAAGTTGCATAAAAATCCTCTATTTTTTTGGGGTTGAATATTTATATGGTAACAACGGGTAATTTTCTTTCTCAAGTAAAATCTCACTGCAATCAAATCTTATATTTGCATAACTGTTTTTTTTGCTGTTTTGCAGGCTTGAGCCCGTACATTTGGCAAGTTGTGACGCGCACCAGTTGAGAGAGATTTCACATCCGGCACTGCCGTCCGCAAGCGTCAAAATCTGTTCATCAAGCAGATCGGCACTGCCGTCGATATTTTCAAAATGGCCCTCCATTTGCATTTTTACCTGGAAACTGCCCTGCAGCGGGAAGGATGGGGTGTAAAAGATTTTGAGATTTGAGGCTTTGAAATTGTATTCGTATTCCACCTTGTTGTTGTTCAATTTTACACGGTATCCTGCAGGATTGGCCGGAGAGAGAGTTGCAGAGTATGAAGCTCCTTGCGGATAAAACGTTATGCCGTCCGGCTGATAAGAAAATGTTGAGCCGGTTCCGCTGATGAAGTCATGGCAGTCAAATGTGCAATCCAGACCGAAAACATATCCTTTGCTCTGTGTACCGGCAGTGCTGAAAACCGGTGGTGCCGGATAAAGACAACAGCGGTTCAGTACATCCGCAACTGTATGGAAATAACGCATATTTTCATAGCAGAATGGCAGCAGATGGCAGTAGTTTCCGCCTCCGATATATCCCCGGGAGCGGAATACATTGCTGTCAATATTCAACTCCTCCAGCAGCGTCTGCTGTGCATCGTAAGCCGCCAGATAACCGGTGTCGCACCATTTGCCGAATTTCAGCGGATTGAATGAGTTGCTCAAGAGATTATTCACCCGGTAATAAAGATTTTCGGCGAATTTTCTGATAAAGTTCACATTCCGGTCTTTCAGCTCTTCACCGGTCATGTCGGAGTTGCAGAAAGGTGCTTGCGGCAGCTCCAGCGGATACCATGTTGATGGAATATCCAGCCGGTAAAAGTTTTCCCGCTCTTCGACGGCCTCTTTCAAACGGGTGCAAACCGTGGCAAGTTCCAGCGGTCTGTCGTCAAACCAGCCGGTTGTTGTTTTTGCAGTTATCATAACATCCACCCGCGCATATATATTTGTTCCTGGATTCCCGGATTGACGGTGACTTTGCCGTTGTTCCGGCAGGTCGCAAGCAGAAAGACAAAGGCTTTCTCTCTGGTGCCGGTGATGGAAGTGTAAGAGGAGAGAAATTCATATTTATAAGTGTATTCCGGCGAGCCGGTGGTTTCAGTACGGGTGTATTCCACTGTCAGACAGAGGTATTCCGCTCCGGAAACGCCGTCTATTTCCGCTTCCGGCATCACTCCTGCGGAACCGGCGGGGGCGAAAGGTATCCGGCCTTCGGTGATTTTGAATTTCAATGGGGAAACCGACGTGCAGAAAACATTGAAGTTGTGTGCCGCCGGAGCGAACCACGAACCTATGGAAATGATTCCCGGCAGCCAGATGCCGGTTTTTTCAACGCGGTACGGTGCGGCGATGATTTGAGCATTGCCGCTGCCGGAAGGGATGACACCGTCCTTGCACACCGTCGCGCACTCGCCGGGAACGGCTTCTCTCTGGCGGTACGTCTGACCGTCCTTATAACCGGCAAATTTTGCCGGAGTGATTCCGGAAACGACCGCCTCTCCCCAGCATCCCGGTGCAATCAGCGCGGTGGTGATGCCCCACGGAGTTTGCGGGTCTGATGCCGCAGAGGCCTTGAATGCAAAAATATGCGGCGAATTGGTTTTTAATACCGGCTCAAGCAGATTTACTGCGGTGTAAGGCGCAAGTTCCTGCTTTGAAATATTCTTTATTTCAAGTGTCACTCCGGAGCAGAAGGTTTGCCGCGGTCCGGATGATGGAATATTGCCCGCATTGCGGAGAAGAGAGTTCACTGCATTGTAGCGGTCTGATGATTCCGGGTTGCAGGTCATGCCGGGAACAACATTCATAAAATCCATGGTCATATCTCCAGTGCGGCAAAAGAAGCGCGTTCATAAATGCGGCTGACGTGCAGGGAGTGAAGCGTTTCTTGGTGTTCTCCCGGATTGATTTCCGTGACCGCCCAGAGGTGGTCCCAGCCGTTGACAGAGTCCACGGTCTGTCCGGCGCAGTTGCGCGGACCGTTGGGGCGGATGGCAAAAGAGAATACCAAATCACAAAGAGTATCGCCGTTGCTGCCGGTGAAAGAATCGCCCTGGGTGATGCTTTCCAGAAGCACTTCCCCAGGTTCCCAGCGGTTGAAATAGGCGTCGTTGACCTTGCCGACCAGATTGGCGGCTTTGCGCTTGTAAGAGGTGTTTATGTGTGAAGCACGGAACGTGGCGCGGCAGATTTCCGTGAAACGGGCTTCCAGAATTCTGCAGCTGCCGGACTGGGATGAAGATCCGGTTTTGCCGTTCCAGTTGATACGGGTGCCGGGGGATATTTGCGGAGCATCTGAAATGTAAATGGATTTAATTGTTTCCAGAGCTTCGCGGCATTCCACCGGAGTCGGTGTGACACTGAATCTCCAGGTGCGGTCGCCGTGTCTGCGGGTTTCGGTTCTGCCGGATGAAGAGTGCTTTTCCGGTACTTCGTAATTTGCGGCAACTTCAAAAAGTCCGCCGCCGGGGGATGAAATTATACTTACGGAATCACGCAGAGCATCGCCGATATAATCCGGGGTGGCGAGCCGGACTGCTTCGACGGCACCGGCGGCATCGGGACATTCACTGACGACATAGACGATTTTTGCTTTCTGACAGCTGCCGGAAGAGCCGATTTGGCGGATTTCCCGGACGGAACGGTTTAATTTCATATTTGACCTCACTGGTAAGTTGTACCGGAAGCGGAGTTGATGTTTCTGACGAGGGTTTGCAGTTTTTTGATTTCCTGCAGGATTTCGGATAAAGTGTCTTCCAGGTTCATAAAAAAAACTCCATTTTAAGTTGACTTTTACGGATTCTGCCACAGTTCCGCCGCGAAAACTTTTCCGGCGTATTTCATCTCTGCCGGCCATCGTCAACCACCGCCGCAAAGAAGAGATGATTAAAATCCTGTTTTTTTTGAGAAAAAACTTGAAAAAAACATAAACGTGTTGTATTTTAACTACTCGACAGTTTATGTTGACAGATAATATTCACCGGCCGAATGCCGGAGAAGATGAGTTTTTCAATAGTCAATTAAAGAATAGGAACAGACAAAATGAAAAGAACGTTTCAGCCCTCGAATCGCCGCCGTAAACGCCGGATCGGTTTCTTCGCCCGCATGGCAAGTGCCGCCGGCCGTAATATCATCAGACGCCGCCGTCAGAAAGGCCGCGCCCGGCTTACTGCCTGATTTTGTGTAAAGTGACCGTATCTGCTGTGCCGGAAGGCAGCCGTGTACGCCTGCGGCTTAATAAAAGTGATAAACTGCGTTTCAAAGCCCAGTTTGATCAGGCAAGACGCGAAGGTGTGAAGTATGCCGGTCCCGGCATGGTGGTGATCGTCGCTCCGGCACCGGAAGGCAAAATAGAGTGTGGCGTAATCTGCAGCAAAAAATACAGTCTGCTTTCTGTCGTGCGGAATCGGGCAAGACGGCTGTTGTGGGAGAGTTTCCGGATGTTGAAACCGGAACTCTCCCCGTGTCGCATATTGCTGATACCGCGCCGGAAAATGATGGAGTACGACCGTTGCCGTGCCACTGCGGAGCTTGCTTATCTGCTGAAAAAACACAATGTGCCGGCAGAAAAAAGTACCCATTGAGGGTCCGTTTGATGGTGTTTCCCATCCGGGTCTATCAAAAAATCATTTCGCCGTGGCTTCCGTGCAAGTGCCGTTTTCAGCCGTCGTGTTCGCAGTACGCTGTGGAAGCGTTTCAGAAACGCGGAGTGACGGCAGGGATGATTTTGACGGTCTGGCGCATAATGAGATGCCAGCCGTTCTGCCGCAGCGGGTATGATCCGGTTCCGGAAAAAGGTTTCCGTTCTCCGACGTTGGGAAAGCAAGCCGATTTGAAAGGTTCAGAATGAAATTCGACAAGGAAACTATAATTATTTTGACCACGTGCATGATACTCATGCTGGCGTGGCCGTCGATAAGTGAATTTATGGGTTGGACTCCGCCGCGGGAAAACGCTCCGGAAAAAGTCGGATCCGCCCCTGCAGCCGCCCCGGCTGCTCCCGCTGCCGCTGCTCCGGCGGCGATCCCGGCAGTGCCGGAAAAAGCGGCAGTTCCTGCTCCGGTTCCGGCTGTTGCAGTGAAAAATGTTGCGCTTGATAATCCCGAACTTGGATTGCTGGTTTCCGGTGCCACCGGTGCCGTTGAGCAGCTGACATTCAAAAAATATCTTGACAATGCTGAAAAATCCGGCATCAGAATGCGCGCCGGAGATACTGCCGGAGAGTTGTTCCGCTACTTCATCCCCGATGTGACAGTTTCCAGTGTTCCGGAAAGTGCGGTCAGTACGGGAAACAGTGTCACTGTGAGCCGCCGGTTGAGCATCCCGCAGGGAACATTCCAGCTGGTTCAGATCGTGACGCTGAATGATAATTATGTCATCAGCTGCCGTTATACGTTCCTCAATACCGGCAAAGTTCCGGTGGCAGTGCCGCCTGCAGTGGTTTCCGGCGGTGCGATGGGAGCGTGGCACATGATTTCCGGGGATAAAGTCCGGGCGGTGTCGCACCGGATGGATTATCTGACTGCCAACGGCAGTTTTGATGATATTGATGCCGATGATGACAGTGAAGATTTCTTTCTCAATCCTGCCCCGAAAGTGCGCTGGGCGGGGGTGAGCAACAAATATTTCTGTCTGCTGCTCAAATCCGATGCACCTTTTACGCTGTGGCAGAGCCGCCGCTTTGTGGATGGCGATAAAAAACAGCCGGAAATCGCCGCCGGAGCAGGGCTCCCGGTGATGACCCTGCTGCCCGGAGTGGCACAGAATCTGGAATTTTCTGTCTATGCCGGACCGAAAACCGCTGATAATCTGACCGCATTCGCTCCCGGAGCGGAAAAGGTGATGCACCTGGCGTGGGGACCGCTGAATTATCTCGCCAGTCTGTTGATGTGGATATTGAATCTGCTCTATGATTTGTGCGGCAGTTACGGCGTCAGTATCATACTGCTGACACTGCTGGTGCGTACGGTTTTCTATCCCATCACCGCCCGCGGCAACGAATCCATGAAAAAGATGCAGAAAGTCCAGCCGATGTTCAAAGAACTCCGGGAAAAATACAAGGACAATCCGCAGCTTCTCAATCAGAAAATGGCTGAACTGTACCGGCAGGAAGGAGTCAATCCCTTTGCCGGATGTCTGCCGATATTGTTGCAGATACCGATATTTTTCGCGCTTTATGCGATGCTTGACAATGTGGTGGCACTGCGTCATGTATCATTTCTCTGGTGCAAAAATCTTGCCGCCGCAGATACGGTGTGCCGGATACCGCTGTTTGTCGATCTGCCGCTCATCGGCAGCAGTATTCCGGTGAATCCGCTGGTGCTGATGATGACTGCCCTGATGGTCATTCAACAGCGCATGACTCCTATGTCGATGGATCCGGCACAGAAAAAGATGATGGCACTGATGCCGGTTATTATGTTGCTTTTCCTGTATGATCTGCCTTCCGGTTTGACTCTTTACTGGACAGTGAGCAACATTTTCAGTATTATTCAACTTTGGCTGCAGAAAAGACGCGGTCAGACTCCGGCAACTTCCCGGAGCAAATAATTTAAGGAAAAATTGAGATGTCCGAGAACCCGAAATTCAATGAGTACAAAGAGCAGATTATCCGGATGCTGGCAACGATGTTTGATTATCTTGCCCTCACTGGAGAATTCAAAGTCGAGGAAAAAGGCACCCGGATCAGCGTGCGTATCGCCAGTGAAGATGCCGGCAGAGTCATCGGCCGCAAAGGTCAGACTCTGGAAAGTCTGCAGCTGCTGGTCAACCGTATGCTTTTCAAAAGCGATGAAAACGCTCCGCTGGTGACGCTGGATATTGACGGATACGCCGATGGCGACCGTGAACGCCGCAACGGGCGGCGCGGCAATGGTGACGGTGAATATACCCGCCGTCCCCGCCGCGGCGATGGCGGTGCTCCCCGTTCCAATGTCGCCCAGCTGGAATTGCAGGCACAGGATGCCGCCAAAGAGGTGAAACGCTGGGGCGAACCGGTGAAACTGCCGGAAATGAATGCCCATGACCGCCGCATTATCCACATTACGCTGAAAGACGACCCCGAAGTGGTCACTGAATCCATCGGCGACGGCGCGATGAAAAAAGTTATGATCTCACTCAAAAAAGCGGAATAAGCAAAGTTCCTTTTTTAACATAAAAACATAAGCGGTCTGCTGCTCAAGTTCAAACGGATGCGGCAGACCGCTTTTTTGCTGTACGGCGGCAGTTTATATTTCCAGGAAATCCGGGGCTTCTGTCAGGCAGACAACTTCATTTTCCGGAGAGAGCCAGACGAGGTTTTCCAATCTGATGCCGCCCCATTCCGGGTAGTAGAGACCGGGTTCGACAGTTACGGTTTCGCCGCCCTGCAAGGCGGTGCGGGCGCGGGGTGAAAGGCGCGGATTTTCGTGGATTTCCAGACCGACACCGTGTCCGAGGCCGTGGAAAAAACCGAATTGTCCGGCGGAATTACTGCCGGTGTAAAAGCCGTGACTTTCCAGAATGGCTTCTGCCGCACAGTGGATCTCTGCGCCGTAAGCACCGATGCGGATAAGGCTTTGCGCGTAATCTCTGGCTTCCAGTACCGCCTCGTATGCTTTGCGTACAACGGGAGCGGCCTTGCCGCGCACAACGGTGCGGGTCAGATCCCCCCAGTACCCGCTTTGCGGTGAGCGGGGGAAAATATCCATGACGATGGGCGAACCGGCCTGCAATGCGCCGCTGCCGGCATTGTGAGGCTGTGCGCCCTGAACGCCGCCGGCGCAGATGGTTCCGGTCGGGAGCATCCCGGCGCGGAGTATCTCACAGTCGATCTCGGCGCGGAGAAGTTCGCTGGTGAGGTTTTTTCCCTGCCAGAACAGGTAGCCGCCGGAAATAGACGCCGAGCGCAGGATGTCCACCGCCCGCGCCAGACCGGCTTCTGCGGCACGCTGGGAAGCGGTGATTGCTGTGACTTCAGCGGAGGTTTTGCAGCATCTTTCCGGGAAAAAAGAGGAGTTTTCCGGAGTGACAGTCAGACCTGCGGCACGCATTTCATCAGCCAGTGCGAGGGGAAAATCCGCCGGTACGGTAAAGTCGCGGCAGCGGCACATTTCAGATGCCGCCAGCAGGATATTGATTCTTTTCGGACCGTTCATCTCTGCTTCGGCGATGATTCCGACTCCCGGCTTTGCCTCTTGGCGGGCACGGTCGATTTCTAGCGGCGAAAGAACCGCAAATTTTTTTCTGCCGCAGGAAAAATAAATGAAACTGTCCGGCGTGGAAATGCCTGTGGCATAACGGATGTCAGCACATGATTCCCCCGGCCCGATGAGTAAACGGATAAAATTTTTCATTTTCAGCTATTGACTTTTCAGTAAAAAAGGTTCATATTAGATAAGTGCATCGTTTGCGCGTGTAAATATAATATATCCTACAGGTATTTTCAAGCGGGAAAGAAGATTATGGAAGAAATTATCCGTTCACTGGTGGTTGTGGTTTTTGCCTATATCTGCGGCAGTGTGCCGTGGGGGTATATCATCGGCAAAGCCAATGGTATAGATGTCCGGATGGTCGGTTCAAAAAACATCGGGGCGACCAATGTCACCAGATGCGTGGGAAAAAAGGCGGGCAAACTCTGTTTTGCGCTTGATTTTCTCAAAGGTCTGCTGCCGGTGCTTATCGCCCGTTATATAATCGGTGTCAGCGGCAGTGTCACGGAATTGCTGGTGGTGTTTGCCGCGATCCTCGGTCATGTGTTCCCGGTGTTTCTCAATTTCAAAGGCGGCAAAGGGGTCAGCACTGCTGCCGGAGCTATAATGGCACTGGCACCGGTGCCGCTGGTGACGGCACTGGTCATCTGGGTGGTGGTATTTTTTATTTCCCGTTATGTTTCACTGGCGAGCATTACGGCGGCGGCGGTGCTGCCGGTGATAGCCTGGGTGATGATTCTCACCGGCAACCGCAACGGGGCATCCGTGCCGGTGGCAATCGTTTTGACGGTGATAGCTGCGCTGGCGATATTCCGGCACCGGAGCAATATCCGGCGTCTGCTTGATGGCACGGAAAACCGTTTCGGCAGGAAGTAAAACGAATATTTTTGAAAAAAATCATTATATTATGCAGTTGCGGCTTGAATTTTCAGCAAATCAATACTATATTCAGTATTGAATGCGGAAAATCATTGCATGAAACAATATTTTATGGAGAACGTAAAAGAATGAAATTCGGTAAATCATTTTTGGTGGCAGCCTTTGTGGCAGTGACTGTTTTCGGCACAATTTCCACTGTGCGGGCGGAAGAACCCGGTATCATGTTGCCGGTTATGAAACTCGGTCGTGGTATCTCCAACGTGGCGTTCGGTGTTTTTGAGATCCCGATGCGCTGGACAGAGGTCAACAATGATCAGGGCGGTCTTGCCGGTATCACCTATGGTACTCTCAAAGGCGTCTGCTATTTTGTTGCCCGCGTGGTTGTCGGTGCGGTGGATATCGTCACATTCCCGTTCCCGCTGCCGGGTTGTCCGGATTATCCTGAAGATGCAGGTTGGGGTTACGGCCCGATCATGAAGCCGGCGTGGGTCGTTCCGGTTTCCAGCGATTGGAACAATTTCATCTACAGCAATGAAGCGATTGTCAATCCTGCGTTGCAGTAATTGAGAATTTCGGTCAGAGCCGGAACGTTGCAAAACGCTCCGGCTTTTGTTTGATTAACATATATTACTCCGGGAGCTGAAATGAGTTTTTCCTGCGGTTTTGTCGGATTGCCGAATGTCGGTAAATCCACGCTGTTCAATGCGCTCAGTCACGGCGGTGCTGAAGCGGCAAATTTCCCGTTCTGTACTATCGAGCCCAATACCGGCATCGTGCAGGTGCCGGATAAACGTCTGGCGGTGCTGGCGGAGCTGGAAAAATCCGGACGCATCGTGCCGTCGACGCTGAAATTCATCGACATTGCCGGTCTGGTGCGCGGTGCGAGTCAGGGGCAGGGACTGGGCAACCAGTTCCTCGGTCATGTGCGCACGGTGGATGCCATTGCCCATGTGGTGCGGCTTTTTGAAGATGGCGATGTGGTGCATGTTTCCGGCAAAGTCGATCCGGTCGATGACCTTGAAACTATCAATACCGAGCTGATGCTTGCGGATTTGGAAATGCTGGAAAAACGTCGGGACAAGGCTCACAAGATCGCCCGTTCCAATGACCCGGATGCCAAGGCGGAGTATGAAACGATCGTTTCCATGATCGCCGACCTTGAAGCCGGCAGAAAACCGCAGTATGACCGCAACGACCCGCGCGTGAAAGCTTTGGTCGGCAGTTTCGGTCTGCTTACGGTGAAACCGGCGTTTGTCTGTGCCAATGTCGGCGAGGCGCAGGCGGCGGATTTCACTTCCTGCGATGCCGGAAAACGTCTGGCGGAATATGCCGCTGCCAACGGATTGGAAGTTGTGCCGGTATGTGCCAAATTTGAGGATGAACTCGGTGCGCTCTCCCCGGAAGAAGCGGAAATTTTTATGGCTGACATCGGCATATCCGGTTCCGGTCTTGACCGGGTGGTGGAAACCGGCTACCGTCTGCTGGATTACATTACATTTTTTACCGCCGGACCGATGGAATCCCGGGCGTGGACAGTGACCCGCGGCGCGTTGGCACCTGAAGCGGCGGGGAAAATCCATACCGATTTGCAGCGCGGATTCATCCGCATGGAAACAGTTTCCTACGAAGATCTGGTCGCCTGCGGTTCCTGGGCAAAGGCGCAGTCGGCGGGCAAATTGCGGATAGAGGGAAAAGATTACGAAGTTCAGGATGGCGATGTCATTCACGTGCGGTTTTCTGTGTGAGTTGGAAAAAGTTTCCGGTTGCCGGATGTGAAAACGATTTGCAAAAAGTGCTGTCAGGTGCTATATTTACATGATGGTTTGAATTGTTAATATTTTTATAATACAGGAGTTAACGATATGCCGGACAAAAGTAAAATGCCCGAATTCACTGGCAAAGCACTTGAGTATTACAATGCGTTGATGAAAGTCCGCAACCAGCTTTCCGGTCAGATTCAGGGAGGAATAGACTCTCTGGATTGCACCAATAATGAGAAACGCGGTGTTACGACCCACATGGCGGACGTTTCCAGTGACAATTTCCGTCACGAAATGGAACTGCAGATGCTTACGGAAAATGGCAATACGGTGAAACTCATCGACGATGCCATTGAAAGACTTGTCAACGGTGAATACGGTATCTGCATGGATTGCGGGGAACCGATTTCCGAAGCGCGTCTGATGGCGCGTCCTTATGCGGTTTTCTGCATCAAATGCAAAAGCCGTCACGAAGAAATGATGAAATACAGATGAAAAAGCTGTTCCGGAGAGTGATTCCGCACAGCCGGCGGGAAAAGTTGATTGTTGCGGCGGCACTTGTGTCGGCACTGCTGCTGCTGGCGGCGGATCAGGTGACAAAAGCGTGGTTTGTCCGCAATTTTGAATTGTACCAGAGCATACCGCTGGTGCCGGGGTGGCTGAATTTTACCTATGTCCGCAATCTCGGTGCGGCATGGAGTATGTTCAGCGGGCAGATATGGGCACTTGCCGGATTCGGCATAGCGGTCGCGCTGGGTATCATCATATTTTTCCGCAAGCTCGCGGAAAATTGTCCGGAAAGATATTTCGCTCTGCTGCTGGTGATTTCCGGTATCGCCGGCAATTCCATTGACCGGATATGGCGCGGTGCGGTGGTGGATTTTATTCATGTGCATTATTATTCAGTGTGGCATTATCCGGTATTCAACATTGCAGACGTGGCAATATGCTGCGGTATCGGGATATATCTGATTTCCGGGTTCTGCCGGAAAAGTGATACCGGAGAAAACAACCATGAAAAGTGCCGCAGTTGAAACCGTTCGCGAACTCGAAAGACGCTGTATATCCAACGGTATTCCTGAATACACTCTGATGTACCGTGCCGGAGTCCGGGCGGCGGCGGCGATTGCCGCAAAGTTTCCTGATGCCGAGCGGTTTGTCGTGCTTTGCGGCGGCGGCAACAATGGCGGTGATGCACTTGTTGCGGCGGCGGAATTGAGCCGGAAATTTCCGGTGGTGATATACAGCACCAAAGCATTGCCTGAATTCCGCAACTGTGCCGCGACTGCGGCGGCGCAACTGCCGGAAATGATTCCGTTTCAACTGCGTAAAAGTCTGGAAAAATCCGATTTCCAAAGCGGAGATGTCATTGTTGACGGTCTGCTCGGCATCGGTTTCGCCGGGGGAAAATTGCGGGATGAAGTTAAAAGTTTTATTCATGCCGCCAACGCTTCCCGCTGTCCGGTGGTCGCTCTGGATCTGCCCAGCGGCATTGACGGTGATACCGGCAAGGCCTCTCCTGACGGGGCGGTGAATGCCGCATTGACTCTGACATTCGGCGTGCCAAAAAACGGATTGTTTCATGCTGACGGCATCGTTAAGCGCGGGATATTGCGCTGTATAGATATAGGTCTGCCGTCAGATTACGCATCTGGCATGGATGTTTTCACCAATTGTGATGCGGTGCAGATGATGCCGGAATTTGCCGTGGAGTGCCATAAAAACAGCCGGGGCAGGGTACTGGTCTGGGGAGGAGCTCCGGAGTATCCCGGTGCGGTGGCATTGGCGGTACGCGGAGCGATGCACAGCGGTGCGGGGCTCGTGAGATGTGCCAGTGAAGTGAAGCCGGAACTGCCGTTGGCGGCGATATACTCTCCGCTTGAAGCGGGGGAGACCCCGGAAAAATGGTTTGAAGCGGCGGATGTACTGGTATGCGGATGCGGCTGGGGCAGCTGCGGCAGTGCGGCGCGTCTGGCGGCGGCGTGGCGTTTCCCCGGAGTGCTGCTGCTGGATGCCGATGCGCTGAATGTATTGGCGCGTCATCCGGAAGTGTGGTGCAGGCGCGGAAATCTGATTTTGACTCCGCATCCGGGGGAGGCGGCGCGTCTGGCATCCGGCATGGGAGTGACTCTGCCGGAATCGCGTTATGATGCCGCCGCTGTGTTGGCGGAAAAACTCCATGCGGTTGTGGTGCTGAAAGGCAAAGAGAGCGTGGTTGCCGCGCCGGGGAAAGTTCCGGTGGTGATAACAAGCGGTTCTCCGGCACTGGCGACTGCCGGGAGCGGGGATGTGCTTGCCGGATGTATCGGAGCGTTGGCAGCGGGCGGTGCGATTGCCCCGTTTGCGGCGGCGGCACTCGGAGCGTATATGCACGGTGCGGCGGGTGAAAATGCTCCGGGAGTTCTGATTGCGGATGAATTGCCGCGGCAAATCGGTATTCTCCGGAGGCAAATCGCCTCCAACTCGCTCTTTTGATTTCAGCGTAAACGATTGTAAAAATGAAAAAATTTTTCAAAAGCTCTTGACAAATCACATTTTATGTAGTAAATTATTTCATTGGTGGTTTATAGACTCAAGTAAAACTTTTTAAATATAAGTATGAAAGGATTGCAAAATGAAAGCAGAAAGCAAATTCAGCTACGAGGCTCCTGAACTCGAAGAAGCCAAATTCGGTACTTTTTTTGAAGGTCCCTCCATTGAAGGTGATAATGACGAAGAAGAACTGGGCTGATTCCAGAACTTCGTAAAAAAAAGCGGAATGCGGAAAAAATCCACATTCCGTTTTTTTTATTGGTATTTTCCGGAATATAAAAAATCCTCCGGCAGTTTTGCCGGAGGATTTCTGTTTTGATAAAAATAATTATTTTGTTGCTACTGCGCGGAAGCGGGGATAAAATGTCCCCGGAGCTTTGGTCAGACGCACCTGAATCGTGGCTTTGCCGCTGTTTTTCAGAGCAAATTCCGCCACTCCATCGGCATTGAATGATGCATCCTGTGCCGCGCCGCCGTCCAGAGAGATCCGGAAGTCAGCCGTTTCAGCGGTATCACCGTAAATCACCAGTTTGCCGCCGCCGGCAGGCACAGCAAGTTCCATGTCGATAAAACCGTTCGGGAACACAGTGTTTCCGGCATAGCGGAAAAATTCGCCGTTGTCGAAATTCACATGGCTGGCGTGCATATAGCGGGCAATGCGCCACTCATCGGTCAGCACGCCGCACACCACACAATCCGTGGTGCCGGGCAGATATTTCTGACGCATGGCAAACTCCACATGATATTCGTCAAGAAGGATTCCGAAAATAGCATAGAACGGCTTGAGATAAATCGTTTCCATATCTGATGCCACCCGGAACAAATGGGTATCCAGACCGTTGACGAAACGCGCCGCTTTGATATCCGCAGTCGCCAGATCATATCCGGCAAGTTCGCTCAATGCCGCCCTGCCGGCAGCAACGGCGGATTTCAGATTGGCGGCACTGGCATCGCCGCTTTCCATATCATCAAAATAGGCGCAGGTGATGCGGCAGAGCCAGAGGAACGCCGTGGAAGCGACTTTGGCGTTTTCCCAGAGCTGACGCCGCCAGCGGTATTCGTTTTCCCAGCCGGGTTCGACGGGGAGAGAGTTGAGCAGAGCCAGACTGCGTTCCACAATGGCGCACGCTTCCTCTTTTTCTCTGATAATGGCATCTCTGCCCGGAGTTTTGTTTTCATAGAGGATGGACCAGACACCTTCACCATTGTGCAGATCGACCCCGTTTTTGAATGCGGCAAAGATGAATCCCGCTTTTAAATACTTGGTCATCGGCTGGCTGGGGAACTGGTGGAATATCACGTTGCCGTCCACGAAGTTGGTCTTTTTGACCATTTCAAAACCGTCCAGACCGAGCTTGTAAAACACTTCGCGTGCGGATTCCGGAGCGTGGAGCGCGAGCCATTCGCGGCGGATGTCTTCAGCGGTGACGTTTTCATCGTCAATGGCACGTTCATAAGCGTAGAGGTTGATTTCATAGCAGTCAAATGTGCGGTTGCCGATGCGGTCGAGCCGGATGGCGTAACGGTCGACCCCGGCAGCCTGACCGGTGCGGACATATTTGACGATGTTGTCGACGTTTTCCGCAGGCAGCACACCGGCACCGAGAAATTCACCCAGACAGTCGCATTCCGCGCCGAGTGTCGCTCCCGGAAGTTTGCGGAGGAAAGGATTTATCGGCAGGAAGGGGTCAAAGTCATACGGAGTGATTTTGGTTTCGATCTCAAAACCGAACTCTTTTGCCGCTTCAGCCGCACCGGCAAGAATGTCCTCGTAATCCTGGGCAATGGAACCGAATGAACGCAAAATCAGCCGTTTGTTGCGTTTGAGAAGCTCTTCGGCAAAAATCCGCACCATGTGTCCGACGACTTTCTGCGGCGGGAATTTTTCCACATTGGAGTTGTGAATTACTGAATAGCTCGCTTCAGTCAGCGTCAGAACCAATCCGTCAAGTTCCGGCATCGCTTTGAAAGTCGAATCGATTTTGTAGCGCAAGAGCTCTTCATATGCTTTGCCGAGCAGGTCAAATTCACCATTGGCATCCAGCAGGTCGGGACGGTCGATGAGCAGACCTTCGGGAACCATCGCTTCACGGTGCCAGTAAACGACCGGTTTGTTGATGCTGTGGGCGAGATTCAATATCTCACGGAGCATTTTTTTGTTGGCTTCGATACCGGCAAGGTCGATGCGTTTGTGGGTTTCGGGGTATTCGGCATAGTCGGTCAGACCGTCCATGCCGCCCAGATTGGTGTGGCAGTCGGCGCAAATTTCAAAACTGTCCACGCGGTACTCTGCGGCTTTGGCGACGACCTGTTTCATGTATTCGACATTCAACGGGGTCGGGTGCATCAAACTCCAGGTGATTTCTGCTTTTTTCATAATACTTTTTCTCCTTCAATTTATAATTATTGTTTTGTTGTGATACCATTTAACCTGCGGTGGCGCATCGCGGGCACTTTCGCGCCTTGCTTCTGCGCCGGCGGCAACGTGCCGCTTCGATATTGTCTCGCTGCTCCGTTGTCGCAGCTCAATCAGTACACCTTGTCCCGTCGCAGCCTTGTGCGGCGACCGGTGGATGCACAAGGCTATGCCCCGGCAAGCCGGTTGAAATCAAACCGTTTTATATAAGTTTTTCACAATTCATCCAATGCAACCGTTTCTTTACCGGCGTGGACTCCGACGACGATCTCGCCTTTCCACTCCCGCTTGAGTGCGGCAAGTTCAGCGGCTGTGCCGCGCAGAACTTCTTCGTGAAGTTTGGTCGCTTCACGGATGACCGCAACTTTTGCCTGCGGCGCGATCGCCGCTATTTCCTGCAGTGAACGGGCAATCCGGAACGGCGATTCAAAGAAAAATCCGGTACGGTCATCCGCCGTAACCGCCGCAAAGAATTTGCCCCTTTTGCCCGGTTTCACCGGCGCAAATCCCCAGAAAGCAAATTTATCCACCGGCAATCCCGATGCCGTGGCTGAAAACGTCAATGCCGATACCCCCGGAATGACCACCGGCTCAATGCCGGATTCCAGCGCAGTATGCACCAATAGATACCCCGGGTCGGCGATCGAGGGTGTACCGGCATCTGAAACCAGTGCCAGCGTACCGCCGTTGCGGACAAATTCAATGAGTTTGGCGACTTTGCCGTGTTCATTGAAAGCGTGACAGCTCTCCAGTTTCACATGAATGTCATAATGTGTGAGCAGCTGACGGGTGTGACGGGTATCTTCAGCGGCAATGAGGTCGACCGATTTGAGGACATTCAACGCCCGGAGCGTGATGTCTTCCAGATTCCCTATCGGGGTGCTGACGAGATAAAGTTTGCCATCCATTGCTGTTAAAATCCGTAAAATTGACCATTTGACTTAATATACACACAAAAAGGTGTGCTTTCAACCTTGCCAATACGGGATTTCGGAACTATTTTATATAACATGATGAACTTGGTGAAATATATATCTTTCTGCGGGGCGGCATCCCGGCGCGGTGCGGAAAAACTTATCCGCTCCGGGCAGGTTTGCGTCAACGGCTCCGTGGAAACAAATCCCGCACGGCGCGTGAGTGAAAACGATGCCGTGCTGCTGCATGGCAAAATCCTGACTCCGGCTGCTGTCAGACATTACATACTGCTGCACAAGCCGCGGGGATATGTGTGCAGCAACGCCGACCGGCACGCTGAACATCTGGCGGTGGAACTTATTGATATGCCGGATGTGAAGCTGGTTTCAGCGGGCAGGCTGGATAAAGAGAGCGAAGGCGCGATAATATTTTCCGACGACGGTGAGTTTATCAACCTTCTGGCGCATCCGCGTTACGAAGTGTTGAAAAAATACCGGGTCTTTGTAACTTGTGAACTTGCCGCAAGTGATTTGCTGCGTATGCAGCACGGCATAACTGACGGCGGCGAAATGCTCAAAGCCGTTTCCGTGAAACAGTGCGGTACAAAAGAGTATGAATTTATTCTCAATGAAGGAAAAAAGCGGGAAATACGCCGTCTGGTCGCCGCCTGCGGTTCCCGTGTGGTGCGTCTGGTGAGAGAGGAAATCGGTACCGTCCGGCTGGGAGCGTTGCCGGCGGGAAAGTTCCGGGAGCTTTCTGCCGATGAAGTCGAATCCCTGCTCTCTGCGGCAGGAAAGGTGGAGGCGGAAAAATGAAAAAACATATACACATTCTCTCTGCCATACCGGTCGCTTTCCCGGAAAAAGAGGTCTTTCTGCGCCTCGGCGGACATTTGACCAAAACTGTGTACGACAGGGAAAAATACCGCCTGACGGCTTTGCAAGCCTATGAGTTGTGCCAATTGCGCGGCAGATGGGTCGTGCTGGATGCCCGCGCCGGAAGCAACGGCATTATCCTCGCTGACGGCAGATTACTGCCGGGAAAGGATTTCGCCGTCAGATGTGCCGGCATTTCCGCCGTGTGGTGCGGCGCGGTCACTGCGGGCAGGGAAATCATAAACTTCCGGGATTCCCGGGAAAGCATGGCGGAGAGTGCCGTGTGCGATGCCGTCGGCAGTGAGTGCGCCGATGCGGCAATGGATTTTTTGCAGAAACAAGCCGGCAGAGAGCTGGTGCGGTGCGGTCTGCGTCTGGCGGAAAAACGCTATTCTCCGGGGTATGGCGATATGCCGCTGGCAATGCAGAAGTTTTTTTACGATGTGCTTGAATTGGAAACACTGGATATGGAATTGACCGGAAATGATTTTCTCATCCCGGAAAAAAGTGTTACCGCATTCGCGGGGGTAATATGAGGTTTGTACGATGAAAAGAAACGCTTTCAGAGAACTTGTCAGACAAAAGACCGTTATCCTTGACGGCGCAACCGGGACCGAATTGTTGAAACTCGGTATGCCGTCCGGTGTCTGCCCGGAATTGTGGTGTCTGGAACATCCCGACGCCATTTGCCGGGTGCATCAGAATTATATCGCCGCAGGCAGTGACATCGTTTATGCCCCGACATTCGGCGGCAACCGCTGCAAACTGGCGGAATTCGGTCTGGCTGACCGCCTGCACGAAATCGTTTCCAAACTGGTGAAAATCAGCAAAGAAAATGCCGGAAACAGAGCGTTGGTTTTCGGTGATATCGCCCCGACCGGCAAATTTGTCGAACCTTTCGGAGAAATGCCGTTTGACGAAGCGGTGGAAATTTTCCGGGAATGTGCCGCGGCAATGGTCGACGGCGGTGCCGACGGTATCGTCATTGAAACGATGATGGATTTGCAGGAAGCACGTGCGGCACTGCTCGGAGTGCGGCTGGCGGCTCCGGAACTGCCGGTACTTGTCACCATGACCTTTGAACCCGGCGGACGCTCTCTTACCGGGGCAACTCCGGAAGCGGCACTCAATGCACTGCAGGCTCTGGGCGCAGATGCTTTCGGCTGTAACTGCTCCACCGGTCCGGAAGAAATGTCTGTGAATATTTCCCGTATGCTTCCGTATGCCAAGATCCCGCTTATCGCCAAACCCAACGCCGGTCTGCCGAAATTGGAAAACGGCAGAACTGTGTTCCCGATGGGGGCAGCAGATTTCGCCGCCGCCGCCGCCGGACTTGTCACCGCCGGAGCCGGTATCATCGGCGGGTGCTGCGGTACGACCCCGGAACATATTTCGGCACTTGCTGATGCGGTGAAAGATATGCCGCCGGCAAAATTGCCGTCACTGCCCATAGCGGCGGTCTCATCAATGTCGCAAATGGCGGAAATTTCTGTTTCCGCCCCCTTCACGCTCATCGGTGAGAGGATAAATCCGACCGGTAAAAAAGCGTTTCAAGCTGAATTGCGCGAAGGCAGAACCGATATGGTGCTGGAATTTGCGTTGCAGCAGAGTTCCGCCGGTGCGGCAGTTCTGGACGTAAATATGGGGCTTGCCGGAATAAATGAAGCGGAAATGATGCAGAAATCCCTCGTCCGGCTGTTGAAAACTCTCCCCGTGCCGCTGTGTATCGACTCCACCGACCCCGAAACGGTGGAAAGAGCGTTGCGGCTCTATCCGGGACGGGCGTTGCTCAATTCGATTTCCGCAGAGAAACAGCGTCTGGAAAAGATCCTGCCGATAGCGGCGAAATACGGCGCACTGCTCATTTTACTGCCGCTTACTGATGAGGGCATCCCCGCCGGTGCCGCCGAAAGAATGGCTGTTACAGAAAAAATCATTGCCGAATGCCGCAAATACGGTTATTCCGGAAACGAATTTTGTGTCGATGCCCTGATAATGACCGTTTCCACGGATAAAAATGCCGCAAATACAGCTTTGGAATTTATCCGGCAGTGCAGTGCGCGCTCTCTGGCGACGGTTTGCGGTTTGAGCAATGTCAGTTTCGGGATGCCCGCCCGTCCGCTGCTCAACCGGACATTCCTCGGTATGGCAATGGGATGCGGTTTGAAAATGGCGATAGCCAATCCGCTGTCAACAGAGCTCATGGAAATGATTTCCGCCGGAAATGCCCTGCTCGGATTGGATGACAATATGAGCGTTTTTCTGGAAAAATTCTCCGGAAACGCTCCGGAAAAAATTTCTGTTGCGGCAAATCTTTCCCCGCAGGAGGCTCTGAAACAGGCGATTATGCTCGGTGACGGTGCGTCAGTGCCGCAGAAAATCGATGCTCTGCTTTCTGCCGGTATGAGTGCCGCTGATATTCTGGAAAAGATTTTGATTCCCGCGATCACGGAAGTCGGGGCAAAATATGAGAAAAAGGAGTTCTTTCTGCCGCAGCTGATTTCCGGAGCTGAAGCCATGCAGCGCGGTACAGATCATCTTGCTCCGCTGCTTGCTGCCGCCCCGGGGCAGGCGACGAAAGCTAAAATCATCATTGCCACGGTCAAAGGCGATATTCACGACATCGGCAAAAATATCGTGGCGGTGGTGTTGAAAAATTACGGCTATGAGGTCATTGACCTGGGCAAAGATGTGCCGGCAGAAAAGATTCTGGATACTGCGAGCCGGGAAAATGTTTCCATTATCGGACTTTCCGCACTGATGACCACGACCATCGGAGCGATGCGAGAGGTGGTTCAGCTTGCCCGGAAGCGGCAGATGAATGATGTTAAATTCATCGTCGGCGGTGCTGTGGTCGATCAGCTCTTTGCCGATGAGATAGGGGCATATTATGCCGCCGACCCGATGAGCGCAGTGCGCCACGCCGGAAATCTGTTGAAATATCAGCAGAAATAAAAAACGGGAGAGGAAAACAGCTTTATCAGAGCATGATTTCCCTCTCCCGTTCGGGAGTGGCAGATTTTTTCAGTTTCGGGCAAAGAAATCCTTTATTCTCTGCAATTCAGCTTCTCCATCCGCCATGATTTCATGGATGACCTCTTTGACGGAAGTGACATTTTTCATCAATCCGACAGATTGTCCCGCCATGACGGAGCCGTTTTCCACATCGCCGTCGACCACGGCTTTACGCAGAGAACCGACCCAGAAGCGTTCCAGTTCCAGCTGGGCATCCTGCCGGGTTATCTCTCCGGCTTCGACCTGTTTGAGCAGTTGCAGCTGCAATCGGGCAAATTCCTGGGTCCCGCGGTTGTTGATGACCCGCACCGAAACCACCGGCAGCCTGGGGTCGAACTGGGCGGTGGAAAGTGCGTCACGGGCATTGGCGCGGGCAAAGAAATCTTTGAATTTCGGATGCGCCTGACACTCTTGGGTCATAACAAAGCGGGTCCCCATCTGGATCCCCGCCGCCCCGCAGAGCAGCAGATGCGCCGTCAGTTTTCCGGTGGCGACACCGCCGGCAACAAAAATCGGCAGAGTTTCACCGAATTTGAAAAGCAGCTGCTGGATAAGCACTGTTGTTGACACATGACCGATGTGACCGCCGGCTTCAGTGCCTTCCAGAACCAGTGCATCGGCTCCGTAACGTATCATTCTTTCGGCAATGGAAATGGTGGAAGCAAAGCAGATGACTTTGGCACCGGTGGCTTTGATTTTTTCGATTTCCTGCGCTTTGGGGATACTGCCGGCAAACACAACGTGTGACACCGGTTTTCCCAGACTCTGCAGCAAAGCAATATGTTCATGGTATGCCGGAGCGATGGTGATAAGGTTTACGGCAAACGGTTTGTCGGTCAATGAACGCAGCTCTTCAATTTGCGCTTTGAGTATTTCCGGCGGAGTGTTCCCTCCGGCAAGACAGCCGAAACCGCCGTTGTTGCACACTGCTGCGACCAGTTTCGGTTCGCTGACCCAGGTCATAGCTCCGCAGATGATCGGATAGCGCACGCCCAGAAACTCTCTGCCGCGTTGCATCAACCGATCCATTTCAGTATAAGTTTGCATAATTCAACCCCTCTCTAAAAATCTTTCACTGAAAGATAATATAGCATCTCTCTGCCATTATGTCAAGTTTCTATCGCTGCAGCTGAATATTTCCAGCGGAAAATTTTCCCAGCTCCGGCAATACCAGTCGGCGATACCGGCAAGCTCATCCTGTGCCGGTTCAGTGTCATCATATATCGCCGCCACGGGATGTCCGGCAAGGGAAGCGCATTTTGCGGCATAAAAGGCATCCTCAAAAACGATGGTTTCCGGCGGTGAACTCTGCAGAGTTTTGCACATCATCTGAAACGGCAGGGGAGTGCTTTTGGAAATATTGTGTTCTGCACCGCTCAAAATCCTGCTGCCGAAAAATTCAGACAATCCGGTATATTTCAACGCCGCCGCCGCCAGACCCGGTTCTGTGGCTGTGACCAGACCGCATTTGATGCCGGAGCGGCGGAGAGTTCCCAGAAGTTTTTCCACCCCCGGTTTGAGTTGCACCTTACTGCTGTAAAAGTCGTACATGAATTCATAAATTTCAGCCGTTTCCGATTCGGCATCAAGCGGCAGTCCAAAAGTATCTATCATGTATTCGACCGCTCCGCGTATGGAGGGGACAGATGTTTTGACAGCGAAGTCATCACCGGGGAAAATCCGGTGTTTTTTCAGAAAATCCGCTGCCAGATTCTGCCAGACGTGCATACTTTCCAGCAGTGTGCCATCCATGTCAAAAATTGCCGCTTTGAAATTCATCTGGTCACACTTCTGTGTTGTTTTACCGCAATGTCAATACTGCCGCAAGTTGCAATATCGCTCCGGCAAGGACAAAAACGTGCCAGACCGCATGAAAAAATTCTTTCTTTATCACATAGAATATCACGCCGCCGCTGTAAGCCAGCCCGCCGCATAAAAGCAGCAGCAATCCGTTGCGCGGCATGGAAATTATCATCGGCCTTGCCAGCAGGATGCACAACCATCCCATCAGCAGAAAAATTCCGACTTCAATGCGGTGAAAAATCCTGCTGTCACAACACAGTTTTATTGTGATGCCCATTGCAGTAAGCACTCCGAGAGTTGCCATCACCGCCATTCCGCGCCAATCCGGAAAAAGCACCGTCATCAGCGGGGCATAGGTGCCGGTGATGAGCAGATATATGGCGCAGTGGTCAAGTTTCCGGCAGAGAGCTTTGTTTTTGCGGCTTTTGACCGAGTGGTATGATGCTGAAGCGCAGAACATGAAAAGCAGGGTGAAAAAATAAAATCCCCACGCGGTTTTTTCCGGAGCGGAAACATCCGCCGGTATCCATGCCGCCATCGGCAGAAGCAACAGCACCCCGCACCAGTGGGTCGCGGCGTTGAAAATTTCTTCGCGGTCACTGTAGCGCGGAATATCTGAACTCATATCACCACCGGATAAGCAGCGATGCCCAGGTCAGTCCGGAGCCGAAACTTGCCGTCAGCACCAAATCACCGCGTTTGAGTTTGCCCGCCCGGTTGAGTTCGTCCAGACAGATGCCGATTGAGGCACTGGAGGTATTGCCGTAGCGGTCGACGTTGAGGTAGACTTTTTCCGGCATTTCGAGTCTTTCGGCAACGGCATCAATGATTCTGCGGTTAGCCTGATGCGGCACCGCCCAGGTGATTTCATCCGGAGAAACGCCGCTTTTTTCCAGCACAGCACGGCAGGCATTGGTCATCGCCAGCACCGCCATGTGAAATGTTTTCGGACCGCCCATTTTGAGGAAGTGGAATTTCCCGTCCACACTGGCGTTGGTTGCCGGCATGGCACTGCCGCCGGCAGGGACCTGCAGCAGATCCGCCCAGTTGCCGTCGGCACCGACTTCACCGGCGATATAGAAATCCTCTGTTTCCGGATTCCCGTCGTTTTCCAACACAAATGCCGCTGCGCCGTCGCCGAAAAGCACACAGGTCGAGCGGTCGCTCCAATCCACCAGCGAAGTCATTTTTTCCGCGCCGATGACCAGCACCCGTTTGTAGGCAAGCGGTGAGGACATCAATCCGTAAGCGGTGTTGAATGCATAAAGCAATCCGGAACACGCCGCTTCCTGATCAAAACAGGGACATTTTTTCGCCCCGATTTTTTTCTGCACCAGAGCCGCCGTGCTGGGGAATATGTGGTCAGGTGTCACGGTGGAAACGATGATAAGGTCGAGGGAATCAGCTGTGATACCGGCGTTTTCCAATGCGGCGAGAGCCGCTTTTGATGCCATATCGGAAGTCGTTTCATTTGGAGCGGCGATGTGACGCTCTTTGATACCGGTACGGGTGACGATCCATTCATCGGAAGTATCGACCATCTTTTCCAGATCGTCGTTATTCAATATTTTTTCCGGGATGTAGCGGCCGGTTCCTTTGATCCTGATACCCACGGTTAGCCCCTTTTTTCAATGTTGATTATTTTGGATTCATAAAAATATACATCATGTTTCCCAAAATATCAATTTATTTGTGTTGTAAAAACGTTTTATTTTTTGAAAAATATTCCTGTTTTCAGCTGTCGCCCCTGTCAAAAAGTGTGATGGATTTTGGCAGTCTGACCGCTCGCAGTGCAATATGCAAGATATTTTTGCCGGGATACTCTTGCATTTGTTTTACAAGCGGGATATTTTAATATGAAATTTCGGACAGATATACATGTACATACTGTGGGAACGGAGAAATAAAAAATGGTATATGGTTGTTTTTGTGACGGTGTGAAATTCAAAATATCCGGCGACAGTCTGGAAATATCCGGCGGCAGCCGCAGTGTTACGGTACATAAACGGCTTTCCCGCAGTGCGGCAGTAACTGATGTGGAAATCTTTTCGCTTCCGGCGGAGTCGCTTCAGCTTGGCAGCGGGGACGGTGTTTATGATATCTACTGCCAGAAGCGCATGAAAGGCGATATGCCAGGTTGTGTCCGCAGTGATGAATGCGGGGAAAATTTTGATATGCTTGCTGAAAACGGCGTTATAACCGCTGACAGTGTGATGATGCTCCGGAGCGGCAACCGGATATTGCTGGCAGGTTTTCTGCAGCTGCACCGCCACCTCGGACGTATTGAATGGAGCAGTGCCGGTTTGCGTGCAGTCGCGGAATACAACGCTGAATACCTTGCGAGCGAAACAGAGATTTGCACGCAGGACGTGATATTTCTTACCGGCAGTGACCCCAATGAACTGCTTGCTGAATATGCTGAAACAGTGAGCCGGGAGTATGATTTGCCGCAGAAACCGCGTTTCCCGCGTTACACAGTCGGGGCGAACTGGCACTATTACGGACCGACGATGACGCAGCATGAGCTGGAAGATGAGCTGGCGTGTATCGTCCGCCGCGGTATCCGGATGGACGTTTATCAGCTTGATGACGGCTGGCAGCGCGATTACGGCAACTGGCATCCCAACGGAAAATTTCCGGACGGCATGAAATCCGCCGCCGATGCCATTCGCAACGCCGGCATGATACCCGGCATCTGGGTGACGCCGTTTCTTTGCGGGAACAACGTTGCCGCCGCAGAGGAGCATCCGGAATGGCTGCTGCGCGATGGTGCTGGCAATGAGATGACCATGCAGATAGGCAATCTGTTTTTCCGGGTGTTCGACCCGTCGCATCCGGGATTCCGGGCATGGATAACCGGTGAATTGCGGAATATCTATCAGTGGGGCTACCGTTACTTCAAAGTGGATTTCTGTCGCTGTCTTTTCATAAATCCGCAGGCGCGTCCGTATGACCGCTCGCTGACACTGCTGGAATTGTACCGGCTGGGGATCTCCATCATCCGGGAAGCTGTGGGGGAGGATTCCTGTCTGAATATCTGCGGCGGACATGAAGCGTCTATAAGGCTGGCGGATATTTCCCGTTCCGGCAGTGACACTTACGGCGTCTGGAAAAAAGACGGCGGGGTGTGGCGGCGGATACGGCAGTGTGTGATGCGTTCATATCTCAACCGTTTCCGCTGGAATGACCCTGACGCATCGGTGCTGCGTCTGAATGATGTGCCGTTGAGTATGGATAAAGATTTTACCCCGCACCGGAAAGACGGGGGGTATTCGGTGCTGCCGCTGGGCAGTTTGAGTGATGATGAAGCGCGGACGATGATGCTCAACCAGTTCCTTGGCGGCGGCATCATTGAAAGCGGCGAATGTTTTGCTTCTCTCCCGGAAAAAAGATTGGAGATGCTGAATTTTATGATTCCCGCGTGGGGAGAAACAGTCAAAGCGGTCGATTTTTTCCATGCCGGGATGCCCCGCTTTTACCGGAGTGTGGTGAAGCCGCGCTGTGCCGCACTGCCGGAGTGGGAAATCGTGTCGGTGGTCAATGTCAGCGATGAAATATTGTGCGGCAAACTGCCGTTTGCTCCGGAAAAAGATACGCTGGTCTATGATATTCTGCAGGGCAGGGAGCTGGCGGTGGTGAAAGCCGGGGAGCATTTCACTCTGCCGGAAACATCTCCGCACGCATCACAGATATTGAAATTCATCCCTCTCCCGGAAAACGGGAAACCGTTTTTTGCCGCCAGTACATTGCATATTTCCGGCGGCGGTGCGGAAATATTGCAGATAAATGTGACCGAAACGGAAATTTCCGGAGAGATAGACAATCCGCTGTGCCGTCAATGTACGCTTGCCGGAGCATTCCCCCGGGAGGACGGTTCATGGCATATAGTAAATGTGCCGTTTGCCGGAAGCGGACACTTTTTGCTGAAAAAATCGGCATTCTGACTTGCAAAACTGTTTTTTGCAAGTTATAGTACAGCAGAGAGGTTTTTTCTGTGGAGGTGCCGATGCGAATAACCGGCTTGATAAGTGTCTTTTTTCTGCTGATGACCCATGCCGCGGTTTCACCGTTTGAGTCGGCAGTTTACTTTGACAACCGGACTCCGGCGAACCGGATGCTGTTCGCGCACTGGAGTGCTTCCGGAGTGAAGTTTCCGCTTCCGGCATCTGATGCGGTATTTCTGCGCCGGGTGGCATTGACCGCCGCCGGCAGATTGCCGACCGTGCCGGAAGTAAAAGCGTTTCTCGCCGACAAATCTCCCGGCAGATATGCTGCTGTTGTGGAAAAATTTCTGCACGACCCGGGGTTTGGTTCCATGCAGGCGATGCGTTTTGCCGATATGCTCCGGATAAAGTCGGAATTCCCGGTCAATCTCTGGCCCAATGCCGTACAGTTGTGGCACCGGACGCTGCGTGATGAATTGGCGAAAGACCGCCCGCTGAATGAGATGTTCCGCGAGATGCTGACTGCTTCCGGAAGTAATTTCCGGGTCGCTCATGCCAATTTTTTCCGTTCTGCAGCCGACCGTTCTCCGCGCGGTCTGGCGGCGATGACGCTGCTGACAGTGACGGGGATGCGGCTGGAAAAATTTCCTCCGGAAAAGATTTCCGGTATCGTGCAGCTGTTTTCCAAAATCCGCTACAAAAGCACCTACGAGTGGAAAGAGGAGATAGTCTATACCGATTATATGCCTGCTGAAGTGAAAGGTTTTTTCCCTGATGGCACGCCGTTTTCAGCGCGGCTTCCGGAGCAGGACCCCCGGCAGCTCTTTGCCGACTGGCTGGCGCGGGATGGGGATGAATATTTCTGCCGTGCGATGACGAACCGGGTCTGGCACTGGGTTTTCGGCAGAGGAATATTTCCGGTGGCGGATGATTTGCCGGTCGAACTCGATGGCAAAGGGAAAAATGTGCCGTTTTCCGTGGAGTTTCAGGATTTTCTCAATGCGGAATTCCGCCGGGGCAACTACTCTCTGCGCCATTTGTACCGGGTCATTATGAATTCCGCCGCGTTCCGCGCCTCTTCTCTTGCCGCAGAACCGGAGCGGTTGAAAAATTTTGCCGCTTATCCGGTGCGCCGTCTGGAAGCCGAAGTGCTTATTGATGCCATTGCCGGGCTCACCGGGGGATATGATTCATACATGAGCGTGATACCTGAACCGTTTACATATCTGCCGAAAAGAAGCCGGGCAGTGGATATCGCCGACGGGAGTATATCTTCTGGAGTGCTGGACAGTTTCGGCAGACCGTCCCGGGATTCCGGTGTGTTGAGTGAACGCAATACCGCCAGTACGGATTCGCAGAGCCTTTATCTGATGAATTCCACCGCGCTGTACAACCGCACTGCCGGATACTGCCAGCGTTTGCGGCGGCGTTTCCGGCATGATGCAGCGTGTTTTGAGCGGATATATCTGGAGTTTCTGGGGCGTTATCCGACAGCGGCGGAAAAAGAGGCTTTCAACAAATACCGTGACGCTCTGCCCCGGAACAAAAAACAGTTTGTGCTGCAGGATACAGTTTGGGTCATTCTCAACAGTGCAGAATTTCTTTATCACCATTGAGAGGTGTTTATGGACAGACGTGAGTTTTTGAAAATGATGGCTCTTTGCGGAGTTTACGGCGCATTTGACCGAATTTCCGGAGGATTGCTCGCCGCCGGTGCCAACACCGTACCGGTGCGTCCGGCGGCAAAATCGGTGATAGAAATATGGGTGTGGGGCGGTCCGTCGCATCTGGAAACTTTTGACCCCAAACCCGGTGCCGGCAAAGCTTACAACGGCGGACACGGTGACATCGCCACCAATGTGCCGGGGATGCGTATCAGTGAATTTCTGCCTCTTCTGGCACAGCAGGCGGACAAATATTCTGTGATCCGCAGTATGTGTCACCACACCAACGGGCATGAAACCGCCACCTATCTCATGCAGACCGGCAGGATGCCGGGGGACGGCATCACTTATCCGGCGATAGGGGCGGTCATTGCCATGCTGAAAAGCAGTTCATACCGCGGGAAACTGCCGCCGTATATTGCGTTGACCTCAAATAAGGGCCGCTTTTCTGAAAACGGATTTTTGAGTGACCGCTTCAAACCGCTTGCCACCGGTTCAAATCCCAATGCGGAAAAATTTCTGGTTGACGGTTTTGTGCCGCCGGGAGGTCTTGATTCCGCACATTTGAAACAGCGGGAGCTGTATGCAAAAATGCTTGATACATTCGGCGCATCCATCGGCAGCTGCCGGGAGTTGCGGGAGTTTTCCCGCGCCGGAGATGCCGCCAATGCTGTTATTTCCGGAGATGATGCAAAAGCGTTTGATTTGAATCTGGAAACTCCCGCCATGCGTGAGCGTTACGGCAGGAACAGATTCGGTCAGTGCTGTCTGGCGGCGCGGCGGCTGGTCGAGGCCGGAGTGCCTTATATCACCATAAACGCTTCCGGCTGGGATACGCACAAAAAACATTTTGAGACCATGGCGAAAATCGGGCCGGAACTTGACCGGGGCGTTTCCGCACTGCTGTCAGATCTGCATGAGAGAAAACTGCTTGATTCGACATTGATCTGGTGTACCGGGGAATTCGGGCGCACTCCGAAAGTCGATTACGGTGAACCGTGGAACGGCGGACGCAATCACTTCTGTCACTGTTTCAGCACCATGGTTGCCGGCGGCGGCTTTGCCGGGGGTAAGGTCATCGGGGCATCAGATGAGCATGGGGAGCGTCCGGTGAGCCGTCCGGTATCTCCGGTAGATTTGCTGTGGAGCATTTATGAACTTGCCGGGATAGACCCGGCGGCAAAACTGCCCAATCCTCGGAATCTGGATTTGAGCATACTGCCACCCGGCGGCGGAAAAAACAAACTTGAAGAACTTTACCGGAGAGATGTATGAAAAAATTATGGCTGTTATGTGCCGGTTTCGCGGCATGGGCTGTATCCGGTTCGCCGCATATCGGTTTTATCATGCCCTCCGGAGCCCGTCAGGGCAGCCGGGTCGAACTTATCATCGGCGGTCAGAATTTCTACGGTGCGGACAATGTATATGTTTCCGGCGGCGGAGTCACCGTGGAATATGTTGAAGCTGTCCGCGGAATGCCGAACCCCGACAGCACACAGCGGCGTTATATCAATAAGTGGCTGAAAAATATCCACGGCGGCAATCCCGCCAGACCGCCGTTGCCGGAATCCACTGAAGGGTGGCGTCATCACCCGTGGTTTGAGCGTCTGGACAGTTTGAGCGACGGCGAAAGAGATATACTTTACCGTTTTCTCTTTGTCCGCAAAAATTCGTTGCAGGCAAGTCCGGCTATCGCCAAAAATGTACTGGTCAGGCTGCATATCGCTCCCGATGCCAAACCGGGAGAGAGGGAGTTCCGCGTGTTATGCCGGGGAAAAGTGAGTAATCCGCTGAAGTTTTTTATCAGCAGCGTGCCGGAATACCGGGAACCGTATTTTCCGCTGCCGCCGCACAAGGCGGCTGTGGTAAATTTCAATATCCCGGCAGTGCTTAACGGGCAGATAATGCCGGGGGAAAAGGATGACTTCACCTTTTTTGCGCGCAAAGGCGAGACGTTGACCTTTTCCGCAATGGCGCGTTATCTGATGCCGTTTATAGGCGACGGTGTGCCGGGACATTTTCAAATGGTCATGGAAATATTCGATGCCGCCGGCAACAGTGTCGCGTATGCTGATGACAGAAATTTTGACCCCGACCCGGAACTGGTTTTTTCTGTGCCGTCGGATGGTAAATATACGCTGCAGATACGGGATGCGCTTTACCGCGGCAGAGAGGATTTTGTCTACCGGGTGAATGTTTTCCGCGGAGTGCCGCCGGAGAGGAAACTGCCGGTGCCGGAATTGCCGAAACTGCGTGCGCTAAAAGGGAAGGATATTGCCGCAGACAAAGTGCTGTATCCCGGTGTGCTTATTTCAGATGTATTGTCCGCTCCCGGAAAGAAACGGTACTGCTTCCGGGCGGAAAAAGGTGTGCCGCTGATGCTTGAAGTTTACGGCAGACGGCAGGGGGCGCCCATTGACCCGCTGCTGAAAATATTTGATAATTCCGGCAGGATGGTCGCGGTCTGCGATGATGTGCCGCGTTTGAAAGCGGGGGTGATCCTGCATGGTGCGGCAGACCCGGCACTGCGTTTTACCGCTGAAAAAGGTGGAGTTTATTATGCGGAAGTATCAGATGTCACCGGTAAATACGGCGCAGAATACGGATATTTTCTGCGGATTTCCAATCTGATGCCGCATTTCCGGGTCTACGCCACGCCTTCTGCGGTGAAACTCAACCGCAACGGCTGGGTCAAAGTCGAGCTGGCGGTGGAAAGATTTGACGGTTTCGACGGTGAAATCAAACTGCGGTTGCGTAATGCCGGAAATATCCGCTTTGACGGCGCAAAAAGCATCCCTGCCGGGAGCAGCCGCTGTGTGGTGACGCTGTTTTGCAATGAAAAGGAAACACGGAGCCGTTATACCGCTGAAATTGAAGCATACGCTGAAAATTTCACTACCCGTGTCATCCCCGGAGATGAGATGATGCAGGCGTTTGCTTACACTCATATCGCGCCGGCACAGAAGTTACAGCTCGGCAGTATGCGTTATGTTCCGGGTAAAGAGCGGTTTTCCTGGGATAAAACGCCCTCTGTTCTGGTACTTGACCGGGAACGGAGCGTGACGGTGAATATAAATACCCGGCACCTGCCGGAAAATGCCGGAGCGGAACTGGTCATGGTCGACCCGCCTGCGTGGCTGAAAGTCGCAGAGGGGGATTCCCATATCGTACCACAGGGCAAAATGAAAGATTCCGGCAACCGAAAAAAGATGACTCCGCATCAGTTGACACTGCGGCTTTACGCAGAGAAAAGTGGTGACGGCAAATCGGTAAATCAACTTTTCAAAGTCATTTTTACGTATGACGCGGAGCGTCCGGATGCAAACGGCAAAATCCGGCGTTATACGCAGGAAGTGATTCTGCCTGCCATACGGATAACAGGAAAGAGCAAATGAAAGTAAAACATTCTGAATTTTTTTCCCCGCAGGGGATTCCCGAACATTTTTTCAGTGTATGCGGCAGTTGCGGTGATGATTTTTCTTCTGAAGCCGCCGCGGTGCTTGCCGCTTACCGGAGCGCACTGGCTGAATACGGCTGTTCGGAAGCAAGCGAAGTGCTGTTGCGGCTGCATTTGAGCGATATCACCAATCAGGAGCCGGAGTTGAAACAGCTTCTGACCGGGCGGAACAGCTTCGTTTCGATAACCGGTCAACCGCCGGTCGCCGGAAGGATCGCGCTGGAAGCGTGGCATTGGAGCGGGATAAAGAGCAGGGAGTCATCCGGCGGAGCTTTGACGGTAAAGACGCAAAATTATACCGCCGTATGGTTTCAGCAGGAAAAAATTGATGCTTCCGGCAGTTATCAGCAGACCGCCGCGGAATTTTCGGCATTGCAGCACTGTCTGGATAAATATGGTGCGACAGTCGCAGACCACACGCTCCGCACCTGGCTCTACTGCCGTGATGTGGACAACAATTATGCCGGACTGGTCAAAGCGCGCAACGAATATTTTACCGCTATCGGTCTGACGCCGCAGACTCATTTTATCGCCAGCACCGGTATCGAGGGACAGCATCCGGATGTTTCCCGTCTGGTGAAAATGGATTCGCTCAATTATCCGGGTATCGCGCCGGAACAGACGGAGTATGTTTCCGCACCGGAAATGCTTTCGCCGACGGCGTTGTACGGAGTGAGTTTTGAAAGAGGCAGCAGATTGCTTTTCGGTGACAGGTCACACTGTTTTATTTCCGGCACGGCGAGTATCGACAAAGCCGGAAATGTTGTGCATCCGGGGGATGTGAAAAAACAGACGTTGCGGATGCTGGATAATATTGAAGCACTGCTGGCAAACGCGCAAAGCAGTTTGCAGGATATAAAATCTGCCACACTTTATCTGCGTGACATCGCTGATGCTCCGCATGTGACTGCCATTGTGACCGGGCGCATCGGAGAAAACATTCCGCTGGTCATACTCAAAGCTCCCGTCTGCCGTCCGGCATGGCTGGTGGAAATGGAGTGCGTGGCGGTGAATGAGCGCGGCGACCGCCGTTTCGCCGCGTTGCGGTGATTATTTCTCCGGAGCGGATTTCAGAGCTGCGGTGAGGGCGATTTCCAGCAGTTGTATCGTCCATTCCACATCGGCGTCGGCGCGGTGGGCTTGCATGGAATCGTCGGAATAGAGTTGAAATTGTGTCCGCAGTGATTGCAGTTTGTATGACGGCAGACCGGGATGGGTGGTTTTCAGCAGCCGCAGAGTATCCAGAGTGCGTCCTTTCCAGAGCGGCAATCCGGTGCGGGCGAGGCTTTCCTGCAGAAATCCCAAATCGAATCTTGCGTTGTGTGCCACCAGAGTCGAATCTTTCGCAAAGTCGAGAAATTCCCTGCCGGCGCGGGCGAATGTCGGCGCGGAACAGACCATTTCGTCGGTGATATGATGCACACACACCACTCCGGAAGGTATCTGTCTGCCCGGATTCACCAATGTCTGATAACGCGAAGTGTATCCGTCCCGGTCTATTCTGACCGCACCGATTTGCACGATGCGGTCGCGGACGGGGCTCATGCCGGTGGTTTCGACATCAAAGACGGTAAAAGGACCCAGTTCAAACCACTTCATGATTATTTTTCGTAACCTTCGGGGTATTTCAGCTGCCACTTCCAGGCGGATTCAATGATATCCAGCGCCGATTCATGTGCCGGCTGCCAGTTGAGGACTTTCCGGGCACGGTCACTGCAGGCGATCAGGCGCGGCGGATCACCGGCACGGCGGGGAGCGATTTCGTAAGGAACCTTTCTGCCGGTGACTTCTTCGGTGGCGGCAATGATTTCTTTGACCGAAAGACCGTTGCCGGTGCCGAGGTTGTAGTGTCCGCTTTCCGGAGCGTAAAGAGCTTTTTCATGCGCCTGTGCCAGGTCGAGGATATGGATGTAATCCCTGATACAGCTGCCGTCGGGAGTATCGTAATCATCTCCGTAGACCATGAGTTTTTCCCGTTTGCCCCGGACGGTTTGCAGAATGAGCGGGATGAGGTGGCTTTCCGGGCGGTGGTCTTCACCGTGGATTTCCGTAGCTCCGGCGGCGTTGAAGTAACGCAGTGCGGCATACTTCAAACCGTGGAGTTTGCTGTACCAGTTGAGGACTTTTTCAAAACAGAGTTTTGACTCTCCGTAAGGATTTATCGGTTTCTGGGCGGTGTTTTCATCGATGGGGAGCTGTTCCGGAATACCGAATGTCGCGGCGGTACTGGAAAAAACAAACGATTTGACTCCGCTGATGACCGCGGCATCTGCCAGATTTATCGCATTGCAGAGGTTGTTGCGGAAATATTTGGAAGGGTCGGTCATGGATTCGCCCACCAGGGAAAATGCCGCAAAGTGCATCACGGCATCAAATTTTTCTTTCCGGCAGAGTGAAATGACTCCTTCCCGGTCGGCAAGGTCGGCATGGACAAAATCCGCCCGGGGGTCGACCGCATCCCGGTGTCCGGTGAAAAGCGCATCCAGCACCGTTACTTCGTATCCCATATCCAGCAGATATTCACTGCAGGCACTGCCGATATAGCCGGCACCTCCGGCAACAAGAATTTTTTTCATTTTCGCACCCGATAAAGTTTATTTCATTTGTGTTACGGGATAATATAACTCCGAAAGCAGTGAAATCAAACACAAAAACTTGAAAAAAGGGGTTGATTTCGGAGGCGTCTGGCTGTATTTTATATAAATATCATAGTAATTGTAACATAAATCAACAAATTATGGAGAAAGATCATGTCCGGACACAGTAAATGGGCGAATATCAAGCATAAAAAAGAGGCCGCTGACAAGGCAAAAGGAAAAATGTTTTCCCGCGTGGGTAAAGAAATCATGGTCGCTGCCAAAAACGGCGGCGGTGATCCCGCCAGCAACCCCGCGCTCCGTTCTGCTCTGGCTGCTGCCAAAGCGGTCAATATGCCCAACGCCAACATTGAGCGTGCGATCAAAAAAGGTATCGGTGAACTCGGCGATGTCGTCTTTGAAGAAATCGTTTATGAAGGCTATGCCGCCGGCGGTGTCGCCGTTATCGTGGACTGCCTGACCGACAACCGCAACCGTTCCATCAGCGAAGTCCGTATGGCTTTTGAGCGCAACAACGGCAATATGGCAGGTTCCGGTGCCATTTCCCGTCTTTTCAAACGTCAGGCTCACTTTGTCATCACCGGCGAATGGGCTGATGAGGAAAAACTTATGGATGTGGTGCTCGATGCCGGTGCCGATGATTTGATCGTTGAAGACGGTGAAGCCGAAATCTGGGCTGACCCCGAATTTTTTGAACCCATCGCCAAAGCTCTCGGCGACAAAAACATCCCCACCGATGTCGCAGAAGTCACCCGCAAACCGGAAATGGAGGTCAATCTCACCGACCCGAAAGTCGCCGCGCAGGTGCTGCGTCTGGTCGACCGCATGGAAGAGCTCGACGACGTGCAGCAGGTCACTGCGAACTATGTGATCGATGATTCCATTGCGGACCAGATCGAGGAATGATTTGACGTTATGAGCGGGATTGCAAAGAGCCGTTCCGGAAGCCTGACGGACGGGAAAAGCGGTTTTGAAATATCTTTTGCCGGAATGCCTTTCGGCATGGATGTGCTTGAGGGTATGCAGGAAAAGTTTGCCCGTGCGCTTGCCGGTATCGCCGATATTGAAGCCGGGAAAATAAAAAACCCCGATGAAAACCGTCAGGTCACTCACTTCACCGACCGGATCGCCTATGCTGCAAGTGCAGAATTTATGGCGGTGGAAAAATTCGCCGCAGCAATCCGCAGTGAAGGCAGATTTGATGCCGTGGTCGTAAACGGCATCGGCGGCTCTGCGCTCGGCCCGCAGTTGATGCAGTTTGCCGTCAACGGTCCCTATTGGAATGAGCTTTCCCGGGAACAGCGCAAAAACAATCTGAAAATATATTTTCTGGATAACACCGACAGTGCCGGATTCGATGACCTGCTGGCGGTGATGGTGCCGGAAAAGACCCTGCATCTGGTCATTTCCAAATCCGGCGGCACGCAGGAAACCAAAAATAATATGATCGCCATGGAGAAGTATTATGCTTCATGCGGTCTGGGTTTCGCTGATTGTGCCGTGGCAGTGACGATGAAAGGCAGTTCGCTTTATGAGTACGCCGCAGAAAACAAATGGCTCGCCGTGTTTGAAATGGCGGAATCCATCGGCGGCAGAACCAGTGAAACCGCTATTGTCGGTCACTTGCCGGCGGCGTTGACCGGAGTGGATTTCGCTTCGTTTCTTTCCGGTGCATGCGACATGGACAAATGGACACGCAATGAAAAGTGGCAGGAAAATCCCGCACTTGTTCTGGCGGCGATGTGGTATCTTGCCGGCAACGGCAGAGGCGACCGCAATATGGTCATCGTGCCGTACAGTGACCGTCTGGTACTGCTCTCGCGCTATCTGCAGCAGCTGGTGATGGAGAGTCTGGGCAAGGAACTTGACCTTGACGGCAATGTCGTGCATCAGGGCTTGAATGTTTTCGGCAATAAAGGCGGTACGGATGCTCACGCATTCATCCAGCAGCTCAATGACGGCAGAGATGATTTCTTTGCCACATTCATAGAAGTTCTGCATGATGCCCGCAAACTGGAAATCTCTTCCGGAGTGACCATGGGCGATTATCTGCACGGATTTTTTGAAGGGCTCAGTGCCGCGCTCCGGAGCAAAGGGCGTCAGGTCATCACGATACGCATACCGGAATTGACCGTTTATGCGCTGGGACAGATAATCGCGCTTTATGAGCGGACGGTCGCAGTCTATGCGGAATTTATCAATATAAACGCGTTTCATCAGCCCGGGGTGCAGGCGTATAAACTGGCGGCGAAAAGTGTACTTGAGCTGCAGAAAAAACTTTTTTCCGCGCTTGCCGGTAAAAAGATGTCCGGCAGTGCCGCTGATTTTGCCGCCGCCGCCGGAGTTCCGGAGCAAAGTGCTGAAGTCGCCGCGCTGCTGGACAAAGCCGCGCTCAATGATAAAAAAATCACCCGTTGTTTCAACGGCAAAGAGTGGATTTATTCGTTAAATTGAATTTGTTGCTTTTAGACGGAAACGATTTTTTTGCGCCGGGGCGGGTGAAGCTCGCCGACCGGCGTTTTCTGCAACTGCGGGATGTCATCGGTCTGGAAAAAGATAAAACATTCCGTGCCGGTGTCGTCGGCGGCAGGACCGGAACCGCCAGAGTGGTGGAGTTTTCAGAGAGTGAAGCGGTTCTGGATGTGGAATTGTCTGCCGAACCGCCTGCCGGCAGCCGGATAACGCTGGTTTGTGCATTGCCGCGTCCGCAGACATTTCACAAGGTTCTGCATTGCGCGATAACCATGGGGGTGAAAGAGATATATTTCATTCATGCCCGCAAGGTGGAAAAAAGCTACTGGGATGCTTCCGTGCTTGCGCCGCAGGCAGTGGATAAAGAAATACGTCTGGCTCTGGAACAGTGCGGGGATACCATCTATCCGTCAATAGAGTACCGCAAACGTTTCAAACCTTTTGTTGAAGATGAACTGCCATTGCTTATTGAGGCGGCGGATTATTGTTGTTTCGGTCATCCGCGCGCGGTGGAAAAAGTCACATCCCATGCCGGAGAAAACGTGGTTCTGGTCGTGGGACCAGAGGGCGGATTCAATGAGTTTGAAAATCAACTGCTTGCTTCCGCCGGAGTCACGCCGGTAACTCTTGGCGACCGGGTGCTGCGTACGGAATTTGCGCTGGCGGCACTGCTTGCCAGATTGAATTGACAGGAGCTGTAAGTATGGGGAATCGGCACAACTGGAAACGCAACCTTGTTGTGTTGTGGGCATCTCAATTCCTCGGATTGTGCGGATTTGCCTGTGCCATGCCGTTTATTCCGCTGCTGCTGCGGGACAATCTCGGAATAACTGATGATGCGGTGCGGGGATTTTATGTTTCGGCATATTATTTCTGCGGCATGATAAGTTTCACCATTGCCACATTGGTCTGGGGAATGCTCGCCGACCGTTTCGGCTATAAAATCATGCTGCTGCGGGCGTGTTATGCAGCGGCATTTTTTTTCCCGATGCTGGCATTTGCTCCGACGGTGGGGGTGCTGCTGATAATACGTTTTTTAACATCGTTTTTTTCCGGTACATACAATGCGGCTCAAACCCTGCTTGCTACAACGACACCGCCTGAAAAACACGGTTTCGCGCTCGGAACTTTGAGCAGTGCGCTCTGGAGCGGACACATGACCGGGTATTTTGCCGGCGGCATGATAGTCCATTATTTCGGATATACTGCGGCGTTTATCACCTGCGGAGCGTTGTATTTGAGCGGAGCGTTGCTGGTGCAGTTTTTTGCCTATGACGATTTTTCCGGTACACGCAATGTCCCGAAAAAGCAGAAAGAAAAAATTTCTCTGAAACAATTGCTTGCTCCGGCGATTCTCAATTTGCTGGTGCTTTTTCTGCTCATGGGAGTGGCGCGCCGGATCGACGAACCGTTTCTGGCGATGCTGGTCGAAGTCATCTGCGGCAGGGGCAATGAAGCGTTTTACACCGGAGTGGTCAGTTCCGTGGCGGCAGTCGGCGGTTTGATTTCGGGAGTATTCATCGGCAGATTGTGTGACCGGCTGTCTCCTGTAAGATTACTGATACCGCTTTTGGCAATGAGCGCGATAACGACGCTGCTGCAGGGCGTTTCGGGAAATATCTGGATGCTGCTGGTGATGCGTTTTCTGGCGCATTTCGCCGCCGGCGGATTGTATCCGGTGATGTTGGTCATTATGAGCCGGATCACCGCTCCGGATTTCAGAGGAACATTTTTCGGCATGTCCAGCAGTATAAACACCGCCGGCGGAGTGCTCTGCTCTCTCGTCAGCGGTTCGATAGCTTATTTTGTCAATATCCGGGGGATATGGATCGCCGCAGCGGTACTTTTCATTTTGATGATACCGCTGTCGCAGCACACATTCGCGGTGATAAAACGGTCAAATCTCAAAAACTGAACCGTCGTCGGCAAAAGCTACTTTATCACCCCAGAGTGCGCGGCATTTGCGGAGTGTTTCCTGCGGGAAGTTGAGATATTCCCTGCCGTGGTGGATGAAAACCGCTTTTTTCAGCGGACATGCCAGCTCCTGCCATCTGGCGCACACCTGCGGCGGCGAATGATGACCGGATTCCATCAGAACGATGTCGCTTTCTGCGGCGCACCAGTCGTTGATTTCCTCCACACTTTTCACATCGCCGGAAAAGATGATTTTTTTGTTTCCGGCGGTGATGTTGAAAGAAAACGACTGGGAAGGTTCATTTTCCGCAACCGCGATATGCCGGTTGCCCCGGAAAACGATTTTGACCTGACCGTCATCGAAAGTGCCGCCGTCAGTGAGCAGCGCGGGGATGATTTCAGTATGCGCCGGGAATGTATCAAATGCGTGAAGCAGCTGTATCACAGGTTCCGCAATATCCGGACGCGGCAGATAAAGGCCGATTTTCTGCGGTGCAGTATCGCCGCAGAGGTCGCGCATTTTGCGTATGACCCCGAAAAGGCTCAACAGCCCGCCGGTGTGGTCGATGTGACCGTGAGAGATGAAAATCGCTTTTATCCGGAAAAGGTCCAGACCTTTCAAATACGAACTGCGGGCGCAGTTTTCACCGGCATCGAACCAGTAAAGGTCGCCGTTGTCAAGTTCCAGGACCCAGGATGAGTGGTGGCGTCCGGTTTTCGGTTCGGTACCGGAAAGTGAGCCGAGAATATGGATTTTCATTTTGCCGCCGTGATTTTGAGGTTTTTGATGACGACCGAGGTATCTGCTTTGGCGAGGGGGAATCTGCCGGAAATGGCGAAAATCCGGACGTATTTGCATTCGCCGCGCTGAAGGATGTCTTTGATGTCATTCAGCGAAAACAGCGGATTATCCCCGCAGGAAATATCAATGGTGACATTGCTCCATTCGCCGTCTTTGACCACAAAGGAGCGGACATATTTTTGGGCATTGCCGTCAAAGTGGCGCAAATCTCTGGTATCACCGCGCAGAGCGAGGTTCACGCCGCCGGCATAAAAGTTTATCAGGTTGTAGAGAGAACGGTCAGCTTTGTTTCTGGCGCAGAAAGCGGTGGTTTTCACGCTGAAAGAGATTTGCATTTTTTCGCATTTCGGCACGGCAAGGCGGACAGAGAATTTGGCTTCGGGACTGGCATTATCGGGTTTGATGAGCAGTTCGTGTTCCGGGGTGACTTCGATAGTTGTGTTGACGACGGAATCTTTTTTGCCGAGGTGAAATATGCTGTTCACCGGTTTGGTGTCAGTGAAAAGTTTTTCGCGTTTTTCGGATTTTATGGAAGTGAACTGTACTCCCGGTTTTACCTCGGCAAGGTCAAATGCTGAAAGTGTGCCAAAGACCGCAACTGCGGAAAGTGAGAGGAAAAAATTTTTCATTTTTTGTTCCTTTTACGTTGTAATGTTGAAAACGACAGGGTAATATACTTCTGAATAAGAAATTTTGCAAGGAAATATCTTATAATTTTACAACAAATCCATCTGTGGCAAAACTGCTCCGGACAGGCGGCAGATGAAAATTGAAAACCTCCGGAGGAGCTGTCGTCCTCCGGAGGTCGGAAAATCATTTGATTTTGTTGCGTTTCATCATATCCAGCAGCGTCGGCCGCAACGGACGCTTCGCCGGGGCCGGCATCAATGTTTTGCCGTTGAGTCCGATTTTGGCAAATTCCGCTGTATCGGGGAGCGTACCGTAATAGGGGTATGCCGCATCGAACATGTTGAGCACCGCCAGAGTCATGTTTTTGGCATCAGCGGCACTGCGGACGATGATCCGCACGGTGTTATCCTCAACGAAAGCTGCGCCCTGCTGATAGGATTTCAATTCATCGGGATTGATTTCCATTTTGATAACGACATTGTCATCTCCGGGAGTGCCGTTCATCACCGGTTCCGCAAATTCGCCGGATTTGTCCTGCGTATAGAATCTTATCCATTCTGCGAGCCGTTCCGCTTCATTCCAGAGGCTGTCGGGGGTGGAAATGACGACCTTTTTCGCTTTGGCTTTTGCCGGAAGTTCCAGCGCGGTCAGAGTTTCTTTATCCAGCGCATCGGCGGCATAGCGGGGATACTCGACCAGCGAAAGTGTGGCAGTGAGCAGATTTGCCGCCTGCACGTCGCCTTTCCAGTTTGCTGAATCAAGAGTGTATTTGACGGGTTTGTCCGGAGAGAAGCGCACGAGGTCATCTTCACAGCTGATACGGACGGATGCCAGGGCATCGGCGCGGAAAAATTCTGCTTCAGCTTTGAATGCTGCGGCGGTTTTCAGCAGCAGCCTGTGGAAAGGAGCTTTACCGGCTTCTGAAACCAGTTCACCTGAAACGGTGAGCTGGTTTTTGACCGGGAGCAACGCGCAGACCCGCAGTATCTGCAGTGAACGCGGAGCCAGCGTGACTTCAGCGACAGTGCCGGAAGCGTCAAGAGTTGAAACCAGTGCGCTGTTGGGTGCGCCGGTGAGCAGCGCGGAACGGTTTTCCCAGTATGCCGCAGGGAATCTGACTTTGCCGGAAACGGTTTTGTATCCGGGGTTGATAAGCACGATACGCGCTCCGGCACCTTTGCCGTAACGGGCGGCGAGCATGGTGTCCGGGGTTTTCACTGCCGGGGAGGGCTGCCAGCCCTGCCGGACAAGACTGACCAGCACCGGCGCGGAATCCATCAGGTTTTTGACTCCGACTGAAGGCATCCACGGGGCAGGGATACCGCCCCAGTAGTAGCTCAAAAACATGATATTATCCATGACCTGACGGTAGGCATCCTGGGCTTCACTTTTGCTCATGTCATCCCAGTCGACCCATTTGAGGTGCGCCGGGGTGGCGTGTTTGTGCCATGCGATGGCTTTGGGTGAACCGAGGCGGGCGCGCATGGATTCGATGCGGAGCAGACGTTTCGGGTCGCCCATGGGATGACCTTCATACAGACCGGCATCGGTACGGACTCCGATCATAAAGGGGGAAACGAGTTTGAAGTTGACCGCGTTTGCCATGCGGACACCGTCAGCGAACTGTTTGCGGTTGTGGTCAAGCAGATGCGAGATACCGGCGGCTTCGATAACGATGGGTTTGCCGTTTTCAAAACTCTTGGGGTCGGTGCCTTTGAATCCGGCATTTTCTTCACCGATTTCGCGGTGGGCGAAACATGAATCCCAGCCGATGCCGCGGGCAGCGGGGAAATCTTTGGGGATCGTGGTCAGGCTCTGCAGAAAGAGTTCGCCGTAACCGCTGCCCCACGGGTAGACGCCGTAGATGACATCCATGCTCCAGCAGCGGCGCATTTTGTTTTCTTTGGCATATTCGATACCGGGGAAGTGGTCTTTCCAGATGTTCCATTCGGTCCAGGCGACATTGAGATACCACATGGGAGCGACATTCTGGAATCCGGAAGGAGCGAGCCGTTTGCGGATGTTTTCGCGGTGTTGGGCGACTCTCTCTTTGGAATAATTGCGCCAGCCGACCGACCATTTGTCGGAAATACCCCAGTCACCGGCACGGACGAAAGGTTTGTAGCACCACTCCCAGCACCCCTGACCGGCGTAATAGCGGCGGAGCAGGTCACTCGGGAAGTTGACACCGAATTTTTTGGGAGTCCAGTACATATAAGAGGCTTCACCGGAAATCACATCTTTACTGATTTTATCCGCCGGCATATAGGCGTTGGGGAAAAGGTCGTACCAGGTCTGGATGACGTCGTGATAGCCGAATTCCGCTTGAGTTGCGGCGGCGGTGAAGTTCGCCTGAAATGTTTTGCCCGGTTCCAGATAGACCGGCAGAGTGACGATGAGAGTTTTGCTGCTGCCCTGCTGACCGGTGAATGACTCAGCGCGGCTGCAGAGTATCATCGGGTCAAGACCGAGGATGAGTGCTTTGCTGCCGCTGATGGCTGAGTTGACCGGAAACCAGGTGGAAAGTATCTTGTCGGCGGGGTCGAATTTGAGTGAATTCTGATTCACATAGCCATTCCACCATGAAAACTCTTTGAAAGGCACTGCAGCAGAGGCTTTCACCCGCAGAAAGAGAGCTTTTGTGCTGTCGTTTTTGAGAGTGATGTTGATGTCCATGGCGTCGGAACCGCGTTTGGCGGTGGACTCCTGCCATGCGACTTTCAGTGCAGAGGGGGTGACGGTTTTGTACTTTTCCGGAGGAGATGTGCCGGAAATGAGTTCTTCCAGCTCCCACGAAACCATGACCGGTTTGCCCAGAAGCGTGGAATCAAGTTTGACATTTCCCGCAAAAAGCGCGATGCCCGGCAGGAGTGTCAGCAGCAGTACGATTTTTTTCACAACATTGCCCTTTCGTGTAAGTTATTGACGAATAAGTATATTATGTATGCCTGTTTATTAATATAAGCTGTCAAAAAACTTTTGTCAAGCGGCTCTGCCGGAAAATTTGCAAAAATTATTGCTGATTTATATCCCACCCCATCCATTGGACGAGTTGTCTGCCTGAACCCAAATCAACATAGGGGTCGAGCTGATTATGGATCCGCTTGTGTTCAACATGACCATCGCCGAAAACGATATTCAGTCCTTTGTTGTTCAGGTGTCTGGCGTGGGGTTGACCGACTCCCCGGTCGGGAGTTGACGATTTTTCTGTTGCGGTGGCGTATTTATTCTGATAGGAGACTCTGTATCTTCCGGTAATCAATCCGTCTGTGAAATCCCGGAAAGCATCCATTGCGAAATACATTTTTGCCGGATGTTTGATGGCTGAAACTTTCAGTGCGCCTTCGTCTGTTTCGCCATCATTACCGTTTCTGGCAAATCTGCCGCTGCCGGCAGTTTCGTAGGCATAACCGTAACCGGTATGGATCATGTCGAATGAATTTTTTTTCACTTGCAGTTGCCCGCCTTCACCGGTATATATTCCGGCAGCAACAGGGGCAGTAACTGTCAGGGACGGACATGCCATTGCTTTGGGAGCCATGATTTTGTGAAAAATAAAATATCCGCTCCATGCTCTGGTTATGGCGTTTTTCCGGTCGTATTCAGCGTTGGAATACGGAATGCAGTGGTCAAATGTGCCCATATATGAGTTGAATGCCATTCCCAGCTGCTTCATATTGCTGGTGCATTGCCCGTTTTTGCCGCGCTCGCGGGCGGATTGCAGGGCAGGGAGCAGCATTGCCGCGAGAATCGTGATAATCGCAATGACAACGAGCAGTTCAATCAGCGTGAAGCCGCGCGGCTTCACCTGCCTGCGGGCAGGTGAAATGCTCTCTCTGCAGCATGTTCCGGCGGAATACGCATGCCGGTCGGGAATGTGTCTGAAGTTTTGCATGATAAAATTACCTCATAAAAGAAAGTGAAAAACTCTTATGTGTATTAAGTATACACTACGTTGCGGCGTTTGTCAAGAGGTAAAAAGGAAAAATTCACTTTTTTTCAAAACATGTATTCCCGTGCACTGGGAATACATATCCGGGAGATGCATTATTCCGCTGCTTTATCTGACTTCTGCCGGAACTGCCGCGGTGTGCATCCGAAGTAGCGGCGGAAACTTTCGGCAAAATAGAGTGCCGAATTGAAACCGCAATCAAAACCGGTCTCTTTGATGGATTTGCGGGTGCCGCGCAGCAGAGATGCCGCCTGTTCCATGCGGATGCGGGTCAGATATTTCAATGGCGGCATTCCGAAATAGTGCTGGAATTTTCTCCGCAAAGTCGCCGGACTCATACCTGACAGATGCGCCACATTATCGATGTTTATTTCCGCAGAGTAGTTTTCGCAAAGATAATTTTTCACCCGCAGCATATCTGCCGGTATCCCGGCGGCGGATTTACGCATCGCAGCTGTCAGCATCAGCATGATATCATAACTTACCGCCGCCGCGCGTTCATGGGAGCCGTTGGCGGCAATGATGTCACCGATCTCGCGCATTTTATTTTCCAGAGCAGCCGGGTCGGGGAGCTTCAGCAGCGTGTCTTTTTCCAATCCCAGCAGCCGCACCAGGCAAAACGGCGCACTGCCGCCGAAAAGCAGAACCAGATTCCGCCGGACATTGCCCCGGGATGAGGCGTTGACGATACGGGTGTTGCTGTGCGGCAGAATAATAAAACATTCACCCGCACGGGCGGTAAAACTCTCTCCGTCACACTCATATCTGGTCGCGCCCTCCAGAGTCAGTTCCAGAGCGATGAGCTGATAGTTGACGTGCTGGAACCAGACATCGTCCCAACGCAGTTTGTCGATGAGCATCAGGGGGAAAAGCGGATAATTCCAATCCTCTTTCCAGCTCAGATTCAACAGTTTCACCTTGGAATAACTGTTGTCTCTCTGCTTTTCCAGCTCCTGTTTTGTTAAGCGTTTTTTTAGTGTATTTGCTCTTTTTTCCATGTTTTTCCCGGAATCGGCAGTTGCCGCAAATGGATTGTCAGTGTATACTTTTATTGCTGACAGAAAACTTTTATAATATAAATGTCCTGCGTGATGTTTTCAAGAAATAGGGAAAAAGCAGAATGAAAAAATTCTATCGCGGTATCCGGCCGGATGATCTGCACGGCAGAACCGGTTTGCGGAATCCTGAACGCGGTTTACGCAATGAAATATACTTTTCAACCATCCCCGGAGAAATTGCCGGAGTCTGCTCATGCATGAATAAGCAGATGAAACTTGACGGCCGCCCGGAAGTGCCGGTGTATCAGAATGCCGATATCCCGGATGTCCCGCATCTTATCCGCGGCAACCGGCTGGATGCCATCGAATTCGGTCACTGGCAGTGGATGAACGAAATCGACCACCTCGCCTATGACGGGGTGTGCGTGATGCAGAGCTACTGCTTTCTCGACCGCTATGTGCGCCGGGATATTACTCCGGAAAAACTCTCTGATATAGAGTTGTTTTTTGACAAAGTCCGGCGCATGAAAGTCAAAGTGCTGCTCCGTTTCGCCTATGAACTTTCTCCGGCGTTTGACGGACCGGATGCGGCAGATATCCTGCGGCACATTTCCCAGCTCAAAGATGTGTTGCAGAAAAATACCGATGTCATTTACTGTCTGCAGTGCGGATTTATCGGTAAATTCGGCGAGTGGCACAACAGCTACAACCATTTGCAGGAGGATTTCGGATTTCACCGGGAACTCATGGCTGCCGTGCTGGAAGTGCTGCCGGAAAACCGCATGACCATGATGCGTTACCCGCGGGATAAAATGCGTATTTACGGTACTGAACCGGTGACGGAAGCAGAAGCATTTTCCGGAGCGGCAAAAGCGCGTATCGGTCACTTCAATGACGGATTTCTGGCGCGTCCGCCGCTGCACGGCGGCACATTCGGCATTGAACCGAAACTGCTTGATACAGATGCCGAAATGGAATTCGTCGCCGCCGAAAGCCGCTATCTGCCCCAGGACGGAGAGCTTTTCTGGAGTGATGTCGGCGGGGTGGCTCTGCCGACTGACGCGCTGACGCTTTTCCGGAAATGGCACTATGATACTTTCGGCATGGTTCACGGCAACGCGCTGTTTGAGGGCAGTGCGAAGTATTCCATGGATATCTGGAAAAAAGTTCCGGTCGACCCGCTCTTTCTCAAAGACAGCGGTATTGACGCACCGGATGGTTATTTCAATGATGAAAAAGGCAACTTCATCCGCCGCAGTTATTACGAGTTTATCCGCGATATGATGGGATACCGGCTGGAGCTGCAATGGGCGGAAATCGCCGTTTCCGGCGGTGAACTCCGCGCGGAAGTGGAAATAATCAACCGGGGATTTTCCGCACCGGTAAATCCCCGCACGGTTTATCTGACCCTGCAAAACCGCCATGAACGCTTTGATTTGCCGTTTGATGTGGATATACGGAAACTTTACGGCGGGGAGAAACACACTCTCAAATTGGCATATCCCGCTGAAAAACTTGCTCCGGGCTGCTATCGTGCCGGTTTGTCTGTGCCCGACCCGGCACCGGGATTGAAAGATATTCCGGAATACGCCATACGCTGTGCCAATGCGGTTGACTTCGTTGACGGTATAAATGATTTGGAAATCACTGTGGAGATATAATAATGTCTTATCTGGAAGAAGCACACCATTTTGAGTACAATGAAACACCTTTTCATCTCGGATTCCTGCCGACGGAGCAATCCAATGCCCTGACGGCAAATCTGGATAAAGAGTTTCAGAAATCCATTGCCGGAGGCATCCGGAATCTGCAATCAGTCGACCGCAATGTGCTGGCAATGGCAAAAAGAGTGTTCCCGTCGGCGGAATTTGCCGCCCTTGCGGAAAAGGTTTATGAAACGTTGAAATCCGGCAACCGGGTGGTTTTTTCCGGCTGCGGAGCCACCGGCAGATTGAGCATCCTGTTGGAAACCATGTGGCGCGAGGGCGCACCGGAATACGCTGAACAGGTCAAGAGCATTATGACCGGCGGCGATTTCGCACTTGTCAAATCGGTGGAGTCATTTGAAGACCACGCCGTTTTCGGAGCGCGTCAGGTGCGCGACCTCGGCATGACACCGGCAGATCTGCTGGTCGCCATCACCGAAGGCGGCGAAACCAGTTCCGTGCTCGGAACTGTGGCGGAATTCACCGCTCTGGGCGGAAAAGCGTTTCTGCTTTTCAACAACCCCGCGCAGTTGCTCCGGGAGCATCTGACCCGTTGCAAAGAGGCTATCGACAATCCCGCTGTCACGGTGCTTGACCTTTCCTGTGGAGCGATGGCGATCGCCGGTTCGACCCGGATGCAGGCGACAAGCTGTGAGCAGTTGATTGCTTCGGCGGCACTGGAGCTGGCGGCGCGGAAACTTTACGGAGAGGGTGCGGAAAAAATCGATTTTACCGCCGCTTTCAGCAATCTGCTGGATACCCTGGAAAAAGATTCCACTGTGGAAAAAATGGCATCCCAGATCGCGTTGGAAGAAAAGTGTTACGCCGACGGCGGCAAAGTCACCTATTTCGCCTCGGAATATATGCTTGACATCTTTACCGATACCACCGAGCGCAGTCCGACATTCATGCTGCCGCCTTTCAGAAAAATCGACGACACCGTTTCTCCGGAACCGTGGGCTCTGGTACGCAATCCGCTCTGTCCGGCAAAAGAGGCATTCCGCAGGGCACTCGGCGGCAGGGAACTGCGCTGTCTGGAGTGGCGGGGCGACGACTATATGGCAATGCAGGCACCGGCAAAAATATGTGATAATCCGCCGCAGATATCCGCTGCTGAAGTATTGAAGTTCCCGGTGGGCAATGAGCTGCTGCCGGAACGCAGTGCCGGCGGCAATGATGCGGCAGTGCTGGTGAGTTTCGGCGGAGCGTCCGCAGAAATGCAGAATGCTTTTGCTGAAGAAGCATCTGCTTTTGCCCGTAAAGGCGGATTTGACGCCGCACTGCCCGGATTGACGCCGACCCGGTTGCGGGTGTTTGAGCATCTGGCGGTGAAATTGCAGTGGAACAATATTTCCACAGGCACTATGGTCAGGCTCGGCAGGGTTTCCGGAAACTGGATGAGTTATGTGGCGATTTCCAACAAAAAACTTATCGACCGGGCGATACGTCTGGTGGCGGAACTGGGAAAAATGGATTATCACACCGCGTGCGAGGAACTTTTTCTTTCACGGAGCGAAGCTCCCGGCAAACCGGCGGTCAGACACACTCTGGAAAGATTGGGGGTAATATGAAAAAATCACACAGCTTGTTATGTAAAACTCCGGTTGCATACTCCTGTCAAAGCTCTGCCCGCGGGCAGAGTAAAGCCGGCTTTACTCTTATAGAACTGCTCGTTGTCATAGCCATTATTGCGATTCTGGCGGCGATGCTGCTGCCTGCGTTACAGAGTGCAAGGGCGCGCGGGCAGTCGGCGTCATGTACGTCCAATTTGAAACAGCTCGGGTTGATGACCGGGGTGTATGCTGATATGTTTGATGATTATCTGCCGCCTGCGAAGTATCACAGCCAGGGATTCAACCGCTGGTACTATAAAATCAACGCCATACTCAAAGGGATAGATTTCAACGGTGAGGATGATGGTATCCTGGATTTCCCGGATTATTTCCGCTGTCCGGCGTTTGGCGGCTACAAATTTTCCGATAAATTCCCGACGTTGCGGCGTCACATCAGCTACGGCATGAATAACGCCACGGGGGACAGCAACGGCAGTGACGGTGTTGTAGATACCGGTATTTTCGTCAAACGCGGCAGAGTGAAGTCCCCATCCAAGCGGCCGCTGCTGGCAGATTTTTACCGTCTGCTCAATGACACAAATCTCAACAATGCCAGTCAGACGGCATGGAGTTACTGGTCGATTTCGGGGGCGACTCCGGCAGAGGTGGTCAAACATCATCTGCACAAAGAGCGTGCCAATGTCGGTTTTGTCGACGGTCATGTTTCCGGACCGGAACCGCTGACTATTACCCGCTGGCCGCAGAAACTGGTGCAATTTCACAAATATGATACATGGTGATAACAAAACAACCCCTAAAAGAAAGGAAAAACAATGAAAAAAATCTTTATGTTAACAGCACTGCTGACCGCAGCAGTGTCGATCGGCGCACCGGCGAAACTGCCCGACCCGCTGTTGTCAGGCTACACCGGATTGAATTTCGACCGTGCCGCCAGAGAACTGCCTCATGTGGAAAAAATGATTGCCAAAATGGGCGCAAACGGTTTCAACTCACTTGATATCAAAATCCAGCACAAACTCCATGAGGTGGAATTTTCGCCCCAAAATATCGCGGTCATCCAGCGCATTTACGATTTGACCAAAGCCAATAATATGGTTTTGCAGATCTATCTTTACCCGCTGCCGTATGATGGCAGACGCCGGGTGGAAAATCCGCTTCTGCGGGATCTGCCGGTGCCGGTGGATATGGATGGCAACAAAGTCGAATCCGCCTTTCTCATCACCGACCCCAACGTCTGGAAAACATTGTTCCGCCATGCGCCGCAATGGATAGAATTGCGGAAAAAAATTCCTTTCGTGTCGCTGAAGTTTGACATTGAAACCATCACCCGTCCCTACAGTTTTGATGACAAATCCTGGGCCGGTTTCTGCGCCAAATATCCGCAGTTTGACCCCAATACTCCGGTTGCTGAACGCGGCAAACTTATCAAATCCAAACGCTTTGTAGGCAAATATTACTCCTATTTCCAGGGTGAAGTGGAAAAAGCCGTCAAAATCTGGGCTGACAGTCTGCATGAACTCGATCCCGATCTGATACTCGGTTATATGCCTGCCCGCCGCGATACCTGGATGGCAAAGCTCTTTGAACGTTCCCTTGCCACAGACACCACTCCGGCAATATGCGACGGCTGGGATATGTACAACGGTCAGGGATACTCCGAAGATATCAAAAAACATGATGCCGAGTGCAAAGCGCGCCACCCCAACAACATTCTGGTCTGCTGGCTGCGTCCCAACAGCTATGAGCCCAAAGACATCACCATCAGCACCTATCATGCGGCGAGCAATATCCGCGGTTATTCGCTCTGGACTCTCTATATGCTGGATGAAAATCTCAACAAGACCAAATACAGTCTGCCCGGCAAATGGCACGCGGATGATTATTTCGCCGCATTCGGCAAAGCCAATAAAGCCATCGCCGAAGATGTCAAAGCCGGAACCCGCGGCGAAGGCAAACGTATCGCTTTTGAAGCGGTGAAACCGCTGGTCGTGCCGCTGGAAATAAAATCGCTGAAAACTCCGGAATTTGCGCCTTTCGGTGACGGTTCCGGCAAAGACAAAGAGTTTGTCATGCGTAACCAGACCGTTGTCCGTCTTTACGCCAAAGCCGGTGAAAAACTCCACATTTCCCTGCGTCACGCCGCCGGTAAGAAACGTCCGGTGTCACTGCAGTATGCACTTTTTGATCAGGACAAAAATATTCTGGTCAATGAAGCCGTCAACCCCAAAGGCAAAAGCGTTATCAATCTGACCGCTCCCCATACCGGAAATTATACATTCACCGTGGCAGGCGGCCGCAGTCAGGCATGGTACGGTATTACTGTACATACCACATATTACGCATTTGACACCTGGGATTGCATGGGGTTTGCCTCATTCCACAATCCGCAGACCATCTACGTCCCCGGTAAGGATATGGGCAATAAAACCATCAAAATTGATATGTGCAACTCCCGTCAGAGCCACACCCGGCGTATCAATGACGGTGAGCCCAAGGTTACGGTTCGCAAGCCGGTGACGCTGGAAGAACTGCCGGATGGCGTGGTCAAAATCGAATTCAGCCACGGCAATATCCCCGGCACATACACCCAGGATTTCCAGATCAACTTCCCCAAAGGAAAAACCGGTCTGATCTACGGTCAGCCGCAGCGCGGTCTGATTCCGGTAAAGAAAAAATAATTCCGGTTCATGCCGCCGGTATGGGAACAAAACTGCCGGCGGGATAAAACCGGCAACGGGGTTGCTGCAGAGCCTTTACGGGGTGATGCCGCAGCCCCGGATTGTTTTCAGGAAAGGGCGATATGTTTTCTGCCGGAGCGGGCAAAAAATGTTTTCAGTTGCGTTCCGGAGCAAAAAGTGATTTGATTTTTTGCTTTGAAGTAGCTATATTATGATGAGTCATGCAAGATATAACGTTTGTGATTTGTGTTTTGAAATAATAAAAATCAGGAAAAAGTGACATGAAACGTTCCGAAATCAACCGTGAGATCCGTAAAGCAGAGGAATTTTTTGCTTCATTCAAGTTTCAGCTCCCCAAATTTGCCTTCTGGAGTGCCGGGGAAATGGCGGAAAAAAGGCACGACCAGCGTTACCGGGAAATTTTTGATTGCAATCTGGGCTGGGATTTGACCGATTTCGGTCTGGGAAATTTCGCAAAGGACGGTCTGTTTCTTTTCACCATCCGCAACGGTGTGGCAGGCAGTGCGCTTTATCCGAAACCGTATGCCGAAAAAATTATGATTTCCCGCTCCAATCAGGTCACACTGACCCATTGCCACGAGGCGAAACGGGAAGATATCATCAACCGCGGCGGCGGCAGACTGGTCTTTGAGCTTTTCAACCGCAAAGGCAATGCCGTTGAATTGGATGACACCCCGGTGAAAGTTTCCCGCGACGGAGAGGAGCTGATTGTACCGGCGGGGGAGAAACTTTTCCTTGAACCCGGTGAAAGCATACTGCTGGAGCGGAATATTTTCCACAAGTTTTATGCGGAAGAGGGCAGCGATGTCCTTATCGGTGAAGTTTCCGCTGTCAATGATGACCACCATGATAATGTTTTCTACGGCAATCAGGCGCGTTTCCCCGAAATCATCGAGGATGAAGAGCCGTACCGCTATCTGGTGAGCGATTACATTAATCTTTAATCATCAATGTCGCCGCACAAGGCTATGCCCCGGCAGTGCCGGTGTTTTTTGCGCTGAAACAATATAAAAAAAGAAATGAGTCCGGAGCAGAGCCGGACTCATTTTTTGCATTAGCCAACTGCCTGAATGTCAATACCACATGGCAGTTTTTCTGATGTTCATCAGAAAAAGAGCTTGTCCCAGATGTAACGCTGTGCCGCCATCGCATCGTCGGTTTCGGCGATTTTTGCCATGACTTCGGGGTCAAGCCGTTTGGCAAGTTCCCGGAGTTTGCGGGCATGACGGATGGAAAGCGTACAGGCTTCAATGGAGTTCTCCCGGAACGGGCAGATGTCAAAATTCATCCAGCCGTCAAAGCCGTATTTTTCCAGTGTGTAGTAGAATTCAAGCTGTTCCCAGAAGTGGACGCTTGCCGGGATCATGTCATAATCCCAGTCACCGTAGTTATCGTTGTTGTGCAGGTGGAAAAGTCTGCCTTCACGGATAAGCAGTGCGGCTTCTTCAGCAGGATTTTCCATCGCCAGCAGACTGTGACCGACATCCATGATGACGCCGACGTTGTCACAGCCGGTCGCCTGGGACAGCAGCAACGCTTTGGCGGCATTGGGAACCAGCTGATGGGTGCGCGGTTCACGGGGTTTGTATTCGATACCGATGTTGATGCCGGGGTCGACCTGGGCAAGGTCGCGCAACGCACCGCGGAGCAGGTCATGTTTTTTGAGGTAATCGGTCTGGAAATAGTAGTCGTAACCGTCGTGGGCGGGCCAGAAAACAACATTTTTGGCTCCGAGTTCACGGGCGGCTTTCACAGCCCGGACGCCGAGTTCAAAAGATTCTTTGCGCACTGCCGGGTCATCGGAAGTTACGCCGCCGCGCTGGAATTTCGCCGCGGCGAAATTACCGATACCGACTGCGGAAACAGCCAGCTGCTGTTTTTTCAGCTCCGGAAGCAGGTCGGAAGCCTGTTCCAGGTCGTAGGGCAGATAGAGTTCGACACCGTCCACACCATCGACTTTGCGTACCAGATCGTAAACTTCTGACGCATCAATGGCTTCTTTGTATCCGGAAGCAACTATCCGGTCGGCGGGGGGCCAGAAAACACTGGCTTCGATGGCGAATTTGAGATTTGCTGACATAGTATATCACCTTTCTTTGAAAAATGGTTTGAGCTGTTGATAAAATTTCTGATATTTGGCAAATGTTTTTTCTCCGGCGGAAACCAATTCCGCTTCCGGCAGATATGTTTTTCCGGGTTTTACCATTGCCTTTACTGCCGCTGCCGGCGAAGCAAAATATCCGGTACCGAGTCCGGCAAGCATGGCGGCTCCCAGACATCCGGCTTCGCTTTCTGCCAGAGTCATACCCGGCAGAGCGGCGATACCGGATTTTATCCGGTTCCAGATTTCACTGCGGGCGGCACCGCCGGCAAGGATAAGGGAATTTACTTCCACGCCGCACTCTTTGAGCAGTTCCAGATTGGCGCGCATCATGCACGCGACTGATTCCAGCATCGCCCGGACAATATCTCCGCGGGTCGTCTGCAATGTCAGACCGGTTACGGAACACGTTGCATCTGTATCCATTTCCGGACAGAGAGCACCGGCAAGGTGGGGCAGGATCAGTACGCCGTTGCTTCCCGGAGAAGTTTCTGCCGCCAGGCGGTCGAGTTCAGCGTAAAAATTACCGCCGTTTCTTTCCAGTTCAGCAGCCCATTCCGCACCCAGTACATCCCGGAACGCCCGGAGCAGTACCCCGCCGGAAGTCGACCACGCCACTGCCAGAAACATATCATCAATCACGTGCAGCTGACAGGGCAGACGGAATTTACGGTCAAAAACCGGAGTTGCGGAAGAAACCGCAAGATTGAAACTGGTTCCGGTATTGTCGGTGGCGCAACCGCTGCTGATGTTGCCGCTGCCCAGAGCACTGCACGCCTGGTCCATGCCGCCGGAAACAGCCAGTACCGGTGAGGAAAGACCGGTTTCCCGGATGATTTCCGGCAGCAGCGGCGCAACGACCCTGCCGCTTTTCTGCTGTTCCGGCAGCTGCTCTCTGGAAACGCCGAGGTATTCCAGCATTCCGTCGAAGTAATCTCCGGAATTTATGTCATAGAGCAAAGTGGAACACCATAACGCGCCGTTGCCGCAGAATTTACCGGTAAGACGGTAGAGCAGATAATCCTCGGCAAGCAGGATTTTGGCGGTTTTCTTCCAGACTTCAGGCTCATGTTTTTTGATATGAAGCAGTTTTGTGCCGAGCCAGACCGGATCGACCGCGGGGTCGCCGGTGATTTGATAAAGTTTTTCCCTGCCGAAGTACGCTTCGATCTCCCGGCACTCTTCACTGCTGCGGGAATCCATCCAGACTATGGCATTGCGCAACGGAGTACCGGCAGAATCCAGCAGAACGAAACTTTCGCCCTGACTGGATATGGCAAGGGCGGCACACTCTGAAGTACCGGCTTTTGCCAGAGCTGTTTTTACGGCGGAAATCAGCGCGGAAAACCAAGTTTCCGGATCTATTTCCGCCAGTTCCGCCCCCGGGGTGAGCAGCGGATATTCGACATATCCGCTGCCGAGAGCTTTGCCGGAATCAGCGTCAAAAAGCACAGCTTTCAGACCGGTCGTTCCGACATCTATGCCCAAAAGATTCATTTTTAATCCTCAATGAAGTTGCGCCAGTAATCCACAGAACGTTTCAGGGCGTCGATGACCTGATCGTCATTCTGGGAAAGCGAGAAAAAGATTTCAAAACAGAGCAGGCAGTTGTCGGCACCGGCTTCGCCCAGAGTATCAATGGTACGCTGCGGGTCGATGATGCCTCTGGCGTTGTATTCCGGCGTAAAGGGCCAGTGGGGACTGCCGAATCCGTCGCACTGCTGCAAATGCACCACCCGGGTGATATTGCCCAATTCTTTCATCCATTTGTAGGGGTCATCATCGCCGGGGTCATGCGGGAAGTTCTGACAGCACATATGACCGGTGTCGATGACCAGTTCCACCGGCACTGCGCCGGGGTTGTTTTCATTGGCGCGGGCAAAGAAATCTTTGCTCTGGGCGATGGTGTAGGGTATCTCGCAGGGGGCATAAATCTGTTCCCAGAGGAGAAATTCATGTTTCTGCTCTGCCGCTTTGCGGGCAAGATGACGGGCGCATTCGACCAGATGGTCGATGCGTTCGGCGTAGCGGGCGGGATTGGCAATATCCGCAGAGCTGATGGTATCAAAGTGACCGCCCAGACCGCGGGTGCCGAGAGCGGTGGCAACTTCCAGAGCTTTTTCGCACCAGATCATGCCGTCTTCACGGAAATCGGCACGGGGATGGCTCAAAAGGTTGACGCAGTGGGTCATGGTGCCGGTGAAGTAGTTGTGGATCTCCAAATCCGCCTCTTTGGCGAGTTTGTTGATTCTGGCGGCTTCGCTTTTCCAGGAAGATTCGCGCAGATAGAGCGGATCAACGAAATCACTGTCGAATTCAAGATATTTCACGCCCAGCTGATTCCGGACGATGTCGATGAAAAGTTCCGGTTCCGGCCAGCGTTTCTTGGCGAAAGATAGGTCTAAACCCAGTTTGAATTTACCCATTTTTTTTACTCCTTATATATTTGTTCAGGTTGAATTTTTGTAAAAAGAGGCGTCACAAGCTCAACATCACAATTCCGGCAATGCAGAGCAGAAATCCGCCGATTCCCGCCGGTGTGGCTTTTTCTTTGAGAAAAACCAGACTGTAGCAGAAAAATCCCACAATGCACGAGCCGAGCATCACCGGAAATCCCACCGAACCGGCACCGGCGTCGGCAAGCCGGTCAAGTCCTCTGAACATCAGCACAAAGTAGAGCATGATGTAAAGCAATCCCAGCACGATTGCCGGCTTCAGCACCCCGGTAAAGGTGATGTTTTTTCTCTGGAAAAGCCATGTGACGGCAAATCCGGCAGCGATACCCAGCTGAAACCAGATCGTTCTGATGACCGGATTTACCGCTTCAGCCTCCTTGAAGTAGGAGGGGAGGTTGGTGGTTATCTGGGTGATACCGGCGGTGATGAATGCCGCCAGAGCGATCCAGAGCCATGTTCTGCTTTCACGGTCATTGCCGCCGTTGCCCTTTGCCGCACCGAGGAGCAGTATGCTGACGATGAGTATCACCATACCGGCGGTGCGGGGCGGAGTGAGTTCGACACCGAAAAATATCACCCCCACTAAAAACGGAAATATCAGTGCCGACTGCACCAGCGACCAGATTATGCCGCTGGGACCGTGTTTCATGGCGCGGCTCATAAGTTCATAAGCGGCAAAGTTGCCGATGCCGGAAAGAAAGAGTGACGCAAACGTCAGAAGTTTCACCCGCACAGCGCATTCTGCTGCCGGTTGAAAAAATGCCAGAATGACTCCGCAGGCGATACAGAGCAGTGCCTGACCGCATTGTGCCGCTGCCAGATTTATTTTTTTGGAAGCACAGTGGTTGACCACACAACCCACACCGACCCAGCCGAATCCGGCGAGTACCATCAATGAAATCCCCAACAGCATAAGTATTATCCTTTTCTTTTGGCTGCCATACTGAAAATCCGGTAATTTTCCGGAGTTTTTCCGAAATATTTTTTGAATGTCGCTATAAAATACGACGTATTGTTGAATCCGCACCTGAAAGCTATCTCTTCCACCTGCAATCTGGAATGCAGCAGCAGATCTTCAGATGTTTTCAGCCGCAGTTCGCGCATATATGCCATCGGAGTTTTGCCGATGGTCTTGCGGAAATGACGCAAAAACGTGTTGACGGACATCGAATTTTTTGCCGCCAGTTCCGGCAGGGATATATCACGGTCGATATTCTGCGCCATGTAAGAGAGTATCTGGGTCACATTCATCGAGGAATACGACTGCTGCAGATCCTCTTCCTGCTGCCACAGGTCACACAGTCTGCCGAGGATGCACATGAAAACCCCGAGTGTTTCACAGTTGTGACCGGGGAAGTCATTTCTCTGGAATCTCAAAAACAGCTCCAGGAGGTGTTCAAATTCAGCGAAAGCCTCATCATCGAAATCCAGCCGCGGATAATTTTTGTGCGTTTTCTCATAATAGCTTTCCGCTCTTCCGAAAAGCAGACGGTAGTGCGGATGTATGTAGAGGTCAAGCAGCGGCAGCGGCAGATAGTTCGGATAAAACATGAGGGCGAAAATTTCCAGATCCCGGCAGTTGCTGTATCCGTGCATGCCGCCGGCAGGGACGATAAGCACTGCACCGCGGGAGATTTTTTCATAACTTTCCTTGGTCGGCGCAGTTTGATAATCAGCCTCTCCATTGAGCACAAACACGATTTCAGCGAACTCCTGCTGATGCAGCGGAGAGTCTGTCTGTTCTTTGCGGAAACCGCGCAACATAGGCTGACCGTCAGCGAAATATTGCTTGTTTGACAAAAATCTGAAATTCTCCATGTTCATCACTTTTCTGCGATTGTTTTATCGTCCTGAAATTTACTTTAGCACAAAAAAAATGCTTTGCAAATAATTTGGTGATATAGTGATATATATGGCTTTTTTTTAGTATTTACATTTGGAGTATATGGTGTTAAATTAAATGCAAAGACAATAAAACCTGCACTTGTTTTTTCAGTTGCGGGGGAGATGAAAATGTTTAACCTTAAAAAGTTCCGTCGTCCGGATGCCATTCATGCTCCGGGGTATTTCTGGTTTCTCAATGCTGCAATGGATGAGGAAACTCTGCGTTGGCAGATACAGGATATGGCAAGAGCCGGCGCAAGGACGATTTGTCCGCATCCGCTGCCGCCCCACTTCCGCGACTTTTTCATGTCGCAGCTGACGCCGGAGTATCTTTCGGAAGAGTATTTCAAAAAATATCAGGTCATTGCCGATGAGTGCGCCAAACTCGGTTTGAGCTGCTATCTCTATGATGAAGGCGGCTGGCCGTCGGGTATGGCGTGCGGCAAAGTATGGCAGAGCGACCCGGAAAAATACACCCGTATCAATGTCGTCCGCGACCCTGATGACCCCAAAGGGGTGAAATTCGTCCGCGAGGAGCAGGTTCCCGGCAGGGCGGAGCGACCGGATATTCTGGTTGACGGCGCGGTGGAAAAATTTCTTGAGCTTACCCATGAGCAGTACAATAAATATATAGGTGAGCACTTCGGCAAAACGTTCCACTTCACCTTTATGGATGAGCCGGAAATGCCGCGCTCCTCGCTCAATCAGCTCTGCTGGACGCCTGATTTCGCCGAGGCTTTCAAAGCGAAAAAAGGTTATGACATTTTTCCGCATCTGCGCGCGATACTTGATTGCAGTTCCTGGGCGGAAGATCAACAGCACAGGATCGACTTCTGCGATGTCTGTTCCCAGCTCTTTGTTGAGCGTTTCATGCTGCCGATACGCGACTGGTGCCGCAAACACAATCTGCTTTCCGGCGGACACATGGGCGGTGAGGATGCTCTGGAAAATATGGCGTATGCTTCTTACGGTCATATCCTGCGTACTTTGCGCTGTCTGGACTTCCCGGGGGTGGATGTCATCTGGCGTCAGGTGTGGATGGGGGTGCGTCTGCCCTCGTTCCCGAAGCTGGCATCCAGTGTTGCCAATCAGGGCGGCAACCGTTTTGTTTCCGGAGAAATGTTCGGGGTGTACGGCAACGGGCTGACTTTTGACCAGATGCGTTTTCTCATTGACTACTTTGTGGTCTGCGGGGTGAATACCTTTATCGTCTGCACCAAGCCGCTGGCGACGACCGATGGTCTCGGTGAAGGCGAGCGTCCTTTCTTCGGTCCGGTGAATCCGCAGTGGCAGCATATCAAACCCTATCACGAATACACTTCGCGCATTTCCATGCTCTGCGCCACCGGCAAACCGGCGGTGGATACCGCGCTTTTCCTTGACGCATATTCACTCTGGGCGTCACCGGAAAGTGCCAAATATGCCGATCGGCTCCGGGAAAAGATCGCCGATATGCTCATGGAGCGTCAGGTCGACTTTGACTATATCGACGATGATGCCCTTGCTGAAGCGAAAATCAAAAACGGCAAACTGGCTATCGGCAAAGCCCGTTATTCCCGTCTGGTCATTCCGGTCGGGGCGCGTTTTGCGGAACCGGCGGCGAAACGGCTCAAACAGCTCCGTGCGGCAGGATTCCCGGTGTTGACCCAGGATGAGATTGCTTCCATCCCCGCGACACTGGAAACAGGCGACTGGCGTTTGCGTGTCCGCAAGCACACTCTGCGCGGCGGAAGTGCGATATATTTTGTTTTCAATACCTCGGCAGTGGCGGTCAAAGCGTCGCTCAAAGCGGTTGAAAAAGCTCCCGTTGCCCGTTTCGACTGCGAAAACGGCAAGCTCTACCGTGCCGGCAAAGATGGCAAATGGGATTATGAATTTGCGCCCTACCGGGTGACGGCGTTCCTTGTCGGCAGCGATGCGGAAAAAGCTGAAGCCGCTCCGGCGGCACCCGGCAAAGTCATTGCCAAACTGGATAAAAAGTGGCGCATCCGCCCCGAAGTCAGATATTATGTCGGCGAGCACGATTATGTTATTGAAAAAGTGAAAACTGCTGCCAAAGCGGTGAAACCCGGCTGCTGGGAACCGGTTCTGGGCAAAGATTTCAGCGGTACAGCGGTCTACACCACCACTTTTGAGTCTGACGGCAAAGCGGCGTTCCTCGACCTCGGCGAAGTGAAATACTCTGCGGAAGTCAGACTCAACGGCAAAAAACTCGGTATCCGCACCTATGCGCCGTATGTTTTTGATATTTCTGAAGCGGTGCAGCCGGGTGTGAACCGTCTGGAAGTGCGTGTGGTCAACACCCTTGCCAACGCCATTCTCGCGGACGGGGTCTGGGAGCAGTGGCAGAAGCTGCCCTTTGAGGGACCATACGAAAACCGGCAGCAGAATTATGAAAAAGAGAGTCTTGACAGCGGGCTTTACGGTCCGGTGACGTTGAAAGAAAGTGTAAAATAATCATATAACAACCGGAGAAAGGGAAAAAAATGAATAAATTTTTCTGTGTATGCTCTGTGGCTGTTGCGGCATTTTTCGGTGCTGATGCGGCAGTCGATCAGGCGAAAATCAATGCCGTAATGAAAGGCGAGCTGAAAGAAGCCAAAGCCTCATGGTGGGGATTTGATGCCAATGACAGCACCAAAGCTCTGCAGGCGGCTATCAACTCCAAAGTGCCGCGTCTTATCATTGATAAGCAGGCAACTCCGTGGATTTCCGAACCGCTTTTCGGTGTTTCCAATCAGACGCTCGTTTTTGAGGAAGGCGCGGAACTTCAGGCGAAACGCGGCTCATTCAAAGGCAGAAATGACTGCCTGCTCAAATTTGACAAGGTCGAAAATGTCGGCATCATCGGTCTGGGCAAAGGCGGCATCATCAGAATGCACAAAAAAGATTACACCGACCGCAAAAATTACATTTTTTCCGAATGGCGTTACTGCGTGTTTTTCACCAATCTGAAAAACGGTAAAATCGAAAATATGCAGATCTACAGCTCCGGCGGCGACGGTATCGACCTGAACAACGTTGACGGCGTGGTGATAAAAAACGTCATTTGCGACGACCACTACCGTCAGGGCATGAGCATCATCTACGGCAAAAATATTCTGGTGGAAAATTGCCAGTTCACCAACACTTCCGGTACTTCTCCGGCATCCGGCATCGACTTGGAGCCGAGCAATTCTCACCAGTGTGCGCTGTCAAACATCGTTTTCAAAAACTGTCTCTTTGCCAACAACGACCGTTGGGGCGTACTGCTTGCTCCGAGCCGTTTCAACTCTGACTTCGGCGGCGAGATCGACATCAAATTTGAAAACTGTGTGATAAAAAATAATAAAGAAGGTGAATTTTACTGCTTCACCCGCACCATTTATCAGGATGACGAGCCGGTTTCCGGCAAAATCGAAGTCGTCAACTGCGTCATACAGAACGACAACAAATACAACTATCTGCGTCCGGCGATGGAATTCGGCATCGACTTGCACCATGAAATGAAAATCGTGCTGAAAGACCTCACCATCAAACGCGGCGGCAACAAAGAAGCGGCATTGCGTTTCGGATTCCACTATCCCCGCGAGGCGGACAGCAAACCGCAGAGCACCGTTGAACTTGACAATGTCAAATTTACTGACGTTTCCGGCAAAGATATGCTCAAAGTCATCGACTACAGTTTCTCCGGCGAAACTGAGTACTTCTCCGGCAATATCACCGACAGAAACGGTAAAACCACCGAACTTGATGAAAAGTTCCTGAAACGTGTCACCACCAAAAAAGCTCCGGATTTCACCTACGATTACAGTGACCGTGCCGTGAAAGTCGCAGCTCCTGCGGATGGCAAAATGGAATCTTATCCGGAATTCCCCCAGAATCAGCACGCCAATTTCTGGTTTTATGCCAAAGCCGGTCAGCAGGCGGAATTTGAGCTGAAATACACCAAGATCCGCCGCTCGCAGAATTCTGCAGTCGATCTCATCGACCCCAACGGCAAAACCACCCGCCTCGGCGTTATCAAACCGGGTGAAACGAAAATTTTCAAATTCACTGCCGGTGCTGCCGGAATGTATAAAGTAAACATGGCGGCACTTGACCTGCACGTTGCGCTGACGGCGTCCAATGTGCCGGCGGGTATCATGTTGCGCGAACCGAGCCACCGGGTGAAATCCAACACCGGAACACTTTATTTCAATGTTCCTGCCGGTTCTCCGGAATTTTCCATCCGGGTCTGGGGATTGGTTTTCAGCCGTTACTACAACGGTGTGCAGGTGTCGATAAGCAATCCGGCGGGCAAGGTTGTATTCAGCAGCAAGAGTGCCGCTGACGGTATCAGCTACACCGCGCCTGAAGCCGAAGCCAAAAAAGGCGGTATCTGGAAAATCACTCTCGGTCAACCCACACAGAAACAGCACCGTCTGGGCGAATACAACATCCGCATGATGGGTGTTTCCCCGTATATCGGTCTGCGTATGGACCGCACTCCGGAACTCGGGGTCGCCGGTTCTGCGAGCAACAACAAAAGCCATCAGGTTCAATTCGATGATTTTTAATCTTAAATTATGGAGGTAATTATGTCTGCTGAACGTATGGCAAAATCAAATTCACCTGCCCCGGGGCAGGTGAAGCACAAGGCTTCACCTGCCCCGGGGCAGGTGAAGCACAAGGCTTCACTTTTGTGCTTCACCCTTATAGAACTCCTCGTTGTCATTGCCATTATTGCGATTCTCGCGGCGATGCTGCTGCCGGCACTGCAAGGCGCGCGCAACCGTGCTAAAGCTGCCAACTGTACCGGCAATGTCAAACAGTTGATTCAGGAATACATTGCTTATTCCGGCGACAGTGATGACTGGCTGCTCCCCGCAGCTGCCACGCATAATGGTTCTTACGCGCAGGAGAACGGACGAGACTGGAGTAAAACTCTGGCGATCCGGCTTGGTAAAGGCACAGCTGATGATGCTGATTTTATGAAATCCGGCGGCATCGGCAACTACTGCGAAAACTATAGCGCACCGGCAACGAAGTTTGATGTTTTTGCCTGTCCGGCAGATGCCCAGCCTATCGGCAACTGTTCCACTGCAACCAAAGGATTCCGTTACGGTCACTATACTGTAAACGCAGATTTGGCAAACCACACTTTTGGACCTTCTCAATTTTCAGACACCGGATTTGTTAAGAGCCGCAAAGTCAGCGAAGTGATCCGTCCCTCGGCGGCGGCGGCTTTGATTGAATACGGTCGTCCGGGGGTATTTTTTGACATGGATTTGCACAAAGGTATTGCTGGAGCAGACCTTGAAATGAGATTGGCTCTCCGTCATGGCGGCAGAATGACTCAAGAGTGGATAAACGCTGACCGTATTTACTATTATCGCGGACAATTTATGAATATCGGCTTTGCCGATGGTCATGTCGGCGGAATCAAATTGAGTGACTTTTCGCATGAGGATAAAACACAGGCTTATGTGTTCAAGCGCGGCTTCAAAAACAGAAATGGTAAATTTCTGGAACAAACCTTGTAACATTTGAGGGAAGTTGCGTATGAAAAAAGCAATTCTTTTTGCCGCACTGACGGCGTTTGTGTTGAGCGGTGCTGATATTTTCATGGTCGGCGACTCCACCATGTGCTATTACGGTGAAAACCGCGCCCCGATGACCGGCTGGGGCATGGAACTCGCCAAAAAAGTCAAATCCGGCGTGAAAGTGAATAATCACGCTTCCGGCGGTTACTCCAGCAAATCTTTTATGACCTCCCGCAAGTGGGAAGCCGTTATGAAAAGTGCCAAAAAGGGCGATTTCGTCATTATCCAGTTCGGTCACAACGATGCCGTTCTCGGTGAGAAAAATCTCTACCGTATGACCGATGCGGAAAAAACCTATCCCCTTTATATCAAGATTTTTATCAATGAAGCCAAACTCCGCGGCGTCACCCCCGTGCTGGTCACGCAGACCGTCTACGCCGGATTCAAATCCGACGGTACGGTTTACAACTACAAACAGCCCAACGAAGTCGGCGGTGCCCCTTATATCGCCGCCTGCAAAAAAATTGCCGCTGAAACCGGTTGCGACTTCATCGACCTCAATGCCGCCGCACTGGAAAAATTTGCCGGCAAAAGTCAGCAGGATGTCGAAAAGCTCTATATGGTTCTCGCTCCGGGCAAATTCCCCAATTACCCCAAAGGCCGTGTCGACCGGGTGCATCTGAATAAAGACGGTGCCGGTTTTTACGCTTCGCTCTTTGTGGAACTTGCCAAAGCGCAGAATCTGAAAATCGCCGGGTTGCTGAAATAAGGAAGGGGAAAATGAAAAAATTTCTTGTTGCCGTATCGGTTTTGCTGGGCATCGGTGTCGCTTTTGCCGCTGACCCGGCAAAAGTCGCGCTTGTGGCAAAGGGCGAACTGAAAGAGGCAAAAGCCTCGTGGTGGGGATTTGACCCTGCGGACAGTACAAAGTTCCTGCAGGCGGCGATCAACTCCAAAGTGCCGCGTCTTATCATTGATAAGCAGGCAACTCCGTGGATTTCCAAAGCCCTTTTCGGTGTTTCCAATCAGACGCTCGTGTTTGAAGACGGCACAGAGCTCCAGGCTCTCAAAGGTGACTTCAAAAACACCGGCTACGGTTCACAGCTCATACGCTGGGACGATGCGGAAAATGTCAAAGTCATCGGCTTGGGCAAAGGCGGTACCCTGCGGATGCACAAAAAAGATTATCACAATCCCAAAATCTATAAAAAATCTGAACACCGCCATACGCTGACTTTCATTACTTCAAAAAATATTTACGTCGAAAACATGACTCTCGCTTCCAGCGGCGGCGACGGGATATATTTGAACAAAGTTGAAAATGTCCATATCAAAAACGTCATCTGCGACGACCACAACCGTCAGGGCATGAGCATTATTTCCTGCGACAATGTTCTTGCCGAGAATTGCCAGTTTATCAACACCTGGGGCACTTCCCCTGAAAGCGGCGTGGATATCGAGCCGAACAAAGCCGAGGAAAAAGTGCGGAACATCGTTTTCCGCAACTGCCGTTTCGCCAATAACAACCGCTGGGGTATGCTTATCGCTGTGGCACACATCAACAGCAGTGTTGCCGGAACTCTGGGCGTGAAATGCGAAAACTGCGTCTTTGAAAACAACGAGGAGGGGGAATTTTACCTTTTCCTCCGTTCGATTTTCCACACCGACTATCCCGTGCTTGCCAAAATCGACCTCATTGATTGTATCGTCCGCAGCAACCGCAAATGCAAAATGCTCCGTCCGGCTATCGAATTCAGCATGGATTTGCACCATCAGGCGGAAATCAACGTGAAAAATCTGACCGTCACCCGCGGCAGCAACAAAGAAAACGCCATGCGTATCGCTTTTCACTATCCCAACAAAGCCAATGCCAAACCGCAGGCGAAAATCAAACTTGACAACGTCAAATTCACCGATTGCAACATCCGCGAAGCGTTGGAGGTCATGGATAACGGTCTGACCGGCGCGAATGATTATATTTCCGGTACTGTTATCGACAAAAAAGGCAAAACACACCCCGTCAATGCCCGTCTGCTGAAACGCGCCGGTGTCAAAGCCGAACCGGAATTTGATTACGATTATTCCAAATGCACGGCAAAAGTCGCAACTCCTGCAAACGGTGAGATGGAAGAGTATCCGGAATTTCCGCTGTGGCAGTATGCGACATACTGGTTCTACGCGCAGAAGGATCAGGAAGTGAAATTCGAGCTGAAATTCTACAAAAAGATCCGCTTTGCCAAAACCACTGCGGTCAATCTGATAACTCCGGAAGGCAAAGAGGAGAAACTCGGCGAAATTTCTCCCGACGAAGTCAAAACTTTCTCTTTCAAAGCCGGTGCCGCCGGATTCTACAAAGTCGATATGAGAAACAAAGACCTGCGCGTGGCATTGCTGAAGTCCAACGCGCCGGCGGGTATCGTGCTGAATAAATACACCCACCGTTTCAGCCGCAACAGCGGTACGCTCTTTTTCAACGTGCCGGCAAACAGTGCGGAATTCGCGGTGCGGGTCTGGGGACAGATTTTCAGCAACAACTACTATGCAGTCAAAGCGGTCGTCTGCGACCCGGACGGCAAGGTGGTTTTCAGCGACAGTGCCATCGGCGGCGCAGTGCAGTACAACCCGAAAAAGTCTGAAATCAAACCCGGCATCTGGAAAGTTTCGTTTGCGTGGCCGCAGGGCGGTCAGTACAAACTCGGCGAATACAATCTGCGGCTGATGGGCGTGAGTCCGTACGTCGGCTTGCGGGAGGACCGCACGCCGGTGTTGAGCGGCAAAGTTACCAAAGTTGTTTACAACCGTTAAAAAAATAACAAAGAAAGGAGAGCAGAAACGTGAAATTGATGAGAATCCTGCCCGGCGTTCTTGCGCTTTTGGGGGTGTGTGCGGTTTCCGCCGCCGACCCGGCAAAAGTCGCGCTTGTGACAAAGGGCGAACTGAAAGAGGCAAAAGCCTCGTGGTGGGGATTTGACCCTGCGGACAGTACAAAGTTCCTGCAGGCGGCGATCAACTCCAAAGTGCCGCGCCTTATCATCGACAAGCAGGCATCCCCGTGGGTCGTATCTCCGCTGAACGGAGTCGGCAACCAGACGCTTGTTTTTGAGGACGGTGCGGAAATCCAGGCGAAAAAGGGCATCTACAAAGGTCTGAATGACTGCCTGCTCCGCTATGAAAACGCGGAGAATGTCACCATTACCGGTCTGGGTAAAGGCGGCATTTTGCGGATGCACAAAAAAGATTACACCGACCGCAAAAACTACAAGTTTTCGGAATGGCGTCACACACTGCACGTTTACGGAGTCAAAAATCTCAAAGTTGAGAATATGACCTTTGCCGCCAGCGGCGGTGACGGTATCTATCTGCGTGAAGTGAAAGACGTTTTCCTGAAAAAAGTCATTTGCGACGACAACTACCGTCAGGGCATGAGCATAATTTCCGGCGCAAACATCGTTTCGGAAGATTGCCAGTTCATCAACACCAGCGGCACCTCTCCGCAGAGCGGGGTGGATGTGGAGCCGAATCACGGCAATGAGAGCGTGAAAGGGATAGTTTTCCGCAACTGCCGTTTCGCGGACAATGCGCGCTGGGGATTGCTTATCGCCGTGGCGCACATCAACAGCGATGTGGCGGGCGATCTGGAAGTCAAGTGCGAAAACTGTGTGTTTGAGAACAACGTTGAGGGAGAGTATTATCTTTTCCTGCGTTCGCTTTTCCACACGGATTATCCGGTGACGGGCACGATCGAGATACTCAACTGTGTTATCCGCAACAATCTTGCCCTGAAGCGTGAACGTCCTGCCATTGAATTCGGACTTGATTTGCATCATGCGGTGGAAATCGTCGTTAAAGACACGAAAATCACCCGTGGCAAAAACAAAGAAAAGGCGATGCGTATTGGATTCCACTATCCCAACAAAGCCAATGCGAAACCGCAGGCGTCGATTGAATTGGACAATGTGCAATTCACCGACTGCAGCAGCCGCGATGCGTTGCGGATAATGGATAACGGCAAAAGCGGCGCGACGGATTACATTACCGGCAGCATCGTGGACAAAAGCGGCAGAAAGCATGAGCTTGACGCCAAAATGCTGAAACGTGCCGGGGCGAAAGGTGAACCGGAGTTTGATTATGACTTCAGCGACCGCGAAGTCAAAGTTGCCGCGCCTGCGGATGGCAAAATGGAAGAGTATCCGGAATTTCCGCTGTGGCAGTATGCGACATACTGGTTCTACGCGCAGAAGGATCAGGAAGTGAAATTTGAGCTGAAGTTCTACAAAAAGATACGTTTTTCCAAAACCACTGCGGTAAAGCTGATAACACCGGATGGCAAAGAGTCAAAACTCGGCGAAATTTCTCCCAACGAGACAAAGACATTCTCTTTCAAAGCCGATGCTGCCGGATTCTACAAAGTTGATATGCGGAGCAAAGACCTGCGTGTGGCACTGCTGAAGTCCAATGTACCGGCGGGCATCATGCTGAATCCGTATACGCACCGTTTCAACGGCAACAGCGGCACGCTGTACTTCAACGTACCGGCGAATGCCAAAGAGTTTGCGGTACGGGTCTGGGGGTTGGTATTCAGCCACAATTTCCAGGGGGTGAAAGCGTCGATCGTTGACCCTGACGGCAAAGTGGTATTCAGTCACGACCCGATCGGTGAAGCGGTGCAGTACACTGCGGAAGGGAAAGCTGCCGCCAAAGCGGGGGTGTGGAAAGTTACTTTCGGCAAAGCCTCCAAAGGTTGGCTCGGCGAATACAATCTGCGTCTGATGGGCGTGAGTCCCTACGTCGGATTGCGGGAGGACCGCACGCCGGTGTTGGGCGGCAAGAGCAGCAAATTGCCTGAAGCCAAAGTGCAAAATGTTGATTCAGCATATTTCTAACTGAAAGGAATTTATTATGGAAGAAATCAAAGTTGATTCGATCGTCTCCAGTTCCGTAAAAACCGAAGTTCTGGTCGGCGAAGGCGAAGACCAGATCAGATACTACTCCGACAACGGTGTGACCTCGCTCTCTGAAGCGACCGGTCCGGTTGTCGTGCTTGACGGGATTACTCACACGGGTACGCAGTTTGTTTTGAATGGCGGCACTGTTATCGGTATTAATGGTGCTGTGATGAAAGATATCAGTGCTGATGACGGAGCACTCGCCGGAGTCTCCTATGTCAGCGGCATCACCTTTATCAACACTGCCAATCCGAAAGATTATGGTGCAGCCATTGATGCTGTCAATAAAATCACGGTGGACGGATGCACTTTTTATGCCGGTGATTCTCACAATAATGCCGGTACCTTATCCACTATCGGCAGTGCCAGCGGCAGTGTAATTCAAAACAGTGCTTTTATCGGTTGCGATAAAATAGCTTATTACAACGGCGCCAGCGACGTAACTTTGACGGGATGTTCATTCACCCAGAATTCAGCCTACAGTATACAAAACACAGGGTCCTTAACTGTTAAAGATTCCCTGTTTACAGCTAATACATCTTACGCTATTCAGACCTATTACGTTGCCAGTAACAAGTTAAACGTGACCAACACAACTTTTTCCGCTACAGCCGGCGGTGTGTTCTCAACATTAGGGAATATTCTGGTTGAAAAAAGCTCTTTCCTGAACAACACCAACTGTGACTTTAATCTTCAGGGTTCAGGAGTTGTTGCAACTGTTAAAGAGAGTGAATTTGCCGGTACTGCCAACAGCATTTATCTCGTTGGTTCCAGTTTAAATATTGAAAACTCCACTTTCACAGGCTATAGTCTTGTTCTCAACGCTTCATCAAACTCCACAACAAATATCAGTGACAGCAAATTCTCAAACTCTACAGGTTGGACTCTTGCTGTGAACAACAGTACCTGCACGGTTGAAAATTCTACTTTTGTTGACAGCAAAGGTGTGCTGATGTTCAGCCATGCCGGTGATGTGACCATCAAAGATTGTTTCATTCAAAACAGTGCTCAAAGTGGCGGAGTGATACTTAAAGACGGCACCACCGCCGGAGGTATATTGAAAATTTCCGGCAGTACGTTTACCAAAAATACTGCCACTGTTGTCAAATTGACCACGGTCGGAGCCACCACTGAAATTACCGGGACAACATTTTCTGAAAATGGTGGTATTTCAGTGTACGTCAATAATGGCTGTTCTGTCACGATAGATGGTTGTCTCTTTACAGGGAATTCTGCTGCCGTAAACGGTGGCGGTGGTGTTTACCTGCATGGTAATGCCAGTTTTACCGTGGGTGCAGAAGCATTCATTTACAACACGACTTTTTCAAATAATACCGGCGGCGGTTATGGCGGTGCAATAAGTGCATATCCCAAATCGATACTTCACCTTGCCAATGTGACGATCATCGGGAACTCTGATACATATGACGCCGCAATTCACAACTACAACTCAAACGTTTATATTGAAGGTTTGCTGACATTGGGCGAGGACCAGCGTCTTCAGCATGATGCCAGCAACTCCATAACAACAATTGTCGGTGGCTCATTCTTCTCCGGCAAAGGTGTGGCGAAAGCGGTCGAAACCAATCGTAAAAATGACACCTGGACCACTTGGACAAATAATAATGGTTGGTATTACGTTTCTGATGGTTACAAACTCTTTATCATGGATGGAGACATCTACGTTACCAACGTGGCAAATGTTGTTGCTTCCGGGAAACAGGAAAAGGAAAATACCCATTCCCGGATAGCCTCCATTAAAGACGTGACCGTACATGCGTCTCTGGCGGATGCCATTACCGCCGGTGCAAGCGAAATCGCGCTGTATAATATTGACCTTGCGGACGGTTTGACCATTGATTCCACTCTGGAACTGGTCGGTGTCAATTCCAAATTCGGCGGCACGATCACCATCGGTGAAGCCGGCTCTCTGGCACTTTCCGGTGATTACACGCTGACTTCCGCTCTGACTGTTACGGGTGGCGTTGCCGATTTGAGCGGTGCAGTTATCACTGTTTCCGATAAGCTTATCACCGCCGGCAGTGCCCTTGCCAGCGGCGTTGCCAATCTGGCAAACATCATTGTCAATGATGAAGCGGTTCAGGTCGGTGAGGTGTTTGATTTCAATGCAGGAAAATATTTCTTCACCAATACGGAAAATCTGCTGAAACTCAATGCCGTCAGCGGCATGGAGCTTGATACCGCTTATGTGGTCAATCCCGGCACCGAATTCATCACTATTGGCGATGAACAGGTCGAGTGCACCGTTACCAACGGTGTTTTCAACACCATTGCCGATGCCGCTGCCACCACAGCAGAAGTCGTCGTGCTGGACGGATTCACCCACAGCGACGGCAGTATGGCAGTTTTCACCGGCAATACCCTCACCGGCAAAAATGGTGCTCTCATTACCGGTGTCGCCTCTTCTGAAGCCGCGGCAATGACCACCCGTGTGATCGACGGTGACATCAACGTCAGCGGTTTGACCTTCTCCGCTAACAATAGTACCTACGGTTTGGCTCTCGTACTGGTGAAAGACGATGAATCTGTTGACGATATGGTCGTTACCGACGGTCAAACCATCACCATCAGCGACTGCCACTTTGACTCCAACAATGTCGGCGGCAACGCCGGTGTGGTGCTGATCAATACCATCGGCGGAACTCACTACCTGAACAATGTGAGCTTCAACAACAACGATGCCGGTCTCTATGTCGGCAGACACATTGCCGCTGAAGAAGAAACCACCGTCATTATGACTGGCGGCAGCTTCACCAATCAGGGGGCAAGTCTCTGCGACGCCAAAGTAAACTACGGTAACGGCGATGTGACGTTTGACGGTGTCTTGATTGAAAACAACAAAGGCAACGAAAAAGCATTGTTCTACCGCAAGAGTGGAACTTTGACCGTCAAAAACTCGACCATCAATAACAACTTGGGGCGCGTTTTTGATTTCTCCATTGCTTCCGGTAAAACTGCCGGTCTGGTTGTTGAAAACACCACTATTTCCAACAGCGGCGGTTACTGGATCGTCAATGCCTGCAACGATGTTACGGCTGAAGTCAAAAACTCCACGTTTACCAGCAATGGACAGTGGGCTCTGGTTGCCACCGGAAACGGTAAGATTAATGTTGAGGGCAGTACCTTTACCAACAGTAACGGTATGCTGATGCACAGCGCAACAACCGGCAGTGTGACCATTGAAAACTGCTACGTCGAAAATGCGTCCAATTCCGGCTACGGAGCCATCTACAAAGATAACTTTGATGGTGAATTTTTGATTTCCGGCAGTACTTTCGTCGCAAACAACGTATCCGCGCTGAACGTGACGAGACGCAGTGAAATCGATATCGAGAACACTCTTTTCTCCGGCAATGGCGGCAAAGCCATCTGGGCAGCCACGGATGGCACCAATACCGGATACGACACTGTTATCAATATTTCCGGATGTACCTTTGCCACTGCTTCCGACGCTATCGACAGCATCGCTACGATCAATTTCAGCGGTGAAAACGTCATTAACGCCGCAGTCGGCGGTACCGGTACATTCACTGTCGGTGCTGACACCACGATGACTTTCGGTGAAACCGGTGCTTTCAACGGCAATAACCTCACTTTCACCGGCAAAAACGTGACCTTCACCAACGCCATCGACTTGAGCAGTGTCGCCATCACCATCGACACCGATGCGGTTGACTTCACCACCGATGTCATCACTGTCGCCACCGGCGTGAGCAGTGTCGGAAGTGTTACTTTGACCGGCGAAAAAGCCGCCATGTTCGGCTACACATTGAATGAAGGCCTCCTGACCTACCAGCTCAAAGAAAACGAAATCAGCGGCACCAAAGTTGTCGGTGAAAACGGCGCATTGCTGGTCACAGGCGGCGGTATCACCGGTACAGCCTTCTCTTCCGCGGTGTATCAGGAAAAAGTCGTTTCAGTCG
>JAZNAR010000070.1:0-11363 GCA_045586645.1 Victivallaceae bacterium
GCTCCTGCAATACGATTGCGTACATATCGGTTTGAGGTTTAACAGCCATAAAAGACCTCCTTTCTTTCCGGTCTTCCCGTCGTTGAAGCGGACGGGAAGACCCGTTTACAAACTTTCAACAATGGAGAAGAAACATGAAAAAGATCATCGCCATCACGCTTGCTGCTGCAACTGCCGTTATACTTGCCGGTTGCGGAGAATCCAAAGAAAGCAAACGGAATCTGGAAATCCTTGCCCGAGAGGCTCAGGCTCAACGCAAGGCTCGGGAAGAAGCAGAAGCCAAACGGAAACGCCAGATCGAAGAGGCCCGCAAATGGCATCGCATCCAAATGGAAGCTTATGAACGCTCCATGACGCCGGAGAAAAAGAAATAATTTCCTCATTTGCCGCCTCCTCCGGAAGCATTTCCGCCCCCGGAATTGCCGCTGTTGTTGCGGGTCATGGCATCGGTAATGGATTTGCCCAGACTCTTTTCAGAAGCCTGTCCGGCTTTGGTGAGATTCATTACATTGGAGGCAGTATTAAGCGACATAGCCAACGCATTGCCGATACCGCCGCCGCGGAAGAGTGATATGCACGCCCACGGGATACCGATGTAAATGACTACACAGAGCAGAACAAATACACAGCCGAAAGCAAACAAAGCTCCAATGGCACCGGCAGCAATGACAATCGCTCCCGGTGGAGATGCCGCCAGAATTGCCAGTCCGGCTGATGCCGCACCGCTGGCCCCGATGGCAGTTGCCGCTGCCGCCGCCATTCCGGTATGCTCCCAGAGCTGACAGACTACCCATACCATTGTGAGATCTCCGAAAACCATACACAATGGAGCCATAATGAATCCGAAAGTCATGGTCATAAAGTTGACGCCGATCGTTTTGGTTTCCGGAACGGTAAGCATGGCAATAAACAATGGGGAAAGTGTTTTGAGAATGATAAAAAGTCCGCAAAGAACCAGTATCATCAGATCCCGCACACATTTCCCAAGCCATATACCGCCCCGGTAAAACAAATTGGCAATACCGACGACCACAGCTTCATACCAGGACCCGTCAACTTCAATGGACAGCAGCACTTTAACCGATTCTTCCACCCGTTTACCGGCATCCATTCCCCATCTGAGCATACCTTTGAAAAGGTAGTCCGACATAACAGGAAAGAGAGCGATAAAGACGATTGCCAGCAATACTCCGGCAAGGTACTTGATCCCCAGATATTCCCCGAACTGCTGATAATTCCGGTACACCGAAAGAAAAATGATCAGCATAGCGATACAAATGCAGACATTGTGCATCTGATCGAGCATATTCAGGATCACCTGATTGATGTTTTGAAATGTTAAAGCACCAGACATAGAGTACCTCACCGGTTGATGAACTGTTCAATGAAGTTGTTGCCGACAGAGCCTTTTGCCTCCAGTTCCGATGCTCCGCTTTCATTGATTTTGCGGGAATCGTGAATCGCTTTGGCTTTTTTATAGTCGATCTCATCCTGACGCATATTGTCAGAATACATCTGCTGGGCAACCATCGCCGAATGAACAGTTTGTGCCGCAAACATCTGCCCCAGTGTGTTGGATTGCCAAATGCTGTTTTTATAGGCAGCGTGCTGAAGTTCATTCAAGGTGGAGTTCCGGGAATCATACTGCTGATCGTGAGTATTAAGGTCACGCAACTGAGTAAGCATTTTCTGCTCCCAGTTCTTCATGATCTCCTGCGTTGCCAAAGCCTCTTTCTGGGTCTTGGCAAGCTGTTCCGACTGACGCTGCTGTGCCAGACGCATGGAGTAATCAATATCATCCAGCAGGAATTCAATATCCGCCGTACTGCAAACATCCCCATCTGCCAGTTCCAGAGCCTCTTTGGTTACATTAAGAGCCGCAGAAATTTCCTGGTCATGCCAGAAACGGGAGTTGATATATGCCACCATCCGGGCGGGATCGCCGATATAATTTTTCATATGGGTAGCCGTATCATAGATGTTGACCGCAGTATCGTAGGTGTCACGGGCAGTTTTCAGAGTATCCCGGCAGGTCGTTAAAGTATCCTGCCCAACACTCAATGCTTCTGCCGCAGTATCCAGATCGATCTGCTGATAGAGTTCATCCTGAACCGCTTTGATGGTATCGTGAATGTAAGTAATTGCATCATGCACAGCATAAGTGGCATGTGCCTGCGGTATGCAGACAGCCGACAGTGTCAGTGCAATAAATGCTGTTGAAAAAATACGCCTCATAAAACCTCCTTATTCCACGACCGGAAGCAGGATCGAATCCGGAACACGCTTCACGCCGTCGTTTTTGTATTGCACGGGAAGTTCATACAGTCGGGTGCGGGTTTCTCCGCCTTCTTCCGCCTTATGAAGTTTCTGATAGAGCCAGTAAAGTTCTTTGGCTGAATTGGAACGCCCCAGATCATAACCGGCACGGAATTCTTTCTGTTTCTCATCTTTAAAACCGTTTTCAATAAACTGTCCCAGAAGATAACCACCGGCAGCCGCCGCTGTGGTAACAGCAATTTGTGTTCCCTGGGACTCATCCTCCGAGGCAAATAATCCGCCTACGGCACCGGCAAGTCCCAATGCGGGAGAAACCACCTGCGATGCTTTGGTTTGAGCGATCTGGGTAGCGGAACAGCCACTGATAATGAGCATGATGCTCAACAAGAGTAAAGATGAAAGTGTAATTCGCAACATAATGATTGTCTCCTTTCCTGTCAGAAGCTCAATATTTCAGTGGGGCTTACCCGCAAATCGCGGCTGTCAGTAGGAACTTCTTTATCCTGCATGGAGGGCAATCCATAATTTCCACTGTTGGTATTGCCGCCGGAATACCGCTGCTGATAAGCAATGTTGTTGATGGTTGTACGCAGATTTTCATACTGAACATCCTGCTGATACTTGAGTGCCTGAAGCTGATCCTGAAAGTCGCCCTGCAACTCTTCCAGAAGTTTTTTATGCTGTTCATCCAGTTGAGCCATCAACTTTTTCAATTCTTCATCACCGGCATTCTGCTTATCCTGCAACTGCTTGATAAGTTCCATGACCTGTGCTTTGAAAGCATCCAGCTGTGCCTGCAAATCAGCGTCCCCGCTCTGGGATTCCTTGCGGATCTGTTCGATCAATGCCAGAAGACGCTCTTCGGTGGCAAGCAGGTCGCCACGCAAATCTTCCACCATCTGTTCCGCTTTTTTGCTGACCAGTGCCAATTCTGATACCACCTGGGCAAGCTGATTTTTAATGACATTGAATTCGCTGTCATCATCTCTGATTTGCAGCGCCTGTTTGATGGCATCCAATTCCTTTCGTAAATCCTGCAATTCGGAAAGTTTGCGGTTCAAAGCCTCCTGCAGAGAGGTTACATCTTCGCCTTTGGCAAGTTTTTCCTGAATTTCAAGTTGAAGGTCCGCAATCTCTTTTTCTTTGGCAGAAACCTTGCTTTCCAGTTCTTTGAGAAGAGTTTGCAGTTTTTCTTCAGAATAGGTGCTGTACCTGATAAGCCGATTCAATTCATCCACCCGCTTTTCCAGCAGGGACTGAATGGAGTTCAATTGGGACTGGAGAAGGTCATATTTGGCAAGAGCTGCTTTTTTATGATCTTCCAAAGCCTGTTTCTGGGACTGCAGTTCCAGATAGATCTTTTTGACTTCTTCATCCAGAGAATTTACCAGTTTGTCGATCTGGGCCTTCAGTTCTGCCGCTTCCCTTGCGTGGGTATCTTCCGCCTGTTTGATCTGATTTTTAAGAGAAGTGATCTCATTTTTCAGAACATCAACTTCCTGCTTGTACTTTTTGTCAAGTTCGCTGATCTGGGCCTCCAACGCCTGTTTGTCATGCTCGTGGGTAAGTTTGATATTTTCCAGACGGGCGTAATAATCAGCCTGCTTCTCTTTCAGATCGGACATCTCTTTGTAGAGGTCTTTATCCGTATCATTGAGTTTGGCAACTTCCGCATTGAGTGCATCGCGGGCAGATTGGATTTTACTGTCAAGCTGGGCGCAGAGGTCTTTATAACGGTTGTCCACAGTCAGAAGATCCTGTTTCAAATCCGCCGTGGCATCATCGATCTTTTTGGTAAGATCATTTTCCGCTTTGGTGATTTTCTCTTTGACTTCCGCAATTTCCCGGTCATGCTGCAGCTTGAGAGCGGTAAGTTCATTTTGGGCACTCAAGAGCTGTAAACGGGTATCTGTGATGAGATCCCGGAGAGCGTCATCCCCATCTTCCGACTCTTTTCCCAGCTGGGCAAGTTTCGTTTCCAACTGTTCAATTTTCTTATTGGAAGCTGTTTTTTCAGTTTCAAATCGGGTATTGAGATTGTCAATGGTTCCGTTCAAAACGGCAATATCCCGGTCATGGGCAGCCCGGATAGATGCTTCAATGGCACTCATCTCGCTGCGGAGTTTATCCACATCCACATCGTGCTTATCCTTTGCCGCTTTAAGTTCCGCTTTCAGAAGATCATGTTTTTCTGTCAGGTCATCAATCTGATCCTGCAAGGCTTTATCGCCGTTAAGGAATTTTGTATTGAGTTCCTGCAGTTTTGCTTTGATTTCATCAATGGCGGCATTGATTCCGGCAACATCCGTTTCGTGCTGAGCCTTGAGATTGGCTATCGCTGTTTCGATCCGCTGAACATCCGCATTGTGCAGATTGGTCAATATCTGGATCTGATTGCCTTTTTCATTGATATTGGTCTGCAATTCGGCAATGCGGACTTTCAGATCAGCAATTTTATCGTTGAGATCGGTCTGAACCGAAGCAATCTGATTCAAAACAAGGGATTGATCCGTGGCATGACGGGCAATAGCATCATTGAGCTGACTTTGCAAATTAAGGATCATCTGCAGAAGTTCTGCTGTTTTGGTATTGAGGTTGCCATTGAGTTCCGCCCGCAAGCCTTCCAAAGTGGTGGTCATGGAAGTAATAAATGCTTCCAGATCAACGCCATCTCCTCCGGTACTGGGAACAACTACCGTTGTTCCGCCTCCGGTATTCCCTCCGGAATCCCCACCGGTATCAGTATCCCAGACAACCAGATAGGCATACTGGATTTCAGCCGGAGGCATATCAAGCCCGTTATCGTATGATTGGACTTTGTAGATTCCGGTGCCGAGTTTGTCATCGGCTTCCAATGCTACATAAGGATTGCTTGCAGATGCCCAACTTGACAGTGCAACCCGATAACCACCGGGATCAACAATTTCCATCGGCCGGGGAGACATTAAAAAATCTTCGCTCCAGGAACTCCAGCCGCCGTAAGCATAGAAAGTTCCCTGTTTGCCATTGTAATTACTCGGCACCACAATCGTTTTCAATGTATTGCCGCCGGTTCCCTGGATCGTGACCGTTGCAAAAAGCGGTACGCCCAGCACTTGAATAAGAAAGAGAAATGTCAAGGTTAAAGTTTTCCTCATATAAATTTTTCCTTTCTGTGTTTGTCAGATCCCGGAACGATCCAACGTTGCTTTAAGTTCAATTTTTGTATCCAGTACCAGGGACTTGATCCGGTCATCCCCGCACTCTTCGATTTTGTTCAGGAGCTGAAAAACTTTCAGTTCTTCATGCAGCACCTCTGTGGCATCCAGCAGCATTGCGGCAAACTCTTTTTCCGGTGTCCGGACAGAAATGGTTTTTAAGAGTTTGGTAAGTTTGCTGTGAAGATTTCCGCTGGTCGCCGCGGCTGAAAGAATCGCTTTGGAAGCATAATTCCGTCCCACGCCCACCATCGGCCAGTTCGCCCGCTGGGCAAACAAAAGGAAACTTGAAAATTTGTTTCCTGCCGGAAGATGTTCCGGAGCCGGAAAATCCATAATATTCCGTTTGGCTTCATCCGAAATGGGAATGTAGTTGCGGATCAGATCCAGTTCGGCACTGTCAGTATTTTTCAGAAACAGAAACATTTTACTTTGCGTCATAATGATCTGCCCCACACCGGATTGTGCCATCTGGGCTATGGACTGGGTGATCGTGATCGCCACACAGTTGAATTTACGGAACTGTGCATAGGTCTGCTTCATAATTTCAGCCGCTCCCGGAATCAGCAGAAAGCGTGATGCCTCCTCAAAAAGATATGCTTTTTTCGCTGAACGTGGCATATTGATAATCTGATTTTTGACCAGATTGTTGATCACTATGCCTACCAGATTTTTCAGGGCATTGCCGGACTGTGCCATTTTTCCAAGCTCAATGTGGATCCACCGTTTGGAAAGATCAATGGTCGTTTCCCCGTCGAAAAGACAACCTTTGCCGCTTTCAATAGAGTAAACTGCCAACCGGGCAGCGATCCGGGAAGTTTCACTCTTTTCCAGATTGGATAAAGAAGTTTCCCGTATTGCTTCCACCAGCTGACTGTGATACGGCATATCACATTTGCCCATAAAGGCATACGCAATATTACGCAGCATTTCCGGGTCATCAATGATGCAGTTGTTGATGTCCTGAACTGTCCAGGAGTGATAAAGTTCCAGCACCTCTTGGCCGAAAGAATCCAGCGTTCCGGAATGATTGAGAATATCCCGCAGTTCAAAATAGGCATCCTGTGCCGTATTCTGATCCAGCGGAAGTTTGGGAATGATACTCTCAATGGTAAGGCTCATCCGGGCAGCTTCTTCAAGTTCTTTCCGATGCCGGTTTTTCCACTCATTGTAGGAATCGGTATAAACTGCCACAACATATGGGGTAATGATTGCCGCACGATCCTGAATTTTTTCCAGATCGGTACTTTCTCCGCACATTGCCACCAGAAAAGTTGTCGCAAATTCAATCTGTGCCGGAGTCAGCGGCAAGCCGCCTGTATCGAAATAGTTCAGCGTCAAATTGGCACTTGGGTCTATAACGATATATTGGGCTTCATCGCCATAAATCCTTGTCAGATTGAAGTAACTGCCGCCTTCCTCAATAATGACCACTTTGGAAAATTCGTGGTAACACTGGGAAAGAATGGAAACAAAATTCACCGATTTTCCTGATCCGGTCTGTCCCAGACAGAGTGTATGTTGCGGTGTGCCTCCGTCAAAGAAAGAAAAGGTCATCAAATTACCGTGATCTCCTTCAAAGAGGATATTGCCGTTTTTGCCTTTCCCCACAAAGGAACTGGAAAAAGGCAGAAGTGCCGCCAATGGCCGGTGCATACAATCCAGCAATGCATCCCGTCTGGGATAGAAAAGATTTCCCGGCAGAGTTTTGCTGAAATTATGCAGACTTTGCAACCCCAGATCATAGGAGTCCAAACTGGTAAACATGGCGGTAGCCGCCTGTTTGAGAATGGTGGAGTCACTTTGCAGTTCCGCCAGATCCCGGTTCCAGGTGTGGATCACATACTCTACTTTCAAAGGGAAGTCCTCTCCTTTACCCAGCCGGTAGATGTGTTCAGTCAAAGCATCCAATCCTGCGGATGCGGCAACCTCGCTTTCCTCTTCCAGTAAGTCGGCACGGACACGCTTCCAATGTTTCTGTTTTTCCTCAATGGTCTTTTCCACATCCTGCGGCTCAATGTTGACCACAATAGTCAGATTCTGAAGAGAGTTCTCCAGAAGTTTTGCTCCATAGAACGGCACAAGATCACTTTTGGGGAAATCGTGCAAAGTAAAGATATTGTGGAAATATCCATCGGAAGTAAAACTGGCATGACCGGGTTCTTCAGAAGTAATACCGGCATATTCACAGCTGTAAATCTCTGAAAGACGGCAATCAAAAGTTGCATCGTAATCAATATTGAGATCAAGAGCTGATTTATTGACCGCCCGGTAGAACTCCCGGAACAGAGAGATGTTGTCCAATGGCTTGACCGGCAGTGCCAGGAAAGCCCCCAAATCGGACATGTCTGTAGCAAAGGACGAAGTAATTTCTCTCTCAAAGGATGATTTTTCTTTTGGAGATTCAGGTATATAACCATTTTTCAGGAAATTCCCCAAACTCCGGGAAAAATATACATCCACATACTCTCTTCTTAAAGTCCGGTTGGCAATTTTGCTCTGCATTTTAGCGTGGATTTCCTGCCGGGTGTATTTACTCCATACATCTTCGGCAAGATTGTCAGTATCAGACTGATAAGAGTAAAGTATATCCCGGTAATCTGCATCACGGGTATAGCGGATTTGAATACGCTTATCCAGTGTTTGAGAAGCCAGCCATCCGGAAAGCCGTAAAAAAAGGTCATTTTTCAATCCGTTCCCGGCGTTGTTGAGGTTCGGGATCTCCAGGCGGTATCCTTTACTTACAAAACCTTTGGGATTCAGATCGCCGTAAATGATGAAACTTTCTTCCGGCTTTTCGGTGCGGACGATATATCCGTCAGGAAGCTGCAGCATAAACACCTCCCTTGCGTTTGGGTTTACGCAGAAAACGCCCCTGCATCTTTTCATCATACCAGAACCAGAAAAAGCAGCGTGGTTTATCCGCAATGAATTTCCTGATAAAGAGTGTTGAAAGCACAGGAGGCGTTATCATGGCAATTCCGGCAAGCAGAATATGCACCGGATAGGCGGCAATCGCACAAAATACTCCGCAAACCAAACCGCCGAAAAAGACATAGACCGTATTTCCCCGGACGCGGAAACCAAAGAGTTTCACTACCGAAGATACAGCCTGAGCGGGATTGCGGGTGATTGTTATTGGCGATACATCATTCATATCCACCTCACAGATTGGGTGAAAAGTCGAGGTCGATCTTCAAAACGGTTTTGAAGATGTAGTAAACGACAGCCAGAAAAACCGGGATCAGCACACCAGCCGCCACGGTCATCTTGCCTTTACCGGAATCCTGACTCATCTGATAACCGCCGACTCCGATCAATATAAGGGAGGTCAGCATGATCATGCCGATGATAAAGTACCCGACATACCCCAAACCGGTTTCCAGAGTAACCTGTTGAACCGCAGCCTGCGCCTTGCCGGGCCACGCCAGCAAACCGAGAAGTGCCAGAAAATACCGATTATTTTTGATCCATTCTGTTTTTTTCATCTTGATTCCTTTCATGTTGATGTGTTTTTTTGATGGTTTAACATTACGGTTTTGAGTGAACTATTTTGTTTTTCACCTCCTTTCTTCGGTTTTTTACTTGAAAAGTTTGGCTAAATGTGGTATTGTATATGCAAATCCGTAATATTACGCTTTTGCATTTACAAAATGGCATCGAAAGATGAAAAAGTCAAGAGCGAATTGCAAAAAAAATCAAAAAAAGTTTAAGAAAGGAGACCTGAAACATGGAAAACACGCTCAAAAACAGTGAACAAGCCCCGTCATTGGAAAAAATGGAAGCCTTGAAAGAATTTCTGGACAGCCGGATCATGGGACAGGATAAAATCCTCTCTCCGCTCTGCGATTGCCTCAAATTCGGAATGTTAAATTTGAATACGCCCGGTCGTCCGCGAGGAACGCTTTTCCTGCTTGGTCCCACCGGTGTCGGCAAAACAGAATCCATCCGTTCGGCAGTAGAGTATATGTATGGTACTGCTGACCGGAATTTCCTGCGGCTGGATATGTCCGAATTTTCCCGGCAGGCAGGCGAAGAGGCTCTGATGAACCTGATCGGAACACCCGGTGGCAAAAGTTCCGGGAGAATGGGAGCATTTCTGGAGCAATGTGGTGAAGGAGTCATATTATATGATGAAATTGAAAAATCCCATCCGGCAATTTTTACTATCATGCTCCAACAGTTGGATGCGGCAAGAATCACGCTCAGTAATAATAAAACCTATGACTTGAGCAAATTCTTTATCGTTGCCACCAGTAATATCGGGGCACAGGTTTTTCAGAACATCAAACATCTTTCGGAAAGACGCCTGCAGCAAAACCTTGAAATGCAGCTTAAAGAACGGTTCAGCCCTGAATTTATCGCCCGTTTCGGAAAATTCGGACATGAGATCCTGATTTTCAGACCTTTGAAGCCGGAGCATCTGCGGTTGATCGCCGGAAAGTTTTACAAGTTGCTGCTGCCGGAATACAAAAAATCCCACAACATTGATATCTATGGATTTACTTCTGATGTCATCGAAGAAACCCTGCGCAGTATCGACAATACCCGCAACGGGGCCCGTGAACTCCGCAGCAATATTGAGCGGAAGATCCGGCATTTTATTTTTGAACTCATCCGTTCCAGAGAACCGGCTTCCGGAATTCTCGATGTCGCTCCGGATGATCCCGAAAAATTTATTTTAACCCCATCACCGCAACCGGGAAAGGAAACTATGTTATGTCACTCTTGAAACAAACTCTCTGCAAACTTGATTTTCCTCGTGAAATCAACACATTTTTATCTCTGCTTCAAAGCAAAGCCGGATTCGGAAGTGCAAAAATAGATGAACTTTATGGTCTGCTTCCGCCGTTGGAAATAACTTTTCAAAAAACGGATCAGCACAAACCAGAGATTCAGGCACTTTTTCACACTTGGGGAGTGAATGGAATACTGCAACTCAAGTGTGCCTGGGACAGAATGATTTTCAAGTTTTACTGCTGCCAGGGGAATTTTTACGCCAAAAGTATTCAACAGCATCAGGCTCATCTTGAATTCAAATTATCTACACCATTGAATAAAGACGCCGCCGGGAAAATTCAGGAGCACAGCCTGAAACGGTTGCAATTACTGGAACACGCTTGCAATGCCCATGTTCTGCGAATGCTGGGTATCCGGCAGCAGTTGATCAATCATCTCAAAGAGATTGAGGACAGTGCAAAGCGTGATCTTGCGTTGGAGATCATTTTGACAATGACCGCTTCTCCGCTTTTGCCGGAAGAAAAAATGGATTATGAAGCTTTTTTGAAACGATCTTATGCCGTTATTGCCGAAATCCTCGCATACCGCGGAAGTTACAGTGCAGAAAATTTCTTCTCAAAATTTGCCGGTCGGTCAGCGGCAAGGCAAAGTGATAAAATTTATGTAGAGTTCTGTCCTCTGCTGTGTCTGCTTTGGGGATGTCTTTGCAACGCCGATTTCATTGCTTCACAGAAGCAACTGCACCGCAAATATTATTTTACCGAAACATATTACCCGAACGGAAAAGTTGAAATAGGAGAGATTCTGCCTGCTCTTGATCAGGATAAATCCGGAATGGAGGTCCGTTTCGGCAATGATTTCTACAAACAGGTTTTCTCATCATATGAATCAGCAGTTCATTTCCGCACCGCTGCTTTACAGATGGCAAATCAATAAAAAAGGAGGAGAACTTTTATGCAAAAATATCAGGAACTTTGTCAAAATCTTCAAAAACAAACTGTTCTTCATGGAGACAGTGATGGATTTTATTCCGGAGAGTTGCGGAATATGATTCTTGACTCTATATGCAGGAAATCTCTACCTCAACATACCAGAGAGGAGTCTTCATCTCTGCTTGAATTGGACGAAACTTCACAGATCTAAAGTAAA
>JAZNAR010000071.1:0-43183 GCA_045586645.1 Victivallaceae bacterium
TGTGAATGTGAAAGTTTCTTCCCCGGTCGAACTCCGCAGTATCGAAATCATCAGCGGCGACAATCTTGTCGTTTACAGCCACGATAATGAGGGCGGTTCCAAATTCCGCGAGAGTGCCGACCGTGCGGCGTTCCGGATTTCGCTTCAGGGCGTGCCGAAATCTCCGCTGAAACTCACCGGCAGTGTGAAACTTGTCAACATGCCCGATGTCGCAGTTTATCCGGCAGTCGGTAAAACCGCGTGGCGCGGTGACGATTCTCTGTGGACGCTCAAAAACTTCGCTTTGAACATCCGTCCGACGCACCGTTTCATTTCCATTCCGCGCAAAGATTTGGCAAATGCGGCAGTCGAAATAGATTTGCCCGGATTGACTGCGGGAAAAACCGTTGTCAAACTTGCCGACGTGCAGAAACTCGGCAGTTACGGTGTCAACGGTCAACACAGCTCCCAGCTGGTCATTGTCCGCAACAATCAGCAGGATCAGATGCCGGATGTGCTGGGCGGCAAAGAGTATGAATTTTCTGCGCCGGTGCGTCTGGATCTGCCGGAAGCGGGATTTCTGGTGCAGGTGATAGACAAAGATTACCGCATTTACCGCAGTAAAAAAATGTCGCCGTTTGTGCCTTCGGGAAAAATGGTCAAGCTCAATGTTTTCTCTGTCGGCCAGAATAAACGTGACACTGTGGAAGTCGATGCTGATTTCGTGAAGCCGGTGACGTATGATTTCTCTGACAGAAACGGTTCTATCATAAAATGTTCCGCCGGCAGCCGCTGGGATGGTATCCTTGCCGGATATGTGCCGATGGTGACCGGTTTCGGGCAGGGGGAATCCCAGTACGGCAGTCTGATGACCGGATTTTTTAACAAGACTACCAGCGTATGGAGCCGGAAAAAAGCTGTCGGCGGTCAGATCGAAAATGCCGCCCCGTCAAGAGAAAAAACTGACGGCAAAGATACTCTGGTATTCAACGGTTCGCAGTATGTCTCTCTGCCGATGGGATTGGTGCCGCCATTTGGCAGTTACGAGATAGAAATGGATATTTATGTGGATAAAGACGGTGCAGTCAGGCAGACGCTGCTTACCGGGACCCGTGATTCATTCACATTCCAGCTGGTCAACCGGGTGCCGACTGTGATGAGCTATTGCAATCAGTTGACCGAGATCCCCAACGGCAAGCCGATGCGTATCGCCAGTGGTCCGCGGTTGAGACCGTGGCAGTGGAACAAGGTGAAAATCACTTTTGATCAGGACAAACTGGTCGTGAGCACCAACGGTGTCGCCGGTGAAGCAGTGGAAGCTCCCGGATACCACCGCTATCCGAGGGCGATGGCTTTGGGCACATCTGAAATAGGGGAATTTTTCAGCGGCAAGATACGGAGTTTCAAAATAACTCCCCGCTGATGAAACCAACAAAAGCGCGGTCGGAAATCAAGTGATTTCCGACCGCTTTTTTATAATTGCGCTGTTTGTCGCCAATGAGCGTTTTTATTTTGCACACTCTGCGGCAAGTTTCCGCAATTCGTTGCGGCGGATCTTGCCGCTGGTGGTTTTGGGAAGTTCCGGGAGAAACTCTATACGGCGCGGATATTTGTACGGCGCAGTGTGGGATTTGACATACTCCTGGATCTCTTTTTTCATCTCATCGGTGCCGACAGTACCGCGGGTCAGCACGATATATGCTTCCACGACCTGACCTCTGATTTCGTCCGGCGCACCGACGACGGCACATTCCAGCACGTAGGGCATTTCCATAATGACGCTTTCGATTTCAAACGGACCGATACGGTAGCCGGAGGATTTGATAACATCGTCAGTTCTGCCGACATACCAGTAATAGCCGTCTTCATCCCGCCACGCGGTATCGCCGGTGTGATAGTAACCGTCATGCCACAGCTCTGCAGTTTTGTCCTCCGCATTGTAATAACCGCGGAAAAGACCGGGCAGCTGATCCGGTTCAGCGTGGATGACGATCTCACCGACTTCACCGTCTTTGACCGGATTGCCGTCGGGGTCGATCAACTCGATGGGAAATGCCGGAGTCGGTTTGCCCATGGAACCGGGTTTGGGAGTCATGCCGAAAAGGTTGGCAAGCATGACCGGACTTTCTGACTGACCGAAACCTTCCATGACCTTCAGACCGGTCGCCTTGTAGAATTGCTGGAAAACTTCCGGGTTGAGAGCTTCACCGGCAATACAGGCGTGTTCAATGCTTGAAAGGTCGTATTTGGAGAGGTCTTCTCTGATGAAAAAGCGGTACATCGTCGGCGGTGCACAGAATGTGGTAATGTTGTGTTCTTTAAAGAGCGGCATGATGTCCGCCGCATCGAAACGGTCAAAGTCGTAGACAAAAACCGCACTTTCATTCAGCCACTGCCCGTAAATCTTGCCCCAGCTCGCTTTTGCCCAGCCGGTGTCGGAAATCGTGAAATGCAATCCGTTCGGATTGGTACACTGCCACCAGCGGGCAGTCATTATGTGCCCGAGCGGATAGGAGAAACTGTGTTCGACGATTTTGGGATAACCGGTAGTGCCGCTGCTGAAAAACATCAGCATCGGGTCGCTCACCAGCAGATCCGTGGGCCGGGGGAATGTGTCACCGTGTTTGTCATATTCGGCATCAAAATCATGCCAGGAGTCACGCTGACCGTTAACAATGATTTTGAGTGAAAGTTCCGGACACTCTGCGGCAGCTTCATCCACAAATTTTGTCACATCTCCGTCGGCTGTTGCCACGATGGCTTTTACTCCGGCGGACTGGAAACGGTAGACGAAATCCTTGACCAGCAGCTGATTGCTCGCCGGAATGGCGATCGCGCCTATGCGGTGCAGGGCGTTGATGATAAACCAGTATTGATAGTGCCGTTTCAGCACCAGCATGACCCGGTCGCCTTTTTTGATACCGAGCGAAGCGAAGTAATTGGCTGCCCGGCACGACTCAAGAGCGATGTCAAAAAACGTGAAATCTTTCCGTACATGGTCTTTGCCGACCCACGCCAACGCCAGTTTGTTGGGATATTTGATGGCAAGAGCGTCAACGCAATCGTAGGCAAAGTTGAAGTTTTCCGGATATTCAAAGCGGCATGAAACCAGATGCCCGTTGTCATCGACGGTTTCGTGCATGAATTTCTGACAGAGCCGTTTTTCGTTGGGATTGATGATTTGCGGAGCCGATTTTACCGGCACGGGAGCTTCAGCTTTTTTGGCTTCGCCCTGAATGGGAATAGCCAGAAATTCGCATTCGTCGCAATCCACCGCGACCATGCCGTGAGGCTGATTGCTGTCGTAATACATACTGTCACCGGGGGAAAGCAGTTCAACTTTGTCCCCGATGCGGATTTTCAGTTTTCCTTTGAGAACATAGTCAAATTCCTGCCCCGGATGGGTGGAAAGCGGTATCGGCAGCCCCGGACGCTGGGGTTTGGCAACGACGAAAAGCGGTTCGGTCATGCGGGATTTGAAATCCGCCGCCAGCTGGTGATATTTGAATTCGTGGCTGCGTTCAATGGCGACTCCGCTGCCGGCGCGGTTGAGCGTATAGCTGGTGAGTTTCGGGCTCTGTCCGCGGACGATGGCATTAAGGTCGACACCGAGCCGTTTGGCGCAATCGTACAGAAATGAAAAGTGACAATCGGCGTCGCCGCGTTCATGTGCCAGATACTGGGCTTCGCTGACGCCGGTGGCATTTGCCATTTCTTCCGGCGTGATTTCCAGAATAGTCCGGAGTTCACGCAATCTTTCCCCGATGGATTTTGTTTGCTGATCCATAAAAATTCAATCCTTGAAAAAAATAACAATAAAACAATCCATATAATATACACTGTAAATATGCAGAAAGCAAGTTGTTATATATTCAGGAATTACGGCGTTTCCGGAAAAAATCCCGGAGCAGAGCCAGAGATTCTTCTGCGAGAACTCCGGAACAGACTTCGCAATGCCACAGCAATCCCGGTACCGCGTTGAGGTCAAAGGCTCCGCCCATGCCGCCTGCGGCGGGGTCGGATACCCCGAAAACGACCCGTTTCACCCGGGCATTTATCAGCATTCCGGCGCACATCGGACACGGCTCTTTGGTGATGTAAAAAGTGTAATCGCTCATCCGCCAGTCACCGGAAATTGCTTCCAGTTTGTGAAGCAGCTGAAATTCGGCATGGGCGGCGACAGTGTGCAACTCCTCCACCTGATTGTGGGCGCGGGCAACGATCACACCATCTCTGACTGCGACCGCACCGATGGGGACTTCACCTGCGGCAGCTGCCAGTTCAGCTTCTGCCAGTGCTTCGCGCATGAACAGGATATCATTCATTTTTCGCTGATCTCGACCCGGGTCACAAACATTTTGAATGTGAAAAAACGGATACGCAGCATCTTGTTTTCCCAGAGATAGGTGAATGTGAATGTCGGGTCATCGCCGCCGGGATTGTCCACTGCGGCATCACGGTGGTAAAACAGATTGTTGACCGTGGCGGTTTCCCGCGTGAAATAGAGGTCGACATGCTTGATGAGTTCTTTTGCCGCTTCATATTTTTCGCGTGAATTCGGCAGCAGATCCGGGGAACGCAGAACTGAAATTATATCCGCGTATTTGCTCAATACTTCAATATCTTCTGAAGGCAGCTGTACAGTGGTACATCCGCATACAAAGAGCAGAGCAACGGCAGAAAACGCAGTAAAGAAAAATTTTTTCATAGTACCTTTGTCCGTCAGACGGATGTTATCTGAAAATGGAGCGGGTGACCGGAGTCGAACCGGCGTCGCCAGCTTGGGAAGCTGGAGCATAACCGTTTTGCTACACCCGCATCGTGAAACCGTTATAATAATATAATACCGCCTGCGCTGTTGTCAAGTGCGCAAGCAGGTAATTTTCTCAATTAATACATATTCCGCAACCGTTCGACCCGCTTGGAAATCGGCGGGTGGGTGGAAAAAAGCTCTCCGCCGGGGAAGTGGATATACATCCCGGCAAGATTGCTGCCGCCGAGGGAATCAACTTCTTCACGGGAGTAGTTCTCTTCTCTGCCCAGTTTTTCCAATGCACCGGCAAGTCCTTCATTGTAACTGCACAATCTGACTGCCGCGGCATCGGCGGCGTATTCGCGCTGACGGGAGATCGCCATCTGCAGCAGACTGCCCAGCAGTGCCGCAAGCGGGCGGAGCAGAAATGCCATCAGCACCACCACCAGAATGAATGCTCCGGCCCCGCCGGAATCCCGGTCGCGCCGCCGGCTGTTGAACATCTGCGCCACGCTTATGCGTTCCAGGATGAATGCCAGTATCAGCAGTGAACTTATCAGTGCCACGACCAGCTGATTGAGCATGATGTCGCGGTGGATGATGTGACCGAATTCATGGGCGATGACACCTTCAAGTTCCCGGTCTGTCATCGTATCCAGCAAGCCTTGAGTGACGCCGATAAAAGCATCTTTTTCGCTCAAGCCGGAAGCAAAGGCATTCTGCACGCGGGTCGGGAGGATATACAGCTCCGGAGTCCGGCTCAATCCGGCGGATACAGCAAGACCTTCGACGATGTGCAGTGCCCGCAGTTCTTTCATGTCGGCGGGATTTGCCTTTCTGCCGCTTGTCATGCCGAGAATCGCCCACTTCGCAGTGAGAATCTGTACCGGAATGACGATAAGCACCACGACCGCACCGATGGTCAAACCGGTACGGACATCGCCCAGCACACGACCGATATACCATGAGAGGGCGAAAACCAGTGCCGCCATGACGGTGACAAGCAGGATACTGTTGCGGAAATTTTTCCGGATTTCCTCTGAAGCAATCAACGGTGCGGAAAATTCACTCATTTATCTTTCTCACAGTTGACTGATACGCATATTGTCGGCATCCTGCCGGGCGGATTCAGTGATTTCAAAGAGCTGTTCGGCACGGAAATTGTGCCGTGAAGCAACGATACTGCCGGGGAACATGACGATTTCCATATTGTAGCGTGCGACAGTCATGTTGTAGCGGTTTCTGGCATAAGCGATTTTGTCTTCGCAGTCGCGGATATCTTCCATGAGTTTGAGAAAACTTGCATTGGTGCCGAGCTGGGGATAATTTTCCGCAGTGGCGCGTATTTGCGGCAGGATCGCCGAAATCCGGTCACTGGCGGCAATCGCTTCAGCACGGTCACTGCTGGCAAGACCGGTGCGGGCGGCGGTAAGTTCAGTAAGCAGTCCGCTCTCGAAATCCATCTGCATTTTGAGCGTATCGACCAGATTGGGAATGATGTTGGCTTTGCGCTTCAACTGGACATCTATGCCGCTCCACGCCTCGCCGATGGAAATTTTCAGCCGGTGCAGCAGATTGTACTTGCCTATCCACCAGAAAACGATTACCGCAACAACTGCCAGAGAGATGATAACGCCCCAATTCATAAAAAGATTCTCCTATTGTGATAAATTCCGGGTCATACCCGTATCCATGCTGAAATATAGCCCTGAAATGGAGTTTTTCAAGAACAACGATTGAAAAAAACTGCTGTTTGTGGTATATTTCCCGTAAAAGGAGAAACGTGTTTATGAAATCAGAAGTCTTTTTTGTGCCGCTGGATTCCCATGCGGATAATACACTCCGTTCCGATGCCGGAAAAAAAGCATTGGCAAAGCTGTTGGAAAAATCCGGCTCTCCGGCTCCGGAAGTGCCTTTGAAGCTCCACTTCGGCGAGCGCGGCAACCGTACCTATCTGCCCCCGGAAGTTTACAACGGCATGATCGAATTGCTGGAAAGTGCCGGCAGTAAAACATTTTTCACTGAAACCAGTGTCCTTTACGGCGGTGAGAGATTTCAGGCGGATAAACATATCGCGCTGGCAGAAAGCCACGGTTTCACCCGTCTGCCGGTGGTCATCGCTGACGGCAGCAACGGTGAGGATGCTTCTGATGTACCGGTGGCAAACGGCAGATATTTCCAAACCGCCGCCATCGGCAGGGTGCTCGCTGAAGCGGAACAGGTGCTGGTGGTTTCCCACTTCAAAGGTCATATGCTTGCCGGATTCGGCGGCGCGGTAAAGCAGCTTTCCATGGGCTTTGCTTCCAAAGGCGGCAAAATGGCGATGCACTTCAACGTGAAGCCCCGTATCCGCAAATGGAAGTGCCGTGCCTGCGGTCTGTGTGCCAAACGGTGCAATGCCGATGCGATCATCCGTGAGGAGAAAAAATACTGCATCGACCACAATAAATGTATCGGCTGCGGCGCGTGTTTTTCCATTTGCCCGCACCGTGCGGTATCGGTTTTTACCTGGGAAGGGATAAAAAACGCGCTTTTCGGCAAACGTGATTTCCGCAGAAAACTTGTGGAGTACGCCTCCGCCGCCCACTCCGGAAAAAAACATCTTTATGTGACCTTTGTGGTAAATGTCACCCCCGGGTGCGATTGTGAACCCCGCCCCATGCGTAAATGTGTGCCGGACATCGGAGTTTTTGCTTCGCTTGACCCGGTGGCTCTGGACAGTGCCTGCTATGATGCGGTGAAGTCCGCCGGTAAACGCTTCAAAGGTTATGAACAGCTGGAATATGCTGAAAAAATCGGTCTGGGCAGTCGGGCATACGAATTGATTTGTTTATGAAAAGCAGTGATTTTCAGGTCTGGCGCACCAATCGCGACCGCTGTTTTCTGCATGACGGCAAAGAGGTGAAAGTGCCGGATTCGTGGATATTTGTTCCTTCCGGAGATGCGGGCTTGACCCGGAAACTGAAAGCAGTCACCGAGTGCTGGGTCGTGGTGCAGAAACGGAAAAACCGTATCGAAGCCCGCGGCGTGTGGGCGGATAAGGTCGTTGTGGAGCGGGTGCGGCAGGAACTTGAAGCAGAAAGAGCCAACCCCGTTTATCTGCGCCGTCTGAAAGCGGCACGCCAGGCGCGGATAGCCAAACAGGATGCCTATGTGGTGGAGTTCCGTCAGGCGGTGGTGGATTTTCTGGATTTTGCCCCGTGCTATGAAGAACTGGCATGGGAGCTTGCCGATGCCGTTACCGACCAGGCGATACCGGTCGGCAGTGGAAGTGTGGCGCGGACGGAGAGGATACCGCTTGCGGCGCGGGCGGAAGCGGCGGTAATTGCATGGATGCGTCACCAGACGACCAACTATGACCGGATGTATATCGCCCGGATAAAAGGCGAAAGACGTGCCGTGCGCCGGACACTGGCAGAGCGTTCACGGGAGATATTGGCAAGTTACCGCCGGGGGGAACCGGCGGAGCCGGATTGTCCGCTCGCCGCCGCACTGAAATAAAGAGCCGTGCTATTTTTTCGTTGCTTTGAAATTACTGATTTGTATAGTATGCGGTTCTCTGCTCCCTTTTGAGAAGGAAAATATTACCAATTTTACCCCATTACATCCCCGCGGCAGAGGATTTACGGTGTAGAATGGCGAATCAGATTTTTTTGTTTCAGCCAGTATATTCAGCGATTGCCCCGGAAGCATTTTTTTGACTCCGGAATACAAATATGTCCATTTGTCGCCATGCGGGCGTATGATTGTTTCCGGCGGAATATTATCTGTCAACGGATTATTCAGCGTTATTTCCGAGTTGCCATCTGCAAGTTTTTTTATTGATACAATGGTTTGTTCTGTGAAATCATAGTTCGGGACATCTGAATAATTTTCCTTTGCATTTTTTGCCAAGCGCATACCTTTATTCCAATTTGATGTGTCTCCGGAAACAATAATTGCCCTGTTGCCGGCAACAGCATTTACGATTCTGGCGCATTTGACTTTGCTGTTTGCCGGATAGCAGGCGTGGTAAAGATGTTCGCCATTTATATCAATCGGCTGAAATCCGTAAAATACGTCATATGCAATTTTGCCTGTATTTTTTATGTTTGCGGAGAATTTTATTTCACCGTTTGTGAAAAGCCGATGCGAATATGAGTACTGGCTCACGTCGGAAATAGCAAATGTTTTATCATCAATGATTTTCTTGTCTTTAGATGAATGAAAATCAGCGGCAGACAGTTCCGTATAGTCATCGTATGTATAAGAAATGTTCACAGTGTGTTTTGCTGTGTCTGTAATATCCTGTTTGAGGTCTTTCAGACGGGTACTCAATACCGCTTTGAAATTTCCTTTTTCGTCTTTGTATACCAACACCCATTCCACCGGGAGAGATGTTATCCTCAATTTGTCGAGAATAATATTGTTTATTTCAGATTTGCCGTGAAACAAAAATATTTTTTTACTTTTGGAATTCAAGTTGTTTTTTACGGCATTACACTGTCCTTCTTTTGAAAGATGACGCACATATCCTGCGTTCTGGATACTATTATCGCCGGTTAAACTAACCATAAATACTCTGGATGTATCTTCTATGACAATCTCATTGCCCAGGCAATTGAGGATATATTCGTTGCCGCGTTGTATTACCGAGATGACATTTTTACCGGCAAAAGAGGACGTTTCTGATGATTTGACAGAAATGTAGTTATTCAAAGCGATAATTCCATCGTTTGTTATGCACGACATCCGTTGAGTCAACGGTACTGCCGGCGCGGTCAAAAGAGAAGCTCCGCACGGGAATGTGTAATTACTTTTTATCTTAAAAAGATCAATGATCGTTGAAGGAATGTCCAGCTGACATCCGGGGGTGTTATTTATACCGCTCAAACCTGCGTTTATCATCATTAAAAAGTTTTTACGTTTTTTATTTCGCAGATTCGGGACATTGGACATGAAAAGATGGTCATTTGTAATGACAATCACTGTGTTTTTACCTTGGGGAGAAGATATTATGTTGTCAACGAATTTCCCTAAAAGGGAATCGCAGTTGTATATGGCGTCTAAAATCTGCAGTTTCTGTTGATTCCGGGGATATTTTAATGTTTTCTGATTGATATATCCATTGGGGAAATGACCGTCGATAGTCACAAGCGATATGGCAAAAGGTTTGTTTCCTGCGGCACGTTTGCGGAATGCTTGTGCCGCATAGTGAAAAGTGTGCATATCCAGATACGTTGGAGGCGGGAATGATTTTGCATCAGGTCCGGCAAATTCTGTTTTGAAATCAATTTTGGCATTTTCTGAATCAAATAATTCATTGAAAGACCCGATTTGCTTAATGTGTGTCCAACTGTAACCGGCTTTGTTAAATATATATGGCAGTCCGACGAAATTTTTCATCATTGTCACATTAGCTTTTCCCATGCCTTGTGTTGCTGCTGTCAGCGGTGTGGTCGGCATCCCGTAAATAAGTTGAAAAATGGCAGGGGCAGTAGCGTGACCGGAATCTGTCATGTTATCAAAAAACAAAGTGTTTTTATCTTGTCGCAAACGATTCAGATTAGGGGTGAGGCCGGGAAACAATTCTTCGTCAAGAAAGTTTTTTTCCATACTTTCCAGAATAATAAAAACGAGATTCTTACCGGTTCCGGTGTTATATATTTTTAACGTTTCTTTTGTGGTGTTGCAATGGATGATGCCGAATTTTTTCAGTTGTTCATAATCAATGCGGTCGCTGTGCGTTTTTGCCAGATTTATCATTTTTACAAAGTTGACGGGCGGGTTGGGAAGTTGCCAAAATGCAAATCCCAGCATCGCAAAACATAATGCTGTGATCGCGGTCAGTAATTTTTTGTGTCCGGAATGATGGTTCCGAAGACATATAGTAACAGATACGAAAGCTGTGACTGAAAGCAAAAGATAGATAAAACATATTGAAATCTGTCCGGCTTGAGACGGTGCAAGTGCAAGAATCAACTTCCAATCAAGCATTGTAGTATAAAAATTCATGGCAAATGTTTCGCCGACTGTTGCAAAGTTGTAAAATTCCAGAATCTGCAGTATCATCATTGCGGAAAAAATCATTCCGGAAATTATAATGCCGGGAATGCGGAATATCGTTTTGGCTGTTAACATATTTGTTATCACCAGTGTCAGCATCAAAAGCAGCATCGTTGCTGCACGGCAGAGAATCTCTTTAACGGCAACATGAAAATAAAGATTCATCAGAAACATTGGCACAAATGTTAATATCACAGACAGAAATGTCAAGATGCACAACATAAATATTTTGTTTTTCATAAAATCGTCCCCAAGAAAAATAGATTGGAAAAACTTTTCATAATATAATGTATATATATTTTTTTTCAAGCACTTGCGAAAAATTTGCCGGCGGAGCCGGATTGCCCGCTCGCCGCCGCACTCAAGTGATGCGGGTAAAATCGTTTCCGGCGTTGAAAAATCCGGCAGTTTGTGCTATATTATACAAATGTTTTTTTAACTGTTTGTAAAGCAATGTGAACTGCCGGGAAAGAGAGAGTATGAGCGAGAAAAAAGGTGGAGATTTCCGTTATTCAGTCGGTGAAAGCAAAGTGCCGTGGCACGCCGTGGGAGAGTTTTTTGATGGCGCAGATGCGCTGGAAATAGTCAAATTTCTGCTGCCGGACAACGGTTCAGCAGAGTACGCTGACGCCTGGGAAAATGCACAGAAAGCTCTGACCGTGCTGGCTGAAAATTCCGGACGTGCCACCAAACTTACTCTCGGCAGAAATGTCGCCGCCGCAGAAGAGGAGGCGTGCCGTTATTTCGGCAGTAAATATGCCTGTTTTACAAGCAACTGGACCGGCGGCATGGAAATCGCTTACAAGCTCGCCGGTATTTCCGCCGGAGATGAGGTCATCATGCCTGCGGTGACTTTTATCGCCACGATGGCTTATCCTTTGAGCGTGGGAGCAAAAATCGTTTTTGCCGATATCGACCCCGAAACCATCAACCTCGACCCGGCTGACCTGGAAAAGAAAATCACTCCGAAAACCAAAATGATCGTGCCGGTGCATCTGGGCGGTTTCCCCGTCGATATGGATGGTGTCATGGCTGTCGCCCGCAAGCACGGTATCCCGGTGATGGAAGATGCCGCGCACGGCATGGGTGGCGCGTACAGGGGCAAAAAGCTCGGTACGATCGGGGATTTCGGCGGATTTTCACTGCACGAAGTGAAAAATATCAACTCTTTCGGTGAGGGCGGAGTGCTGCTGACCAACGATGATTTTTACGGGAAACAGTTTGCCGGAGCGCGTTTCCTCGGTCTGGATTTCACCCGCAAAATAAAAGACTGGCTGTATGATATTTCGCCGTTGATGACCAAAGATGGCGGTATTCAGGTGGCGCAGAACCACTCATCGACGGAAATCCAGGCTCTCGGATTGTGTTTGCAGATGAAGCGGCTGGATAAAATTATTGAAATCCGGCGCAAGGCTGCGGAATATATGAATGGAGTCCTTGCTGAAGAAAAAGGCATTCTGGTTGAAAAATCCGATACCGCAGACACTTACGGTACGCACCACCTCTATCTGCTGCGTATCGACCCGAAAGCCGTCGGCGGCAATATCCAGCAGCTCGCTGCCAAACTTGCCGGTAAAGGATTGACCAACATCACCCATTTCGGACCGATGTACCGTTTCAAAATAATGAAAGACCTCGGTTATAACGAAAACGAACTTGCGGCATCGTGTCCGCGTACTGAAGAGATGTTTTATCACTCCTACACCCATTTGCCGCTTTATCCGTTGACCGAGGAACAGCTTGTATTTCAGGCGCACGCGGTGGTGGAAGCGGTACGCGAACTCAAACAGGGCAGATGATTTCCCGCATAAGGTTATGAAAAATCCGGCAGCAATGCCGGATTTTTTTGTAAAGAGGCAATAGCAAGACACCTGAAAAACGCTTGAATATTCACGACACATGGAATATATTTTATGCGTCACAAAATTTGGTTCATTACCGATAATTGAAGTTTATGCAGGACTGTTGCTATGGAAAAATTTATAAGAGAAGTGCTTTCGCGCCTGTCCACTGCCGACAAAATCCGTCTTTCATACGGCAGGGCAAGTCTTTCCGTCGGGAAATTGCCGCATCACGGGATTCGTGAAGTTTTTGTTACCGACGGACCGCAGGGGGTTCGCCGGGAAAACGGAGAAAAAAACACTGCTTTCCCTTGCGGGCTTGCACTGGCGGCAAGTTTTGACACGGCTCTTGCAGAAAAATACGGCACTGCCCTGGCTGAAGAGGCCCGTGCCTGCGGTATCCGGGGTATTCTCGGTCCCGGAATGAATCTGATGCGTACTCCGCTTAACGGCAGAAGTTTTGAATATTTCGGTGAAGACCCGGTGCTTTCCGGAAAAATTGCCGCCGGATATGTCCGCGGCTGTCAGTCCAGAGGGGTCGCCGCCACTCCCAAACATCTGGCACTCAACAATCAGGAAATCTGCCGGACGACCGGGGATTCCCTGTGTGACCCTGCTGTGCTCCGGGAACTCTATCTGGAAAATTTTGAAATCGTCTGCAAAGAAGCCAAACCGTGGATGATCATGACTTCCTACAATAAAATCAACGGAGTTCAGGCTTCTGAATGCAGTTATACCCAGAGAAAATTTCTCCGCGATGAGTGCGGATTTGACGGTGTCACCGTTTCCGACTGGGGCGGAACTCAAAACGCCAAAAACAGCATTCTGGGCGGTCAGGATCTGGAAATGGGCGGCGGTGAGCATACGCTGATGAGTCAAAATCTGTCGCAGTTGGTGGAGCAGGGAGAGGTGCCGATGGAAGTACTTGACCAGATGGCTCTGAACAATTTGCGTCTGCTCTACCGCATGGGGGCTTTTGCAAAAGAGGAGGATACCGGCGGGTACGAAGCCAATTCTCCGGAATATCAGGAATTTGTCCGCCGTGCCGCCTGTGAATGTGCCGTGCTGCTGAAAAACGATGGCAATATTCTGCCGGGTAATTTCAGTAAATTGCAAAAAATCGCCATAATCGGACCTTCGGCAGATTACCGTCACAATATGGGGTCAATGATCTGGTGCGGCGGTTCAGGTGCGACGCATCCGCCGTACGAAGTTACTGTACTTGAAGCTGCACGGAAACGCTGGGGCGGCAATGCCGAAATAATTTTTGCCCGGGGTGTCAGTTTCGACCTTGAGCGAACGGTCGGCGATGCTATGGCTCCGGACGGATTTGCGGTGGAGTATTTTGATTCCAGAGAGGCTATGGAGGAAAACAGAACGCCGTTTCTCACCCGGCAGGAGGTGTTCCCGCTGCGTTTCGGGGTCCTCAATGCCGGCGGTATGCAGGAAGATGAGCGTTTCGCCGGTTGTTTTGCCTGCCGTATCCGCGGCAGAGTTGTGCCCCGGAAAAGCGGTAAAGCGGCGATCCAGCTTGCCACAGCGTGTTTTTTTGCCAAATTTATTGTGAACCATCAGGAAATAAAAATCGCAGATACCGAAACCGTCAATTCCGGCAGTTCGCCGCTTTACTCTTTTGAAGCCGTGGCAGGGGTGGAACTTGAAATCGAAATAGAGGCATACCGTTATACCACGCTGGTTTCAGAGTTGCGGCTGCTTTATTTTGAGGACGGAGAATCTGAAATGGCTGAAGCCGTCCGGGCGGCTGCTGAAGCTGATACGGTCATATACGTCGGCGGCACGCACCACGGCTATGACAAAGAAGCTATCGGCTGGGGCAATGTTGCCGGTGCCGATATTCCCGACCTTGAGCTGCCGTCGAATCAGGATGAATTGCTCAAACGTCTGGCAGAGGTCAACAGTAATATGACAGTGGTTCTGATAAACGGTTCAGTGGTCAATACTTCGCAGTGGATAGAGAAAGTTCCTGCGGTTTTGGAAATGTTTTATCCCGGGCAGGAGTGCGGAAATTCAGTTTTGGATATTCTTGAGGGCAAAGCCTCGCCCAACGGCAGACTGCCGTTTTCGTGGAGCGACAGATTGTCTGATTATCCCTCGATCGCCAACGGGAATTATCCCGGAATCGTCACCGGGGAAAATCCGCAGGTTTCTTACGATGAGGGGTTGTTTATCGGCTACCGGTATATGGATAAAGCCGGGATACGCCCCCGTTTCCCTTTCGGTTACGGGTTGAGTTACGCTTCATTTGAATATGAGATGCCGGAAATAAAAAAGACGGCAGAGACAGAATTCGAAATGCGCGTGCGGGTGAAAAATGTTTCACCGTTTGCCGGAGCGTGTGTGATTCAGATATATGTCGGCAGAGAGGATAATCTGCCGGAACGTCCGGCAAGAGTCCTCCGGCACTTCAAAAAAGTGCATCTGGCTCCGGGAGAGGAAAAAATTGCAGATTTCAAGCTGGTTCAGCGTGATTTTTCGCGCTATGACGCAGAAAAAGAGACCTTTTGTGCCGTGCCGGGCAAATATGAAATTTCTGCCGGGATAGACGCAAGAACATTTTTTGCTGTCACTGAAGTCGAAGTTGGATAGGGGGCTGTGTGATTACATTCCGCAAGCCGGTGCCCGTTGGCAAAAATCCATCACATTTTTTTTGGGGGGGGAGGCGTCAGCTTCTGCAAAAAACGGTGAACGGCAGTCTCTTTGCAACGTGAACAGAGCATTTGCAAAAACTGCCGTGCCGTGCTATATTAGAAAAATGTAATCAGCTGACAGAAGTCAGTACAAGTTTTCCGGGAATGAAGTTCCCATCTGTTTTGTAAACAGCTCTGCAACGCATGAAATGAATTCATGCCGGAACCGCGGTGTGCGGCAGCCATTTTTCTGTAAAGATGTCTGTGGTATGAATGAATTTCTGAAAAAAGTTATCTGCCCCCAAACGTATTTCTGCGGTTGGCGGGCGCAAAAGTCTTTCACTTTGATCGAATTGCTCGTTGTTATCGCAATTATTGCGATTCTGGCGGCGATGCTGCTGCCGGCGTTGCAGAATGCAAGGGAGCGGGCGCGCGGGACGTCGTGTATGTCCAATATCAAACAGCTCGGTTCTGTATATATGTTTTATGCGGATGATTACAATGGATTTCTGCCGTGCCGTGACAATCTCAAAGGCGGTTTTACTCCCGGCGGGGAGACCATTGATATGAAAAACTGGCTGAATGGAGTCGTTGAATATTATCTCAACAAGCGTGATGCTTCCAAAAAAGCGGTGGAATTGCTCCGGTGTCCGGCGGAAGAAGCTGTTGAAGACATCACGACCAATTACGGTTTGAATTATCTCATTGCCACTGAAGAGGTGAATGGAACCAGCCGGGGGATAAAGATTTACCGTTTCTGCAATCCTGGCAGAACGGCGATGCTGGTGGAAAATTACGGACATCTCTGTTACGGTGCCGATGCGGTCAATGATAAAAATACCCATGTGACCGGCAATATCGGCCCCAACCGGGCGGCGAAATTCCGTCATTTATCGCGGGCAGGGGTGGTGTTTCTGGATTCGCATACGGAAATGCGCGACAAAAGCGATGTGCCGTGCAAGGTCGGGTATCCGGAAATAGATGCCGCGACACTGCAAAACACATATTTCAACAAAGGCGTGGTAGACGGTGCCGCGGCGACACTGAATGGATTTTGAGGCATGACAAGATTTATTTTTCTGATAATGGCGGTAATTGCCGTCGGTTCGGCACGGGGCGATGATGCGGCGGCGTACCGGATGATTTTCAGCGGTGAAAACACCCGCTTGTTCCGCAATGGCAGGGAGTTGGATTTCAGCGTGTGTCTGCAGGAACAGCTGCGGTTTTATCCTGAAATGGAGAACCGGGATATTTTGAAATTGATATTTCAGGCGTCATTCGGAGCAAAACACGCATTGGAAAATAAAAGTGCCGCCCGCCGCTGGTTTTTCCGGGAATTCGCGGGGGTTGAAGCGCGTTCCGGCAGGATATTTGAAGTTATTTCTCCTGATATATGCCGGGTCGATTTGCGGGCGTGGAAAGCCGCCGGTCTGCCCGGAGAGTGGCTTTTCAATATGTTTATGGCGGGGGCGGAAACATTTTCCGGCAGCAAAGAGTTGTTTGAGGCAAATTTGCTTCAGGCACAGAAAATTCTTCCTGCGAAAAAGTTCGCCGGGTTGCAGGCTCTGCTGCGCGGTTACGACGGTAAAGCGGTGCACCATTCGGAGAGATACCGCAAACTTTACAAGCCTGCCTACCGGATCGTCAGCACCCGTTTCATTACGGCGTTTCCGGTACTGCTGGCGGCGGTGAAACTGCCGGAAAAACCGGTGCGGGTGATCGTCATTGACGGCAGAGCGGCATCGGGCAAAAGTACATTGGCGCGGCAGCTGGCGCAGATAATGGGTTCCGGTACGGTACATCTGGATGATTTTTTTCTGCCGCCGGCGTTGCGTAAGAAAGAAAGATTGGCTCAACCGGGCGGGAATGTGCATTATGAGAGATTCCGGAGTGAAGTTTTACCGTTTTTGCGGAGTGGAAAGGAGTTCAGTTACCGGATATTTGACTGCAAACGTCTGGATTATCACGGCGAAAGAAAAGTTGCCGCTTCTGCATGGCGCATCGTTGAAGGAGCTTATGCCATGCACCCGGTATTCGGGGATTATGCGGATTTGAAAGTGTTTTTTGATATAAATCCCGATGAGCAGTTGCAGCGCATAAGGCAGCGGAACGGCGAAGCGGCGGCGAAAGTGTTTGCTTCCCGCTGGATACCTATGGAAGAAAATCATATCCGGCAGCACCGGGTCATGGAACGCGCGGATCTGATTCTGGGCAGGCAGTGAAAAAAAACTGAAAATTTCCGGTAATATGTTCAAAGGCATCGACCCGGACGGTATTTTAAATGTTTTCAGAATTTTTTATCAATTTGTATCTGCCCTTGCCGGTAAAATCAATAAACCCGCGGTCCCGCAAGAATTGTAATTGCTGCCGTATTTTAGGTTTTATATTGTTATTATCCGGATGTTTCTGATGCAAAATATTTTCAAACTCATACAGTTCTTTGAGGGTGAATTCGTCGCCGCAAAATTTATTTATGCAACTTAAAATATCAAAAAGCCATCCCCGGTTATCAATGTTTGCGATCCGTAAGGAATCGCTTTGACGGACTTTGGCAACAACACTGTTCCTGTTTGCAATGCTGCCGCCGGAAATGATCGTTATCCGTCCCTGCTGCGGAATTTTTTCCAGTAAAATATTGCATCCGACCCACCCGGCTCTGCGCGTACCGGCTGCCAGCGGAGTTCGTTTTTCAATGACATCTGGAACAAAAAAATGTTTTGGAATAAAAATAAAATCTTTTACCTGCAACCCGGTTTTAGAATAGCTCATAAAAAAGAAATCAGGATTATTATTACTCAAAATCCGTTCTATCATTGTGTCATAAGCACCATCGTTGATTTTTTTTCCAATGATACCATTTTTGCTTTTCAATTCGTATTCATTATTACACACAGGGCAAAAGAAATCTGCAACCGGACGGTTGTTCTCAAAATGTTTAAGATTCAGGTTGCCGCAGCGCGGGCAAAACATATTTTTTTCGACCCAACTTTCTGTCATTACCCGGGCAATTTGAGTTGCTGAACGGTAGTTTATTGTCAAACTGTTATCAAAAAAAAGTTCCATTTCAGAAAACCGGTCCGAAATCCATGTTGAGTTACAAAATATCACAGCCTTACAATGTAGCATAAATGATCAAACTTTTCAAACGGAATTGATTTTTTTCTCTGTATTCCCGGTTTGATTTCCGGCAATAAAAAATCCCGGCCGCATTTTTACGGTGCGACCGGGATCCCTCTGAACTTATTTCAGTAACGGTAAGTGTCATTTTTGAATGGTCCGTCGACCGGGACTCCGATGTAATCCGCCTGTTCCTGCGTGAGCGTGGTAAGTTTGGCTCCGAGTTTATCCAGATGGAGACGTGCAACCTCTTCATCCAGCTTTTTGTCAATGAGGTAGACCCCCGCCGGGCGGTTCGGATTGCGGGCAATGTCGATTTGTGCCAGCACCTGATTGGTGAAGCTGTTGGACATGACAAACGAGGGATGACCTGTGGCACAGCCGAGGTTGACCAGACGTCCTTCGGCGAGCAGATAGATGGTGTGACCGTCGGGGAATGTGTAGGCACTTACCGGGCATGAGCTGTCTTTGATAACAGTTTTTCTGACGCCGGGGAAGTTTTCCAGTTCTGCCACTTCGATTTCGTTGTCAAAGTGACCGATGTTGCAGACGATCGCCTGGTCTTTCATTTTCGCCATTTGCGCCGCGGTGATGATATGGCAGTTGCCGGTACAGGTGACGTAAACGTCTGCCTGGGGCAGGGCATCTTCCACAGTGCAGACCTGAAATCCCGCCATGCACGCCTGAAGCGCGCAAATCGGGTCAACTTCGCTGACCAGCACTCTGGCGCGTTCATTACGCATTGCCTCCGCGCATCCTTTGCCCACGTCGCCGTAACCGCAGACCATGACCGTTTTGCCGGAAAGCATCACATCGAGCGCGCGTTTGATGCCGTCGGTCAGACTGTGACGGCAGCCGTAGATATTGTCAAATTTGCTCTTGGTGACTGAATCATTGACATTGACCGCCGGAAAGAGCAGTTCGCCGCGTTTGGTCATCTGTTCCAGGCGGTGGACTCCGGTAGTGGTTTCTTCGGAAACGCCTTTGATACCGGCGGCGATTTTTGTCCAGCGTCCGGGGTGGAGCTGCAATTCCCGCTTGAGCAGAGCGTTGATGATTTTCATCTCTTCCGCATCTGTCGGCTCATCGAGAATTGAGGGATCGGCTTCAGCGGCTCTGCCCCGGTGGATGAGCAGTGTGGCATCACCGCCGTCATCGACTATCTGATCCGGGCCGGAACCGTCATCCCAGGTGAGGGCGGCAAGGGTGCATTCCCAGTAATCGGTCAAAGATTCACCTTTCCACGCAAAAACCGGCACTCCGGCTTGGGCGATCGCCGCGGCGGCATGATCCTGGGTGGAAAAGATGTTGCAGCTTGCCCAGCGCACATCGGCACCGAGTTCGACGAGAGTTTCAATCAGCACGGCGGTCTGGATGGTCATGTGCAGACTGCCGGAAATTTTTACACCTTTGAGAGGTTTTTCCGGGCCGTATTTTTTTCTTGTTGCCATCAAGCCGGGCATTTCGTGTTCAGCGATGGCGATTTCCTTGCGTCCGAAGTCGGCAAGCGAGATGTCTTTGATTTTGTAACTCATTTCAGTATCTCCAAACGTTTTTTAAGTTCTGACCAATCTTTTTCCGGCAGTTTTGTTCCGCTGCGGGCAACGATTTGCGCCGCGGCAAGGGAACCGGCGCAGCCGCATTTTTCCCACGGCAGTTCATGCGCCAGTCCGTAAAAAAAGCCTGCAGCATAGTAGTCCCCGGCGGCGGTGGTATCGACTACTGCTTCTGCCGGAGCCGGAGGAATCTCGCAACAGGAATTTTCCGCATAAACGATGGAACCTGATGCTCCGAGTTTCAAAGCCGCCGCCGGCAAAAAATCCTTTAAGCAGCTGATGATTTCCGCCGTACTGTTTTTCTGTGTCAAAGCCGCCGCTTCAGCAAAATTGGCAAAGAGCAGATCTGCATATTTTTTTGCCAGAGAGATGAAGCGGTTCCGGAACTTTTCCGCCATTTCAAAACTGCATAGATCTATGGCGACCCGGCAGCCGGCGCGTCCGGCGAGAGCCATTGTGCGCTCAAAAAATTCCGTGTTGACGAAATATCCCTCCAGCAGCACCCATTGGAAGCGGGAGAAATCAAAATTTTCCACCTCATGCGGCAGAAGATTCAGCGATGCGCCCAGATTGGAACGCATCGTTCTTTCGGCATCCGGCGTGACCAGAGTCAGGCAGTATCCGGTCGCGTTGCTGTTATCGGTGAGCAAATCGGTATCCAAAGCTCCGGAATCACGCATCGCCGCATGGAAAAATCTGCCGTTTTCATCATCTCCGGTTTTACCCAGAAGCGATGAACTCACTCCCAGTTCCGCCGCCGCCATCACAGTATTTGCCGCCGCGCCCCCGGCGACTTTCAACACGGGGGATGTGACACAGTCAAGGATGCCGTCTTTTTCCGCATCCGTTATATTCAGTGTGCCGCCTTTTCTGCCGGAGAGGTGCGCCGTCAGAAAATCATCTGACACCGCAACAGAATAATCCACCAGAGGTGAACCGGCTCCGAGCAGAAAGTGTTTCATGGTTATTCAGTGACAAATTCCGCCGCCGCCGCGAGCAGTTCGGCGGTTTTGTCGCATTTTTCCCAAGGGAAAATATCTCTGCCGAAGTGACCGTATGCCGCAGTGTCGGCATAGCACCAGGTGTTGCCCGGATGTTTCAAATCCAGAGCTTCAATGATCTTTGCCGGACGGAGGTCGAATACCTTGCGGACGACTTTTTCCAAATCGGCATCATCGGCGAGTTTGCCGGTGCCGTATGTATCGACATTGATGCTCAACGGCTGGGCGACACCGATGGCATAAGCGACCTGGATCTCGCATTTTTCCGCCAGCTGTGCGGCAACGAGGTTTTTAGCGATATAACGGCAGAAATACGCCGCTGAACGGTCGACTTTTGAAGGGTCTTTGCCGGAAAATGCTCCGCCGCCGTGAGAACCGACTCCGCCGTAGGTATCCACGATGATTTTTCTGCCGGTCAAACCGGTATCACCGTGCGGACCGCCGATCACAAAATTGCCGGTGGGGTTGACGTAGTAAACGATGTCATCATTGAGCAGAGAAGCGGGAATGACTTTGGCAACGACTTTTTTTACCAGATCTTCCAGCCATGCTTTTGGCATATCCGGGGTGTGCTGGTGCGAGACCACCACTGATTCAACCGCGACCGGCTGACCGTTTTCATAGCGGATGGAAACCTGACTTTTGGCATCCGGACGCAGATAACGTGCCACTTCGGCATCATGTTTGCGCAAACGGGCGAATTCCGCCACGATTTTGTGGGAATATATGAGCGTTGCCGGCATGAGTTCCGGAGTTTCGCAACTGGCGTAACCGAACATCATGCCCTGATCACCTGCACCCTGGTCGGCACGGCTGACGCCCTGACTGATGTCCGGGGATTGTTTGTGGATGGAAATCAGGATTTTGGCGTTTTCGGCGGAAAAACCGATAGCGGGATCGGTGTAGCCGATATCTTTTATCGCGTCCAGCGCGACCTGCCGCCAGTGGACTTGAGCATTGGTGGTGATTTCTCCGGAAACGACGACCAGATCGGTGGTTGCCAGAGTTTCACACGCCACGCGGCTTTCGGGGTCCTGCATCAGACAGGCATCCAGAATGGCATCGCTGATACGGTCGCAGACTTTATCGGGATGACCTTCTGAAACCGATTCAGAGGTAAAAACGTGATTGGTTTTTATTTTGCTCATAATATTTCTCTGTAATTGTGTATGTTATGCAAAAAGCCCCGGCAGTGGCTTGAAGTGCACCCCGGGGGCTCGATTTGCGGAAATATCCTCAACGACCGGGGATCTGCATCGGGACCGGCACACCGCGGCGGTTCTGCCGCCAGATGCTTTCGCCGGAACCGGCAACCGCCGGTTTATCTTTGCCGAAGCTCATGGTTTTCATGCGGGTATCCGGCACGCCGCGTCCGGCAAGATAAGCACGGATGGCGTTGGCACGGCGTTCGCCGAGGGCGCGGTTGTATTCGTCGGTACCGCGGCTGTCGCAGTGACCTTCAATAAGCAGGCCGAGAGCAGGTTTGTTGTTCAAATAAGCGGCGATTTTGTCCAGATTGGCAGTTTCGCTCGGCACGAGAACATCGGAATCATAGGCAAAATATATTACCGGCATACCCAGACGGTTTTGCGGATCGACCGGGACCCAGCCGTCAGCGTCGGCGTTGGTCGCCAGCTGTTCCGGAGCGACCCATGCGCCCTGACCGGCGTTGGCACCGAGGGCTGAAAATCCATCTCCGGCACCGGCGTTGAAACCGTTGGGGTCATCAATGGCGGCTTCCACGACCGGACTGGTGGTGTCTTCCTGGACATTGGTTGCGGCGCATCCGGCAGTGATCAGCAGCAGTGCTGCGGCGGAAACCGAAAAGAGAGATTTGAACATTTTAGCTGTACTCCTTGCTTATTTTAAGTTATATCTATGGAAACTTTGATTTACTTCACACAGTGACCTCAATACAATATAACATATAAAAACAGAAAAATCTATCCCGTTTTGAGAAAAAAGAGACATTTTTTTATTTGCGAAGGGACGTGCACGGAGACTTGAATTAAAGCGGAAATGGCGGTATATTTAAAGAAATCAGTTTTTAAACCTTGCATATACACATAATTCAGGGAGGAATTTATCATGCAGGACATCAAATGGGATACTTTGAAATTTGAATTTATGCAGACTCGCAGCAATATCCGGTTCCATTATGCCGACGGCAAATGGGATGAGGGCAGATTGACCGGGGATTTCAACATTTCCCTTTCCGTTGCGGCGAATGTGATGCACTACGGTCAGGCGATTTTTGAAGGTATGAAAGCATTCCGCGGCAAAGACGGCAAAGTCCGCCTTTTCCGTCCTGATGCCAACGCCAAACGTCTCAACTCCTCCGCCCGTCAGCTGGTGATGCCGGAATTCCCGGTCGAATGTTTCATCAAAGCGGTTCAGGATGTGGTGCGTGACAACATTGATTACGTTCCGCCCTACGGCACCGGCGGCTCGCTCTACATCCGTCCGGTGATGTTCGGAACTTCCCCGCAGATAGGTGTGAGTGCCAGTGCCGAATATGAACTGGTCATCATGGTCATGCCGGTCGGTCCGTACTACAAAGACGGTATCAAACCGGTCGATGCGATGATTTCCATGGATTATGACCGCGCGGCACCGCATGGTACCGGACACATCAAAGCCGCCGGCAACTACGCGGCGAGTCTGCTTTCCAGTTACCGCGCCAAAGAACAGCACTTTCCCATCGTGCTTTTCCTCGACCCGAAAACCCGCACCTATGTGGATGAATTCACCACCAGCAACTTCCTGGCGATAACCAAAGACGGCAAATATGTGACGACTCTTTCTGATTCCATTCTGCCGTCAGTGACCAATGATTCGCTTATGACCGTGGCGCAGGATCTCGGCATGGCTGCGGAAAGACGCAAAGTCGCGGTCGATGAGCTTGCTGACTTTGCCGAAGTTGCCGCCTGCGGAACTGCAGTGGTCGTAACTCCTGTCGGTAAAATCGTTTACGGTGAAAAAGTTATTGATTACGGCTGGAAAGAGATCGGTCCCGGACTGAAAAAACTTTATGATGAAATGACCGGTATCCAGTACGGTGAGCGTCCGGACAAACACAACTGGATGGTGGAGTGCTGACGTTAAAATGAAAATTTTTACCTGCGGCAGTGAGCTGCAAAAATATGCGCTGGAATTGAAACGCAGCGGCAAAAGCATCGGCTTTGTGCCGACGATGGGATTTCTGCATGACGGTCATATGTCGCTCATCGACATTGCCAGAAAAAAAGCCGATGTGGTCATCGTTTCGATTTTTGTCAACCCCACGCAATTTGCTCCGCACGAGGATTTTGACCGCTATCCCCGCGATTTCGACGGTGACGTTGCCAAATGCATTGAACACGGTGCGGACATCATTTACGCTCCGGAAGCAGCTGAAATGTATTGTCCCGATGCGTCGACATGGGTTGAGGAAGTGAAACTTTCCAAGCCTTTGTGCGGCAAAAGCCGTCCGGTGTTTTACCGGGGTGTGACGACGGTCGTGACCAAACTTTTCATGCTGACCCAGCCGGATTTCGCGGTATTCGGGCTGAAAGATGCTCAACAGTGTTTTGTCATTCAGCGGATGGTCAGGGATTTGAATATCCCCGTGGAAATAATCCCGGCACCGCTGGTACGCGACAGCGACGGTCTGGCGTTGAGTTCCCGCAACCGTTATCTCTCGGAAGATGAGCGGAGCCGTGCGCTTGCCATCCACCGTTCACTGGTTGCGGCAAAAGAGCGTATAATTGCAGACAGAAGTTGCATGGACAGTGCCGTGAAGTCAGCTGCTGAAGCCATCACTGCCGCCGGAGGCAGGGTCGATTACGTGGATATACTTGATTGCGATACGATGGAGTATCCCGGAGAGAGCGCGCAGAAAGTGATTTTGGCGGCGGCGGCGTTTTTCGGCACGACCCGTCTGATAGACAACGAGATTTTTGAAATCTGAAAAATCAGGAAAAATACCTCAATGATAAAACTGGTTTATGGCAGTGAGAACTTCGATGCCGGGATGCGGGCTCTCTATGAGCGTCCGGCGTTTCCTGTTGAAGCTGAAGTGGCGGCGGCGGAAATAATTGCCGGAGTCCGGGAACGCGGAGATGCGGCACTGGTTGAATATGCCAAAAAATTTGACCGGGCGGAGTTGACCGCAGAGCAATTCATTTTGCCGTTGGATGAAGCAAAAAAAATTGCTTCCGCACTGCCGGCGGCAGATAAAAAAGCTATCCGTCAGGCGTTGGCGCAAGTGCAGACTTTTGCCAAACTGACCAAACCGCGCAACTGGATGATGGGTATCCGTTCCGGAGTGAAAGCCGGAGAAAAATTCACTCCCATGGAACGGGTCGGAGTGTACATCCCCGGCGGTACTGCGCCATTGGTTTCAACGGTCATTCACACTGCCGGTATCGCCAAAGCTGCCGGAGTTAAAGAAATCGTGGCTATCACTCCGCCCGGGAACACCCATCCGGCGGTGATGTATGCGATGCTGCAAGCCGGTGTCACCGAAATTTGCCGTCTGGGTGGTGTCTATGGTGTCGCCGCATTGGCTCTCGGTACGCAGACTCTGCGCAAAGTGGAAAAAATCTGCGGACCGGGCAATGCGTATGTGACGGCGGCAAAGAAACTGCTTTACGGTGAAGTCGGCATAGATCTGGTCGCCGGACCGTCTGAAATCCTTATAATTGCCGATGAAACCGCAAATCCGGTTTTTGTCGCGGCAGATTTGTTGAGTCAGGCTGAACACGGCAGCGGTCTGGAACAGGCTGTGCTGGTTACGACCTGCGCTGAACTTATTCCGGCAGTTGAAGCAGAGCTTATCCGTCAGCGCAACACCCTCAAGCGGCAGGCGACGATAGACAGAGTGCTTGCCGACGGAGTGTTTCTCATTCAGGTGCCGGATCGGGAAATCGCGGCGGAAGTGGCGGGAAATTATGCTCCGGAACATCTGGAGATCCACACTGCTGAACCGGAAGCACTGGCGCGCAGTATCAAAGCCGCCGGGGCGATATTCATCGGTCAGTGGACACCGGAACCGATAGGGGATTTCTGCGCCGGACCGTCTCATGTGCTGCCCACAGCCGGCAGTGCCAAAAAATTCAACGGTCTGGAAACAGCAAGCTTTTTCAGGCGTACCAGTATGGTCAAATACAGTGAAGCGGCATTGAAACGCGAAGCGGAAGTCGCCGCCCGTTTCGGGGCGATGGAAATGCTTGATGCCCACGGCAGAGCCGGAGTTCTCCGGTTTGATCAGGGAAGTTTGCAGAAATGAGTTATTTTTCCAACGGAGTAACCGGACATCGCGGAGATGTGCACCATTATCCGGAAAATACCCTTGCCGGTTTTGTTTCCGCCATAGATATGGGGTGCGATTGGTGCGAAACAGATTTGCGGCTCACCCGGGATGGCAGGATCGTTCTGAGCCATGACCATCATACCGGATCTGTTGCCGGCAGGCGGTTGATCATCCGGGAGCATGATTTCAATGAGTTGCGGGAATTGAACACAGCGGTGTTTTTCAATCAGGTACATTTTGATCGCGCTCCGATGCGTACTGTTCTGGCGTCGCTGGAAGAGTTGTTTGAGCTTTTCCGCAGTCAGAATACCTGCCGGATCTCTTTGCAGCCCAAAGAGCCGGAAACGTTGCCGCTGGTGCGGAAAATTGCCACGGAAATGAAAATTGACGATGAACTGCTCGGATTTAATGATGGCAGTTTGGAGGCTATGCGCTCTGCCAGAGAGCTTTTTCCCGGAGCGCGGATCTTTTATGATGTGCGGCCGCAGGATATTGATGCTGAACTTGATAACGCCGGGAAATACGGTTTTCAGGAAGTCGTGGTATGGGAATACGGTATTACTCCGGAAATTACCGCCAAAATTTCCGAACGCGGTTTGGTGCCGGGAGTGTGGACACCCAATGCTCCGGCAGAGATGGATCGCTTTCTGGATATGGGAGTGAAGCGTTTTTACACGGATTTTCCCGAAGTGTTGCTGCGCAAAGTTAAGGTCAGAAGTTTTTTTGCCTGAAGAAATTTGGGTCAAACCGGAAAAATTCCTCAAGGTGATTGCCGTGAGGAGTTTTTTTGTATTATCAAATATCCATGACCGAACCGTCATCCAGTTTGCGTACAGTAAGTTCTCTGCCGTCATAAAAACCGAAACTCTGCGGAAAGCCGTTTTTGGGCAGGGATATCGAGCCGGGATTGAATACGGTCAGACCGGAGTCGCATTTTTTGTAAACCGGTATATGGGTGTGTCCGTGTACCAGGATCGTATTTTCCGGTACTTCCGGCTGATTGTTTTCATTCCACAAGTGACCGTGGGTGAGGAAAAAGCGGCGGTCGTCAATGACCAGTTCCGCGTAATCTGCCATAATGGGGAATTGCAGCAGCATCTGGTCGACTTCCGCGTCGCAATTTCCGCGTACCGCCAGAATATTCTGCTTTTCGGCATTCAGCAGTTTCACCACCTCCTGCGGGTCATAGGAGTCATGCACCCCGTTGCGCGGACCGTGATAGAGAATATCACCCAGGATGACCAGACGGTCAGGGCGCAATACAGAAGCATGGTCAAGAAGCTGTTTCAGCGTGACTGCCATGCCGTGGATGTCAGAAAGAAAGAGGATTTTCATAATATTTCTCCGGAGTTTATTTCCATATCCAATCGTTCAAAAAACGCGCTCATATATGCGGCACGTTCCACCGCCAGTTTGCGTCCGGCGGCACTGCACATCCGGCGCGGCAGATAACGGAGTTTTACCAGAAATTCCCGGTAAGCGGTGTCTTCTTTGCTGTAAGAGTCAGAGTTGAGTGCTTCATCGGCGGTGTTGTGCAGCCGTGCATTGAAGTGACCGGCAAAAAGAAATGCCCTGCCGATGCCGACTGCGCCGAGAGAGTCAAGTTTGTCGGCATCAAAAACGATTTCAGCTTCCAAAGTCGCGGGACGTCCTCTGCCGCGGAAACGGTGGGTACGCACCGCTTCCGCAACCGGCGCGTGCAGATATTCCGGAAATCCGGCATCTGCAAGCATGGCGGGAACCATTTTTGCTCCGAGCTCGGCATGACACTTTTTGCCGCAGCCGGCATCTTCTTCCGGACGGGCGATGTCGTGGAGCAGAGTTGCCAGCATGACAATTTCCGCATCTGCCTGCGGCGAATTTTTCAACAGCAGTTTCGCATTGCGCATGACACGCAGTGTGTGGTCGAAATCATGGCAGCTGCTGCCGGAATCCAGATGTTTTTTCACTGCTTCATACAGCGCGGAAAAATTTCCGTGAAAGTTTATTTCGCACATGGTTCTTCCAGAATTCGCACCCAGAAGTGACGGGCATCGCTCGCGCGCAGAGAGAGTGATGTATCCATGAGTTTGATGCGGATGAGGTCTCCGAAAGGAGCGGTGCCTTCGTATTCGACGACAGCCCCCGGAACCAATCCCATGTCGGCAAATTTTTTCATGCCGCGCAACGTTTCCGCCACATAGGTAAGCACCCCTTTGCCGTGTTTGCCCAGACGGTCGATGGAAACGAGTTCCGAATCGGGGTCAAGATTCAATGTCGGCATGGTACGGTCGAGATAATCCCGGAGCGCGGCGCAGTCATCGCGGGATTCGACCGCTTCGACCAGCGTCACCAGACGGGAGACAAGCGGCTCTTTGAAAACGTGTTCGATACGGCACGCCGCTTCGTCAGATTCTTTGTCATCGACTTTGAGCAGCCGGGAAAAAAATCTCTGCAATGTCTGATGCCGCCGGCGGATTATCGCCGCTTTTTCCTCACCTGCCGGAGTCAGTCTGACCGGAGTGTGGGAGCGGTAAATTATCAATCCGCGGGCGGAAAGTGCCTGCAATGCATTGGTCACTGAAGGCATGGTCACTTTCAGCTTGTTGGCGATGTCTTTGGTATGGGCGTGTCCGTTATGCTCAACTATTTCAGATATCGCTTCGAGATAATCTTCCAGACTGCTGGAGATGGGAAGGGCATTTTTTGCCATCTGCAGGTATCCTTTACCTTTGCTGTTCATAATTTACTATTCATGGATAATATAACACAGCAACACTCTTTTGCAAGTGCTGCAGCACAGTAATTCTGCCGGAAACCGGGCGGAATATTTGCAAAAACATCTTTTCCGGTGTATATTTTACGCGGTTATTGGAAATCATCAACCGGCGGAATGCCGGAGAAAGTCAGGAGATGTTATGTTCAGACAGATGCTTAACGGCAAAATCCACACCGCCCGAATCACCCGCTGTGTGGTCGATTATGAGGGCAGTCTGGAAATCGACCCGGAACTGCTCAACGAAGCCAATATCAAACCTTATGAAAAGATCCTTGTCGCCAACCGTAACAACGGTTCACGTCTTGAAACTTATGCCATACCGGGAAAAGCCGGTTCCCGTGATTTCTGTTTGAATGGTCCGGCGGCAAAGCTCGGAAACGTCGGAGACGTCGTTACGATCATGGCTTTTGCCGTTGTTGAAGAAAAAGATGTGGCGGACCATCACCCGACAGTCATCGTGCTTGACGAAAACAATTTTATCGCTTCACGGCACAATTAAGCGGCTGTTTTTTGCGGAAACGCTCGCATTTTACGGCATCATCCGTCACGCCGGAAAGGGTGAAGGAGTAGAATTTGTTTTTTCCTTCACACGCGGTTATTCCGGCGTAGAAAGTTTCCGGCCAATTTTCCGGCATACGGCAGCCGAATGACGGTTCGTCGATCCCTATATAAAGAAATCTGCCCCGCGGCGAATTCCTGACTTCGGCGACCAGACGGTGTTTTTCTCCGGCGGCAAGGGGATGATCCTGAAATGCGATCAGTTTCCATGACGGTTTGCCGTTATCGTAAAAGTGGTGCCAGAGGTTTATTCCGCGGTCGTAGAGGACGATTTCCAGGTGTTCGCGGTGTTCCGGCAGCAATTCTCTTGAAAGCACGATAAGCGGAGCCATCCTCTCATCGAAGCTGCACTCGGTTTCGATTCTGATGTCTGTTCGCAGCGGCTGTTTGCAGAGCATACTGACATACATTTTTCCTTCATCATCGTCCGGGGGAAGCGGCATCTGATTGGAAATACCGTCACTCTCCTGTATCCATTGGCTGTTGACCTGCCAGCGCGGACTTTTGACGATCTGAAAAAAATCTTTATCCCACATCCCGGGGCGGAAATCACATTTGAATTGCATGGAAAACCTGTGTAAAAGTTGTTTTTTTTGAATTCGCACAATATATCACTCTTTTTGTGAAAAAGCAATTTGCATTTCAAAAATATAGGGTTACATTAAATCCACAGTACGCAAAAACGGATATTTACAGGAGAAAAACCATGTCTGACCGTAATATTTACAGCAATATGCTGCAGGATTTCAATGTCGACCGCATCCGCCGGTTCAATCAGGAGCGTGACGCCCGTATCGCCGCGCTTGCTTCCAGAAGTGAGGCAGAAAATTACTGTCTGGAAGTCCGCAGTAAGATCGCCTCATGTTTCAATCTGCCGGAACGTTCCGGAGTGCCTGCCGCCCGGATAACCGGTTCATTTGAACTTGCTGAATGTGTTGTGGAAAAGGTGATTTACGAGAGCCGTCCGCATTTCCCCGTGACAGCTTATTTTTACCGGCCCAAAAATCTTATCGCTCCCGCGCCGGCAGTGCTTTTTCTCTGCGGTCACGCGCAGGAAGGCAAAGGGCACCCCATATACCGTACCGGCGCCAGTACTCTTGCCGGACTGGGTTACGCCGTGCTGGCTGTCGACCCCATCGGGCAGGGGGAGAGATTGCAGTTCAAAAATGTGGAAAACGCTGCCGGAGTCAACGGATACTGTACCCGCGAACACAATATGCTGGGCAAACAGATGGGATTGTGCGGAGAATTTTTCGGCAGCTGGCGGGTGCATGACGCGTTGAGCGGTCTGGATTATCTGCTTTCCCGGCCGGAAGTCGACACTTCCAGAGTCGGTGTCACCGGCAATTCCGGCGGCGGCACATTGACCACATGGGTGAATGCGCTTGACCCGCGCTTTACCATGGCGGCTCCCAGCTGTTATGTGACCAGCTGGAAACGGAATATCGAAAATGAAGTTCCGGCGGATATTGAACAGATGCTGCCGGGAATCCTCGGTGCCGGCTGCGAAATGGGGGATTTCATTCTCGCCTACGCGCCGCGTCCGGTGATATTGCTCGGTCAGAAAAAAGACTTTTTTGACCCCAGGGGTCTGAAAGAGACTTACGAGCAGTGCCGCAAAGTTTACGCTTTGCTCGGCGCGGAGGAGAACCTGCAATGTTTCATCGGTCCCGACCCCCACGGATATACTGCACCGAACCGGGCGAATATGTACCGCTTTTTCGGGGAAGTCACCGGTCTGCCGACCTCGGTCAAAGAGCTGCCGGCAGAACCGTATGAACCGCAGAAAATGAATTGCACTCCCACCGGGCAGTGTGCCGATATGCCGGAATATGTTTCTGTGCATGATTTGATAGTGGAAAAAACTTCCGCTCTTGCCGCTGCGCGCCGGGAGCTTCCTTTTGAGGAATTGCGCCGTGCGCTCGCCGCAAAAATCGGCATGAACACCAACGTTGCAGTGCCTTACTGCCGGATGTTGCGTCATACGCCGCTTTATGGTATGTCGCCCCGGGCAATGCTTTTTGCCCGTTTCGGTTTGGAAACGGAACCGGGGATTATGACAGTGTTGAAGTTCCCCACCCGTGACGGCGGTTATTACTTCCATGAAACAGATAGTCTGACGCTTTATGTGCCGCATCAGGATTCGGCTGATGAGTTGCAGGATTGCCAGCCGGATTCCGGTATCGCCGGGGTCGATGTGCGCGGGCTCGGCGAAAGCATGGCACTGACCTGTGACCGTGACAGTTCGGAATTTTTCGCCCCCTACGGCTGGGAGTATCACTATCACTCATGCTCAATGATGTCCGGTACATCTCTGCTGGCGGAAAGAGTGCGGGATCTGCTCGGAGCGGTGGCTTTTGTCAAATCTCAAAGCGTGAAAGATATACGCCTCGCCGGACGCGGTATCGGTTCGGTGGTGGCACTGCTGGCGGCACTTTTCAGCGATGATGTCTGCGGTGTGGAACTGCTTGACGCTCCGGAGTCATGGAGCAGTATGGCATCGGCTCAAGTGACGATGTGGCCGCAGAGCGCAATGCCTTTCGGCGTATTGCAAATTGCCGATATTCCGGAAATATGCCGGGCGTTGTCCGGCAGGATGCCGGTGAAAATAAATGGCGTAATGGATAATTTTCTTGGTAAAAAACTGTTCTGAAAAGGGTTGCGGTTTCGACCATTGAAAAACCGGCGGGACTTCTGAAACTGAAGTTCCGCCGGTTGTTTTCTGTCTGCTCAATGATCAGAATTTGAATACATCCAGAAGTTTTTTGCCGGATTCGGTGAGCTGTTTCCCTGCATCTGTGGTGGAGTCTATGAGTTTTTTGCCTGAATCCGTAAGCTGTTTTCCCGCATCCGTGGTGGAGTCGATGAGCTGTTTGCCGGTATCCATGACCAATTCTCCGGCGTTGGCGACTCCGGAACAGGCATTTTGCAGCTGCAATGCCAAATCGTGCAGTTGAGCGAGCAGATCTTCGCCGCTTTCCGCCAGCTGCAAATCTGTGTTGGAGTAGACCAGCGGTACGGATACCGGAATCCCCACCCGGTCATCGTATATCGTGGCATTGCTGTTGCTGACATCTATTATCTCAATGGAAATATTTTTCTGCGGTGCCGGTGCTGCGTCATTCTTATCGTCGGGAGTGTTTTCCGCGACAGCTTCATTGTCACCGGCAGTTCCATCGTCACCGGCGGGGGCGGGAACTTTGTTCTGGATGTTCTCAACGATTTCAACGGCGTTGAATTTGCCGTTGCGGTTGAATTCAGCCGTGAGCTGCAGACCGTTGACATCTATTTCCTCGATAACGATATTGTTTGTGAGCAGAGAGGGCAGGTCGATATTCAGATAAAACGAGCCCAGTGCCACCAGATGGGATTTGTCATATCCTTTGGGGTTGGCGATTTTGAGGTTTGTTATTTTTACATCACCTTCGGCAAGAGAGGTTTCAAAATCTTCCAGCTTGATTTCGACGCCGGTCAGCCAGCTGCCGACACCGGTTATGCTGTTTTTGATGATGGTGTCGCGGAAAACAATCAGTATGGCAAGCAGAAGCAGGATGACCGCAAAAATCCAGGCGATCACCCGCAGGATACGGCGCATAAGTTTGCTTTTCTTTTTTTCCGGTTTGGCAGTGTTTTCACCGTTTTCAGGAGTGTTTTCAACAGTGTTTCCGACAGTGTCTTCCATGGTCGACTTCCTTTCTTATTTGGCAGTTGAATATTTTTCAGCGAGTTTTTCCAGAGCGGCAAGTTGTTTGGGTGAAAGCTGTTTGCCTTCGCCGTACTGTCCGGCAATGGATTGATAGAATTTTTTATCGTCAAAGGTGAAGCGTCCTTTTTTGACCGGAGCTTCCCACGTTTTCACCGCAGAAAGCTGCTCCAGAAGTGTTTTGGTCCGGTCGGCGGTGTCTGCCGCGGCGGTATCTTCCGGGGGCAGTTCGATTTGCAAAGCGGCGAAAACCGCATCTGCTCCGGTAAGTTGCGCACGGTATTTCACCGCCATGCGTTTCAGGGCGGCAAGCTGTTTTTCGCTCAACATTTTACCGGCGAGAGCCTGTTTTTTCAGCGATTTGAAAAATTTTCCCTCGTCAAATGCCGCGCGTCCGGATTTCGGCTCGGGGAAAACCACATTGTCGAATGCCGCAAATACCGTTTTGTAGCCGCCATCGACCTCCGGAGCCGGCGGACGGGAAAGCTCTTCCGTCTGTTTTTCTTTCCAGACAGCGACAGCTTCATCAATGTCACTGCGCAGTTCGTTGGAAATGCCGCTCTGCGGCAGTTGTGAAAAGTATTTTGCCGCCATGGTCAGCAGAGCCTGATACTGTTTTTCGCTGATGGAGTTTTTTTCGGTGAATTTTTCTTTGATGGAGTTGACAAATTTTTCATCGTCAAAAAAACGTCTGCCGACTTTCTGCTTTTCAGCAAATTTCACTGCGGTAAAAAGTTGCAGGAGTTCACCGGTGATTTCCGCCGGCGGCGCACCGCTGACTTTGGCGGCGGCGAGCCACGGAGCGAAACTGTTGTAAAATTCCGTCATCATATCGACCCATGCCACACTGCCGGCTTCGATATCGTCAAGTTTCTGCTCCATTTGAGCTGTGAACCCGATATTGAAAAGCTCCGGAAGTTTTTCTGTGAGGAAGTCGTTCACCGTAAAACCGAGTTCCGTGGGACGCAATTTGTTCTGCTCTTTGACAACGTAATCGCGGTCCTGAATGGTACGCAGGATGGTGGCGTAAGTCGAGGGGCGGCCCACGCCGTTTTCTTCCAGCAGTTTGATAAGTGATGCTTCGGTGAAACGCGGCGGCGGTTCGGTGAATTTCTGCTCTTTGACAAACTCTTTCAGCGCGACCGGAGTACCGCTTCCCAAAGAGCGCAGCAGTTCCGGATTTACGGCATCTTTGTCCGGGGCGGAGGAATCGGGAGAGAGTACGAGGAATCCGGGGAATGCCGTCACTGTCGCTGTCGTACGGAAAGTGTAGATGTTGCTGTCATTGCCGCAAATATCCACATCGGTTGTGAGCAGTTCCTGTCTGGCACTTGCCATCTGACTGGCGACAAAGCGTTTCCAGATGAGAGTGTAAAGTTTCAGCTGGGCGGGGTCAAGCCGGGAGGCAAGAGATTCCGGAGTGCGGCGGACATCGGTGGGACGTATCGCTTCGTGGGCTTCCTGGGCGGCGGCTTTGTTTTTGTAAGTGTTGAATTTCGCCGGCAGGAAATTTTCCCCGTAAGCGGTTCTGATAAAATCCGCCGCCGCAATCTGCGCCTCTCTGGCAATGGTCACAGAGTCGGTTCTCATGTAGGTTATCAAACCGGCGGAATTGCCGTCGCCGAGGTCGATACCTTCATAGAGCTGCTGGGCATAACGCATCGTACTGCTGGCTGAAAAGCGGAGCAGCTGGTTTGCCGCCTGCTGGAGCGTGCTGGTGGTGAAAGGCGGATAGGGGTTGCGTTTGCGTTCCTGTCTGGTGACTGCTTTTACTGCCGGAGCAGAACCGTTGCAAACGGCAGATTCCAGCGCGTCGGCGGCACTCTGACTGCAGATTTTGAAATCGGCACCGTTGATTTTGAAAAGTCTGCTTTTGAATTTTTCTCCTGCGGCAGTGGCGAATTTCGCGGCAAAACTCCAATACTCTTCGGGGGTGAATGCACTTATTTCCCGCTCTCTTTCCACAATAAGACGCAATGCCGCCGACTGCACTCTGCCGGCACTGCTGCCTTTGCCGAGTTTGCGCCACAAAAGCGGACTGACCTGATAACCGACGATACGGTCAAGAACGCGTCTTGCCTGCTGGGCATCAACAAGATTCAGGTCGATGTCGCCCTTTTCCGCGATAGCCTGGGCGATCGCAGAGCGGGTTATTTCATGGAACGCTATCCGTTGAAACGGTACACTTTTTTTACCGGTCGAAAGCGCGTTTTTCAAATGCCATGCGATAGCTTCACCTTCGCGGTCAGGGTCTGTTGCCAGATAGACGATTTCAGATTTTTTTGCCGCATCCCGCAGATTTTTAAGCACCTGACGGCTGCGCGGGGTGTCGACGTACTGCGGAGTGAAGTTGTTGGCAATATCAATGCCGAACTCATGTTCCGGCAGGTCGCGGACGTGCCCCATTGAGGCGATAACAGTGTAGTCATTGCCCAGCATCTGGCTGATGGTGCGGGCTTTGGTCGGAGATTCGACGATAAGAAGTTTCGACATAAGTAAAAAAATTCTTTCCCGGATTTTGTTTCAGTTGAACGCTTTCTCGCGCGCGTATATCGTACACAAGATTACATTAACGCCGGAAAGATGGTTTTGTCAAGGGCTGTCTTTAAAATATTTATGATAATTGTTCCATTTGCTGCGATAACATCCAGCCGTCCGTCTTCGCTTCGCTGCGCCGCGACAATTCCGGAGGGCGTGACAGTTTCGCTCCGGCACGTCGCCGCCGCAATACATCCACCGGCCGCCGTACGAGGCTGTGTTCCGGCAGACCGGCAGAAATCAAAACCTTTTTATGTTTTTGATAAAATTGTATATTTGAGAAAAAACAGCTTGTTTTTACTGCAAGCCGGTGTATATTTTATGCTGTGATGTAACCAAATTGCTATTTGACAGGCGGTGATTTATGAAAAAGTTTTTGTATGCAGTGTGTTGCGGCGCAGTGATGCTGTTTGCCGCCGGTTGTGCCACGGTCAAAGAAGAGATTTCAGCATCTGATATCACTCTTGCTGAATTGGAGAAACGCATGGCGCGTGCCACCGACCCCGACGGCGTATTCGCCAAAAGCAAAAGTTGCAGTATGCTGCAGCAAATCACCGTGAAACGTTTCCTGGATGAACCCGAAGAGCATCTGGTGGATGTAAAAATCGAGCGTCCGGATAAATTCGCATTGGTCACATACACGGACAACAAGCCTTCAGTAATGTGGTGTTCCAACGGTAAACAGGGGTGGATAGCCGATTACAGCAGCCGCAAAGTGATGACCCTTGACGGTGAAGCGTTGCGGCGGATGAGTGTGATGGCGCAGATAAGCAATCCGCAGGAAAGTTACAGCAGGATATTTCCCAAAGTGGAGCTTTTCCGCTGTGTCAATGGTTCCGGAGATTTTTACCGTATAGACTGTTACGGTGCCGGACACTCTTCCCCGCTGCACATCTATGTCGATGCCGCTTCATATCTTATCAAAAGAATGCGATTTGACCAGTCCGTCGGCAGCGGCAGGATCGCTTATGACGCTGAAATCGAAGAGTATGAAAAACGCGAAGGTGTGCTGATCCCTGTATTGACCCGTATCGTGCAGAACGGGGAAAAACAGGAGTGCAAGATAACTTCCTACCGTTTGAATGTCCCCATTCCGGAAACCGATTTCATCCCGCCGGTATTTTAATACGACGGCGGATTTTGGTGGTCGCAGAGCCGGAATTGTACTTCCGGCAGGGGACGTCCGGCGAGGAAATCCCGTATCAACGCCGCCGGGGCGGGGGATTTACCGGCTTTGAGCCAGTATATGCGGTGACCTTCCCGCTCCAGTTTGCGGAAAAATATATCCTGACGCTTGGCAAATTGCCGGATGCGGTTGAGCAGAGTCGTACGCATCTCTTCAAAAGAGCAGCGGTTTTGCAGATAGAGCGATATTTCCCGGTATTCCAGCCCGAAAAATTCCATGGTCTGATAGGAAACTCCGAATTTATCATGCAAATCGCGCACCTCTTCGACCATGCCGTTTTCAAGTCTGGCATCCAGACGCTGTGCAATGCGTTCACGCACCTCTGTCCGCGGATAAAGCACTCCGAGAATGAGCGGATTCAGCGAAAAGGGCGGAGTGAATGAATCCTGGGCATCGGGATTCTGCCGGATGCGCGGCGTGCCGAAATCACGCGGAGGCAGTTCGCCGCCGGGCAGACGGTAGCCGTCAAGCAGTGCCGCGATGTAAAGAGCCGTTCCGCCGCAGACCACGGGCAGTTTGCCGCGGGAAGTTATGTCGCCGGCAGCCTGCCAGGCATCGCGGCAGAATCTGCCGAGATTGTAAACCTCTGTCGCCGGGTCGGCAATATCTATCAGATGATAAGGTACTCCGTTGTACTCTTCGATGTCTTTGCCTGAACCGATATCCATGCGGCGGTAGACCTGTCTGGAGTCGGCACTGATTATCTCGCCATTGAATTGCTTTGCCAATTCCACCGCCAGACGGGTTTTCCCGGTCGCAGTGGGCCCGGTAATGACCAAAATCGGCACAGAATCATGAAAATCCGGCATTATTTTGCTCTCCTGATTTGAATTAAACCTTGTGTCAGCGTTATATTATGAAACAGGAAACAGTTTTTTTCAAATCGAAATGGAGTTTTTTTAATGGAAATGCAGCAAACTGTTGCCGGAAGTGCCTCTTTTTCCGGAATCGCACTGCATACCGGGGCGAGAGCGACGGTGTGTGTGCATCCGGCTCCGGAAAACACCGGCATCATTTTCCGGCGGGTCGATATGCCGGGAAAACCGGAAGTCCGGGCACTGGCATCCAACGTGGTGGATGTGCAGAGAGGTACGACCATCGCCGAAGGGCAGGGGATAGTGCATACTGTCGAACACATCATGTCGGCACTCCACGCCTGTCAGATAGATAATTGCATCGTGGATATGGACGGCATGGAACCGCCGATCGCCGACGGAAGCAGTCTGCCTTATTACAACATGATAATGCAAGCCGGTATCGCGGTGCAGAATGAGCCGGCAAAATGGTTCACTCCGGATGTTCCGGTCCATGCCACCGGCGGCAGAACTTCAGTCGTACTGCTGCCGGATGCGGAAAAGTTGTCGGTGAGCTGTGTGACAAGTTTCAAAAACTGTCCGGTCGACCCGCAGTTTTTTCAGTATGAACTTGATATGGAAAGCTACGCCCGCGAAATCGCTCCGGGGCGGACTTTTGTCGATTACAGTGATCTGCGCGCGCTCATTTCTTACGGTTTGTGCAAAGGAGGCAGTCTGGATGCCGCCGCCATCATCCACAACGGTGCGATCATCTGCAAAGACGGTCTGCGTTTTGAGAACGAGATCGTCCGGCACAAAATAATGGATGCCATCGGTGATATTTATCTCGCCGGATGCCGGATCAGGGGAAAACTTGTTGCGGTCTGCCCCGGACATCCGAAAAACGTGGAGCTCGCCGGCAAACTTCTGGCGATGCGGCAGGCGCAGAATGCAGAAACGAAATAATGATAATGAAAGGGATTTTGTCATGTCTGAAAAACTTCAATACCGTGAAATCATCAAAAAACTTGAGCTGAAAGCTCCGTGGCGTCTGCTTGACTTCGCTGAAAAAGTGGACGATACCCACCTGGCAGGATTCAAAAATTTTACTGCCGATGAGGAATTTTTCGTCGGTCACTTCCCCGTCCACCCCATCGTGCCGGGGGTGCTGCAGCTGGAAGCGGTGCGTCAGCTCTGCGTCTGTTTCCTGGCGGATGAGCCCGGAGATTTGCGGGTGAAAGCGATCGAAAAGGTCAAATTCCGCCGCCAGATACTTCCCGGTGACCGGATGCGGGTCGATGTGGAAGTTTCCGGAAATGAAAACGGTGAAATCGTCTGCAAAGCCTCCTGTTCCACGGTTTCCGGTGTTTGCAGTCAGGGAATCATCACCTTTACTGCGGAAAAAGCCGAATCTGCCGGATTGCAGGAAATTCCCGCACTTGACGGTGAGTGTGCCCGCACTGCGGAAATCGCCATGGATACGGATAAGGTCATCGCATTGATGCCGCACCGTTATCCGTTTTTGCAGATAGATTACATCGCCAAATCCGAGGGCAGCAAAATCGTGGCGGTGAAAAATATCAGCTGCAACGAATCATTCATCAATGCCGGATTCGATTTTGTTCCGGAAACGCTGTTGTGCGAGATCGCGGCACAATCCGGCTGTGCGTGTGTGCTTTCCCGGCCGGAAAATGCCGGTAAACTGGGATTCTTTATGGCGATCGACCGCGCGGTTTTCCACCGGCAGGTCGTGCCGGGTGAGCAGATTTGCATTGAAATAGATTTGCCGGAAAGCAAATCCCGTTTCGGCAAAGGTTCCGGTTTCATCCGCTGTAACGGTGAAGTCGTGGCGGAAGTTTCGCTTATGTTTGCGTTGGTCGACGCCTGAAAAATATAACGGAGGAATTTTCTCATGGCTCTTTGGGGAGGTCGTTTCGGAGAGGAAACACAGCGGGATGTCAAACTTTATTCCGAGTCGATAAGTTTTGACCGCAGATTGTATAAACATGATATCGCCGGCAGCAAGGCTCATGTGGCAATGCTGGCAAAGCAGGGGATCATTCCGGAAAAATCCGCGGTCGCCATCCGCGAGGAACTGGATAATATCTGCAAACGGATAGATGCCGGGGATTTCACTTATGATATTTCTCTGGAAGATATCCATATGCACATCGAAAGTGCCCTTATCGGGGTTCTCGGTGCCGAAGGAGCCCGGGTGCATTCCGGCCGCAGCCGCAATGACCAGGTCGCATTGGATTTCCGGCTTTATCTGCGTGATGCGGCAGACCGTCTGATAAGCATGATACGGGATTTTCAGCGGGAACTTGTCGCCAAAGCGGATTCTGAAGCCGATACGATTCTGCCGGGATTCACCCATTTGCAGCACGCGCAGGCGGTGCTTCTGGCGCACCATCTGCTTGCCTATGTGGAAATGTTTGACCGCGACGCTGAAAGATTGGCGGATTGCCGCAAACGTATCAATGTGATGCCGCTGGGCTCCGGCGCACTGGCGGGTTCGACTCTGCCGCTGGACAGGGAGTTCGTCTGCAGAGAGTTGAAGTTTGACCGCATCACCCGCAACAGTATGGATGCCGTGGCGGACAGGGATTTCGCTATTGAATTTGTCGGCGCGCTGGCGACGATGGCGATGCATTTCTCCAGATTGTCCGAAGATTTGATATTGTGGAGCAGTCAGGAGTTTGACTTCATCGAATTGAGCGATGCGTTTTGTACCGGTTCAAGTTTGATGCCGCAGAAAAAGAATCCGGATGTGTGTGAACTCACCCGCGGCAAGACTGCCAGAGTTTACGGGGCATTGACGGCAATGCTCACTCTGTGCAAAGGTCTGCCCATGACCTACAACCGGGATCTGCAGGAGGACAAAGTGGCGGTTTTCGACGCGCTTGACACTGCCGAAATGATGCTCAAAGTCTACACCCCGATGATACGGGAAATGTCGGTGAAGCGGGAAAATATGGCTGCTGCCGCCGCCGACCCGGCTCTGATGGCGACAGATTTGGCGGAAAAACTTGTGGAATTGGGTGTGCCTTTCCGCGATGCCCACCACCGCGTTGGGGCATTTGTCAAATATTGCAAAGAGCGCAACTGTTCTCTGGACAGTGTGACGCTTGAGGAAATGCAGCAGACGATTCCCGAAGCGACTCCGGAGTTTCTGACCATGTTCGACCCGCGGGAAAGCATCGCCAAAAGAGCGTTGCCCGGCGGGACCGGTTTCGACCCGGTACGTAAACAGCTGGATTTCTGGAAAAAAATTCTGGCGTAAAGCTTGTAAATGTGCAGTTCAGGCTGTATATTACAGAAATAACTCTTCCGTCTGCCCATAACGGCCGGGCACCGGATGATAATCAAACCAAAAGGTTGCTTGTTGTAAAGTGTAAAAGTACACGGTAAAGCGCCGCAAAGAGAAAGGATTTTGCAAAATGGCCAAAGTTACTATCAACGATTTGCTGGAAGCGGGTTGTCATTTCGGGCATCAGACCCGTCGCTGGAACCCCAAAATGAAAAAATATGTCTATGGTGCGCAGAACGGCATCAGCATCATCGACCTGACCAAGACCATGCGTCAGATCGCCGACGCCTGCAATTTCCTGCAGAAAGTCGTCAGCGACGGCGGCGATGTGCTCTTTGTCGGTACCAAACGTCAGGTGCGTGATGTCATCCGCGACCTGGCTGACAAAACCGGTATGTTTTTTGTTACTGAACGCTGGCTCGGCGGTACTCTGACCAACAATCAGACCATCCGCAAAAGCATCGAAAAAATGAAAGAGATCGACGGCATCCTCGCTTCTGACGCGGTCAACGGCATGAAGAAAAAAGAGGTTTCCGGTTTGAGCCGCCGTGTGGAAAAACTCCACCGCGACCTCGATGGTATCGCCGGCATGAAAAAACTTCCAGCCGCTCTTATCGTCGTTGACGTCTGCAACGAGCAGAATGCGGTCCGCGAAGCCAACAAACTGAATATTCCGATCGTTGCCCTGGTCGATACCAACGGCGACCCGACGCTGGTCGATTATCCGGTCGCGACCAACGATGATGCGGTCAAATCCGTTCAGATCATCACCGACCTTTTCGGCGAAGCCATCAAAATCGCCAAAGAGATCCATCTGAAACGTGTCACCGAGGAACGCGACGCGGCAGAAGCTGCGAAAAAGATCGCGCAGGAAAATGCTGAAGAGCAGGAAAAAGAAGAAAAAGCCAAAGCTCCGCGCAAACGTGCCGCCAAAAGCGATGATGCCGCTGCCAAACCGGCGCGCAAACGCACGGTCAAAAAAGCCGCTGATGCTGAAGCTGCTGACAAATAATTTTATTTGAGGTGAAATAATGGCTGCTATTACTGCTAAAATGGTTTCCGAGCTCCGGGAGAAAACCGGTGCCGGTATGATGGATTGCAAAAAAGCTCTGGTCGCCGCTGACGGTGATATGGAGCTGGCGGTGGAAAACCTCCGCAAATCCGGTGTTGCCAAAGCCGAGAAAAAATCCGGCCGTGCCACTGAACAGGGCAAAGTCTGGACCCGCATTGCCGACGGCAAAGCTGCTATCGTGGAAATGCTCTGCGAAACCGACTTCGCCGCCAAAACTCCGAAATTCGGTGCTCTGGTCGAAGCGGTGCTTGACGGTGCGCTCAAAATCGCCGCTGACGGTGATGTCACTGCGGCATTGAATGATCAGGAAAAAGAGATCATCACCAGCCATATTGCCACCATCGGTGAAAATATGTCTCTGCGCCGCGCTGCGAAATGGGAAAGCAGCAACGGTTCCTGCTTTGCTTCCTACCATCACATGGACGGCCGCGTGAGCGTGCTGGTCGAAGTTGAGGGCGAAAGCGATCCGGAATTTCTCAATGACCTCTGTCTGCACATTGCGGCATTCAACCCGGCTTACATTTCCAGCGAAGATGTTCCGGCTGAAGTCATTCAGAAAGAAAAAGAGATCGCTGCTGCGGCTGATCCGAAACTGGCGAACAAACCTGCCGAAATGCTCGACAAAATCCTCGCCGGCAAAATGAACCGCTTTTTCAGTGAAGTCTGCCTGGAAAATCAGGAATGGGTCAAAGATGACAAGACCACGCTGAAAAAACTGAAACCCGCTGCCAAAGTCAAACGCTTTGTCCGCTGGGCGATCGGCGAAGAACTCTGATAAAAAGTTCAACGTTTGCATTACGGAGTGCATCCGGCTTGAAAAAAGCCTGATGCGCTCCGTTTTTTATTTCAGTCTTGTCTTCCCGGTAGTTTTTGGTGATGACAGAGCGGCGAGACAGTAAAACGTAAAGCAGTCTGCGGGCAAAAAAGCGGCGTGAGTTACTGCCAAAACGGTTGAAATCTGAAAAAAAAGCAAAAAAAAGCAAAAAAATGTGAAAAATCGTATCTCGTTGCTATTCAACGATTTACCCCCC
>JAZNAR010000072.1:0-66457 GCA_045586645.1 Victivallaceae bacterium
TGTCGCCAACGATTTCAAGATAACCTTTTTCCATGTTGGTAACACTGTCATCATCGCCGATAGTACCGGTAACGCCGGTAGCGATAACAGCTCCGGCTTCAAGTCCGGTACCATCAACGGTGATGGTGATACCGCTCAAATTCAGCGCAGTGAAATTGACCGCGCTTCCGGAGAAAATAAAATCGTTGCCCTCCTGAACGGTAAGAGTACCGATTTTGTCGATCACACTGTCATTATCAAACAGGACAGTGGAATTTCTGACCGTGACCGACGCTCCGGCGGCGACCGTTATTCCGGCATTGCAAGTCATATCGGCATCAACGATCTGCAACGTGGAATTTTCGCGCAGATGGATCGAGTCTCCGGCGGTCAGAAATTTGACATTGCCGGTGATTTCAGCACTTTGATACACATATACCGCGCCACCGTTTTTATCCGACGCATTGCCGGAAAACACCGTATTGTTGCCAATGACGTTTTCAGTGCCGAGCAAATACAGCGCACCGCCGTTGTCCGTGGAGAAATTGTTGTAAAACTCCGTATCGGAAACTTTGACATTGTACGCCCGGATAGCGCCGCCGTAACCGGTGCCGGAATTTCCGGAAAACGTATTGCCGATAACCCGGACTGCTCCGTCACTTCCGGTGACAGTGCTCCCGCACAGCGTCAGCGAAGATTTTGAAGAACCGCTGTTAAAAACAGCACCGTTTCCGGAATTGGAGTTGTTGCAGAATGTACTGCCGGAAATAAAAACCACATCTTCCGTATTTATCATCCGGGAGGTACGGTTCGATACATAGATCCGGTCAAGCACAGTTTTTTTGCCGATTTTATTGAATGCCGAAGTCACTTTCTGATTTTGGATCACCACCGTATCATACGATGAGGCGGTCGCATCACTCAATTTCTGGTAATTTTCCCCGACATAGTCGACACCGTTGATGGTCACGCTCTTTACGACAGAACCGTCAAACGTACATATCGCGGCACTGACTTCACTCATGATTTACCTCCTGTTTCAATTATTTTACCTGTTGTATTTTTGAAATCATTTTTTACAGACATTTTTCAGGATGAACAGCAGCGGATGTGCCGACCAAGCGTGACAATCACTGCGGGTCCTGCCGAATGTTTCCGGGGTCGTATCCAGTCCGGCAGCGGCAAATTCCCGGTAGCGGCTCATGCGCGCTTCAAAAAGTTCCGTCTCTCCATGCCGCTGCATCGCCTGCAGATAATAAAATGAAAAATACGATGACGTCTCCGCCAAAGCATCCGTCCGGCGCATCGCCTGCAGGATCTTCTGCGCTTCGCTTTGCGGCAGATTTTCGCTCAACAATGCCAAAACCTGGGCATGTTCGCTGAAACTTTTTCCACCGGGCGCATCGGAAAACAATCCGGAACTGTCCCGGTAATCACGGAGCAATTCCGCGACATTCCGGGCGGCAAGTTCCGCATAACAGCCGGATTTTGACTCTTCTCCGCAGAATTTTTCCAGAAAACTCTGCGCTTCCAGTGCCAGCACCTGAAACCAGCGCATCGCACAATCTCCCGGCGGTACGCCGCGTTCCCAGCCGTCCACCCAGTCCATGAATTGCCACCCCGGCTGCGGCCACGAAGTGCCGACGATCCGGCGCGTCACCGGCAGCAGTTGTTTCAGCAATCCGATCCTGCCGCCCGCCGCAGCATAATCCGCGACCATCAGGACATAAATCAGGCAATAGACCGGAATACGCTGCTCTTTTTTCGCCGGACAACGCGACAGCGGCAGGCCGTCCGCTCCGGCACTCAAGGCAAAAAAGCGCAACGCCTTTTCCGTCAGCGCACGGTCATCGGTCAATTCAGCAAGCAACAAGGCGATTATCCGGGTATCGCCGATATACATCATCTGCTCGTAAAAAGGACAATCCATAAACGTTTCATGCGTACAGCACTCCACTGACCGCAACGCCATCTGCGCGAAACCGGCATACCGCTCATCCAGCGGCGGCAATTCGCGGAATTTCCAGGGATAACCGGTGCGGTAAAATGCCATTTCTGCGATTTCCACCCCCGGCGAACACTCCACTTCCAGTACCCGTCCGGCATGGAAATGTATATCCTGCCAGCAGTATTCGCCGTCAACGGCAAATTCATCCCGGTTGCCGAAAAACACATTGCCGCTGCGGTCGCCTTTGTTGCCGCACAATGTCGCCGGATCAAGTTCGCCATCGAGATAACCGGTTTCCGACCAGCGCAGCCGCACCGTGCCTTTGCCGCGGAAACGGTAATGACCGTACGCGATCACATAATGGTCAAAGCGGATCACCCCTGCCTGCTGCCGCCAGCCGGTGATCTTTTCCCGGCGCATTTCCGGCAGTTCCCGCCGGTGAAGTTCCCGCTCATCCGCCCGGTAACTGACCGGCTGCCAACTGCCCGCCCCCCACCACCGGTCGCTGTATTCTGCCGAAACCTGCACGCGTGGATATGCCCCCCAATCGGGGAACGGCGGCACAAATTTCACCGTATCCAGATTGCGGCACTCCCATCCGGAGAAAATTCCGGCATCATCGTGCCAGAAAAATCCGTGCGCCACCGATTCCTGGGCATACGCGGTCAACTCCCTGCCCGGAGCAAATACTTCGGCACACAGCATGTGTTTTCCGGCAGTCAAAGTCAACTCCCCGTCCATTTTATACCAATATCCGGCACAACCGCGCTCCGGCCCGGCGGCAATCAATTCACCGTCAAGATAAATGCGGCAAAATTCATCCGCCGAAGCGGCATAACACACCTTTTGAGCCGATGCAAGCACCGCTTCAGCGCGATAAACCGCCACACCGCAACCGGGAAAATCCTCCGGCAACTGCATCCACATATTTTTCATCATCTTCTCTTGTTTATCCATTTCATCTTGTCACCCAGACCAGTGTATCAGCGGTATCCCATACACAGACAGTGCTGGAAGTTTTGCCGGCGGCTTGATTTTCCATCCTGCCGGAACCGTCGGCATATACGCCGTTGAAACCGCCGCTGTGAGCTTTTAATTTGCCGGTACTCAACTGCTGGGGCGACTGAAAACGCTGAATCCCAGTCGTCCCTGTCCCGGCAGCCTGATTATACGCCGCGACCCGCCAGGTATCGCCGAAAACCACCGTTTGAGCGATATTTCTCCTCAGTTGCGACAATTTGACGATGTAGCCTTCAGTCGTTTTGGGCCCTTCACCGAATGTCGCCACATAATTGAACAACTGATTATACCCGATACTGGCGTAGACCAATGCCCGGTTGCGGTGCGTCTGACCGACAACTTTCTGCATGACTTCCAGTTTGGGCGAACTCGTCCGGTCGGCGGGACAGTTGAAAAGTATACTGTGTTTCAGCCAGCCTGGATCATCAGTGGTATTGGAAACAACACTGCCGTTATTGCTGATGCAGGCGATGATTTCATTGCTCGTCTCCGGCAATTTCCGGTTGTTGATGTAACTGGGCAGCAGTTGATCGTCATTGTCAGAGGAATATTGCGTCCAGAACGCATACAACTGCTTTTGATTGGACAGACAACTCGCCGCGAACCCCAGCTGTCTGGCACTTTGAAGCGTCGGCAGCAATATCGCCGCCAGAATGGCAATAATGGCAATGACGACCAGCAATTCTATCAAAGTGAAAGACTTTGCAGGGAAAGAGGTTTTTCCCTCTTCACTTTTCAAGAAAAGCGGGTTCCTTTTGCTTCCGCCGGAAGCAGAAACACATTTTTGACAAACCGCGTTTATGAGCCGTTCCATTATCTTATTTCTCCTTTTGCTCCGCCGCAGAATGCAACTCCGCCGGCTCCGACCTGCCGGGGATGCCGAGGTCGAAAATCCCCGCCGGTAAAAACCACGGTTTCACCGGAGATGCGCCGTGCGAATACGCCGGCTGCCAGTTGCCGGTGCCGTTTTCTGAAAAAAGTGTCGCTTTGCCCGATGCCGCAGTCACTCCGCACGCTGAAACGGAAAAAATCACCCCCGCCACGCCGCCGGCATTGTACAATGTTCCGGAAATCACATTTTTTCCGCCCTTGAGATAACCGCTGACATCCGCTTGAAACAGCGTCCTTTTGGAGTCAAATTTGAAAGGCACCGGTATGCCGTTGATTTCAAGCGTCACTTCCTCATCGGCAGTGACCTGCAATATCCCGCGACCGGACACCTGCTCCGGCAAAGTGAATTCCTGACGGAAAAAGACCTTTTTCCGGGGAGTTTTGACAAACTGCGGATGCGCGACCCATTCACCATGGATCGTCAGTTCCGCATCGGAAAAACGGCGCGGCGGGATCTCTGCCGGAGCGATTTTCACCGGCCGGGAAGTCACGATCAGCACCCCGTAAGCACCCAATGTCACCGTGTCGCTTTCCAGAAGCGTTCCAGCCGGAGAAACAAAATATTTACCCGGCAGCGGCAGTTTGAAACTGACACTTCGCTCCGGACTTTCATTAACAGCGATAAAAAGCCGCTGTCCGGCATACTCAAATCCCGCCCAGACGATATGTTCCGGAGCTTCCGGCAGTTTCAGCCGGTCTCCGGCGGCAATAACCACACCGTGTGCCGCGATCTCCCGGTTGACGCCGGTCAGATATTTGCCGAATTCCGTAAACCACACCATCCTCGTCCGCAACGGATGATACCAGAATATCCCCCTTGCACCATGCACGACAGCATCCCACACCATAAAACGCAGTTCGGAAAAATCCGGCAGCGGGTTGGCTTTCACCGGACGGTTGCCGTATTCATCCCAGCTGAATGCCTGCAAAATCATCCAGACCGGTTTTTCGTACCAGATGCTCCGGGCAGCCAATTCGGTGAATCTGCCCACGCAGGCGAGATTTTTATCCGGCAGATTATTGTGGCTGTGGCGGCCGCCGGGAACCGGATATATGTCAACACCGGTAACTTCAGAGAGTCTGGAAAAACGGCGCACTGCCGCGAACGACGAGCGTGAATCATTGCCGGTCATCCGGGGAGCGTGATTCTGCCAGACGATATGATCCGGCGCGGCGGCAAAGAACAATTCATAGAAATTCCGTACCTTTTCAAGCGACGCCTTGCCCCAGCACAACTCATCAGCGGAAATTCCGATGAAACGGTCAAACTTTGACGCGAAACGCAACACTTCATCCACCTCTTTTGCGGCATTGACGGTATTGATATTCGCTCCGAGCCGGGTGGTGATGACCGCCGCCATATTCAAGTCGTTGATTTTTCCGGCATAATAGCGATTCTCCGGAGTATCGGCATGACCGCGGATGACGGCGGTATTGAATCCCGCCTGATGATAAACATGCAGCATCTCCTCCGTGAGGATCGAGGTGTAAGCCCCGATCGGGAAAAACGGTTCGCCGTCAAGCCGCATCCGGTGTTCCCGGTCAAACGTCACTCCCTTGCTTTGAGCGGTGCGGATACGGAAAAACTCCACATCCCTGCCCCCCTGCCAGGAACAGGTAACTTTGTATGCTCCGGCAGGCAGAGGAGGCAATTCAAGTTGCACGGTGCCGTTGCCGCCGGATTTTTTCCACGTCATAATATCGTCCGCTTTGCCGATCTCCGCCAGTGAAATAAGCAATTCTCCGGCAGGTACACAATGCTCCACGGTCAAATTACGGGGAATTTCAGGCAGAATACAGGTGCGACGCGGCGGCAATCCCGTGATCCGGCAGAAACTGTTGTCCACCGCGACCGGGACATTTCTGCCGGCGGCGGCGGAAAATTTTACCGCATCCGCACTCAATGTACCGCCGGTAAGCAATTCCACAAAAACTTTTGCTTTCTGAAACTCCTCTTCAGGCAAAGTGAAACTGAGCGTTTTGTCCGTCCAGCCGAAATAACTGCTTTCAATACCGGAAACCGCTTTTTTCACCACTTTGCCGCCGGAAATAAATTCGATGCCGTACCGGAAATGTATCCCCGGATCGCCGTGAGTGTTGACCTGCAATTTCAACACTGTGCCATGTATACCGTTTGCATTTTGCAACTGCGCCGCATCAAGTTCCATTGCCGCTGAAACCGGCGGTTCCGGCTGGGTATCGGCACTCAATATCACCCGGCTGCCCTCGACAGTGACTTTGCCGCAGGCACGATTTTCCGGTTGCCACGTCCCGGCGGATCCGGCGGCGGGCAGCGACAGCAGCAGCACGCTCAAAATGCGGCTCAAGAGTTTTTTTCCATACATTTTCATCTGTACTCCTCACTTTTCCGCCGGATGTCACGCTCATCCAGCAACGTCCCGAAACGGTCAAAAACTTTCAGTTTCAGCACATCATCTTCCTTGTTTACGACAAACAGTCCGGCTTCCGGGGCGGTGAATTCCGGAAACCTGAAATCATGCACCGCAGTGTTCCCGTTCAATTGCGGTTTGGCGGAAAAAAGTTTTTTCTCCCCCGGCAGTGAACGGCAGTACCAGTGGATATGCCCGCTGAATGCCGCATCGAACAAGTCGCGTTCCGCAGGAGCAAGTTTCTGCATCATCTCCAGTTGCTCTACTCCCCAGCGGCCGTACATGAACTTCAACGGCACATGGCTGATCAAAACCCGCAATTGCGCCTGCTTGAATTCCGGTGAATTGACCGTTTTTTTCAGAAATTCGAACTGTTCCTGACAATATTCTCCCGGAATACCATTGTCGTGATCGGTGTCAAGTATCACAAAAAACACACCTTTGTGGGCAAACGCATCGTAACCGGCTCGTCTGCCGTGGCAGAACAGATCATAGAAACTCTCTGCGGCGGCACCGCGCCCCTCGTGATTGCCGTACACACAGTAAAACGGCTTTTTCCAGTTGGCAGTGAGAGTATTCAAAAACGCCTGATAATGTGTATCCGGAGCCAGGGATGCTTCAAGTTGATCGCCCAGCAGAAAAAACATGTCCGCCGCCCGGACATCGGCTCTTTTCAGCATTGCCGCCAGTTCACGCGTCCGGGTGTGGGTATCAGAAGTCATGGCAAACGTGAAATTTTCATGCTTCGCATCCAGCGTGCGGAATTTCCCGTACTCCGTCATGCCGGGGACGAAATATTCGTACTCCGTATCCGGTTTGAGTCCGGAAATTTCCACCGAGTGGATATACGGTGTTTTGCGGACTGTCCGGTCAATACTTTGCCACTCCACCGTACCGCTTTCACGGTAAAAAATCCTGCCCGGTGACGGTGCGGCGGTCTCCCATGCCACTCCGGCACGATCTGTTTTGATCCGGAATGTCCACGGTTCACGGTGAAGTGAACTGTATGCGCCGACTCCGGCAAACCGGTCCACTTCCAATGCGCGTTCGGCAAGTTCCCGATAAGTGATAAGTTCCCCGGCGGTTTTGCGTTCCCGCAACAAATTTATGACGACTCCGCCGTCAAAACTGCCCAGTACAGCCCGCGGCACGGCAATTTTGGCACTCCAATGTGTTTTTTGCACCGCAACGGCACCTGTCCAGCAACTTTCGTCCAACATTCTGCTGAAACGGATACCGTTTGCTCCGGTAACGACCTGACAATACCACTGCGGACGGTTGAGACTGCCGATGAAAAATTCCACATTGTCCGCTGCCCACGGCGACGGTTTTTCCCCGCCGGAAACAATTTGCAGCGGCTCCCGGCAGACGACACCGATATAGAGATTTTTGCGGTCCATGCAGAGTTTCAATCCGGTCGCCGCCGCAGAAATTCTGCCGCCGGATTTGAAAATGATCTGCGGATGCACCGTCAGAGCTTCAGACCAGAAACTTTCGGTCAATTCACCGCCGTCAGCAAGGCTTAATTCCGGAAAAAACGGAATCACCGCAAGATTTTTTTCTGTTTCCATCGTATTTTTCTCCTGTCGCACGATCACACTGCGGCAACCGCTGAACAATATCAAAAAAGCCGCACACACAACCGTATACGCCAGTTTCATCGCTTTTTCCTCAAATCAAGAAGCATCCCGTCATACCCCGGTTCGATACCGTAAGGACGGTAGAATTTTTCCAGTTCTTCATGCAGCATCCCCGCGCAATGAGCGAAGTGATTGGTCACCAGTTGTGTCTCGCTGTCAATGCACCCCTTCCGGCGCAACTTCTCCACTGCGGCGACGACCTCTTTCGCCGTCATGTGACCGCCGTTACGAATGTCCAGCATCCCGGCAGTGCCGTCGAGGATCATCAAATCAAAGTGAAACTCTTTCAGTATCTCCCAGGTCTCCTCCTGAAACGGGCCGCTGTCTGTGCCGATGAAAAAGGTGAAACCGCCGGGCAGTTCCACGATGTAATTCACCGCGCCGGGACAAAAATGAAACGCCGGGATCGAGGTGAAACGCATCCCGTTTTCAAGTTCACGGTGATCGACAACTGGTTTCAACTCATCCAGCTGCAACTGCATTTTGCTGAAATCTTTGTCCAAATCCCGGTGAAACATCGCCATTACCTGCCGGGTGCCGTGCAGAGTCAGCGTATTGCCGCTCAACACCGCAGGACCGGGTTCAGCATGGGTGTGATAGGTCAACTGCAGCGGCGAAAAATGGTCTTTGTGCGGATGCGTGATAAACAAGTGACGCATATTCTCGTAATGCAATCCCAATTTTTCCCGCTGATAAAATATATCCGGTCCGAAATCTATCTGGATTTGACTTCCCAACTGGTACGCCGTCCGCGAACGGACATCTTTGCCGCCGTTTGCCCGCGCCTGCGCGCACAGTTTGCAAGTACAGAAAAGTGCCGGAACTGCTTCACTGGCACCGCTGCCGCAGATCAGCAATTTCTCCGGCAGGTCAAGTTTTCCGCCGCATGAACTCATTTGCCGTTCTCCATATTTTCTCCGGTGTAAAACGCTTGCAATGCCGCCCCCCACATCCGGCGGTACTGCGCCGGCATCGGCCCGGCTGCGACTTTGACCAGGATCAGATTGTAACCGGACTCAAAATCACACTCAAACCACTGCGGCGCGATAAATTCGCCGTCGGAAAACGGCACGATCTCGCCGAGTTTTTCACCGTGGAAAAATATTTCCGCACACGCTCCGGCACTGACCGTCACCACCGCATGACGCTCGACATCACTGTAGACCCGGAACGCCAGATACGCCGTGCCGTCCGCAGGAGATTTAAAGTGCCGCCGCAAATCGCAATACCCCGATCGCTCCGGCTGAAGCACCTGAAAACTGCGCTGGATCTCCGCATCAGTCAGATATTCCGGCAGGAAATTCTGCACAGAGAGTTTTTTACGGAAATCATACGGATAAATTTCTGAAACCAGTACCTGATGGCAATTCAGGACTTTGCGGCTGACCAGATCCGGAAACGCGGTGATCCGCAGCAATGTCGAAGCATAAGGCACCAACTCCAATTCGGTCTCTCCGCCCAATACCCGGCTGAAAAGCGGCACTTCAGGCGTGTACCTGCCATACTCCAATTCATCCCAGTTGCTCACCTGACAGGCGGGAACATGCAATCTCACCGGCGGATCATCCAGAGGAAATCCGGAATCTGTTTTTTTTATCACCGTCACCGGAGCATCCGGTGCGATCCCGAAATTCCACGCCCCCTGCGGAGTGATTTCGCACGGAGCGATACTGCCGGGATATTCCCGGACGAGCCGGTGCGGTATCGCGTACGAAAACACCAGCGTGCCGTATTCATAATGCCCCCAGTGGCGGTCGCTTTTCCGCACCGGAGTCATCGGCAGATGCAACACCAATTCGTCACCGTCCTGCCATTGACGGCGCAATACCGCAAATCCTTTGACCGGTTGCGGCAACGCGACCGGCTTCCCGTTGAGCCGGAGTTCCGGAGCATCGCACCACCGGGGAATACGGAACGTGAACGGCATATCCACAGCTTCGGACATGCGGAAGCGGAAATTGATCGTATCGGAGTACGGATAACCGGTATTTTCGGTGATGACAAACTCTTTTTCCGCAAATTTGCCCCGGTATTCAGACGCGCCGTAAAGTACCGCCGCCGGTGCGCCTGAAGCGTCTTTCATCCACATCCGGAGGACGAAATTCGGCAGGATCCGGTGGACATTTCCGGTACAGCACTGGGCACTGTGGTCACTGCGGAACTGCCGGAACGTCGCACAGCCGCGGAAAAAGAACGAGTGATTGCTCCCCGGCCCCGCTATCGTCTGATTCGGCGAAGAAAGATACTGCAACCCGGTGAAATCTTTGAGCAGTGAGCCGGGGAACGCATTGTAAAAAATCTTTTCCAGCCGGTCGGCATACGCTCCGTCGCCGGATGCCATGAGAAAATATCCCAACGCCCATGAAAAATCCGCGATCACACACGTTTCATAACCCTGCAGCGGATCGCGTCCGGCAAAATCCTCATTGCTGGAGGGCAGTCCCGGTATCTGTTCATGCCGTTCAAGCACCAGTGCCAACCCCTTTTCAGCGTCCCGCAAATAACTCTCATCACCGGTATAGAGATAAAGCAGTACCGGCAGTTTGACTGATTCACTGAAAGACACCCCGTGAATGACATAACCGTGGTCTGAAGCAAGTTTACTGCGGTAGAGTTCAAACTCGTCCTCCACATGGAGCGAATAATATCCGTCATGGAGCCGGTAAGCCGCCACGGCTTTGTCCAGCAGTGCACGGTCACCGCTCCAGACGTAGGCTTGCAATACCCCTTCAAGGTTATTGATATGCCGGAAACCGAGAGCGAGAGTTTCCACGCTCAAACTCTGATAATGCTTGATAAACGCCGCCTTTGCCCGTTCGTCTCCGCAGGCGTCAATGTAAAATTTCGCCGCCCGGAAAAACACCGCCATCGGCCACTCCGACGCCGAAGCACCATACACCCCGCCCAGATGACCGCCGGGGTCAGGATGCGAAACAAGGTAGTCAAGATTTTTACGGAAAAGTTCCAGTTTTTCAGGGTCTTTCAGCAGAAATCCCAGCCGCACCAGACCATCGAGCAAATATGCACTCTGTTCATACGGCCACCATGCCTCCTGCGAAGGAGTTTCCGCATTTTCGTCATTGTAGACGATCGACGCCAGTTTGATCTCCCCAACGCCGCCGTCCCACATCGGAGTGTCAAAGGGAAATTTCTGCTCTTTATAACGTGATGCCAGCCCCTGCTCCTGACGGCGGATCAATTCAGCCAACATGCCCGCCGGAGTGATCTCCCCCGGAACGGCTTCCTGCAATTTACCGTAATACATCTTTTATCTGCCCTGAAAATATTTCCTCATCGTGTCTGTATTCACTCGGCAAGTTTCGCTTTGAAACTCAACGTGACTTTCTGTCCGCCGGTCACGCCGGTCAACTGACAAACTCTGCCTTTGTTGTAAATGACTTTTACCATCACTTTGCCGGTTTTCGCATCGGTAACAACTTTAGCCTGCCTGTCCATTTTCCAGAACTGCGGTTTTCCGGCGGAGTCAAGTTTGGCAAATGAACCGTTTTTCAACGCCGAACCGTCTGCTTTTATATCGCAGATCAGCACCGGTTTGACCGACGCCGGATTGCGGGAACCGGGAGTGTGGAAATGAAACGCGACAAGACCGCTTTTATCCGGTACAAAAGACAACTGAAATTCGCTCCACTGCGCGGCACTCAACGGAGTTGAAACTGCCAGCAGTGCGGTCTCCTCTTTTTCTGTACCGGCATGAGCGGGAAATCTTTTCCACGTCAGCGACGACTCCACCGACTGAAGTTTCAAATTTTTACTGCCGTACATATCCAGCCGCACTTCGCCTGATGCACGCACATTACCGACTGCAAACACAATCAACATTATTGAAATTGAAAGAAACTTTTTCATCTTTTACCATTCTCCCGTTTGATCGATTTTTCCACACTTGCAGGCGGAAGTATCCGCTCGGACTTACTATATCCTGTCATTTCAGGAAAAACAAGCGGCGCAATGTTTGCATTTTGTGATATTAGATTTCATTGCTGTTTTTGGGTACATTCAAATAAAATAATCATTTTTTTGTTACGGCGGTATTGAATTGTATAGATTTGTGTATTATGGTAAACAGAAGCACAAGGAGGGCGAATTGTGATTGCACTTGACAAAATCAGATTGCGAAGCGTGTTTTTTTCCTCCGGCAGAAGTCTGCCGTCATTTCCGGTGCCGGGACTGCTGGTGGAGGAACTTGAATCCGGCTCTTACAGTATGCCCCGCACCGCCCCGGAGCATATTCCGGAAGAGATCGGCGGACAACTTACCCTGACCCTCGCCGGACACGGGATTTTGAGCGCGGCGGGAAAAGATTACAACTGCGTGCCGGGAACAGCGTTTCTGTACCGTGATTGCGACCCGGCGGTATCATACAAAGTCGCGGACGGGAAACACGGTTCGTGGCGTTTCATCTGGATAAACTTCCCCGGAGTGACAGCCTCGAAACTCATCGGAGAGGTCAACAAAGAACACGGGTACTTTTTTCAACTGAAAACCGGTGAGCTTCAGGAATATCTGCAAAATTATTTTCAGTACACCGGCGCGACGCTTTTCATCTCACCTGCGGAGGGGGCAAAGATATTTTTTGACCTGATTTTTCTGCTCTGCGGCTCTGTCGCGGCAAATCCCGACGCCAGCAGACGCATCAGCCCGATGGTGAAACACGAGATCGCCAAAGCATTTCAGGAACCGGCATCCACTGCGGAACTCGCCCGGAGGCTCGGCGTTTCACGGGAACACATGTCAAAAATGTTTCACCGGGAAACCGGCAGAACCCTGCGGGATTTCCGCGCCGAACAGAAACTGAATGCCGCCGTCAATCTGCTGCTGAAAAGCAACTGCAGCTGCAAAGAGATCGCCCAGCACTGCAATTACGGCTCGTACTCCAGTTTTTTCCGCTCTTTTGTTGCCGCTTACGGCATCTCTCCGGAAACTTTCCGCCGCAACCACAGCAACGAAGAAAAAACCGCCGATTGAACTTGCTCAACCGGCGTCCGCTCAATGCAGCGGCAATCAACGCATGAAAAGCCACAAGGTTTTGCCGCAGGTCAATTTCAATTTGACGCCCGGAGCAGTGCCGATGACTTTGCCGCTTTCGGCGTCGATGACCTCTTTCACCCCCGGCGGAGTGAGAAACTCATACTCATCATCAAACAGCGCGTGGATGGAGACAAAATTGCCGTTCATCACGATATTGTGACCGGGTTTGCCAAGTTCCACTTCTTCAGCCGCCTTCTGTTTTTCTAAAGCTGCATAATCAAGAAATCCTGCCGCCTTTTTTTATTTCTCTGTTCAAAGGTCGCATTTCCGTTCAAGCCGAACATCAGTATCAAACTTTTCATCGTCGATGATTTTTTGAGCTGATGGGAATCCTGCTCCCAGAACACGGTTGAAATCTTCCGGGGAATACTCCGTCGTATATCGGGCTCCATCCAAATGTTCACGCTGGACTCTGGCACAATAGAGAAAGCCTTTCAGAAACTCCCGTCCGGCAAAATTGCGGAGATTATCAGGGACAGCCACATCTTTGAGCAAATCATCAGCTGTTGCAGTCGCCCATTGAGGAATAGTATTGTCTTTCAGAGCATTTTCCACACTGTTGCACACATTCAGCATCATTTTTCGGCCTTCGGCTTTGGATGCGTTGCAAGTAGCTCCGTATTCGCAAGTGTAAATATCCTGGTCGATGAGACTGGTATTAATGTATTGAGTTATTCGATTTCGGATTTCGGTGACAATATTCATGTCGTTTGCACCTCCTTTGTTGTAGTTTTGCAAAGTTTCTGCGATTACTCTCCGTGAGTAATCTGACACTTCCACTATAACCTCAAAGAGGCGAGAAGTCAAATCGCCGGTTTTGAGTGAGATTTTTACTTCACGGGCACGACCGTTGGTAAGATTTGACGGAATACGACACCGGAAGTAGTAGATACCATTACGCTTGACGAAATTCGGGATTTCTGCTGCCATGAAACACATTTTCCTTTGGGTGTGGTCCAGTTTGTGGTCCACTTCAAGGCAGAATTCAAGACAGGTGAAGATGTGAAGAAAAAAACTTCGTTTTTTAAGAGAAGAGCGGCTGTCGCCGCACGAAGTGAAGCCTGACGGCTTCGTTGACCATTTTTTTGCAAAAAAAATGGTCGGGGTGAGAGGATTTGAACCTCCGGCCTCTGCGTCCCGAACGCAGCGCTCTAGCCAGACTGAGCCACACCCCGACTTGGGAGAACTCCGCGTTTTCCGGAGCTCTGTTTTAATAATATATCACGGATTTTGTCTTTTGCAAGCGGGAAAACAGGGAAAATCGAAATTTTCTGCTCCGATGCCCCCAAAATCATTTTATGCTCAACAGGACAATCGTCGCTATGCCCAGAAGAAATGCCGCAATTTTCAGCGGAGTGAGTTTTTCTTTCATAAAGATAACGCTCAACGCTCCGGTCAGCAGAAAACTCATCTGCATTACCGGCAGCACCGCAGAGGCATTTCCCAGCGACAGGGATTTCGCCATCGTCAGAACTATGCCCGCAACCAGCACCCCGGAAAGCAGTCCATAGCCGCAAATCTTTTTCAATGTATCTTTGTCAGCAAGTTTTTTCAATTCTCCTCTTTCGCGTATACAGGCATATATCAAGCCGCCGGAGATCCAGAAAAAGCTGTTGATGACCGCCACCATCTGTTCGCTTGCCCCGTGGGTGAAACCGTAACGGTAGCTGATCCCCATGCACGCCCGCATCAGTGATGCGGTGATCATCACGATAAGGCCGATGCTCATCTCTTTGCGGACAGAAGAATTTTTCGGCAGAAATGCCAGCACCGCCATACAGGCACAGCCGATGGCGCAATACTGCAGCAATGAAATTTTTTCGTCCAGCAGCACAGCCGCCATTACCACCGCCGGTACAAGATTCAGACGGTAAATCGTGGCACATATTCCGGCATCAAGTTTCCGCATGGCATCAAGCATAAGCAAGTTGGCTCCGATGGAAAATACTCCGGAAACCGCCCCCCAGAGCAGCGTCGCGCGCCAATTTGTTACCGGGTCTTTGACCAGAAAAAGCAGCGTTATGCACCAGATGACGCCGATGATCGCGGCAAAGAGACCGTGCGACCGTGGTTTCCGGGCGTAACATTTGAAAACCAAATCATTCAATGCGGCGAACATCATGTTGCCGATCGCCCATAAAAATGCCATAATAATATTCTCCGTAAGTGTTGTTGAAATTCCTTTAAAATATCACATTTGCAGGTGAAAATCAAATTTTTCATCACATCTTCTGACAGTTTTTTCTGTCAAAAAGTGATACTCCCATGAGTTCAAATCTGCTTGCGGCATCCAAAAACGCCGCTGTCAGCCAGAAAACCACCCAGTGTTCGGCATAGCCGCCGCGGAATGTATCCAAAGTGGTGCGGTTGTGCTGCTGGGAAAAATTGGTGTGGTCTATTTGTTCGCCGGTACAGCCGTGGATGTCGGTCAGTTGTCCGCAATTTACGAACATGGGAAGAGCCAGATGCTGCCAGGCGGGACGGTTGAGGGCTCTGCCGATTTTCCACACCAGCGGAGCCATCCAGACGCCGTAGATATCCAAATGCATATTCTGCACTGAAACCGCCGTCCAGCCGCTGCTCCGGAAAAAGTTGTCCGCCAGCCGCCCGGGGGGCATCGGAATATCCCACAGCTGCAAATAAGTCAGAAAAACTCCGCAGGCGTGTTCTGCGGCATCAAGATAACGCTTTTTGCCGGTCAGTTCATAAACGGCAAAAAATGCGGTCATTGCCGCCGCGGCACCCTCTTTGTCTTCACATTTTGCATCCAGAGTGCCGCCCCAGTACGGTTCATCCATGGTCGAATGGCGTTTGATGTAGTGGCCGGCAAGTTTTATTGCGCTTGCGGCGAAATCTTTTTCACCGAGCAGTTCCGCCGCCATCGCCAGCGGTGCCGCGAGGAATGCTTCATTGGTTGAGCGCGGATACCACATCTCATCCATGATCCTGCTGTGCCACGCCCGGCAGACCCGGCGCAAAAAATCCAGATATTTATCCGGAACCTTCAAGTTCCGGTCGCGGCGCATTTTCAACGCCGTGGCAAATGTTTCCATCGCCTGACCCTGGGCAACAAAACTCTGATCTCTGAATTCAGATTCCTGCAGAAAATATCTCACATGAAAACCGTTTTCATTCACCGGTGAAGTCGTGAGAAAGTCAAAGTAACGTTCAGCACGTTTTTCCGCATCCGTATCACCGCAGAGTTTCCCCAGAACCGGCGCGGCAAACCCCATGGTTTCACTGCGTCCGGTCCAGCCGAAAAGGATTTGCTTCGGCACTGCCGGAACCAGATTCTGCAAAGAGCCGGTTATATTGCCGTCACGGTGTTCCCGCTGCAATGCGTAACGGTATTTGCGGCGGAGCAAATCGGCAGTATCTATCGGTAATACCGGGATATACCATTTACGGAGTGCAGCATTTACCGCCGGCAGAAATGCTCCGCCCCGGGAAGATGAGGAGTCAAGCTGCAGAGCAAAGCTTTTTTCCACAATCATTCCGTCGATCAGAGTCATGCCGCCGTTCGGCAGTTCCACAAACTCATTCTGACTGCATTTTATATTGCCGTCAATGCCGTTGCAGCTGACAAAGCCGGAATATCCGGCAAGTTCGGTATGATCTTCCCCGTACTGCACTCCCAGACTCCACCATGAATCCGGACGGGATGCCCGCGGAACCGGGGAGGGCAGGGTGTGAAGTGCCGCCATTGCCGCATTTTTTTCATTCTCGGCACAGATAAACGGCATCGGCAGACGGTGTTCCTCAAAGAATGCTTTTTCGTGCGGTGAACCGGTGACAAAAGGAACTTTGCCGGAGTTGCGTCCGGAAGGGTTCCCGTAATACAGTACTCCCGGCAGCAGTATGCGTCCGGATGGACCCGGCTGCCGGAAACGGTACGACAAAGTGACATTGCCTGCGGACTCTCCGGAATAGTGCCAGCGGCGGCGTATTTCCAGAAGTTCTCCGTTGAAACAGCAGCAATCCTGACAATGGCATACGCCGCCTTTGAGTTGTATCGTTCCTGAAATTATCACCCCGTCCGGCAGAGTTTCGATGTTTTTTATTTCTCCGAAGTGCCAGTTTGACGGTGTTTTTCCGGAAAAGCCGGCGGCAACAGCCCAGTATTCGGCAGCCGGGGTGAATAATTCCGATTTCTGTCCATCAGAAAAACGGCAGAGCCCGTTATCAAGGGAAAAAACGAGACCGTTTTTTTGCAGCAATATCATACACAACTCCTTTTTCGATCACCAGACGCGCCGGGGAATATCCAGCAGTTCTGAAATCCTGTCGCGCACCGGATGATGCGGATGCTCCGGCGAAAGCCGGTTTTTTACAAATGCAAAAGCAATATCTTCATCCGGCATATAGAATGCTTCAGAACCGTTTGCACCGCTGTGTCCGCAAAACATCCGGCGGTTTTCCGGCGGTCCTGCCAGCAGCAGCCCCAGACCGAATGTCGCCCAATCCCCCGGTTTCACCGGGTCGGACGCAGAGCGGAAAACTTTGCTTGTGGCATAATCAAATGTTGTACTTGAAACCACTCCGCCGCGCAGGGAACTGTAAAATTTTGCTAGACTTCTTGCCGGGGCAATGGCGGTGAAAGATGGAATGCAGCATTGCTGCAGACGCGGGTCATTCATGTGCAGAGCTTCCCATGACGGTCTGACTGCCATACGGGTGTCATCGACCGGTACGAAGCTTTTGCCGGCAATGTTTTTCCCGAAAGAAAACATTCCGCTGACTCCTGCCGGAGAGAGGATTTCTGTTTCAATCAGTTCCGGCAGCGGCTTCCCGGCGGCAAGTTCCAGAGTGTGACCGACCAGCCAGCCGAATGTCAGCGGATGGTAGTGACATTTTTCTCCCGGCGTATGGCGCGGCGTCATCGCGGCGATTTTTTTACACATTCCATCCCAGTCGGTCAGGTCGGGATTGCCGGATGGCAGCAGATACATACCTGCGCGGTGGGAGAGCAGATGTTCAATGGTTATGCCGGATTTTTCCGGAGTGTTGAATTCCTGCCAGAAATCCGCCGGACGGGAATCAAACGAAATCACGCCGCGGTCGACCAGACGCCACGCCAATGCCGCAAGAGCCGCTTTGCCGGCAGAAAAAACCGGGAAAACCGAATTTCCGGAAACTTTTTCATTTTGTTCCGGTGTCGTATATCCGGCGGCGATATCCACCACCACTTCACCATGATGACGGATGCACAGCTGACAGCCGCACTCATTGCCGTTGCGGATCTCATCATTGATTATTTCCTGCAGGGCAGGGAGCAGAGCGCGCCAGTTTTTTTTCATTCCCGATCCAGATATTGCATGAGAGCTTGGGTAAGAGTAACGAAATCACTGACAGTCAATTTGTCGGGGCGCACTTCCAAGGCAAATCCGGCGTCAGCCATTGCCGCGGCGGCCTGCTCTTTGCCGATTATGGTACCGAGAACTTTGCCCATTTGCTTGCGGCGTTGATTGAAAAGCATTTTGACCAGCCAGGAAACGATATCCGCAGTATCCATATCGCACAAAGGTTCAGCTTTGAGTTTGAATGATACCAGCGCGGAATCCACCTCCGGCGGCGGGCAGAAAACCTGCGGCGGCACGATTTTTTCCACAGCGACATCATATACGAGCTGGGTGCGGACTGAGAGCGCACCGTAAGCTTTGGTTCCGGGTTGTGCCGCCAGACGCTCGCCCATTTCTTTTTGCAGCATGAAAAACATACTCTGCGGCGGATTCAGGCACTCCAGCATTCTGGCGATGAAAACTGAACTGATGGCATACGGCAGATTGGCGATCGCCCTGAATTTGACTCCTTCGGGAAAAAGTTCCCGGTACATCACCTTGCAGGCGTCAGCTTCGACAAGTTTGAAATTGGGCACACCGGCAAATTTTTTCCGCAGGTATCCGGCGATGCGTCTGTCGAATTCTATCGCGGTCAGGTCGACTCCGGCGGCGAGGAGTTTTTCGGTCAAAGCTCCGAAACCGGGACCTACTTCAAGGACTTTTTCTCCGGCAGTTGCACCGGATTTGCGGACGATCCAATCCAGCAGATTGCCATCCAGCAAAAAATTCTGTCCCAGACCTCTGCCGGGGCGCATCCCCAGAGATTCCAGTACGGCGACGAGTTCCTGTTTGTTCATAATATCAATGTTTCCCCGCGCAGTTCCCGTGGCAGCAGCATCCTCCGGCAGCAGGGCACGAAGATTTTGCCGCACAGCTGCTGCCAGCTGAAATCGCCCCGATGCGGCTCGGCTGACGGACGATTTTTTCCGAACCGCACTCCGGACACTCCGCAGCGGAATCAAATCTGGCAAGCAGAAGTTCAAACTCTGCATCGCATTCGTCACAGTGATAAGAAAAAAGCGGCATAGAAAAGAGTTCCTGTAAAGTTGAAAAATTCCCGGTTTGCGTATATATTTTAAACATTGAATATAATATAGCATACCAAAGGTCTATTTTAAATGGCAGGGCGAAAAAAATTTTTTGACCGTTTAAGCGCACGCTTTGAATCTCTTGATGTTTCCAGCCGTCAGGCGGGATTGGCTCTTTTGATGCGTGAACGCGGATTTTATGAAACTGTTTTCAATGCCGTTGAAGACGGGATACTGGTCATCGACCACGATTTGCATCTGCGTTATTTCAACCGGGCGGCAAAAGAACTTCTGGCATTGCCGGAAGATACATCAAATCTGCGGTTGTCCCGTTTGCTGCCGGATGTGGATTGGCAGCAGATAATCAGCGACGGGGAAAATTCCTGGAACCGTGTGGCACGGCAGGAACTGCAGATACTTTATCCGGAGGAACGCTATCTGCAGTTTTATCTCACTCCGCTCGGCGGCGAAGCCGGTGCCGCCACGGTGATTCTGCACGATGTCACTGAAAACCGCCGCCGTGCGACCAGCGATTTGGAGCGTGAGACCGTAAAGGCGGTTTCGCACCTTGCCGCCGGAGTCGCCCATGAAATAGGTAATCCGCTGAACAGCCTTTCCATGAATCTTGAACTGCTCGAACGCGCCTGTGATGACCCGGAAGGCGAAGGTATCTCTCCGGAGGATGCCGCGAAAATGATCCACCGCTGCCGGAGTGAGGTCGAGCGGCTGGACAGCATAATACGCTCATTTTTAAGCGCGATACGTCCGGGCAAAGCGAATTTCGCTCCGGTCGACCTCAAAGAAACTGTTATCGACGTGCTGACATTCATGCGTCCGGAAATCGAGGCGCGCAAGGTGGAAGTCAAATGCAGCTGGGGCGATGACCTGCCGCCGGTCAGCGGCGATGCCGAACAGCTCAAGCAGGCATTCTACAATATCATCCGCAATGCGGTTCAGGCGATGAGCAACGGCGGGGCACTGGAAATTTACGGCTATTCAACGCCGGAGTTCCATGTGGTGGAGTTTGCCGATTCCGGCAAAGGGATGTCGCCGGAGGATCTGCGCGAGATGTTTGTGCCTTTTAAAACCGGGAAGGCTTCCGGGAACGGTATCGGCACGATGATTATTGAAAGAGTCTGCCGGGAGCACGGAGCCGAATTCGGAGTGGTTTCCTCCGCTGGACGCGGCACGGTGTTCCAGTTGAAGTTCCCCAACGGCAGAAGACGCGTGAGATTGCTGCCCGGGAATTGAAAAAAAGATTGTATTTTCATACTTTGTGTGTTATATTATCAAAGGCAGGGGGATTTGCCCCGGAAACATTAACTGAATAAATTTATATGAGGTAGTAAAAATGGCTTTGGAACTCAAAAAAGATGCCATGTATTCGCTCCTGGTGCCGACCAGTATGGGAGTCCGTCTGACTCCGGTCAACGGTCAGCCGTTTCACTGCAGTGACACATTCCAGATGCAGGTCACAAGCGCGGAAACCAACGTCGCAAGTGTCGCGTCATTCCTCGGTCTGAAAGTCAAAGTCCTGACCGCTTTTGTTAAAGACAGCCCGGTCGCCCGTATGATCAAAGACAACCTCGCCGGACGTCACATGGACTATGAAGGTCCCGAAATCGAACAGGGCGGTCCCTGGGGATACCGTCACCAGTTCAACCTCGCCGACAGCGGTTACGGCAGCCGCGGTCCCCGCGTGCAGAATGACCGCGCCGGTGAAGTCGGCCGTCTGCTCAATGTCAAATATTTTGACCTTGACCGCATTTTCGGTAAAGAAGGTGTGCAGATCGTGCATCTTTCCGGTCTTATTGCGGCGATGTCTCCGGATACCAGCCGTTTCTGTCTGGAACTGGCCAGAACGGCAAAAAAATACGGCACCAAAATTTCTTTCGACCTCAACTACCGCGCCTCTTTCTGGGTCGGCAGAGAGGAAGAATTGAGTGCTGTTTTCGCTGAAATCGCTTCTCTTTCCGACATTCTTATCGGTAACGAAGAGGACTTCCAGCTCTGCCTCAAAATCAAAGGTCCTGAAGCCGGCGGCAAAGGCATTGCCGAAAAAATCGAGAATTTCAAAGAGATGGTCGAAAGAGTCAAAGCCGCGTATCCCAACGCTGTCGCTTTTGCCACCACTCTGCGTCAGGTCAACAACACCAATTCCCACCTCTGGGGCGCGATCACCAATGTCGATGGCGTGTGGCAGGTCGTTGAACCCCGCGAGATCCATGTGCTTGACCGCATCGGCGGCGGCGACGGTTTCGTAGGCGGTTTCCTCTACAGCATCCTGCGCGGCTGGGAACCGGAAAAATGGATCCAGTTCGGCTGGGCGACCGGTGCTCTGGCGACCACCCATCTGACCGACTATGCTCAGCCCGCTGATGAAGATCAGGTCTGGAGCATCTGGAAAGGCAATGCCCGTGTCAAACGGTAATTGATTTTTTCACAAAAAGTCGACTCTTTCCCGGTAATTTTGCCGGGAAAGAGTTTTTTTTATTGCAAAATCCGGCAAATGCAGTATATTTAACAAAGTACGTTTTTTCAATAAATATCCCCGCGCCAAAGCGGATGAACAATGAGGAATGGAAAATGACTGAAAACGAAATGCTGCCGGTTTTGGAAAGAATAGGTAAAAAAGCACGCCGGGCGGCTTCGGCTCTGGCGGTGCTGCCGTCAGAAGCAAAACGGCTTTGTCTGGAAAATATGGCAGAAGCATTGCTTGCCGCCGAAAAAGATATTATTTCCGCCAATGCCAAAGACGTCGCCGCCGCCGTTGTCAACGGCATGGACAGTGCCAAAATCGACCGGCTCAAACTTGATTCCGCACGGGTGAAAGCTATGTCAGACGGTTTGCGTCAGGTGGCACAGCAGAGTGAGCCGGTGGGCAGGGTGCTTTCGGTGAATACCCGCCCTAACGGATTGGAAATCACCAAAGTGGCAGTGCCTTTCGGAGTCATCGGAATCATTTTTGAATCCCGTCCCAACGTGACCGCCGATGCTGCAGGAATTTGTATAAAGGCGGGAAATGCGGTGATTTTGCGCGGCGGCAGTGAGGCTTTTGAATCCAATATGGCGATCGCTTCGGTGTTGAACCGCTGTGCCGCAGAAAACGGTCTGCCCGACGGTGTCGTACAGCTTATTCCGTGGACTGACCGTCTGGCGGTCAAATTGATGCTCAAAATGGAGCGTTATATTGATTTGGTCATCCCGCGCGGCGGGGAAAGCCTGATCCGCACCGTGGTCGCCGAAGCGACAATGCCGGTGCTGAAACATTATAAAGGTGTCTGCCATCTCTTTGTTGATGCCGGCTGTGACATGGATAAAGCTGTTGATATCATCGTCAATGCCAAATGTTCCCGTCCGGCGGTGTGCAATGCTCTGGAAACTCTGCTCATTGACCGGAATATCGCTCCGCAATTTGTGCCGCAGATTGCGGCGGCATTGCTGGATAAGGGGGTGGAACTGCGCGGATGTGCCGATTTCTGCAAGCTTTGTCCGCAGGCGGAAGCGGCGGCGGAAGAGGATTTCCACGCTGAATATTTGAGTCTGATCCTGGCGGTGAAAATCGTCGATGGTGTGGATGCCGCAGTGGAGCATATCAACACTTACGGTTCACGGCACAGCGACGGGATTTTGAGTAATATTTCCGAAAATATCGCTTATTTCACCGCCAATGTGGACAGTTCGACCGTGTATGTCAATGCCTCCACCCGTTTCACTGACGGCGGCGAGTTCGGCATGGGAGCGGAAATCGGTATCAGTACGGATAAACTTCATGCCCGCGGTCCCATGGGCGCAGATGAGTTGACCACTTACAAGTATATTGTGCGCGGCAACGGACAAATCAGGTGAAATCCAGAGTTTATTGGCGGGGAAATTTGAATTTTACCGGCTGTTGTGCTATATTTGAAATGTGTTTTGCAGTGTTTTTGTAAAGAGAATGGTCTATGATCGTAACAATGAAAAAAGTGACGCTTCTGGCGTTGCGCAATGAAAACGATAATGTACTTGAAGCTCTCCGGGATCTCGGCGTGATGCAGGTTTCCCTGGAGCAGACATTCTCTGACAGTTCTGCAGGGTTGAAAGAAGAGTGGAACCGTCTGATGCGGTGCGAAACGGCATTGAAACAGTTTGCGGCGGATGAGAAAATCCATGTGCCGGAAAAAAGCGGCAATGCCAAAGCCGGGAGTGTGCTGGCTGACAACGTGATGCAGCTGTTGGAAAAACGCACCGCATTGCGTTCGGAGGAAGCCGATCTGCTCCGCCGTCAGGAAGAATTGGCGGTCTGGGGGGATTTCGACGGCACGTTGTTGCGGAAACTGCAATCAGACGGAGTGGAGATACTTCTCTGTTACGGCACGGCGGAAGATTTCGCACAGGCAGCGGCGGCGGATAATGACGGCTGTTATGAGATCGGGCGCAGCAAAGGCAAAGTCGCATTTGCGGTCGCTGGTTTGCAGCGCAAAATCGACCCTGAATCATATCCTGTCGTGCGTCTGGCAAAAGATGAAGATCCGCGCCGGACGGCTGCACGTCTGCAAGATATTGAGCATGAACAGAAAAATATATATCAGCAGTTGAGTGCGGCGGCGGAAAATTTGAGTGATGTGTCTGCCGCACTGGCGGAATGCAGCGGCAGATTTGAATTCAGCCGGGTGCGTGACTCATTGGCTGAACACGGCGAAATCGCGGTTTTGAATGGATTTGTTCCGGAACCGGAAACAGAGAAACTTTCTGCGGCAGCCAAAAAATCCGGCTGGGGCTTGCTCATAACCGACCCCGCAGAAGATGACGATGTGCCGGTATTGCTGAAAGATAATAAATTCACCCGTATAATCAAGCCGCTGTTTGATTTTCTCGGCATCGTTCCGGGGTATCGGGAAATCGATATTTCCGGCGGGATACTGATATTTTTTACGATTTTTTATGCCATTATCATCGGGGATGCCGGCTATGGTATGATATTCACTCTGCTTGCGCTTGCCGGTCTGCGGGCATCGCGCAGAGTTCCGAAGCTGCTGCCGCCGATGCGTCTGCTGCTGGTTTTGAGTGTTGCCACCACGATTTGGGGCGCGCTCTGCGGCAGCTGGTTCGGAATGGCGGAAATACCGGGGACGGATAAGCCGTTCCCGGCGCTGGAGTGTTTCCGGGATTTTTCATCCAACAGCGCGAAACAGGCGAATATCCAGTTTTTCTGCTTCATTCTGGCGGTGGTGCAGCTGTCGCTGGGCAGGGTGTGGCGTGTGGTGCGGGAGCGCAACTGGCGCGCCGCCGGACAGCACTTCGGCTGGATGCTCATCATCTGGGGAAATTTTTTCCTGACGATACGTTTGATCGTCTATCCGGGCGAATTTCCAAAGTTCATGTACGCGCTGTACGGCATCGGTCTGCTGCTGGTGATGTGTTGCGGAGTCAACTGGAAACAGGCGTCGGATGTGTTTCAGTTCCCGTTTGATATTATCGGCAGTTTCACCGATGTATTGAGTTATATCCGGCTGTTTGCAGTCGGTCTTGCCGGAGCGTGTATCGCCGGCAGTTTCAACGGCATGGCGTTTGATTTGTGTCAGGTATCCAAATGGCTGATACCCGCCGGTGCGCTGGTGGTCATTGCCGGTCATGCGCTGAATATCGCGCTGGCACTGCTCGGGGTGCTGGTGCACGCGGTGCGGCTGAATACGCTGGAATTTTCCAATCACACAGGTTTATCCTGGAGCGGTCAGAGTTTCAATCCATTTAAATCAAATAAAACAAAGGAGTAAAAGGTTATGGAAATGAGTTCAATGCAGGCGTTGGCACTCGGTGTCGGTTATGTTGCGGTCGGGTTGGCGGCGGTCGGTTCTGCCATCGGTGCCGGTGTCGCCGGTGCGGCGGCCATCGGTGCGTGGAAAAAATGTTATCAGCAGGGAAAAGCGGCTCCGTTTCTGCTGATCGCGATGGTGGGTGCGCCGCTGTCGCAGACGATTTATGCGATGTTGATGATGGTGCTTTCCAAACAGGCGATCGTGGAAAAACCGCAGTTTGCGCTGGCGTATGTCTGCATGGGGTTGCTCGGCGGTGTGGCACAGATGGCATCTGCGATATTCCAGGGCAGATGCGGTGCCAACGGTTGTATTTCGTTTGCTGAAACCGGCAAAGGTTTTGCCAACTACCTCATCGTGCTGGGTGTGGTGGAAACCTGTGCGATTTTTGCGCTGGTATTCTCCTTTATGGCGATGCCGTAATCGGAAAATGTTTTATGATGCCGTCGGGAATATCCGGCGTCATTTTTTGCAGAATATGAAACTGTTGCTTAATAACTGCACTGACGCGGCTTACAATCTCGCTCTGGAAGAAGTCGTTGCTTCGGAATACTCTGAAAACACGATGATGCTGTGGCGCAACGCCAACGCGATAATCGTCGGCAGAAATCAGAATACCGGGGCTGAAATCAATCCTGAATTTGTCCGGCAGAAAGGTATTCAGGTCGTCCGCCGGATGACCGGGGGAGGGGCGGTTTATCACGATCTCGGCAATATAAATTACACGCTGATTGCTCCGGGCAGGCAACTGGAGCAGGAGGCATTTGCCCGTAATGCCGGAATCGTGGTGCAGGTGCTGCAGCAAATGGGTGTGGCGGCAGAGTTTCAGGGCAGAAATGACATACTGGTCGACGGCAGAAAGATTTCCGGCAGTGCCAAATGCGTTTTGAGCGACCGGACGCTTTTTCACGGAACACTGCTTTTTGATACTGATTTGTCGGTATTGGGTTCTGCGTTGACGCCAGATGAAAACAAGATCCGTGCCAAAGGGATAAAGTCAGTGCGTTCGCGGGTGGCAAATTTGCATGAGTATCTGCCGGAAATGAATGTGGAGCAGTTTCTGGAAAAATTGCAAACGGGTTTACAGGAAATTTCCGGAGCCAAGTTGAGTGAGATACCGGATGAATTGCAGAAAAAAGCCTCCGCTCTGGCTGAAAAAAAATACCGCATCTGGGAGTGGAATTACGGTACCGTGGGTCAATATTCCTATGAGTGGAAAGGGCGTTTTGCCTGCGGCGGGGTGGAAGTGCGCTTCAATGTGGTGGAAAACCGCATCACAGATATGCTGATACTCGGAGATTTTTTCGGCAGTGCCGATGTTGCGGAACTGGCGGCAAAGTTCAACGGTCTGCCGCCGGAAATTAATGCCATAAAAAAGACCGCAGAAACCTGCGGTCTTGCGAAATACATCACCGGCATCACCCCGGAAGAATTTATAACCCTTTTCCGGCTGTAAGTTTATCACGCTTCGGATATCCCGGAGGAAAAGAGCCTGATTATTTCCACAGTTTTATCTGTCATCATCTGCGCCGCCGGACGGTAGAAGTTGCCGGGAACGCTGGGCGTCAGAGTCCGGCGGGCTTCCTCAATGCCGGCAAGGAATGCTTTATTGATGTCGGTACAGATATTGATTTTGGTAATGCCGAGTCTGATAGCGGCATGAAGCTGGTCGATGGGAGTGCCGGAGCCGCCGTGAAGCACCAGCGGTTCTTCCACCAGAGAGGCGATTTCTTTGAGCAGATCCAGACGTAATTCCGGTTTGCCTTTGTAATCGCCGTGAACAGTACCGATGGAAACCGCCAGACAGTCAACTTTGGTACGTTTGACAAATTCCACAACTTCAGCAGGCATAGTCAGGGCGGATTCGGCACCGTCGCCGCCGTCACCGCCGGTAACATGACCGAGTTCGGCTTCAAAAGAGAGGTTTCCGGCGTGGGCGATTTCAGATGCTTCAGCGGAAAGGCGGACATTTTTCTCAAATTCATACGCCGAAGCATCGAGCATGACTGATGAAAAACCGCTGCGGACGCAATCTTCTATCTGTTCAAGCGTACTGCCGTGATCCAGATGCAGTGCGGCAGTGATATTGTATTTGTCGACATAAAATTTGACCATGTGAACCAGTGCCGCGGCACCGCCCATAAGCTCGTATTCGACCGGTGTCGCCTGAAAAATAACCGGAATCCCGGTTTGCGCCGAAGCTTTGGCAATACCCTGGATATTGATACTGTCCCAGCACTCAAAAGCTCCGAGAGCGATTTTCTTTTCCCGTGCCTGCCGGAGCAGTGTATCCATGCGTTGCAATTTCATAATTTCCCCTGAATTTTTGAGTTAAAATCTGCGGTTTACATAAAATAGCATTGAAACATGAATATTCAAGCGGATAAAAGCGAAGTTTCTGCATCGTTGCATACTTGACAGAGTGCTGGAAAACAATTTGAATGCAGGCGCGATAAACCACATACGCTATGATAAGGTATCGACCAAGCCCGATAAACCGGAGGGCGCGACACCTCGCAGCGGCACGTTGCCTCTCTCAAGCAGAATTACACCCTGCAAGCCGATACGGTATCAAAAATCCAACCACCACCTTTGCAGACTGCAAAAAAATGGTGGGTAGACTCTATCCGTATCGGAACAGAACCTCCGAAAAACTTTTCACCGTTTGCCAAAAAAATCTATTTTCCAACATCCGTCGTATTTGCCGTAAAATGCGAACAGTTTTCAATTAGCCGCTGTCACTTGACAGCGCAAATAATATATCCTGTGCTGATATATATTGTAAGTGGGGCAGATAAAAAATTCCGGAAACTTGATTTTATCTCTTTTATGATTTATATTAAGCGCAAACAATTTGTATGGAACCTGGATAATCTATGAAAATAGCTCATTTTTCCGACCCTCACGGCGGCGGTCCGGCTGAAGATTGGATGGCGTATTTTGACAAACGGTGGGTGGGGGTATTCAATTATACTTTCCGGAGAAAGTTCCGGCATGACCTTTCCAAACTTGCCAACGCTGTGGAGTATATCCTGGATACCCGTCCGGATGTCGCGGTTTGCACCGGGGATCTGACCAGTGCCGGTCAGCCCGGAGAGTTCGCCAAAGTGCTGAAAATCCTGGAGCCGCTGAAAAATTCCGGAATCCCGCTGATTTACACTCCGGGCAATCACGATTGCTATGTCCGCCGTCCGAAATGTGTTGCGGCAATGCACGCTGCGGTCGCGGAACTGGCACAGGGCAAATATAAATATGAAAATTTGCCGTGCAAATTGAGTATCGCCGGGGCGGAATTTCTGGTGATCAATACCAGCGCACCGTCAAATCTGCTCTGCTCGTGGGGATTTCTGCGGAAACGCGAGGAGCAGTTCGTTCTGGAAAACTGCTCCGGAAAACACTTCGCGCCGCGAATCCTCATTACGCACTATCCCATGACCGAGGAGCATCCGTTTTTGCGTATCCGCCACCGCCTTTTCGGGCAGAAAAAGGTTCTGCAGGCGATGAAAAACGGTGAATTGGATCTGGTGCTGTGCGGTCATGTCCACAAACCGTATTTGAAACTTGATGCCGACGGACACGGCGAGTGCTGTGCCGGCAGTGTCAGCAGCAACGCTTCCATGATGGAAATTGAGTGCGACACCGGAACGCGGAAATTTGAATTCAGAACCGTCACGCTATAAAAAAATCCTGCCCCGGCCGGCAGGATTTTTTCTTTGAAAGCAGATTATTTTTTCTTTACGGAAAAGCCGAACTTTCCGAGTTCTTCGCCCAGAGAGAAATAATTTCCGTGGGCGTAAGCGAGCAAATCAGCTTTTTTGACATCAAAATGGTTGTTTTCATCGACCAGTGCCGATTCGACCTGTACCGCCACGATTTCACCGACATAAAGCAGATGCGAACCGAGATTCAGCGTGTGTTTGAGCTGACATTCCAGCGCGATCGGACATTCGGAAACTATAGGCGCGGCAACTTTGCTCCCGGGGAGCGCGGTAAAGCCGCACTTGGCGAATTTATCCTCATCTCTGCCGGAAACGACTCCGCAGTAATCGACTTTTTCCGCCATCTGCGCCGTGGGCATATTTACGGTGAAAACTCCGGAGCTTTCAATCAGCCCGCGCGAATATCTTTCCGGTCTGACTCCGATGCCGACCATCGGCGGATTGCTGCAAAGCGTCCCCGCCCATGCCACAGTTATCAGGTTGTATTTGAAGTCTTTGCCGTCGCCGCAACCGACCAGTACCACCGGCACCGGTGCCAGCTGGGTGCCGCCCTGCCAAACAGTTTTCTTTCCCATTATGATCATCTCCGTTGTGCATCCATAAGAGCCCGGGTCTGCAAATTGATTATCATCGGCATAAAGCTTTTCAAATAAGCAATATCCAGCTGTGCAAATGAAAAATCAGAAACCACTGTATCGGCACTGCCGGATTCAGTTGCCCTGCCGACTGCGATAAATGCAAATGGTTTAAGTTCAAGTTTCGGCATATCCGGATTGAGTGAAGTCAGCATATTCACCGTATCAGTTGCGCCCTGCGGAATGTTGCAGACGATATAAGAACAGCCCTGCGGCGGCAGATGTTTGGCAAATTCACGGAATTTCGGCAGTGAAGCAAGAGTTTGTGCCGGTTTTGCCAAAACGGCGGCATCTGACGCCAGAATGACCGTGTTTTCAGCGTAAATCACCATCGGAGGAACTCCCGAAGGCATCGGCAGCGGCAGTGCCGCCTGATTGCTGCCCGGTGCCGGCGGCAGAAAACGTTTCAAGAGGGCAGACAACGCCCCGTTTTTGTCCGGCAGTTCCACTTTGAAACGCATCGTGAGCGCATCGTCACCGGCAAGAAGCACGGAAAATCTGCCGTTGAGCGCAGAAAACAGCGCGTCAAGGTCAAAGCCCTGCATTTTCAATGCTTCGGCACTGGTGATGATTTGGCGTGTTTCCGGATCAGCGGATTTCGCCGCCGCAAGTTTTATCTGCTGCCACGCAGAACCGAGGTCGATTTCACCGGCAAGAGCCAGCCGGGTGTCGGCGGGCAGCGACATATAATCCAGCGGTTTGTTTTTTACGTTTTTATTCAGCAGAATCGATTTGCTTTCCGGGGCGATGACGAGTGAGTTTTTGGCGACATAAAGGTCGGGGGAAATTTTTACTGAACTTGCGGCGACGGCTTTGAAAGAGGTCAAGTTCAGCAGATTGAGAATGAAATTGCCCCGCTCGCGCCATGCGGCTTTGTCCTGCGGTGCAAGCTGTGCTTTGCCGGAACTTTCCATCACCCGGATAAATATGTCCGGAAGTTCATTCTGCACAAAAGCTGTTACAGCGGTAAGATTTCTGTAATTCAGCATTTCGCCATTCATATCCACATTTTTTATTGCAGTATGAAAATAGGGGTCTGCTGCCGCCAGAGTCATACTGCAGGCGAGAAACATCGTGGAAAAGATTTTTTTCATTGTCTACCTCCGTTTGAGATTTTCAGGTACAAAAAAGCATCTGTCAGGTAATTTAACTCAACAGATGCGTTTTTTCAAGTTGTGAAGGAAACGGAAATCAAAATTCTTCCGCGTCAGCGATCCATTTCATAAACTCCTCCCGGAGCGGTTTGCGCGGAGCTTTCTCCTTTTTGCCGGCAGAGCGTTTTTCCCGTTTCTTGCCGGGAAGTTTCTTTTCCGCGGTTTCCGGGACGGATTTTGCATCATCGGCGGCAAATTTCTTTTTGCGCCGTTCTTCGCGCGGTTCATCGTATTTGAAACGCCATTCGCGGTCATTGCGGAAAGCTTTGAGGATTTTTTCCGCATCAGCCGGAGCGGCATTGATGAAAGTTTTATCGGCGCGGCAGATGATTTTGCCCAGCTGATTGCCGCGGACACCGGTGCGCTCACAGATTTCCGCCAGCAGTTCCGGCACAGTGATGCCGTCGGCACGTCCGGCAAAGAGATGCAGTTTTTTCATGCCGCTGTCATCGTGTTTTTCTTTGACGGCGGTGAAATCCCGGTAGCTGGAAGCAAGAAGTTCGTTTTTGAAATGAATTTTCAGTACCGCCGCCAGAGCTTCCGCCGGATGCCCGCCGAGGGTGCAGAGTTCTTCGGCGAAGTTGAGATAATCATTGGCATCACCGGTTTCGATGAGCAGCGCGAGCATTTCCGAGAACTTCTCTTTTTTGGCGTTGATGATATCGGAAATTTCCGGCAGTTTTTTCTGCGGGATGGGCGAATTGATGTCTTTTTCAATAAATTTGATTTTTCTGCGTTCACCCGGAGTGACAAATGTGACCGCCACGCCGTGTCTGCCGGCGCGTCCGGTACGTCCGATACGGTGGATGTAGGTTTCAGCATTGGCGGGCAGGGAGAAATTTATCACATGGGTCAAATCATTGACATCAATGCCGCGGGCGGCGACATCGGTGGCAATAAGCAGTGAAAAGCGGCGTTTTTTGAAGCCGTTGATGACCCGGAGCCGCTGTGCCTGGGAAATTTCGCCGTGCAGAGCTTCCACACGGTAGCCGCGGGCGTTGAGTTTCTCCGCGACATCGTTGACATCGGCGCGGGTGCGGCAGAAAATCATGGCATACATTTCGCTGTCGGCATCGAGCAGACGGCAGAGGGCATCTATTTTGTTTTCGCGTTTGACTTCGTGGAAATACTGTTCAGTCAGGTCGATATTGGTCGAGCCTGCGCCGCCGGCTTTGGCAATGTCGTATCCCGGACGCATGAATTCGCCGGCAATCGCCATGATTTCTTCCGGCATGGTCGCGGAAAACATCAGCATACGTTTATCCGGATTGGTCAGAGAGAGGATTTCCCGGATGTCATCGACAAAGCCCATGTCGAGCATTTCGTCGGCCTCATCCAGCACCGCAAACTGCAGAGCATCCAGTTTGAGTTTGCCCCGGCGGTGCAAATCCATTATCCTGCCCGGAGTGCCGACGGCAATATCCACGCCGTTTTTCAATTCAGCGAGCTGAATGGTGATGAGCTGTCCGCCGAAAAAGGGGACGATACGCAAATCTTTACCGGCGGCAAGGGATTTCAACTCGTCGGAAATCTGTATGGATAATTCCCGGGTCGGGGCTAAAATAAGAGCCTGCGGATGGTCGGATTTTTCCAGTATCTGGATAATGGGCAGACCGAATGCGGCGGTTTTGCCGGTACCGGTAAGTGCCTGACCGATGAGGTCTTTTTCTCCGGAAAGCAGAGTCGGGATCGTCAGTTTTTGAATATCGCTCGGTGTTTCAAAGCCTTTGGCAAACAGAGCCGGAATCAGTTCATCGCAGACTCCTATAGCCTGAAATTCGGGTAATTCATTCATGTTGATAAAATTCTGTGATAAAAGTCAATATAAAATGCGAAAACATAATATACTGCCGGAAACAGGATTTTACAATTGAACGCGCGATTTTTATATATCGGATTTGCGCCGGTTGCAATCTTTACAGAGCATTTGGCAGTTTTCGGCGATGGTTTTGCCGCCCTGACTCCACGGAGTGATATGGTCGGCTTCCATTTCTTCGATTGCAAAGTGTTTACCGCATTTGCAGCAAATACCTTTTTGCTTTTCGTATGCGGTGCGCTTCATACGGTTGTCAAATGCTCTTACCGAGAGATATTTTTCCTGCCGCGTAAGTACATAAGGGTAAATACCTTTTTTGCTGGAAACATCATCATCAGCCATAAGAGAAGAAATTTCTGTTTCAAGCCCTGCGGTATCAAAAATCTGCTCCTTGAATTGATTGTAGAGTACACCCCATTCCAACCCCTTCATTTCTTTACGGTAGTTGACAAAGGTATTTTCCACCCAGTCGATGACAGCACGGAAATAAAAGAAAAGTTCATTGGCATTTGGATCGTGTTGGTGGGTCGCCATGTAATCACAAATATTGCCGTTGTTAATCCATTTGAGAGCAGTTTCCAGATAATCCTGCCGGATAGGTGAAAAATCAACTGCCGCCCGGTAAAAGCAGGAAGATTTTTGTTTTTTTTGCAGTGCCGGGAAAACGATTTTAAAAAAAATTCGGTGTTCCTTATTGATTTTTTGTCGCTGGCGGTTATATTAAGGGCAGCGGTCAACCGAAACAGAAAGGAGTTGTTGATGGAAGATTCGGCATTTTTGATACTTTTTCTCGCATTCACCGGATTGATGGGGCTTATCCCGTTTCTGCTCCGGAAATTTCATATACCGCAGGTCATCGCATTGCTTATCGTCGGTATGCTTATCGGTCCGACCGGCATCGGTGTGGATCTGGTGCAGATAATTTCCCGCTGGTTGAGTTTTCTCGGTGTGCCGGGGCAGGAAGCTGTCACCGCACAACGCACTGCGGAAAGTTTCACCATGGTCATAAATTCCCTCGGTGCGCTCGGATTGATGCTGCTTATGGCTCTTGCCGGTATGGAAGCTGACTTCAAACTTATCAAATCGGTGCGTAAGCCGGTTATAACATTGAGTATCCTTACTTTTCTGCTTCCTGCGATTGCCGGTTACTGGGTCTACTGGTATTTCCGTCCGACGGATCTGGCGGGAAAACTGCTCTATGCTTCGCTTTTTGCGTCCCACTCGGTGGGTATAGTTTTTCCGGTGATGCGGGAGTTGAAATTGAGCAAGACCCGTTTCGGTGCGGCGGTGCTTATTTCCACAGTGATAACCGATATTGCCAGTATCATTTTGCTGGCGGTAAGTGTGCAGCTGCACCGGCAGAGTATGCAGATTTCGCATATGGTTGCCAAAGGTACGCTGTCGATATTCGACCACGTCAGCAGTGATTTTTTCGGCAACAGTTTCGTGCCGGTATTTCTGGGGATAGTGCTGCTCTATCTGGTGATTTCGGTATTGGCGGTGAAGTTCACCGGCAAGTTTCTGCTGAAATATTTCCAGCCGGGCGAAGATGTGCTGATAACGTTTGTCATGCTGGTCATACTTGCCACGGTGATTGTCGGGGAACTTTTCGGCATCAACCTCGTAGTGGGAGCTTTTATCGCCGGACTGGGGTTGTCGCAGGTGGTGCAGCAGCGTGATATGATACTTTTCCGCAGAATGGAAAGCATCGGTTACGGATTTCTGATACCGTTTCTGTTTGTGTCAATAGGTATGGAAACCGACTTTTCCGCATTCGGTCATGCGGGAAACTGGCTTATCGTCGGTCTGACGGTGGCGGGGCTGGTCGGCAGCAAGCTGTTTTCCGGATTTATTGCCATGCGGATGTGCGGATTCAACTCCCCGCAGGGATTGGCGGCGGGATTGATGACCGTGCCGCAGCTTTCCGCGACGCTGGCGGCGGCGGCTATCGGTAAGGAGAGCGGCATTCTTGACGGAAACTTCTTCAATGCGATCATTATTCTTTCTATCGTTACCACTCTGCCGATACCGTCACTGGTGCGTCTGGTGCTGGCGTGCAACAAGAGAAGTTTTGACGAAACAGAGTTCCGGGTGCCGAATGTGGTAAAAGACGACGGATTGCTCTGAAAAGTAAAACACTGCGGGGAAAGCTTCCGGAGCTTCCCCGTTTTTTATTGCCGGTTGGTTTTATAATATAAAATATGCAGATTTCATAGAAAAACTGTTGAAAAAATCCCCACTCCGGGGTATGTTATAATGAAGTTGGTAAAAAGCAATGCGCCGCAATATGAATTTTGAGGTGAAAAGTGTTTGTAAATACAGATAAGTTCCGGATCATGAACCGGTGCGGAAAAACTGCAGCAGGCAGTGCGTTACGACCGCAAAGGGAGCGTTTCATGGTTAAGTGCTTCACTCAATCCGCGTTCACGCTGATTGAATTACTGGTAGTTATTGCTATTATCGCGATACTGGCGGCGATGCTGCTGCCGGCATTGCAGGGGGCGCGCGACCGGGCAAAGGGGACGAGTTGTATTTCCCGTCAGAAGCAGGTCGTGACGGCGATTATGAACTATGCGGACGATTGGGATAGTTTCCGTCCGCCGGGTTCATTCAAACACGGTGAGACAACAATATACTATTGCCGGATGCTGTCTGAAAACAACTATATTACCAAAAACGAAGTCTTGCACTGTCCGTTGTTTCCGGATGCCCAAATCTCCCGTACCGGAGGTACGACCAATGATACATACGGCTTGTTGCGTGAAGGGCCGTATGACCCGGAAACGCGATGGGGCAGTAAGGATTTTGTGAAAATAAAAAGCATTATGCCGTCGCAGGATGTGATGATCGTGGATTCGGTGAAAACGCGCAACAGCAATTTGGTACCGTCGGCAGTTCCGCAAAAAAATTACCAAGACCACCCAATGTATGCCGGACACGGCAAAAAACTGACGTTGGGATTTTATGACGGTCATGTGGATATGCTTCCGGGGGATGGATTGACGAAGTTACGCTCATTCCGCGGACCCCAACCGTCAGGGTTGAAGGGAAAATATACAATGGTTTTCGCGGATGACCCGTGGCTTGGCTCAAAGTTGAATGTCGTGGAGTTTTCCATGCCGGAAGAAATTTAGAGACAATTTTCAAAAAAGGAGAAAAATGAAAAAAATAATGATGATGTTGGTTCTTGCCTGTGCCGGAAGTTCTTTTGCCGCGGCGGATGTCAAAGTCCGTGCCGAAAGAAAAAGTGCTGTCTATAAAGCCGGTGAAACGGTGAAGTTCAATGTTTCCGGTCCGCTTGATGCGGTAAAAGGCTTCGCGGTCAGCGATGATGCAAAAAAGATCAAATTTGCGCCGCTTACTTCAAACGTTATTGAGTTCAAAGCGGAAAAACCCGGCTTTGTGCTGGTGACACTTGATCTCGGCAAAAATGAAAAAGGCAAAAAAGTTTTTGCTTACGGCGGTGCCGCTGTCGAACCGGAAAAAATCGTTCCCGGGACCAAAGCTCCGGCTGATTTCGCTGAATTCTGGCACAAGGAAGTCGCCAAAATGCGCGAATCCAAGCTCGAAGTCGTTAAAAAAGAGGCCATTGACGCCAAATATCTGCCCGCAGGTTTTGAAGCATACGATGTCGAAGTCAGACGCGGCGATGTCACTGTCACCGGCTATCTGGTCATGCCGGAAAAATCCGCCAAAGGCTCACTGGCGGCGGTTTTGAATTTCAACGGAGCCAGCAAAGTCAGTGCCGAACTGCCCGTGGCAACAGCTCCGGCAAAAGCCAACGGAGCCATCAGTTTCAACGTCAATTTCCACGGCTTGAAAAATGTCAATCTCACCCGTAAGCGCAACCTCGAAGCTGAAGCCAAAATGCGGCCGCTGGTCAAAAATTATCAGTGGGACAACGCCGAAAATGCCCAACAGTACGCCATGCGTAAAATTTTTCTCCGCGTGGTGCTGGCAGCTGATTTCCTGAAATCTGTTCCGGAATTTGACGGCAAAACTCTGATCGCCGCCGGCGGCAGTCTGGGCGGTTGTCAGGCGATCGTCTGTGCGGCACTGGTTCCGGAGGTCGTGTTGTGTATTTCCAATGCCACGGCGATGTGCGACCACTTCGGCAAAGATGCCGGTCATCTGCCCGGATGGCCCAATCTTTTGAAACGCAACCCCAAAGCCGCCGCTGCCGCCGCCTATTTCGATGTGGTGAATTTTGCGCGGATGGTGAAGTGTCCGACCCGGATGGCGGTGGGATTCATCGACGTGACCTGTCCGCCGGCAACGACCTATGCCGCATACAATGTACTGGGCTGTGCCGACAAAAAAATGGCACACACAGTTACCGGCGGTCACGGCAGCTGCTGGGATAAAAAAGAGCTGGGAGTATTTTCCCAACATATGCGTAATATCAAAAAATTCATCAGAAGTTATCAATCCGGCAAAGGTCTGCCGGCAGGTATTTGAGCGATAATCACCGCCAGAAAAATTACTGCACAACCGAGCATCTCTCTGCCGGAGAGATGCTCGTTAAGTATCAGCCAGCCGCCGATGACGGAAAAAACCGATTCCAGACTCATCAGCAGAGCCGCTGTTGCCGGATGCAGATGTTTCTGGGCGAGCATCTGCAAAGTAAAACCTGCTCCGCCGGCAAAGATTCCGCAGTAGAGGATAAGCCAGCAGGCTGAATGCAGTGCTTCAGCACTCCAGGGGTTGCCGGGAATCACCAGAGAAAGCAGTGCCGCCAGCAGCGCGGCAGTGATAAACTGGATGCAGGACATACGCAGACAATCTGTACCCGGAGCGTAATGGTCGATGGTCAATATGTGCAGTGAATAGACAAACGCACACATGATAACCAGAAAATCTCCCGTGGTCAAAGTGCCGGAAGCTCCGCCGGAACAGAGCATATACGCTCCTGCCAGGGCGATCATTGCCGCAAGCCACAGGATTATGCCGGTTTTGCGTTTGAAAAACAACATCCCCAGCACCGGCACGATAATGATGTAAAGCGCAGTGAGAAATCCGGTTTTGCCGGCAGTGGACATACTCAGCCCCCACTGTTGCAAAATCAGACCCCCGGTCAGAAAAATACCGCAGAAAAATCCGCCGCGCAAAAGAGTTTTTTTCTCTGCCGGTGTTTCACATCTGCCGAAAAATGAAAACGGTGTACCGCTTGATTTATCTGCGATCAGAATTACCGGCAAAAGCGAAATTGCCCCCGCCAGCGAACGCATGGTGGTGAAAACAAGTGGAGTCAGGTACTCCATTGCCGTTTTCTGGGCGGAAAAAGACACCCCCCAGATCAACGTCGCGCAGAGCATTGCCAATGTTGCGGATATTTTCCTGTTCATGCTGTTTATTTGAGTTTTGCCGTCAGAGCATCACATTCGGCATAAAATGCGGCAACTTCTTTTTCGGAATAAGCCGTACCGTCGTATGCCCGCAGACCGGAAAGTTTCACCTTGTTTCCGCAGAGAGCTTTGACCAGCGAAATATCGCCCCAGCGCAAAAATCCCGGCAGTGCAAGCATCGCCGTATAGAGGCAGCCGTGGATGGTCCGGTCTTTGAACGGGTCGATTTCATAACTGATTATGGAATCGGCGCAGAAAAGGTAACTTGCCGGAATATCGTTTGCTTCCAGTGCAAAATAATCCTTTTTGATTGCCGCGGCAAAGAGCGCACAGCATCCGGCTTCTTTATCAGCTTTTACCGTGACAGATTCCGCTTTGAAAGATTTTTTGAGCATCCGCACCAGAGCCAGAATGTCAAACACCCACTCTCCGGGCAGACTTCTGCCGAGCCAGAGCAGCTGGCGGAAGGTCTGATGAAACACTCCGAGAATATGATTGCTGCGTGCAGTTTCACCGGTGCCGAAAAGGTCGGGCATCACCACTGTGGAACCATCTTTGCCTGCTTCGGCAAGGGCAGTTTCAGAGATGGCAGCTTTGCCGTCTGTGTCAAGCAGAATGGTGTATTTGCCTTTGACATTGCCCGGTTTCATAAGCATCGGTATCAGGTGGTCGCCGACTTCCAGAGCCATGCGTTCGATACAGTCCTGCGGATTGTAACGGTAGAGATGAGACTGCGGCGGCAATGGATTGAGGCGCAGGATTTTTGCCAGACCGGCACGGGTGGCGGCGGTGTCGAAAAACGGAGTTGCCATCATTTTTTTATGAAGTTCATCCCCGACCAGACGGCAGTGGACATCGGTGGGGCGGACTTCTGCCGGACGGTCTTCAGGTTTGGCAAAAACGGCAAGTTCGCTTATTGAGCCGGGTTCATTATCCGGTTCGCGCCGCGGATTGCCGGTGCCGATGCCTTTCAGGTGCAAATCGAACCAGCCCAGCAGAGCTTCCCGCTGTTCATCGTGCATACCGTGGACACGGTTGGAAACGGTATAACGCAAATTGTCTTTGGCTCCGAGCATCCAGTAGGTTTCTTCGACGATGTGGTAGGTTTTGAGCATCTCCGCGACCGAGAAGGTGTGATTTACGTCCCAGAGCGCATTGCCGATATTCAATGGACGCGGAGCCGTCAGAGCCAATACTCCGGCTTCATCGGTAAACGTCAACCCGTCAGGGAGCAGTTCGCACACACAGTTCACCCCGTGGACATACGATTCAAAAGAACCGACACTTACTACCGGCATCGCCGCGGCGATACGGTCATCGAGAGCTGACAGCCACATGGTCTGATTGCCGCCGCCGGAAGCACCGGTGGCACCGATTTTATTTTTGTCGACGTAAGCAAGCGAAGAGAGCAGATCCACTCCGCGCATATTGTCCACGACCTGTTCACCGATAAGGGATTCGCCGATGTTGAAAATCGAACCGCCGAGAAAACCGCCGTGATACTCCTCTTTGTGACACTGACAGGCGCGTTCATATACTCCGAATGCGTCCACTGCCAGCACCACATAACCGTTTTTTACCAGCGAAAGCGAGGTCTGCTGGATACGCTCACCGAACTTGCCGGTTTTGAAGTGACCGTGCATATGCATCACGCCGGGGAACGGACCGTCGCCGTCAGGCACATAGAGCAAAGCTGTGACATGGATGCCCGGACGGCTCTGGTAGGTGATTTTTTTTATGGAAAAACCTTCATATTTCACCACACCGTACTCTTTCATTGCCAGAGGCACAGTTTTGTCGTAGACCGTGCCGAGTTTTTCCCAGATTTTGGCACGGAGTTTTTTCTGACTGCGGCGGAATGCTGCCGGATCCGGCGGAGTATCCCACTGGTGTATCCGTGCAAGTTTTTCGCCCTGCTGTTTCAGCAGTGTCGTTACCGGGCAGTCATAGACCGGGTCCAGATGGCAGAGCCCCTCTCTGGGGAAGGGCGGCAATTCAGCATTCCAAACTTTTATTTTCATAATACAATGCCTTTTTTACGGGATGATTCCAGTGACGATTGAGTAAAATAGCACTGCAAAATGTTTTTTCAAGCTGAAATCGTCAAATCATTGTAAAATGAAATGCAGAATTTCCGCACATTTTTCCTGCGGCAGCGGGATTTGCAGACCCATATTCTGCAGCGCAGCCCCGCCGGTGACGGGGTAGGTCAGAGTCGTCAGCAGAGATTTGATTTCATACCTGCCGTCAGGGGCAAGGCCGTGGATTTTGACACATCCGGCTTTTTCATTGAAGTGCGCCATGTTGCGGAAAGCAAAGAGCAGAGCCTCTTTTTTATTCTCCAGCACATACATGAATACCGCTCCATCCCGGTCTGCCGCCGGACGGAGGCGGAAAAATTCCCCTTCGTGGGTGATGTGGCGGATGGATTTGTAAATTGCCGCATATCCGGCAATTTCTTTCATTTCTTCATCTGTAGCTTTGGCAAGATTTTTACCGCAGGCAAAAGACCCCATCAACCCCGCCGCCGCTTGAGTTGCCATCGGGGGATGGTTGCCGTTGATGTTTACCATGCCGTCGGAAATGTGATTCGCCCCTCCGGCGAGAAACGGCAGCTGAAAGAGCGAATACCCCTCCTGAAAATACGGCACATCCATCGCATCCTGATTGTCAGAGCGGTTGATACGGGAGAAATATCTGCTCATCGCCAAATCTGTTCTCCCGGCACCGCTGGCACAATTTTCAATAAGCAGGTCCGGAAAATCCCGGTTCAATCTTTCAAATATCATATACAGATTGCGGGTGTGGTCGATGCGGGTGCGGAAACTGCCTGCAGCTGTGCCGGGAGAGGTGAAATAGCAATTCATATCCAGTTTCAAATATGATATCCCGGTCTCCTTGACCAGCTTGTGCAATGAGTTGTACATATATTCCGCCGCTTCGGGGATCGCCAGATTGAGCATTACGCTGGTGCGGTTGATGGCGGCGCGTTCCCGGGTGAAAGGTTTGCGTCCGGGGTAACACATTGCCCATTCGGGGTGCGCTTTGTAGAGGTCGCTTGCCAACTCAAAAGATTCGATTTCGACCCACAGACCGAGCTGGATGCCGTATCCGGCGGCGGCATCGACCACCGGACGCAGGCCGCGGGGGAATTTTTCCCTGTCCGGAGTCCAGTCGCCGAGATATTGCTGCCAGCCGTCATCTATGACAAAAAGTTCGACTCCGATGTCGCGGGCACGCTGCATGAAATAGAGGATGTTTTCCTCATTGACATTGACCGTCAGCGTACTCCAGCCGTTGAAAAGGAAAGGTCTGGGACGGGTTTTCCATTTTTCCGGCAGCAGTTCCTGCCGCTGGAATTTGTGCATGATGCGGCTCATTTCGCCGAAACCGTTTGCACTGCGTCCGGCAACAAATTCCGGAGTGGTGAAACTTTCTCCCGGAGCAAGTACGGTAACGCTGTCAAATTCATTGATTCCGCCGGTCACAGCAGTATGTCCGAAACAATCCCGCTCAACCGAAATTTTCCAGTCGCCGCTCCAGAGCAGAGTGCCGAAGTAGGCCGTTCCGTCATTTTCAGTTGCTCTGCCGTCATCGAGGATAAATGCCGGCACATAGTGATGTCCGGACAAACCGGTACGGCTTTCCTGGACAGTTTTGCCGAAAGGCACATCGCTGTGCTGGATCTGCCATTCGCCGTTCCAGTGGCCGTGCATGGAAGTCAGACGCAGGGCGTTTTCCTGCGGTATCTGCCAGGTGGCAGAGGCGAATTTTTCCAGAGTGACCGGTGAAGATGAATTGTTGGTGATGACCGTGTGACGTGAAACCAGTTTCCCGTTGCAATAACTTCTGTATACCAGTGTAAGCAGAAGATTTTCGTACTTTTCTTTGTAGTGCAGACGGAGCGTATCACCGTCAAGTTCACTGGAGCGCAAAACAAATTCAGCTCCGCGGACGCCGTTGGCAAAAGTTATTTTCAGAGCGCATTCAAACATATTTTCTCCGAAAAACAGCGGCAATTCGTTGAAAAGGGTGCGGTGACGCTCTTTGAGAGCAGGGGAGTAACAACGCCGCTGTCTGGTGGTGACGTCGGGAAAATCTTCTGCGGAAATACCGGCGGGGCCCCAGTAAATATTTACCGGCAGACCTCCGTCATCGGGAATGGCAAAACAGTAGGTTGTGTCAGGTGATTCAATGAAAAAGTGACTGCCGGCTTGAGAAATGTTCATAATTACGACTCCGTAAAACTTGTGTGCATGTGTTTGATTCTACGGAGGAAATATAACGCGCGGCAGGCTGTATTGCAAACTTCAGCTGCGGTAACTTGCATACTTTTGCATCACAATGATTTTTCCATGACAAAGTCATCCATGAAAAATCCGCCGCCGATGTCGATTTTTACCGCTTCGACCTGTTCAAATCCATTACGCAAATACGCTTTTATCGCTTGAGAATTGTGTTTATTCACATTCAAACGCAAGCGGGTGAAGCCCAGTTCTCTTGCCGCACTTTCCGCCCGCGCCAGCATTTGCGAACCGATTCCCCGATGGTGGTATTTTGTCAGCAGATACACTTTGTGCAGTTTCGCCGTGCCGGGAATTGAATATGCCGAATAAGAGATGTATCCCGCCGGTGTGCCGTCGACGCAGACGGTTTCAAAATGGTATCCGTTATTCAGTTCACCGGCCATGACTTCGGGGGCATACATCATCTGCATCATATATTTTATCTGTCCGGCAGAGAGGATGTTTTTGAATGTTTCGGGCCAGATGTCTGCGGCGATATCCCGGATTATCTGCAGTTCCGCCGGGGTGGTGAGTTTTCTGAAAGTTATCATAGACAGTGTCGTTCCTGAAAAAAGTGTATCTGAAAAATATAGCACACTTTTTTAAAGTTGCAAGTCGCAGAAAAAAATTAAAAAAATTTATGAAAATCCCCTTGAAAAGCGCAAAATCCCCGGTTATTGTAACAGACATGTAAGGTGAAATCAGGTCAATCTAACCAAAAGGAGAGATTTTGATGTCGAATGCTGCCAATAGCCGTAATTTCGTTGTCGCCGGCCACTCCGGCGGCGGAAAGACCACCCTTTGCGAACAGATCCTGCGACTGACCGGAGCCATTCCGCGGGCAGGCAGTGTGGAAGCAAAGAATACCGTCAGTGACTTCATGGTCGAGGAACAGACCAAACAGTCAAGCATCTACGCTTCTCTGATGAATTGCTCCTGGCAGAATACCCGGTTGTTTTTTACCGATACTCCCGGTTACGGGGAATTTGTCGGTCAGGTCGTCGGTGCCATCCGCGCTTCCGATGCCGCACTGGTGGTCATTGATGCCATCGACGGTCCGCAGATAGGTACTGCAAGAGCCTGGAAAATCGCCAAACAACGCCGCATCCCGCGGTTCGGATTGGTCAACCGTCTGGATAAAGAACGCGCTGATTTCAAAGCCACGCTGGAAATCATGCGTAAAAATCACGGTAAAAATGTTATTATTCCGCTTTACTGGCCGGTCGGCAAATCTGCGGATTTTTCACGGGTGGTGAATGTGCTTTTTGATACGGACATCCCCGCAGAGATCGCCGATGATGTCGCTGAATGTAAAGCATTGTGGATGGATGCCATCGCTGAAACCTCTGAAGAGCTTATGGAAAAATACCTCGGCGGGGAAACTCTCTCTGAAGATGAGATCCGCAGCGGTCTGCGCGCCAGTGTGAAATCCGGCAGCACCATTCCGGTTTTTGCCGCCAGCGCGGTCACCGAAGTCGGTCTGAAAGAACTTCTTGACGAAATAATCAATATTTTCCCGACTCCGCTGGAATATGTGCCGCTGCCGGGCGGTCCGGAACAGATCGCCGAAAACGGCGACGCTTACGGTGTCGTTTTCAAAAGTGTCAACGACCTTTTCAGCGGCCAGCTGGCATTCATCCGTACAGTTACCGGTACATTCAAAGCCGATTCAGATGTTTACAATATCAATGAAGGCGGCAAAGAGCGTTTCGGTCAGCTGTTGATGATGAACGGCAAAAGCCAGACTCCCATCACTGAAGCCGGTCCCGGAACGATTTTTGCCGTTGCCAAGTTGAAAAACACCAAAATCGGTGATACCGTCGCCGGAAACAGCCATTGCCGCTCTCTGCCGGGGATCGAGTTCCCGGGAGCCACGATGTCCTATGCTGTCACCGCCGCGAAAAACGGTGATGATGAAAAAATTGCCGCCGGTTTGCAGAAAATCGCTGAATGTGACCCGACCGTCCGGCTTTCCCGGCAGGAAGAGACCCACGAATTTCTGCTTTCGGGCATGGGCGATCAGCATCTGGCAATAGTCGCCGGCAGATTGAAAGAGCAGTTCAAAGTTGAAGCCGTTCTTTCCACTCCCAAAGTTCCGTACCGTGAAACCATCCGTACTGCCGGTGACGGTCATTACCGCCACAAAAAGCAGACCGGCGGTGCCGGACAGTTCGCGGAAGTCTATCTGCGTATCCAGTACAATGATGACGGTTATGAGTTCGCCAATGAGGTTGTCGGCGGTACTGTGCCGAAAAACTTCATTCCGGCAATCGAAAAAGGCGTTCAGGAAGTTATGATGAGCGGTCCGCTGGTCGGCTGCCGTATGGAAAGGATAAAGGTTGTTGTTTATGACGGCAAATTCCATCCGGTCGACTCAAACGAAATGGCATTCAAGATCGCCGGTCGCATGGCTTTCCGGGATGCCATTGCCAAAGCCAACCCGATTCTGCTGGAACCGATAATGAAAGTCGATATCAGCATTCCGGATTCCTACATGGGCGATATCACCGGCGATTTGAACCATAAACGGGGCAGGGTGCTGGGAATGTCTGCGGATGAAGGTTTGCAGATAGTCCACGCCGAGGTGCCGATGGCGGAAATGTTCCGTTATGCCACCGAGTTGCGGAGCATGACCCAGGGACGCGGTTCATTTGAAATGAGCTTCGAGCGTTATGAACAGGTTCCCGCCAACGTTGCCCACGATATTATTGCCAAATATCAGGCTGAAAACGGCGAGGATAAGGAATAAACCGGTATATTCCGGTCAAATATCAGAAACATATCGCGCAGTGAAGTTTTTTCATTGCGCGTTTTATCTTCAATCAAAGAGTTGTTGTTATGAAACTTCAATATGGTATGGGCAGGCGGTGTATCAATCCGCAGGTGCCGATTTCTCTGGCAGGGTATTTCAACCGCCGCGAATGGGATCATGTCAGCGATGACATCGAAGTGCGTGCTGTGGTATTGAAAAACAGTTCCGGTATGGCGGTCATCATCAATTTGGATTTGCTCTGCATCACTAAAAGTCTGTATGATTACATTATGGCGGAAATCAGCACTTGCGGCGTCGCGGAAAAAGATTTGCTTATCTGTGCCACGCATACGCATACCGCGCCTGATGTCAAAGGCGACCCGAACAGTGACAAATACTGCCGCTTTGCCGCAGAAAAAGCCGGTGAGGCATTGCGTGATGCATTCAGCAGTTTTGCTGAAGGAGAGATGCTGTGCGGCATGGCTGAAGATTTGCGTTTCCAATTCAACCGCCGTTACTGGATGAAAAACGGCACTGTTGTCACCAATCCCGGCAAACTCAATCCGGATATCCTGCGTCCGGAAGGCGAAGTCGACCCGCAGATACCCATGCTGGCAGTGCGGGATGACTCCGGCTTGAAGCTGCTCATTACCAGTATTGTCAACCACACCGATACCATCGGCGGATGCGGTGTTTCCGCGGATTGGGCAGGTTTCATGCGCCGTTCTCTGGAGTCTGACATGGCGGGGGGGGCGATGGTTGTGCCGATGGTGGGAGCTTCCGGCAATATCAACCATTTTGATGTTTCAACCGGCATGGATCAAACCTGTTATGCCGAAGCAGAGCGTATCGGTACCGGATACGCGGAAACGATCCGGGCGATGCTGGATAAGCTTGTGCCGGTTGCCGGAGAAAATATTGTATGTACAAGTGCCAACGTGAAATGCGGCACGCGGGAGCTTGACCCGGCAGAAATTTCCGAAGCAAGAGCCGTAGTGGCAAAATATGCGGATGTGGATACGTCAAAGGTCGGTTCAGAAATCAACCTGACCAGTGAAGACCTCGCCAAAGGTGCGCCTTTTGCGCTGAAATATTTTGCGGAAAAACTTCTGCTTCTGGCTGAAGGCTTCCGTCCTCCGGAATTCCGCTTGAGCTGTATGCGTTTCGGAGATGATGCGGTGCTGGCTTCACTGCCCTCCGAGCCGTTCGTTGAAATCGGTTTGATGCTGCGTAAATCGGTTTTCAACGGGAAACTCTGTCTTGTTTCTTCGCATGGCAATTACAATGGCGGACCGGATTACGGCGGCGGTTATATCCCCAATGCGTGGAATTACGGGCGCGGCGGTTATGAAACCACTCCGCGCAGCAGCGGATTTTCCATTCATACGGCAGATATTCTGCTTGATGCGTGGCGGAAACTTGCCGGAAAATAAGTGCAATAAATACAAAAAATGCGTGGGAAGTGTTTCCCGCGCATTTTTTTGTTTACGCACTGTCTGTGCCGGAGCGCAATAAAGCGCATTTATTTTGTTGCGGCTGAATTTGAAATATATTTTTCCAGCATGGCATTGACAATGGCATCGCGGTTCTTTTCCCGCTTTGTCAATTCAGTTTCCATCCGTTTGAGTCTGGCACGGTTTGATTCCAAATCCCGGCGGCTGTCCTGCAAACGCTGTTGAAAATCGAGAAGCAGTTTTTGCCGCAATTCGTTTTTCAGTGTATTTTTCTGTTTGGCATCGGCTGAATCCCGGTATTTTTGCGCCAAATCGTTGAGTTCTTTGCGGCGGGCGCGTTCTCTGGCATAAAGCTCATCGGCTTTTTCCAGCATTATCCGGCGGAATTTTTCCGGGTCTTTCCGCTGCAGCACCATCAACTCCTGCTGTTCTTTGGGAGTAAGGCGGGAGAACGCCTGCCATACTCCGGCACCCCGGCGGAATTTTTCCGGTGCTGAACGATGCGGCGGCGGCGCGATTTTTGCCGGCGGGGGAGCCGGGATTTTTTTCTCCGGAGCCGGAATGGTTTTTATTTCAACTGCCGGCTCTTTCCTGATTACGGGAGCGGGAACGGGAGCCGGGGCGGGCTTTTTTATCTCGGTCGGGGGCGGAACAGGTTTTTCAGCAGCTTTTATTTCAACAGCCGGATCTTTCTGCGCCGGCGGCAGAACTTCTGCAGTTACCGGGAGCATCGGTGACTGCGGCACTGCCGGTCCGGATGTTTCCACACAACCGGTCAAAATACATACTTGAAACAGCAGAAGTAAGTTACAGCAGAATTTTTTCATTTTTCACTTCTCAAATAAAGAGGTTTTCTTCTGAAAAATTCATTTCAGACATGGATGCCAGAGCGTAATTGTTCTGCTCCAGCGCGGTCATATCTGCGAGAGCCAGCATTTCTGTTGCGGTCAGTGCATCTGTCTGCGAAATCTGCGGCTTGGCTGTGTCAAATGAGAAATATGTGATCCCCGTGACAAGTGCCGCCGCTGCCGCCGCCGCCGGCAGTGCAAAACGTATTCCATTGCGGATACGCCGGAAACGGCAGGCGCGCAGTGCCGCCGCCGCAAGTATCCGTTGATCAAGTGATTGCGGTACTTCTGCAGATTTGAAAGGCAACTGCAAAAACTTTTTCATCTCAAAAATCCTCCAGAATCAATATCCGTAAGAAATATTCTTAAACTTTTCAACGCATAACGCATTCTGCTCAAAACAGTTCCGACCGGGCACTCCTGGATTTCCGCGATCTCACGGAATGAGAGCAGCTCCTCTTCCCGGAGCAGAAAAACTTCCCTTTGTTCCGGCGGCAGCTCTGCCAGCGCACCGGCAAGAACCTTTTGTATATCATTGACATCAGCTTCGTTTGACGGCGGAACCGGCTGACTGTTTTTATCCACAGCGGCATCGAGATAACTTTTTTCCACCGTGATTTCCGGTTTGCTGCGCCGCAGCCGGTCGATGAAAATGTTGCGCGAGATACGGAACAGCCAGGCACTGAATTTACCGTCATCACGGTATTTGCCCGCCTTTTCAATGACCCGCAACCAGGTTTCCTCAAAAACCTCATCTGCTTCAGAGTGATTGCCGCAGCAGAGATTATTCAAATAGCCGTACAAAAGTTTCCGGTAGCGGTAATACAAAGTTTCAAAAGCTTTTTCATCTCCTTTGCCGAACGCCGCCAGCAATTCCGCATCACTGATGCTGCCGGCATCACGGTCTGCTGTACCGGATGCCGGGAGATGCCGGGCGTCGTATTTTTTCCTTTTTTCAAACATATAACGGACAATGGAGAAGATTTATTTTACAGAAATTAAAAAATTCCAGAAAAAAAGGTCGTTTTTCAACAATCCTTCCGGCGGCTCCGGAGAGAGCTCATGCCAGCAGAAGTGTTGATTTTCCCGCGGTTGCGGTTCGGAGTTCCCGTTGATAAAACAGCGGATAAAGTGCAGACGGATTTTTTCTGTATCGAGTTTGAAAATGACCTCTGCCGGAGTGACATCCAGAGTCAGTTCCTCCTGCAGCTCTCTTACTGCGGCATCGGCGACGCTTTCTCCGGATTCAAGTTTGCCGCCGGGAAATTCCCAACCGGCAGGCGGCTTGTCCGCCGGACGCGATGCCAGCAGAACTTTGCCTTCCCGGATGATGACTGCCGCCGCCACATCGATCATGATATGACTCCGGTCAGAAATCTGATGCCGCTCCCGGCAATGGCAAATGCCGCACTGTGGATGCGGTTTACGCAGAGAAACAGCAATACTACCATGACAAAAAATGTGCCGTTGATAAATTCTGAATTCAGACGCGGCTTCCAGAATTCCGTCAGAACATCCCAGCCGTCAAAACCCGGCACCGGAAAAAGATTTATCACCAGCAAAAGCAGATTTACTCCGGCTCCGTAAAAGAGCGTCTGCAGTGCAATGTCTTCATGCGGAGTCATTTTCGCCAGCAGAGCAGTCAACACCATGAAAATCACCGCCAGAGCCAGATTGGCACTCACCCCTGCCAGCGCAACCGCAAGTCTGGCTTTGCGGGTACGCAAATTTTCCGGATTCACCGGAACCTGTCCCCAGGCGATACCTATCAGGCAGAAAACTATCAATGAGCGCACCCCCATCTGCCTGAAAGGGTTGAATGTCAGATGCCCCGCATCTGCGGCGGTCGGGTCCCCGCACTTCAGTGCGGCAAACGCGTGCATATATTCATGGGCGCAAATCGAAAACACCACCACCAGCGTGATCGCGGCAAAGAAACGCGGAGAAGAAAAAAGCAGCTCGATAAACATCTGTCACACCTATTTCAGCAGCATACAATCGCCGTAGCTGTAAAAGCGGAAGTTTTCAGCTTTGGCGCGTTCGTAGGCGGCAAGCACTTTTTCTCTGTCGGCAAAACAACTCACCAGCATGAGCAGTGTGCTGCAGGGCAGATGGAAATTGGTCAGGAGCATATCCTCTCCGCGGGGACGGCGCGGCGGATAAAGGAATATATTTGTGCGTCCGCGCTGCGGGGTGAGAAAGCCGTTTTCATCACAGCAGCTTTCCAGAACTCTTACCGATGTCGTGCCGACGGCAAGAATTTTTTTACCGTTTTTTCGGGCATTATTCGCCAGCTCGGCGGTTTCCGGCGGCAATTCAAAATCTTCATAGTGCATCTGGTGCGTTTCGGCAAATTCACTGCTGACCGGCTTGAATGTGCCGGCACCGACGTGCAGAGTCAATTCTCCGATGCCGACATCTTTTTCGCGTGCGGCTTTCAGAATTTCCGGAGTGAAGTGCAATCCGGCAGTGGGAGCCGCCACCGCTCCGGGCATGGAAGCATAGACGGTCTGATAGCGTTCGGCATCTTCCGGTTCATCCTCGCGCCTCAAATACGGGGGCAGGGGGATGTGTCCGTAACGCTCCTCAAGCAGAGAAATTTCCGGAGTGGAAAAACAGATACGGAACGTATCATCCTCATTGCGTTTGAGGATGGTGTATTTATCCCCGTGCTGATTGAGAGCTCCTTCCGGAGTCATCAGTACCGCTTCCGTACCGGCTTTGGCTCTTTTGCCGGGTTTGAGCATGGCGTTCCATTCTGCGGGACTGCCGTCAGTTGGTTCCAGCAGCAGGATTTCAAATTTTGCACCGTCAGCTCTGCCGTCTTTTCTGGCGAACATCCTGCCGCGCAGAACTTTGGTATTGTTGCAGATAAGCACGTCGCCGGGGGAGAGGTAATTGAGGATATCACTGAAAGGGTGGATTTCCACATCGCCTGTGACGCGGTCAAGCACCATCATTTTTGAGCCGTCCCGTTTTTCTGCCGGATAGCGGGCAATCAATTCATCCGGGAGAATGTAATCAAAAAGTTTTGTCGCCAGCATAATATCAATCTTCCTCGCCGCGCATTTGTTTGCGTGCTTTGCGGAGCCGCATCAATTCATATTCGGAAAGGCTGTTGATGCCGGATGTGGAGAGTTTGTCCAGAAGTGCATCAAGTTCCCTCTGCGTCACCCGCGAATCATCGCCGGAAACGTTTTCCGCGCGGCGCGGCGGCGGAGGCATGGTGCCGGGGCGGAAACGGGGAGCGGAAAAGGCGAAAAGCTTACGCAGCGGGTCCCATTTCAGATTTCTGCCGAAAAATATCCGCATGACGATGTAACCGCCGAGAAAACCGCCCAGATGCGCCAGATGGGCGATGTGGCTGTTGCTGTTCAAGCTGAAAATGATTTCCAGCACCGTGTATGAAATCACCAGTGTGGTCGTTTTCATCGGCATGAACGGCAGAAAAAGCATGACGAATCTGCGGTCAGGCTCCAGTGTCGCAGCGGCACTCATTACCGCACATACCGCTCCTGAAGCTCCCACCAGATAAGTCGGGACCGGGGTTATCAGATTACAGAGCAGAAACAGCAGATTGCCGGATGCCACTCCTGCAAGATAGAGCGTGAAAAACTTTTTCCCCGTCATATACGGGGCGATCAGCGAGCCGAAAATATACAATCCCCACATATTGAAAAGAATGTGTCCGAAACCGCTGTGAAGGAATCCCGCCGAAAATATCTGGAAAAATGTATCCGGTGAGATCCCGTCGCCCACATACAGCGCAAGTTTGCTGTACAACGCTGAACGCGGCTGAAAAAGAAAGAAACATACCACATTGAGTACGATCAATGTTATCAGAGCCTGACGCCCGCTCATTTGCGGATGTTCGCTTTTCTGACGGTTGTTGCGCATATAATCACGGTCATAGATACCCATTGTTTGCTTACCTCATATCAGATCGCCGGAAAGTGACACACTGCCGGCACGGGTTATTTTTACAAATCTTATATCACCGGGTCTTACGGTTGCATCCGGTTCAAAATGTACTACGAAATTGGTTCCGGTCCTGCCGGTCCAGCGGGATTCATTGCGGGAGCTTACTCCCTCGCAGAGCACTTCCAGCTCTGCTCCGACCATTCCGGCAAGCCGGGTGCTGATGCGGTGCTGCAAATCATCAAGCAGAATGTTGTTGCGGCGCAATTTTTCCTCTTCACTGACAGTATCCGCCAGCTCTGCCGACTTTGCTCCCGGACGGGGGGAGTATTTGAATATGAAAGCCTGCTCAAATCCGACTTCATTCATCAACTCCCGGGTCAGCTGAAAATCGCTCTCCTCTTCGCCCGGAAATCCAACGATAACGTCGGTGGAAAAGGTCAGATCCGGGATCGCCTGACGCAGCAGAGCAACTTTTTCCAGATAACTCTCTGCAGTGTACTGCCGGTTCATTGCCCGCAAGATCCGGTCGGAGCCGGATTGCAGCGGCAGATGGATGTTGTGACACACTTTTTTGCATGACGCAAGAGTTTCAATGAGCCGGTCGTTGAAATAGCTCACATACGGAGAAGTGTAACGGATGCGCTCGATGCCGGGAACCGCATTTATCGCTTCCAGCAGTTCTGCAAACGGAGAAAAACCTTCCCGCGGCGGACGGATGTCGCCGTTCAAGCCGTATGCCGCCACATTCTGACCGAGCAACAGCACCTCTTTGACTCCGGAATCCGCCAGCATTTTTACTTCGTCAAGGATGGATTCCTGTGTCCGGGAAACTTCACGGCCCCGCACATAAGGCACGATGCAGTAACTGCAGAAACGGTTGCATCCGCGGGTGATGGCGATTTGCGCCGACCAGGAATTTTTCCCGTGTTCTCCGAGCATATCGATTTCTTCAGGCGCAACGGTGGTGTCGGCAAATCTTTTCCGCTCTGCGGCGAGTTTTTCCACCGCGTCAACCGCCTGATGCAGCTGTCCGGTGCCGAGCACGAAATCCAGATGGGGCAGTTCCGCCAGGAGCTGTTCTCCCAGCCGCTGTGCCATACAGCCCATTACTCCGATGATCAGAGCCGGATTGCGGAGTTTGAGTTTTTTCATATAACCGATTTTGCCTTTGGCTTTGCGTTCTGCGGCATCACGGACACTGCAGGTGTTGAAAAGCAGGGCATCGGCGGAATTTTCACTGTCAACTATCGTGTGACCGGCTTTTTCAAAAAGGGCTGCGACCGCTTCGGAGTCGCGCTCATTCATTTGGCAGCCGTAGGTTTTAATAAATATTTTCATGGTTCAAGCAATACCAGATTGTCGCGGTGGACCGCTTCAGTTTCAACATTTTTTCCCAGGATTTCGATGACCTCATCTGAATGTTTCCGGCATATTGACAGCAGCTGCACCGCATCAAAGTTGACCAGACCGCGGGCTATGGGCTGATTCTGCCGGGTGGTTATTTCTACCGTGTCACCGCGCCGGAAGTTGCCGGCAACGGCAATGATACCTGAAGGCAGCAGACTTCTGCCTTTCTGCAGCAGAGCCTGTTCTGCGCCGTCATCAATGGTGAGCGTACCGGAAACTTTGCTGAAAAATCCCACCCAGCGTTTGCGTCCGGAAACCCGGTGCTGTCGCGGCATGAAAAGCGTGCCGGTATCAGCGGCATCAAGGATTTTGTCTATAGTGTCGACCTCTCTGCCGTCGGCGATCCAGAGATATGCTCCGGCGGCGGTGGCGATTTCCGCGGCGCGGAGTTTGGATTCCATGCCGCCGATGGAAAAATTACTGTCGTCGGTACCTCCGGCAAGAGCTTTGATTTTTTCGGTGATTTTTTCCACCACGGGGATCCTTGCTCCGAGAGTGCCGTTGGGATTCCGGTCACGCAGACCGTTGACTGTGGTGAGCAGGATGGTGAGGTCGGCTCCGGTGACGCTGGTGAGCATGCCGGCGAGGGTGTCGTTGTCACCGAATTTGAGTTCGTCGACGGAAACAGAGTCGTTTTCATTGGCGATAGGCAGAATATTTTTATCCCAGAGCGCATTGATGCAGTTCATAACATTGAGATAACGGCTGCGGTTGCGCAGATCGGCGGCGGTCAGCAGCAGCTGTGCCACCTGAAATCCGTGTTTTGCCGCCTCTTCAGAATAGATGGACATGAGTTTGGTCTGTCCGAGAGCGGCGAGTGCCTGTTTGTCGGCAAGTTCTGCCGGACGGCGTGATACTCCGGCAAGCTCCATGCCCATGCCGACAGCACCGGATGAGACCAGCAGTACCCGGTGTCCGCCCGCCCGGAGTTTGGCTATCCCCGAGACGAGTTTGGCGATGGATTCACGGTCGATAAGCAGCCGGGTGCCGGCTTTGACGATTATCTGTTTTGCCGAATCAAGAGCTTTCCGGCGCAATGTCATATTGTCAGACATGGTATTCCTGTTCTTAAAAAATTAACTGATTTACATTCCGGGACAAACTGTATTTAATATAATATATCGCACAAAAAGGGATTTTTTCAATCATAAGCCGGTGAAATGATAAAAAAAATCAATTTTTTTTCACAACTTCATTTGAAAAACTGAAAAATATCAATATAGTACCTTTTTGATAACCAATACTCTGTTAACAGAAAAGGAAAATTTTATGGCTACTGTATGCCCATACTGCAACATGGAAGTGCGTGAAAGCGCGATCGAAGCCGAAGACGGGTGCTGTCCGGAGTGCGGGGCACTGATCACCGCCGCCAGCTCACTGCTTGACGACCCCGACTCGGATTACTTTGATTACGACGATGAAACCGATGATGTTTTCAGCGATCTGGATGATGATGAAGATGACGGTCACGACTTCTCGCGCCGCGATCTGGATGATGATGACATTTTCGGGGATGACGACCTGGATGGCGAGTTTGATGACGACCTGGACTGTGAGTTTGACGATGACGATATGTTTGATGACGATGAGGATCTGGAAGATTTTGACTTCGACGGCGAAGATGATGCCGAAGAAGACGAAGAATAAGTTCCGCAATCAGCATATTTTCATGCCCTGCCGGTGAAATCCGCGGCGGGGCATTTTTTGTATACCGCCGCCGGGGTGGGCCGGGGCGGAAAGAGTTCCTGTAAAAAATATTATTTCGGGGCGTTGAATTTTTCCAGTCCGGCATCCAGCCGCATCTGCTGGACTTTTTGCCACAGTTGCGGGTCACGGAAAAACTTTTTCAGCAGAGATGTCGGTGAAACGCCGCATTTTTCCGCCGCTTCGTGATGAAAACAGTTTGATTCGGCAAATATATCCAGCAGCTGTGCCGCAAAGAGCGGGTATCCCGGAGAGGAGAGCGAGCAAATCATGTTTTCCGGAGCGTCTGCCGGAAGTTGCCGTATTTTCAGTGCGATTTCCATGCGGAGTTTGTGCAACGCGTTGCGGCGGTTGCGGAACTGACTGCGTTCAGTACAATCCCGGACAGAGATACCGAGTTCCGGCAAATCAAGTTTCACCGCAGTGGAAGTTTTGTTGCGTTTTTGTCCGCCCGGACCGGTGCCTCTGGTGAATGAGAGCCGGCAGAGAGCGCAGAGAGATTCGTCATCCATCGTCAATATGATGTTCCGTGCCGGAAGCATGGTTTTTTGATCCCCGGAGCTTGTATTTTTTACTTTTTGCCAATATATTATCAATGTTGGAAGTTTTCAAGCTAAAGCCGGTGAAAGAGTGTATAAATTATGAAAAAACTGAATGCCGCGTTTTTTTCAATACTGCTTTTGATTTCTGTTATCAGCGGATTTGTGTTGTGGCAGGGGGCGGTTTTGCCGCAGGAGCGGTGGGAGGTGAAAACCATGTCGAAGCCCGAACCTGCCGGGAACCCCGGCTTTGTTCCGCTGCAGTTCCAGCTGCTGCCGTGGCAGAGCGGATTTATCGCGGACAAAAACAAGCCGGTGCGCGGTTTGTCGCTGGGGTATCTGGTCCAGCAGAATGACATTGACGGAGTAAGTATGGCGTTGATGCACTCATCCAATGCCCGTAAACGCGGATTGAGCTTTTCGCTGATAGAGCTTTCAGGGGAGAGTTCCGGAGTGGCATTTTTTCTTGCCGGCGGCTCGGTCGGCAATAATGGATTTTCTGTCGGATTGTGGAACATGGCAGAATGCAACCGCGGGGTCCAGCTGGGTATCATCAATCAGGAGCAGGATGATATTATCGCTGAGTACGGCATGAAGCCCAAAGCCGATAAAGGTTTCGGCGTGCAGGCGGGAGTGGTGAATTATTCCGACGGCAGAGGTATTCAGTTCGGTTTGTGGAATACCAATCCCAACAGTTTTTTTAAACATTTTCCTTTGATAAATTTCTGTTTCTGATGCCGGAAAAACGGTGTTTTTTGCATCCGGAACGATTTTTTTTGGAAAAAAACGGCGTTTTTTCATTATTACAAGTTGCAATTCTGCGTGAGGGGACTATATTTTACAGCGTCTTTCCGGAAATGAAAAAAGAAAAGTGTCGGTTTTCCGGAATGTTTACAGCAATGTTTTTTTAGCGAAAGGTTTTAAGACAATGGGGGTTTTCTTCGCCACCGCCGGAAATATCAATATCTCTTCCGGAATAATGAAAATGCTGGTTATCGGTATTGCGATCTACATGGTCGCGATGTTGCTTATCGGGTGGCTTTCCAGCCGGCGCGTCAATGAAATGAGCGACTTTCTGGTCGCCGGACGCCGATTGCCGCTGTGGATGGCTACTGCCACACTGCTGGCGACGTGGTTCGGTGCCGGTTCGAGCATGGGGGTCGCCGCGACGGTTTATTCCGATGGTGTCGGCGGAGTCATCGCTGATCCTTTCGGGGCTTCGGTCAGTCTGATACTTGCCGGGGTGTTCATTGTCGGACTCCTGCGTAAAAAAGGTTGCATGACCGTTACCGACATCATTGAAAGACACTACGGCAAAGGAGCCGGGATATATGCTTCGCTGTGGATGGTACCGGTTTATGTCGGCTGGCTCGGCGCGCAGCTGCTCGGTTTGGGTACGATCCTCAATATGCTCACCGGTATCAGTGTTGAAGCCGGTACGCTTGTCGGTGCCGCCGTCGTGCTGCTTTACACCTGCGCCGGCGGTATGTGGGCGGTGACACTCACTGACGTGGTTCAGGTCGGAATTATGATCGTCGGTCTGATTTGTCTGCTCCCCGGAACGGTCGAGCTTGCCGGAGGGAGTGAGGCATTGCTCGCATCACTGCGTCCGGAAGATACCATAATGCCGGTCGGTGCCGCCAGTTTCAATGACTATGTGTATTATATCGGCGGCTGGATCGTTATGGGTCTGGGATGTATGGTCGGACAGGATCTCATCCAGCGTTCGCTTGCCAGCAAAAATGCCAATGTCGCTGTGGCAAGCAGCGTGATGTCGGGATTTTTCTATATGCTTATCGGTCTGATCCCGATAACCATCGGTATCGCCGCCCGGATCGTGCTGCCGAAATACGGTATCACTGAAAGCGTCATGGGCGAAGATTTGGAAAATCAGGTTCTGCCCCGCATCGCTCTTTTGGTGATGGGGGGAAATTATCCTCTGCTGCTCACGATTTTCATTGCGGCATTGACTGCGGCGATTATGAGTTCGGCAGACAGTTCACTGCTTGCCGGAGCTTCTCTGCTCTGCAACAATGTTCTGGCACCGCTTTTCCCGAAGCTCCGCGCCAAAGCACTGCTTGTCGGCACGCGTATCACCACCGTTTTGCTTACTTTGATCGCGCTGGTGCTGGCGATTTGGGTCAAGAGCATTTACACACTGATGATCAACAGCTGGATTTCACAGCTTGTGATCGTATTCCTGCCGGTGATAATGGCTCTGTATGTGCCGAAAGCCGGACGCAATACTGCATGGGCGACCATGATCGTAGGCACAGTTGTGTGGCTCGGTTACACGTTTGTTGTCAGCTGCGGCAGCGGTATGGGATTTGTGGAGCTGCTCGGCAGTGACAGTTTCGACCGGGCGATAACCTGCGGTGCGGTGTACGGATTTGTTTCAGCACTGTTGACATTTATTTTCTGCTACATCGGTGAACGCATCGCCAAAGATGACGAGAGCGGAGAAGCCGCAGCGTGAAAAAAATCATTCTTTCTGAAACCGGCGTTGAAGCGTCGGTTTCTGTTTTATATGAAGTTTTTCAGAGACCCGGCGCAGTTGCCCTGGTGCCGACAGAAACGGTTTACGGGCTTATCGCCAGAGCCGGTGATGAGGTCGCACTGCGGCGGATATTTGAATTGAAACAGCGTCCGGAAAACAAACAGCTCGGCTGGTTCGTGCATGACTGGCGCATCCTGCCGGAGTATGGAGTCATCCTGAAAGGGCTTCCGGAACAGTTGGCAGCAGAGTATACTCCCGGTGCGCTCACGATAATCGCACCGCATGAAAACGGTTCGACCCTGGGCTTCAGAGTTCCCGACCATCCGCTGTTGAGTGGATTTTTGAAAAAGATTGCCGTGCCGATGGTGCAGACAAGTGCAAACGCATCCGGAAAAAGCGACCCTTTGAGCTGCGGGGAAGCTCTTTCGCAGCTGGCAGGCAAGGTCGATTGTGTCGTTGACGGCGGAGATTTGCCGCCCGGTGCGCGCGGTTCCACAGTTGTCAATGCCTGCGGTGAAAAAGCCGTAATATTGCGTCAGGGCGCGGTCGATTTGCAGAAGTGGCTTTGAGAGGTTATATTAAATACGTATCGCTGACACGGGGAATGTGGTGAAAATGTGTGAGGTCGAAATTGAAACGTTTATTATTGCTTGCTGCCGGAGCATTTACTGTGGCGGCAATGGCTGCCGGAGCTGTGAAAGAGAGTAACTCCATTCTCGCTTCAGTTAATGGCGAACCGGTTACATTGCAGGATGTTCTGCCTTTGACATCGCTCCGGGAATATCAGCTCGGTGCGGTTTATACCGGAGAATTGCTGGCAAAAGAGATTCTGGAACTGCGGAAAAAAGCTGTGGATCGCATTATCGACCACAAACTTGTGCAGATAGAGTACGGTAAACAGAATTTTCAGATTTCCAACCGCGATATAGAAAGGGAATTGGATCGTATCTCCGGACAGATGGGGTGCCGTTCCCGGGATGAATTGACCCGCAGGCTGCGTAAGGACGGGTCAAGTCTGGAACAGATGCGTCAGGATGTGGAAAAAAACATGATGGTGCAGTTGATGATGCAGCGTCAGGTGGTTATCGACGGCAAACCCACACCCAAGGAGCTGTATGAGTATTTCACCGCGCATAAAAAAGATTACGCAGAAGCGGAAAAAATCGGTCTTTCCATGCTCAAACTGGATTTGAATACTCCGGATATCCAGCAGAAAACAGATGAAATAAATGTTGCGCTGCAGCTGAAAAAAAGTACATTTGCCGATTTGGTCAAAATTTATAATCCGGGAGCCGGTAATGACGGTTATCTCGGCGAAATAGAGCGTTCACTGCTCCGTCCGGAATTTGCGGCGGCATTGAAAGATGTGACTTTGGGAAGTGTTGCCGGTCCGCTGCAGATAGATGGCGGTGTGGTTTGGCTGTATGTCAACTCTTACAAAGAGGCTGTGCAGGCGGATTTCAGCAGCGTGGAAAGCAAAATCCGTGATGATATGGAAAAAAAACGGAGAGAAGAAGTTTTGCGGGAATATTTTTTGCGTTTGCGTTCCCGAGCAATAGTTGAATATTACTTTTAACGGAAAAGTGCATGATGAAACTGTATTGCCAGAAGTGTGACAAAGTTTTCAGCGTTGATAAAGATTCCGGCTCCGCCCCGTGTCCGGTATGCCGTGAAGAGATAAAGTGTCCGGCGGAATTTCCCGGTCCCGGTGCCGTTATCGGAGATTTTTTTATCGAGAAGCCCATCAGCAGCGGCGGCATGGGAGAGGTTTTTGCCGCCAGACAGATATCTCTTGACCGCCCGGTCGCATTGAAAGTCCTGCAGGGCGAATACACCAACGACCGCGAATACGTTGACAGTCTTTTCCGTGAAGCCCGTGCCGCTGCCAGAATCAATCATCCCAATATTGTGCAGGCGTATGCTGTCGGTGAGGATGAGGGAGTCTTTTTCTTTGCCATGGAACTTGTCCGCGGTGACACGCTCAAAGCGATTTTGAAACGCGAAGGCGTTCTTGCTTTTGATAAAGCCGCCCGGGTGATATGTGACATTGCCAAAGCTCTGGGGACCGCATGGCGTGAACAGAAACTGGTGCATCAGGATATAAAACCGGATAATATCATGTGGGATAATGGCAGCAACCTTGCCAAACTCGCAGATTTGGGTCTTGCCAAAACGGCAACGTTGGATGCCGGTGACGATGATTCAGATGAGGTTCTGGGCACACCGCAATATATCAGTCCGGAGCAGTTGACCGGAGTTCCCACAGATGTCCGCAGTGATATTTACAGTCTGGGGGCGACGTTTTTTCATTTTGTCACCGGCAGATTTCCTTATGTCGCGCCGACTGCGGAAGAGCTGGCACATTTGCATAATGCCGGAAATCTGGAGCCTCCGCAGAAATTCAATCCGGATGTGCCGGATGAATTGAACCGCATTATCGTAAAGATGATGGCACGGCAGATAACAGACCGCTATCAGGAACCGGAAGAATTGATAAGTGATTTGGAAGCGTTTCTGCGCGGTTGCAAAGCTGCCGCACCTGAAAAGAAAAGTGAAAAAAGTTCTCCGGCTCCGGCGGCGGAAAAAACTCCTGTTGGCAGGAGCATCCCGAAACTGGCTGTTCCCGGGCGCAAAACTGCTCCGGCGGCGAAAAAGCCGCTGGCTCCGCCGGTAGTCAAACCTGCGGCGGCGGCAGTGCCGCCTGCTGTTCCGGCAGTGAAACCGGCAGTGGCGCAGGCGGTCCCGGAAAAGGAGAGTGCGGCGGAGCCGGTCAGGGAGAAAAAGTCATTCAAAATAAGTGTTCCGTCTGCGGTGTGGAAAATTTCCGGTATCACGATCGCCGTGGTCATCTCATGCGCGCTTTTGTTCGCCGCCGCGTTGATAGGTCTGGGAAAAATGAAAAAACTTCCCAAACCGCTGGAGCCGCTTGCGACAAAACTTTTCGGGAAAATCATCACCCGGGAAGCTCCGGCGGAAAAAAGTGATTCCAAGCCTGCTGTCCTTGAACCGGCGGTTCCGGTTTCTCAAGTACGCAGTGAATACCGTGCGGCTCTGGATGAAGTTGCCGGGCAAAACAATTCTCCGGAAAGTTTCGATGCCGTCTGGGAGTTGTTGAGTGAACCGCAGAATGAGGAGGAAAGAGCCTTGTTCCGGGAGGCATTCCCCCGCTTTGTCACCGCGGATGAATCACGGTGTGATGATGCCAGAGATGTGGCGCGGAGCAGATTTTTGCAGGCAAAGGAGAGCGAAAAAGAAAAACGCATAAGTGCCATCCGGGAGCAGGAGCGGATCCGGCGTGAAAATATTCAGCGTCAGCAGGAATTGGAAATGTCGCGCCGTGCGGAGGAAAAACGCCGTCTGGAGCATCTTGCGATGATGAAAAAACAGCTTTCTGCCAAAGTGAAAGATTGTGTGCCGAAAATGCTCGCCGCCGCCGTTGACCCCGGCAGAGAAAAAGAGTTCGCCGATGCTATCGCCCAGACCAAGCTGTATCTGGAAAGTTTTTTGGGTACTTCTGCTGATGAAGTCAAAGTGAAACAGCAGTTGCGCAGTGTTCTGGAGCAGATGCCGTCAGAGTTGAGCAAACTCCGCAAAGAGCTGGCGAAGTTTCCTGCGGTGAATTCTTCGCACTATATCCAGTTCCGCGATTCAGCAAAAGTGCAGTGGGAAGTAATGAGCATCAAGCCGGGAGTGTTGTATTGCCGTAATAATTCCGGCAGCACCGCAAAAATGAGTGCGGATTCTCTTGAACCCAATGTCAGAAAAGTTTTTCTGCGTAATCTGAAACAGGTGATGGGAGTCAGCGATCCGGAATTTTATTTTGACATCTACAACGGGAAGATACCGTCGGCATCAGATGCGCCGGATGGATTCTGGCGGACGTGCTTTGATTTGATGCAGTGAGGTCGTTTTCCGGTTTGAACCGCAGAAAAAGCTGCTGCCCGCCAAAGAGCGGGCAGCAGCTTGATTTTTACCGGCGGCGGTGGTGAAATCACCAGTTTTCCGCCAGCAATTCAAAATACCCGCGGATATGGTCGCAGGACGGACAGCGTGCCGGAGCTGCTGTGCCGGTGTGGATGTAACCGCAATTCATGCACCGCCATACCACCGGCTGACTGCGTTTGAAAACCTGGTCGGTTTCGATGTTGCGCAGCAGGTTGCGGTAACGTTTTTCATGTTGTTTTTCGGCAACGCAGACATTGTCAAACAGCAATCCGATGTGCGGGAATCCTTCCTGCCTTGCCACTTCGGCAAAGCCCGGATAGAGAGTGTGCCACTCATCATATTCTCCGTCAGCCGCCGCCGCGAGGTTCGCGGCGGTGTTGCCGATGATGCCGGCGGGGAACGAAGCATTGATGGAAACCATGCCGCCTTCAAGCATTTTGAAAAAGCGTTCGGCGTGTTCTTTTTCCTGATCTGCGGTTTCGGCAAATATCGCCGCGATCTGCATGAAGTTCTCTTTTCTTGCCTGTGACGCAAAAAAAGTGTAGCGGTTCCGTGCCTGGGATTCCCCGGCAAATGCGTGAAGCAGATTGCGTTCAGTTCTGCTGTTGCGGACTGATTTGTGATCCATGAGTTTTACCTCATTGCGCGGCGGTGGCAGCCGGAGTTGCTGCCGGGGCGGAGTGCGTCGCCGGAGTCTGGTCAGCTGCCGGGGCAGGGGCAGTCGCCGGAATCACTCCGATGGCTTCGATGGTCACAGTTTCCACTTCATCCGGCGCGTTGCAGTTGGCTTTGCTGCACTGGACTTTGTGCCAATGTTTTCCGGAGTTGCACGCTTTTTTACAGCAGCATTTTTTGCTTCCGGCGTTGCAGCAGCATCCGGCGAACAGCAGTGCGCTTGCAGTCACGGCACTCCACAAAAGGACTCGTTTTTTCATATTCTCTCCTCCTCTTTTTTTCCTGCCGGGTGATTCCGGTCAGGTGTTTCTGTTATTCAATTATAAATCTGCCGGTGAAAAAATCAAGTCCTGACTTGTTTTTTTTGTATAGCACAGCTATATTTTGACCGTAACAGGAAAGGTTTTTTATATGGCGATAAAAAATGTGAAAAAATCCGGCAAAAAAAGTTCTGCCGCCGGAAAAATCATCGGGAAATTCAATCTTTTCAGGCGTTCATTTGCCGTATTGTTTCTGATTGCAGCCGGAGGTCTGCTCTTCAATCTTGACCGGATGGGGAATTTCGGAGTCAATCTGCTGAAGTATAAAAAATTTTTGCCGTCGATAGTCGTACGTTTTCTGCCGGGCGGCAGTGCTGAAAACGGCGTGGCACTGCCGGAACAGGAGATTTTCGGCAGAGTAATCGAGGTGTATGACGGTGATACCGCCACTTTGCTGACCAAAGATGATAAAAAATACAAAGTGCGGTTTTACGGCATAGATGCTCCTGAAGCCGCCCAGGATTTCGGCAGCGAATCTCGGGATGCCCTGCGGGAAAAACTCCTGGGGCGCGAGGCTGTGGTCAAAGTTATCGCTGTTGACCGTTACGGCAGGGCGGTCGGTAAAGTTGTTTGCAGCGGGCGTTATCTCAATCTGGAAATGGTTTCGGAGGGGTTTGCGTGGTATTATTCTGATTACGCCGACCGCGAATACGATTTGGCTCTGGCGGAAAAAAGTGCCAGAGCGCATAAACGCGGGTTGTGGCACGGCAATAATCAGCAACCGCCGTGGGAGTGGCGCAAAGCACACAAGAAATAAGGTGAAGTGAACTTGAAAAAAGTGAAATACAGCAGTATCTTATAGGAATGTTGCAATAAACGGTAATTTTGGGAAAGAGAACTTGTTATGACAGCCAACGAATTGAGAAGAAAATACATCGAGTTTTTCAAAAAAAACGGACACGCGGAAATCAAAAGCGCATCGCTTATTCCGGATAATGACCCCACATGTCTTTTCACCACCGCCGGAATGCATCCGCTTGTGCCTTATCTGCAGGGGGCAAAACACCCCGCCGGCAGACGTTTGACCGATTGCCAGAAGTGTATCCGCACCGGCGATATTGATGAGGTCGGTGATGCAGTGCATCTGACATTTTTTGAAATGCTCGGCAACTGGTCGCTCGGAGATTATTTCAAAGAGGAAGCGATCAATTTCAGCTTTACATTTCTGACAAAGGAACTCGGCATCCCCATTGAACAGCTGGCGGTCACGGTTTTCGCCGGGGACGAAGACTGTCCGTTTGATGATGAGGCGTGGCAGATATGGAATAAACTCGGCATCCCCGCGGAACGTATTGCCAAACTCGGTAAAAAAGATAACTGGTGGGGACCGGCAGGCACGACCGGACCCTGCGGACCGGATACCGAAATGTTTTACTGGACAGGTCCCAAGCCTGCACCGCAGGTGTTTGACCCTGAAAACAAACTCTGGGTCGAAATATGGAATGACGTTTTCATGCAGTATCATAAAAATGCTGAAGGCAAATTTGAACCGCTTTCCCAGCGCAACGTCGATACCGGTATGGGACTTGAGCGGGTCACTGCGGTACTTCAGGGCAAAGCCAGCTGCTATGAAACTGAAATATTTGCTCCGCTCTTTGCGGAATTGGATGCCATACGCAATGTCCCGGCGGTTCCGGCTGCCGAGAGAAGCTCTTCGGAACGTATCATCGTTGACCACTTGCGGGCGGCAACGTTTATTATCGGCGACGGGATCACTCCGGGCAGGGTGGACCAGCCGTATGTGCTGCGCCGGTTGATCCGCCGTGCTATCCGCGAAGGGCGCAAAATAGGCATCGTCACCGAGTTTGCTTCCCGCATCGCCAAACAGGTGATCGCACAGTTCGGTGAATTTTATCCGGAACTTGCCAGAGGCGCGGAAATGATTTGCAGTGAACTTGAACGCGAAGAAAAGCAGTTCGCCGCCGCACTGGAACACGGAACAAAAGAGTTTCAGAAACTTATAGACCGGGTGCCGCCGCATATCGCCAAAAAAGTTATCAGCGGCAAAAACGCATTCAATCTGTATGAAACTTACGGTTTCCCGCTGGAACTCACTGTGGAAATGGCAAAAGAGCAGGGCTTTGAGGTCGATGTTGACGGATTTCAAGCTGCTTATGCTAAACATCAGGAGCTTTCCCGCGCCGGAGCGGAGCAGAAATTTAAAGGCGGTCTGGCGGATAATTCCGAAGGAACTGCCAAACTGCACACCGCGACCCATCTGCTTCATGCCGCGTTGAGAAAAGTGCTGGGAACCCATGTCGAACAGCGCGGTTCCAATATCACCGCAGAAAGATTGCGCTTTGACTTTTCTCATCCTGACAAAATGACTCCGGAACAGATTCAGCAAGTGCAGACTCTTGTCAATGACGCCATTGACCGCAAACTGCCGGTGTCATGCGAGGAAATGAGTGTGGATTCCGCCCGTGAAGCCGGAGCGATGGGACTTTTCGGCAATAAGTACGGTGAAGTGGTGAAAGTATATACCATGGGTGATGTCAGCAAAGAGATTTGCGGCGGACCTCATGCCGCCAATACCGGAGATCTGGTGCGCTTCAAAATCCTGAAAGAGGAAAGTTCCAGTCGCGGTGTCCGCCGAATCAAAGCCGTCATCGGTGACGCTGCATCCAAATAAGCGAAGTCAGGAGGTGGTGCCATGCGCAGTGAAGATCTCAAAATCAGTGAACTCAACGGCGTATATGCTGTCGAAGTCCGCGGCAGGGCAAATTTTGATTATGCTGTTCCGTTGCGTGAGCTTTCCGGTAAGCTGTCGGAAGCTTCACAGTTGAGCATAGACCTGACCAATTGTGAAGCAATGGACAGTACCTTTATGGGCGTTTTGACGATGCTGGCATTGAAGTTCCGGAAACGCGGTTTGCAGGTGGTGCTGGCAGGAGCCGGTGAGAATTTGCTGAAACTGCTGCGTGACCTCGGAGTGGCAAAACTCTTTAAATGTGTAGAGCGCAATGAGGCCGTTTCCGGAAATAAGATTGAAACATCCGGTGCGGCAGATATGCTTACCACGGCGGAAACAGTTGCCGAGGCACACAAAGCTCTGGTCGGTGCAGATGCCGGTAATGCTGAAAAATTCAAGCAGGTCATTGAATTTGCCGACAAAGATGTGGAAAGATTGAAAAAAACGCACTGATAAAATGGATGTAAAAAAGACATCCGGATTGAAAAAGAATATTTTCCGTGCTATATTATCAGAAGTGTTCCGGAGAGATGGCTGAGTGGTCGAAGGCGACGGTCTCGAAAATCGTTGTGGGGGCAACCTCACCGAGGGTTCAAATCCCTCTCTCTCCGCCATTTTTTTTTGCAAAAAATGGCGAACGAAGCCGCAGGGCTTCACTTCACTGTGCCGTCAGGCACAACTTCACTCAAAAGGCGCAGCCTTTTCTTCACATCTTCACTAAACTCCAGAAGCCTTGCTTGCTTGTCCGCCGTAGCCTTGTGCGAAGGTGGATGAAGTCGCTCCATTTCATTCCGCTTGTGAAGAGGTCGGCTTGCACCGCCCGTGAAGTTTTCGCCTGTCGGCGGGTGGATGTGTTTCTTTTTACTGCGCTTCGCTTACACGGCGGCAAGCCGCCTTGATTTTTTCTTTTGCGGAGATATATTACTTTACAGAAGGAGATCATCTTATGGCTGAAAGCAAGTTGCGCACATTATCGGTTGATTTTGCGGTACAAATACTGACCTTGGTAAAAGTCCTGAAAGGTCAGCACGAAACGGTCGTTTCCAATCAAATCGGCAGAGCCGGTACCAGTATCGGAGCGAATATCCACGAAGCGCAATATGCCCACGGCAAGCCTGACTTTATCGCAAAACTGCAAATCGCGCTCAAAGAAGCCAACGAAACAAGTTATTGGCTGGAACTTCTCTTGAAAACAAATTATATTGACGATGCAAGATATCAAGAATTGGATAATGCCTGCTCTCAAATCCGGGTGATGCTGATAAAATCCATCAATACAGCCAAAGGCGATGAAAAGTGAAAAAACATTTTATGATATTGATCTTTTTGTTTGCCGGTTTTTCTATTTTTGCAGCAAATGAAAATAATATTATAAATCCCTCGCCAAAATATTTCGGTCAATACGTTTCTTATAAAAATCCTCAAGGAATTTTGCAGAAAAGTTTGGGCGAAATTATTCTCCTGAAAAATAATGAGCTTACATTTTATTCTCACAAACGCTGTAGAAAGTATGTGTTTACTCTGAATAACGGTTGGCTTGAATACAAACAAAAACAAGCAACCTTGAGACTTAAGTATGATTCATCGAACAATATGCTGTATGATGTAAAACCGGGACCGTGGTTCTTTATTCCGACCAAGATCATATGGGAACGTATCAGCAATGATG
>JAZNAR010000073.1:0-38636 GCA_045586645.1 Victivallaceae bacterium
CTCATTGGCTTTATAAACGAGGTTTTCGGCGGCATCGGTCTCTGCTTTGAAATAATCTTCAAAGACGTCGCAGACCTCACGCTCTGACATATCAATTCCAATGCGGGCACGTTCAGACAACGCCGCATGAAACGCTCTGCCGAACGGAAAGCAGGAGCCGGTACGTTCCGGCTCTGCGTTGGCAATATAATGGAACTTATACTTCAGCGGACAGGTTAAATAACACTGCATCGCTGAATACGACCAATGCGGCAACTCTTTTAACTTATCAATTCTCATGCTGCGTTCCTCCACTGTTCGATCAAAGCCGAGCATTGCTTTTTGCTCAACTGGTTGATGTTGGCAACATTGTTCTGGGCAGCGATCTGCTGCGGAGTGATACCACGACGGCTTGCCAACGTCAACAGATAATTAATCTGTTTTGGACTGGCAGGGGTAGTGCCTTGCTGACCGTTATTGACGGTGTTCACAGCACCGTTACCCCCTTGCGAGATGGGAGTATTTCCGTGTAATTCCGCTTCAACACTTTCTTTGACCAAAGCAAAAGTTTCATGGATTCGAGTCTGCAGCTGATTCTGATTCAGACCGTCTGGCAGTTCTACTTCGATCGAAGCGTGATAGCTCTGACTGGTGTATTCACCATCGGCAGGGACCTTCTTGGAATAACTTGCATTTAATTTCAACATAATAAAAATCCTTTCTTGTTTTTTCTTAAACGTATGGTATATTAATATTAATTAAAGGAGTGCAGTTTATGGATATTCGTGAACAGAAAATACGGCTTTGGCTGAAAAATCCACCGGCGATGAATTTTCCGGTGCCGTTGAATTTGCCCAGATTTTCCAAAAAATCATTCCGCAATTACGAGGAAATGAATGCTTGGAAAGCAGAATATCTCAAAGAGATTGCCACTCAGGGCGGGGTCAAATGGAAACACTGCTGAAACGTCTCAATGATGCTGGCGCACGCTATGTTGTGATTGGCGGTCAAGCCATGCTGCAGCAGGGAATGCCGCGTTTTACTTTGGATTGGGACATTTTTGTGCCGCCATTTGATCAGGAAAATTTCGACAAAATCAATACTGCTCTTGCCGATGAACTCGATATGGACCTGGAGAAATTGGATATCCAGACCGGTGAAGGTTTTGTGCAAACATTTCAGACCAGTGCCGGAATTATCCAATTTCATCTGTCGCCGCCGGGATTGCCGAAATTTGCGCTCGTAGAAGAGCGGGCTATCACTTGCGACTACAGAGGTGTTCCGGTTAAATACTTGAATTTGGACGACTTGTTGAGTTCAAAACAAGCCGTTGCACGCGACAAAGATTCTGATGATATTCTCTTTTTGACTATTAAAAAGCAGAATAATCAGGATGCTTAAATCGCCATCCGGATGCGCTCAATGGCACGGCGGGCTTGGATGAAGTCACGTTCTTTCTGTTTCTGAATGAGTGCGACTTCCTTGACCTTACGGCTCAAGACCGTTGATTCATCAAACATCGCTTTGATCTTGAGTTTGAATTCCTCGACCGCAGCACCGAGTTCATCCAGCGGATTTACGACCGGAGCAGTCTGCTCCACAACATTGTTTTCAATTTCCATTTTCTTTTCCTCCTGTTTAGGTTGAATGGGATTTTTATTGATTGTACGAATTGGCATGGCGATATACTGACCGGCACCGCCACTGGCAATGACCGGCACCAGACCGTCTGAATGTGCCTTGAAGGTGGTGTAGCCCTGCAATAACATCCGCAGAATGATTTCACGGTCAAGAGTCAGAACGGCTCTCGGAGGGACGCCAGTAACTGTTGCAGCGGTGGTCAGCTGATAGTCCGTCTGAATGCAGGAGACTAACGTCACCCCGTAAGGAGTGACGTTGAGTTCCACGCCATTGGTGGTCTTCTGACAGGGGATCATCTTGACCCAGTTCAAGACTTTTTCAGGCTCGTGCAAGGTAATGCTGTAATCGTGACTTTCAGGTGATGGTATTACCCCCCCGCCAGTTGGGGTATTGACCTTCAAGCAGCCTGCCGCTCCAACTGAAATTGCCGATCTCGATCTGAAAGAACTTATCCCAGACCTGAAGCGTTCCCATTTCAGAAGTTTTGGCAGCCAGCAATGCAGACGGAAATGGAATAGTCACATCATTCGCCAACGACAGCACGCAGGGCAGATGAAGTAACTGCTTACCATCCGTCACCGTAACACCCGCATTGGAAAGGTTGATACCATGCAGTACTCTCCGGTATCCGGTACGGTCAACGATCGGTGCCGCCTGTGTCAGCAGTTCGCCAAAGTTCACTGGGAGTATCGCTGAAACCGCTTCCGCTGTCGGCTCTTCAAGTTCCGGAAACTCAATGAACATTCCAGACAATTCGATCGTTTCAGAACGCCCCATCCTGACCAGATCTTTCAGCTCCTTGAACGGCACACAGAAGTCGATCTCCGCTTCAGTGAAAGCATCCAGGATCACCGAAACCGTTTCCACTCCGTCCGTTGCCATAGCCATAATTCCATCGCCATCACCGACAAACCGCACCGACCGGTACAACTCCACCGGTGAAGTCTGGCACACCACCTTGCCCAGCACCCGCAGGGCATCATTCAAAACACGCTTTTCAACTCTCATAAAACCTCCTTTTTAGTTTAGAGTTTAAAGACAAAAAGCCCCGCCGATTCCGAAGAACCGGCAGGGCTTATATTGATCGTGGACTTATTCCACTATAGTGATATATAACTCAAATTTTTTGAAAAGCGTATATGAGATGTTGTCGTTGTCTTTATGAACTTGATGCAAAAAGATGTTAAATAAATTTTTTGGGGGTTGCATTTGCATCATTGCGGTATTATGTTTTACTGAAAACATTTTTACAGGAGAATGAAGCAATGAAATTCCGCATGGTCCACAATAACTTGAACGTTTTCGATCTTGACAAGAGCATAAAATTCTATCAGGATGCCTTTGATATGCACGAAGTCCGCCGAATCAACGCTAAAGACGGTAGCTTCATCATCGTATATCTGGAAGATGGCAATTCGAGTCATCAGCTTGAGTTGACATGGCTGCGGGAAATGGATCGCCCCTACGACCTCGGCGACAACGAATTTCATCTTGCGTTCAAGGTGGATGACTATGAAGCAGCACACAAACGCCATGAAGAAATGGGCGTTATCTGCTACGAAAACCCCGAAATGGGAATCTATTTTGTGAACGATCCCAACAATTATTGGTTAGAAATCATTCCAGAGCAGCGGTGAGGTTTTTTACAATAAGGATTAATTGAAAAAATGTTTTATAAAGTATGTAAATTGTTTTTTTCAATGCCCAAACGTATCCAGGATAGTATGATTTTTTCTGCAGCATTGTGCGGAATATTATCTTCAATATGTACGATTTGTGATTTTTCCTTGCGAGAGTTCGGTATAGGAAATGTACTTTCGCGAATGGGTATTTTTTTTGCTGTATACGTATTGGTATGTGTTGTTACTTATTTGACACTTGGGGCGTTGTATAAAAAATCTATAAATCTACAAATAAGAGGAATGAAGGTTTCAATTTGTTATGGAGATATTTTTTCTTGCAAAGAATTGAAAGTCATTGGTTGCGATACTCATTTTGATAGCAGAATAGACGATGTTGTAATTGCAAAAAATCATTGCATGGTCAATTGTTTTTGCAACATGGTGTCGTAAAAGATATAAAAAAAGCAATTCGGAAAGAAGCAGAACGCCTTAATTTGGCAAAGGATGATTCTGATTTATACGATTTCCCTTTAGGAACAATTATTCGTTATGACAATAATTCAGATAACAATGGTTATCTCATGCTTGCATTAACTAAGCTGAACAAAGATTTTAAAGCATGCTCTGATATTGTTACTTTTGAATCAACACTAATGAAAATGTGGCATGAAATTGATCGTGTATATGCCAGTACTGACGTTGCAATTCCTCTATTGGGAACAGGTATAACACGTTTTTCCGATATTCAAAAGGATAGGGAAACCTTATTAAGATGTATGCTTTGTACGCTTAATAATAGCGGTATCACTTTGAATGCAAACATCAAAATATTGATATATGGCACCTCTAAAGATATTGCATTATACGAATATAAAAATATATTTGCTACAGTAAAAGGAAAGTAATATGCCTTACAGAACAGCAAACTACTCTGCATTTTACGTTGCAGAACCGTTTAGTACATCTAATCTTGGAGCACATGCTACTCCAGATTTCATTTACTATAATCAATTGCGTGCATGGAAAGGGAAAGATTCATCTTTTCCTTTTATTGATGCACATGATAAAACTTATAATGTTCGCGATGATAGTCTTTGGGATACGCTAAAAAATAGATTACATGAAAGGCTTGACTATTCAAAAAACATCATTTTATTTTTAAGTAGCAATACAAAAAACAGTGATGCTTTGCGAGAAGAAATTGATTATGGAATTAATGTCAAAGGACTTCCTGTTATTGTTATATATCCAGAGTTCAAGGATAAAATAGATATTGCTGATACAACAGGTATTCGCAATGAAATAAAAGAACTTTGGAATAAATTGCCAATATTTAGAGATAGCATTAATAAAGTTGGAACGATTCATATTCCATTGCAACAACAACTTATTGCTCAAGCATTAAAAGATCCTGATTTGACTGTGCAAAAGATGTCAAAAAAGTGTTTTTATTACCGAATTGATGAGAACTAAGATCGTACAGGATTTAACAAAAATGAATCAAACAAAATTAACAACTGCCATTGAACATCTTAAATGCAGACAACTTGAAAATCCTGAAAGTTTGCAAGAGGCAATGGAAGAACGCAAAGAAAGAATTGCGTTTTATCAGGGATTCTCGCCGGACAAGTTGTTGACTATGACCGAAGAGGATTTCTACAAATATATCAGTCGCTTGTGGGCGATGATTATTTGGGGAAATAAAAAATTTGTAGTCGATAAGATTATTGCTGATAACGGTTTTGATAACGTTAAAAAACAATTGGCTGAATTGCTCTTCGGCTCAAGCGATATTATCAAACGCTGGGATAATTTCTTAAAGAAAATCAAGGGGATGGGACCGGCAACTATCAGTGAATTGCTGTCATATTACTACCCTGATGAATATATGATTTTCAACGGGACAACGGTTAAAGCACTTAACTTTTTGGAAGTTCCTGATCTGCCGAAATATAATTACCAATATACCGGCAAAAGATTTCTTGAAGTTTGTAAAATTGGTAAGCAGATTGCTGCTGAGATGAAAAACAAGGGAATTCAAGATACAACATTATTGGCAGTCGATTACCTGTTATGGGATGAAATGCCATCCTCTGAATTGCCGGCAGAACATTCTGAACCGGAAAATCACAATTCAAATGTATCTTACCATGATGAAGTAAAACAAAAAATTGTTGAGATCGGTTCTCTTTTGGGTTTTACCAGTAACTCTGAGGTTATTGTAGCTCCAGGTGCAAAAGTAGATGCGACCTGGGAAGTTCAAATCGGTAATCTTGGCAAGGCTATCTATGTGTTTGAGGTTCAGGTGTCAGGTTCAGTTGACAGTATGCTGATGAATCTGATGAGGGCACAAGCGAATATTGCTGTTCAAGCAGTTATTACAGTTTCTCCGGAAGATCAAATTGATAAAATCAAGCGTGAAGCCAGAGGGTTGATAGATTCCCAATCGCTGGATAGTAAGAAATTCAAGAATTGGAGTTGCGAAGAGGTTTTAATGGTCCGTGAATCATTGGATAAAGCTTATACGTCTATAAATAAGCTGAAGTTAGTTCCGGATGGCTTCAATAACTGAAGCGAATGATGTACCAAAAAATTCACAGAAAATTCATCATTATGGGTAGTAATTCAGAAGAAATTATCATTTATTCAACTGCTGACGGTAAGGCAAATATATCTTTACTGGCAAAGAACGGCAGCGTTTGGCTGAACCAAAATCAGTTGGCCGAACTTTTTGCCACCTCCAAAGCAAACATCTCGACCCACATATCTAATATATTTGAAGACAATGAGTTGCAAGAAAATTCAGTTGTTAAGTTTTATTTAACAACTGCCGCCGATGGTAAAGATTACAATGTTGCCTATTACTCGCTTGATATGATTCTTGCCATTGGATTTCGGGTGCGGAGCAAGCGTGGCGTGCAATTCCGGCAATGGGCAAACCGCAATCTAATGGAGTTTATGCGGAAAGGTTTTGTCATTGACGATGAACGGCTAAAAAATCCTGACGGACGCCCAGATTATTTTGATAAATTGCTGGAACGCATCCGGGAGATCCGTGCTTCAGAAAAACGCTTTTATCAGAAGGTGCGAGAACTTTTCAGCTTGAGAGTGATTACGATGCAACTGACAAATCTACCCAGATGTTCTTTGCCGAAACACAGAATAAACTGCTTTATGCGGTGACCCAGCTTACTGCTGCCGAGATCATTGTACAGCGTGCCAATGCAGAACTGCCAAATTTTGGAGCGACCAGTTGGGCGGGGGCAGTCATCCGCAAAGGGGATATATTCATTGCCAAAAACTTTTTAAGCCGGGATGAAATAGATTCACTTAACCGCCTGGTCATGATCTTTTTGGAATCGGCTGAATTGCGGATCAAAAACCGCCGTACTCTCACTATGGATTTCTGGCGGAATAATGTCAATCAGTTGTTGGAGTTCAATGGGTTTGAAATATTGAATAATACCGGTTCAATCAGTAATAATGAAATGAAAGAAATCGTAAGCGAACGGTATGAAGAATTTAACCATAGACGTAAAGCTGAAGCCGCAAAACAGGCTGACTGGGAAGATTTGCAGGAGCTGAAACAGCTTGAAGAATCAATAACTGCCCGTCAAAAAGAACAGTGATGGGCAGTTATACGTAGTTACTTTGCTCGGACTTTAGATTAGTCTATATATCATTTACTCCGCAAAAAAATGGTTTGAAAAAGTTTAGTCAAATGCCGCGTATTCTAATTTTTTACAGATGAAAGGTTGGATTTTTCCCGCTGTTCACTTGGAGAATATTTAAATACACGTCTAAAAGTATTGCAAAAATAAAATGCAGAATGCCAACCGGTCAACGCAGCAACATCTTTAATCATATACTTGGGATTTGCCAGCAACAGTGTTGCATGATGCAATCTGATCTTTATCAAATTCTGCCGGGTAGTCAAACCGGTATCACGTCGGAAAACTGCGTTCATCGTTTGAGGCGACACCCCAACAAAACGGGCAATATCAACAACACTCAAACTGCTCTGATAGTAGTGATTTTCCATATAATTCAGAGCTATTTCACTCAAAGAACGTTTCTTCCATTGCCGTTCTGATGCATGCCAATTCTGTTTTAAAAGTAATTTTATATTGGTAATAACAGCATGCCCGAAAGCGTTTCTGATCCCGTCAAATTGCAATTCAACAGGCAACTTACTCAACAAATTCAACAATTCCGGTAAAAAATTATTCCGAATATTATCGTCAGAAAATTCAATATCACGGTCAAATACCGACAGGCATTGAAATGTTACGGCTATTACCAAATCATTTCCGGTCATGCAGTGAACGGTTTCAGGTTTTTGAATAGTGAGTAAATTACGCTCCCGGAAAAATTTCAACTCCCAGTATTGATGAATATGGTAATCAAAATTTTCCGACGGAGCATCCGCATCAGGTTGGGTGTCAAACTCAATTTGAAATCCGGCAGCGGAGAAATCATCAAGATATTCAAGTACATTTTTTAATTTTGACACATCAACTTTCATTTCAGCACTTTATTTTTTGATAATATTTTTATGAAAACAAGAAAAACAGTCTCAACGTAAATATATAGCTGTTATAGAGAAAATGCAAACTTTTCTACATATACTGCTTTCGTTTTTTATATGCGAAACGTATTTTTTTATATTCTCTGTTTCTGGCAATATAAATTTCCGCCATGTAAATTATATATTATCCCAATATAACAATCAAGGAGAATAAAAATGGATAATCAATCGCTTTACTCTCATGCCAAAACTCTGATCCCGGGCGGTACCCAATTGTTGAGCAAACGTCCGGAACAAATGGCTCCGGGGCAGTGGCCGCCTTATTTTCAAACTGCCAAAGGCTGCTGTATAACTGATCTTGACGGCAGAAAATATACCGATTTTTCATCCTGCGGTATCGGCGGCACCCTACTTGGTTTCAATGATGATGATGTCAGTGAGGCAGTAATAAAAACTGTCCGGCACGGAAGTTTTTCCACTTTGAATCCACCGGAAGAAGTAACTCTTGCAGAACGTCTGTGTGCAATTCACCCCTGGGCTTCATGTGCCCGTTTTGCCAGATGCGGCGGAGAAACTGCGGCAGTCGCAATTCGAATTGCCAGAGCATTCCGTGGTAAATCTAAAGTAATCATCGCCGGTTATCACGGCTGGCAGGATTGGTACTTGGCCAGTAACCTCGGTGATCCGGATGCATTAGGCGGAATGTGGTTGAGCGGATTATCACCATACGGAGTGCCTGTGGAACTCAGCAACACCGCGTTTCCATTGGTCCATGGTGATTTTGAACGTTTAGATAATTTACTGAAAAAACATGGTAATGATTTGGCTGCAATCATCTGTGAGCCTTGTCGCCATGAATTACCGGAACCGGGATTTCTGGAAGCACTGCGTGTCGGATGCGACAAATATGGCGCGATGCTTATTTTTGATGAGATCAGTATCGGTTGGCGTTATCGTTTCGGCGGATCTCATTTGGATTTCGGAGTGAATCCGGATATGGCAATTTTTTCCAAGGCAATGGGCAATGGTCATCCGATCGGTGCTGTCATCGGCAATAAAAAAATGATGGACGCCGGCAGTAAAACCTTTTTGAGCAGTACCTACTGGACCGAACGTACCGGGCCGGCAGCAGCTCTGGCAGCGATAGAAAAAATGGAACGTACCGATGTTGCCGCTCATGTCAACGCTTACGGTGATAAAGTAATGAAATTATGGAAAGAAAGTGCCGATGCGGTCGGATTGCCGGTAAAAATCACCAGTTCTTTCGGGTGCCTTGCTTCATTTGCATTTGATTTCTCCGGCGGTAATATTGCTAAAACGCTTTATGTGCAGTGGATGCTGGATCACAATATTCTGGCGAGTACCGCATTTTACCCGATGCTTACTCACGGCGAAAGTGAGTTTGCAGCATTTGCTGAAGCCGTCAAAGATGTGTTCGGGAAAATAGCTCCGCTTGCCGCTGCGGGAGAAGAGGCGATGCGGGCTGCGCTGCGCGGTCCGGAAGCCCATATGGGGTTTGGTCGCCTGTTGAAATAAGTAATCTTCATAAAAAACCCCCATCGTTATGTAAAAACGATGGGGGGCAAGTATTAAGTAATAAATTTATTCAGACAAATGCTTCAACTGCAGAAATGATTTCCCGGCAGTTCGCACTAACCGCAGTAACATCAGCTCCACAATTCAAATAATCATAGCCCATATCGTAATATTTCTGCAAATCATTCATACCGCTGACAGTACCGGCGAATTTTCCATATTTGTGAGCGGTATCAACAATAAGTTTGCGGACACGGGCAATTTCCGGATGATCGAATTCAGCCGGATGTCCAATCGCCTGACTGAAGTCACCGGGACCGAAAAATATCATGTCAATACCGGGCAATTGACAAATTTTATCCAAATCTCCCAACGGTTCCGGATCTTCAATTTGTACTATTACCATACGGTTTTCATTCATAAAGCGAATATAATCTTTGAATCCCAGCATGCAGTACATACCATCGGCATTGCCGCCGTCTACAGGACGCAGACCGACCGGATGAAATCGAACTGTATGAACGATTTCTTCAGCTTCGGACAAATTCATCAGATGCGGAATCATAATTCCGGAAGCATCTGCTTCCAGTGGACGGATATAATCGCTGTAACAGCCTTTGGATACCCGCACAATAGTGTCGCAATCATACGCTTTGGCGGCAATGATCATATTACAGATGGTGCTGTGATCGCTTGGAACATGTTCCTGGCAGCACCACACGCCATCAAATCCGGCAATGGCGGCAATTTCTGCTGTCCGCGGACAAGAGAGATTCAACTTATAACTCAAAGCTTTTTTACCGGAACGGATTTTTTCTAAAATCCGGCTTTTTCGGGGCGTAATCATAAATCAATATCCTTTTTTATTTAAAAAATTCTTAAAATCATCTCATAATGCATTTGGTTACAGAATTACAAAATTTTTTCTCCAAAAAACTCCTGCCATCCGGAACCGATTTCAGATTGCATCGCTGCAGAAAGCGGCGGTATTTCCAATTCTTTACGATCTATTTGCAAAATAAATTCTGCAACTGCAGCAGCATGGGTGGAAATAACAGCAGGTGAAATCATTTCCACACTGTCTGACGGGCGATGATGCTGGAATCTGCCGGCAGTGCAATTATGCCGGTTTATCCATAATCCCGGAACTCCACAGGCATTGAACGGCATCAGATCGATAAAAGGCGTGGGAGCGAAAGAGACTTTGCCATAACAGCCATATTTATTCATCAGAGTTTCAAATGCCAGCCATACATCCGGAGAAGCACAGCATGTTACTTCGTTCCATCCCAACAGGGTCCCGCAACTGTCGGCATTTATCATGAATTTACCATGTTTTTTTATTTCATCGCTGTGCTGTCTTACATACGCTGCACTTCCCACCGAAAGCTGTTCTTCGGTACCGAAAGAAATATACCGGACTGTATGACGCAATTTTTTATCTTTGAGTATGCGTGCCAATGCCAGTTGAAAAACCATGCCGGAAGCATTATCGTCCGCACCGGCAGTATTCACCTGCGAATCCAGATGTGAACCGATAATGATAATTCCCGCATCCGGATCATTGCCCGGATACTCTGCAACGACATTGACCGATTCGCCTGGTACAGAGCCGCCGTCAATATTCAACCTGATCCGGCTCAAATTATTTTGCATCCACTCCCACACGCTCAATAAGCCGACACTTACACTTGGTACTGCACCATATTGTTCAACATAATGGGGGATCAGACTTTCGGCAACCGGTGCTTTTTTCGGATAACGGCTGTCAGCAAACACTAAAAATGCCGGTTTCGCTTCCATCAAGCGGCGGTAATTGATTTGCGGAGTGTAATCTGTGCCATAAAGGATCACAGCTTTATCATGTAAATAACCTAAATCTTGGCGTTGAAAATCTACTGCGGCATAGAATATGACTGCCTCGGTTTCCAATGTCTGTCCGCCGGTGCCGGGACTGCCGCTTAACATGAGGGCAGGAAACTTCTGCCACACGCCATTCAAACACACTTCCAGAGATTCTGACTTGACTTTTCGTACCTGCATCATAAATCTCTCTATTGCAGTTGATGTTGCTCCATATTGACGGAATTTTTCTGCCATAAATTCCGCCGCAGCCAATTCTGTCAGAGAACCGGCCGGACGACTGCCGATATCATGGCACAGTTGATGCAAATCCTCAAGGATAAATTTTTTTTGCATCGATCACATCTCCATCCATGGGGTAATTATACATTTCATTTGCGGTATTTTTTCCTCTATAATACCTTTTGCAACATCTTGCAATCCATTCAGACCGCAAGTACCGGTAATGAACATCTCCGGTATGATTTTTTTACTGCGCAGCAATTCAATGGCAACCGGGAAATTAACCGCCGGTTCTGCAAAAGTTGCTTTCAGTTCCAACTTTTTAAATATTGCATTGTTGACATCAAATTCAATTTTATTGTGTCCGGAAAAATCCAAGCCCAGAAAAGTTATTATTCCTGCATAACGTACTGCATCGATTGCATCCGGCAATGTCCGCGGCGGAGCAGTCACAATAACCCTGTCAACGCCATCCGGGAATTCAGCAAACAGCTGATCCTTCCAGGCACTTTGGGAGGTTTTCAAAATCATATCGGCTCCGGCTTTTTCCGAAAAATCCATCCGGAATTTATCCAACACACTCTCTTTGCCCAATCCTGCAATGATCACTTTTCCTGCGCCTTTCAGCCTGGCAACCGCCGCAGCCAGTTGACCTATCGGACCGGGACCGAATATCAACACGCTGCCCCCCAGCGGTATCCGGGCATTTTCCACCGCACTTAAAGCCACTGCGAGCGGTTCGGTAAGTGCAGCACTTATATAATCCATTCCATCAAATTTCACCAGAGAATGATAATTCAGTACCATATATTTGCTCATCCCAGGTTGACCGTTAAGAGAGTACATATTCCGGCAAGCACGTGATAGACCTGATTTGCACATTCTGCATACTCCGCATGCAGAACAATCTTCTGCAATCACTTTATTTCCCGGTACAACATTGCGGACGAGTTTGCCGCATTCAACAACTTCCCCGGCGATCTCATGTCCCAAAGGATACCAGGAGTCATTACAATCACGAAGAAAATGTAAATCTGTGCCACAAATACCGCAAGCATGCACTTTTATTAAAACATCATCCGGGGCAAGTGCGGGTAATTCGAGTTCTCTTTTTTCGATATCCGCAAATTTTCTTCCAAAAAGAGCAAGGGTTTTCATTTTACTTTTTCCCATTAATTTGTTTGAGCATCGATTCAAGTTTTTTCCGCAACTTCAACACCGCAATTTCAGTTTTGGGATAATCCAGTAAATCCAATTCTGTTCCCACTGCAAAACGATTCAGTTCCCGAAGCAGTTTATCACGGGAGTAATATTTTTCCAAAAGCTGCAGCAACCGCATATCCTGCAGTGCTTCCCGGAAAACTTCATGCCTTATGGAGTCCAACGGTATTCCGTTTTCTCCCGGATAAACCAGATAAGCATCTCCGGCGGGAAATGCATGATAAGCGGTCGTACAGGCAAACGGATCTATCTTAAAGCGTGAAAAGCGGGAATAATAAAAATTAAATCCCCAATGCAAAAAACCATCAATCCGGTAACAATACATCAAGGTTCCGAAAATCCGGTTGCGTGCCGATGGAGTATGAACAAAGCGGTTGGGATATTCAGTATATGGTTCACAGCAATAGTAAATCCAGCGTTCCGGCAATTTAATGTCCCGGTATGGAGCATAATGATGTTCGCATACCACAGGGATATCAACATAACCGTGTTTAAAAAGTTCTATCCGGGAAAGTGCATCAACTATTTTGAAACCTTTCAGATATTTGCGAAGCAATGCTGATGCAAATGCGTAACTTTTCAAATGATTTTTCCGAGGTTCATCTGAACAGTGAAAAAAGACTTTGTCCTGCAACTTTTTTTCATTCAGAAATCCTGTCAATGCCGGAAAAAATTGTGCTAAAAATTTTTCAAACAACGGTGAATCTGCCGGAACATCCCATCCGGCAATGCGCTGATTGCCCTGAGCTGTTTCCACAATTATTTTCGGTGTAGCTTTTGCTCCCCATTGGGTAAACAAGTGAGCCATTTCAAATAATTTTATCCCGCAACGCCTGCCCATGGTGATCCAACGTTCAAGCAATGAAAAATCGAAATCGAATTTCCCGTTTTTTTCTTTTATTTTCACAAGCTGAACGGTCGGTCTTTCGCCGCCGACCTGAGTGTCCAATGGAGGAGTAAACAGCGGAGTAAGCAATGTATCCATGCCGTGAACAACCGCGTTGCTGATAAATTTTTCACAATATTCCCAATACTTTTCGCTGAATATATCTACACCGTAATATTCTGCAATACAATCGCTGTGAAACCAATGAGTAACATGAAGTTTCTGTGCTGGAAGAGTTGCCTCAAGTACTTTGAGATTCAAAACCGGAGCTGCGACGACTTTTCTTTTTCCATCAGGAGAGATCCGGGTGAAAATTATTTTTACGGGAAATTCCCCCGGAACAGCATTTTCCGGGATATTGACTGAAATCCACAGGCTCCGCCATTGACCAGCAGCAGTCATTATCTGGTTGTGCCACAATTCCTGTAGCAGATCCGGCGCCAATCCGGGGGAATTCAACAGAGCATCATCATCCAGAGGCGGCAAGTAATCCACCGGCACTAATTCCACCTGACGGACGGAAACATACTCTGCCAATGGAGAATTGATGGATATTTCGACATCTGACCAGAACTCGTCAGAATAATATGCTGCCTGGAAAGAGTATATTTCGTTACGCAGAACGCTTCCTTTGCGAATAGTTTTATCCGGCACAATTGCAGGAAAAACCTTACACAAAGAACTTACCAATTTGACTTTAAAAGCCATTATTTATCCTCCAGCTTTATTTTCTGCCCGTCTATTTTTTCAAATGCTTTAATATCCACAGTGGAAATATTTCCGGAAACAGAACCATTATCCAGAGGATTATCAATGCGCGTGCGCAAATCCCGGAACATCTGTTTCAAATCTTTTATTCCGCCAATGGTAAACCAAACTGTGGATATTGCCGCTATTATCCCCGGCACAATCAGCGAAACGACCAGAAAGTAATTTCCCCACCATTGAACATCCCGCGGAGAAATCCAATGCCAAACCAGAACCACTGCGAAAGTCAAGCCGAATTGATAGACAAATGTAAAAATAAATACGCTCCAGGCAATAATTTTATCAAACAAAGTATAATCTGAAGAAATACCTGTCATCTGCCGCAAAATACGGCTCAAAAAATTGCCTGTTGTTTTATTTGTGCCAATATGTTTTTCCGGTTGATCACTGTATTTTCCCCGGTGCAGCATCCGTTCAAGATTGAATTTATTCCTGCCCGAACAGAGTGAAAAAAAACAGTATGCAGCAATCCCCAGCAGCATGGCAATGAAAAACATTTCCATACTGTTGATCGGAAATTTCACTGCATCCATGCGCCAGATTATATACGGTTCAAACGGAGCTGAACACATTCGCAAGATACGGTCTATGCCATCCACCCACTGCTGTTTTTCAAGAAACGGATAAACGGATGATGCCCAGTTGCGCTGCAGAATTATTCCTGATACAGCTACCGACATTCCGGTAAAAAGTGAAGCAAATGCTCCTGCAGAATTTCCCCAGCGGGAATACAATCCGAAAACCATCACCGGACCGGCTCCGCCAAGCCATATTGAGGTCATAATGATACAAAAAAGATTAATGTAATCAAGCTGTGCCATAAAAAAAGAACCACAGAAAAATATCATGCCCACAAAAATTGACATCGCCCTCAACATCAATATATGCCGCACCGAAGATAATTGTTTTTCTTTACATAACGGTAATACAACATCCTGAACCAGCGTGATGGAGCTGCTGAAAATCCGGGTACTGTCGGTTGAAATCATCAGCATTATCATCAGCAGCGCAAACGATCCAATCAGTCCGGCAGGCAATACTTCGCGCACGGTTGCCGGCAACAGCATTTGATTGTATAAAGTGCGAAACTCCTGAAATAACTCATTGCCGTCAGAAGAGTGTCCCAAAGAATCGTGAATCGTATTTAAATAAACGGTATCCAGATTTTTTTCCTGCGACAGCGGAGCATCTTTACCGACAGTGTGTTGCTGAACCGGAATATTTGTAATATTTTCTTTCAGTCGGGATAATATTTCCGGCGATTGAACTTTTTCATCCGCGAGCCGCAAAGAAACCGTTTCGCGGATATTTTTAGCAGTTCCGGCATAATTACGGTGATTCAAGACCACTAACAGCAGAATTGCGATCAAAATATAAAACAACAACGAAAAACCATTTCGCCATGTCCCTAAAACACCTGCCATTTTCTGCTCATGCGGCGTGCGTCCGGCAGAACTGGTACTGGCACCGATCCAACTGGCATGATTGAGAATCGTTGTCATTACGGTTACAACCAGAGCAAAAAGATTAAAATCACGCAAAGAGCTGATGTCGAATGGATCGATAAAGCTCTCTCCGGCAATGCGATCACTCATTACAGGTATGATTTCTTCCGTATAAGAAAATTTGCAAAGAACGAATATTACAAAAATCGTAAAGATGGGATAGCTCATCAAGGATTGCAACGTATCAGAAATAAGCAATGCCAAAGTTCCCCCCATCCAGATTATGGCTATGGATATTATCAACATCACTATGATTACTAAAGCAAATACTGATACTTGCATCCCCCATACATTCAGGTGTTCCGGCCATCCGAGCAGATAGATGAAAAAACGTGCCGTAATTGCCGGACAGATCATATTGGTGATGATTTCGGAAAATGTCCGTAATCCGGATGCGAATATCCGCAGCGGACGGTTGTAACGCATTTCCAGAAATTGACCGATGGACATGGAGCGGGTTTCCCGGAAACGATAATAACAAAAACCGGTCAGCGCAAGAACCATAGATACCGGCAGCAGAATGTTGTTCCAGAAGGAAATGGCAAAACCGGTCTTGTAATAAACTTCCGCATTCGCCACCAGATTCATCACAGATAAACTTACAGATACTCCGGCAACTGCGATAACATATCTGCCGCACACTCTGCCTGCAGCAAGAAAATCTGCCACCCCCCGGATAAAGCGTTGAGAATACCACGCCATCCCCATGATAAATGTCAGGGGCACCAGAACAATAAGCCAATCCCAAACACCCATTTTATTTCCCTGTCAACGGAGTTATTTCCACGATGAACTGCCGGGCGACTGCCCGGGAATAGAGAGCGTCGATCTGGGCTTTTATCTGATTTTCAACAGCAGATTTCTGGCCAATATTTTTTGTATAAGCGGCGGTTATCTGATCGTGATAGGCTTTGTTTTTGGTAATATGAATGGATTTCGCCAAAAGTTCCAATCCGGCAGTTTTGTCGTTGGGATCAACTCCGGCATTTCTGATGATGCTTTCAGCTTTTGCCATGCGGCGCAACTGATGCGGAGCAGCGGTCAAGCGGGGGATCAGAGCAGACAGCTCTTTGGCTGTACGGGTTGAGGTTGTATCCAGATGTGCCATATTTATTCCTTTGGCAAGTTCTTCAGCAGAAAAAGTTTTGATGACGATGCCGTTTATTTTGAATTCGTAAATTCCCGGCGGCAGACCTGTGACAGTGAGTATTTCCGAATTGAGCCTTTTATCCAGATCCATGATTTTCGCAAGGTTGCGATAATTCCGGTCTACCGGCAAAGGCAATCGTTCCGGCTTGTAAGTAAAGCGGACAAGTTTATCTGATGCACGGAAATAACGTAATTCGGCACCATTAACATTGTATTTATTTTCAGCAGCATTCACCTTGATTTCTGCGATTGGAATTCCGGCTCCGAGATTTTCAGCGATCAGCATGGCGAGGGCTATATTTCCGGCACTGCCGAGATCGGTGCGGTTATTTTTGCGAAAAATCAGCAAATCCTCATTTCCAACAGCAATAATCTTATTTATTTCAGAAAAAACATCCAGTAATTCAACATTTCTCTTTGCGGCGATTTCTTTGCAAATTTCAGTTAATTCTGCAAATCCCGGAGTCCCGTTGAATTTTTCATTATAAGAAGTTTTTTCAGCTGATTCATCGTAAGGAAATGGAGTTACCAGTACCACTTTACTTCCGGAAGCAAGAATTTTTTCAACCATTTCCTCCGTTGCTTTTTTGAATTCAGCAATTGATGCCGGGTCTATAATTGCACCCTGTTTGGAATAACGGACATTTTTTCGTAAATCGGACAATCCGAACATCAAAAAAACTTTTGCGGGTTTATGCCGCAGGATATCCCATTCCAACCGTTTCAACCCATCTGCCGCAGTATCGCCAATAATACCGGCGTTGAGCAAATAAAGTTTCTGTACCGGATTTCTCAACGCACTATAAACCTGCGCAATCGCCCGGAATTCACCATTGAGTGTAATGACATCTCCGGCAAAAACTATATTTTCTGCTCCTCGCAAAATCCATGCATTAAAAATAAACAGTGAAATTGTCAATACTTTACAAAATGCTTTCATGATCACTTTTCTCCTTTTTTCAATTGACTTTTTATATTGATAATCTCTTGAGCTATTTCACGGCGGAAAACATCGTAATCTGACGGTTTGACTCCGTTGGGAATATCAAAATATCCGGACGCAAAAAGTTTCCCGTCCGGCAGAGTTCCGCTTTTTTCCCACTTCTGTTCCAAAAAAATACAACGACGGGACATCTCGTCCAGATCAAAGGCTCTGCGTAATTTTTTCAATACTTTTTTGCCGGAATCAGCTGCGGTTTTATTTCCGGCTTTTTCGGCTTGAGCAATAAGATTTTCCAAAGTCAGAATGTAGCGCAGATCATCGATTCCCTCACGCATACATTCCCAGTTGAGTGCGGGACCTCCGGCGATATTTTCCTGTGGATTGGGCGGGAAATGGTATATCCAATCGCTGCCTGATGAGTCAAAATCTTCATAAGGATTACCGTTGGGCCATTGATAACACCAGGTGCCGTGTCCACGGGTCTTTTTTCCAGCTGTACGGAAAAACCAACCGACCATGTAACGCATGGTTTCCATTTGAGTAAAAGTAATAGCATTATTCGAATTATAAGCATGAAGTACTTTCCCATCAGCTTCACAGGCGTCCTCAATCTCATCCCAGGAATCAACATACCACAAATTGCGGCTGTTGTAGCGCATGCTGAATATATCAATATACGGTATGCACCGGGCAACTTTTTCAGGATAAGCCCGGGTGGTTTTCTTCCACATGTGATTGCCCAGAATAGTGATTCCTGCAGCTTTAAGTTTTTTGATCCCCTCAAAATAGGCATCCAGCATATGCGGATGCGAGACGATCTCATCGTATAGCTGGAAACACATCGCCGGATAGTTGTTTTTCTGTGCATAACTGTTTATTGCAGACATGATATTGATGATCGCCAGATCGTAAGCCTTTTTGTCCGGCAGAAATTTCTGTGCAAAACGCAGCGCGAATCCGCACTCCATGCGAACATGTCCTTCATATCCCAGACGTTTCATTTCCGCCATAATTTTGAACAAACGGGATTTTTCGTAATCGATTTTTATTGTTTCCGGAGTATCTCCGGAAATTTCCACATAATCCCCTCCGATCCCGGTTTGAATAAAAAGTGTATTTATACCATGATCCCGCAAATCTTTCAATTCTTCAGCATCATTGGCAAAGCCGATATTCTGCATTGCAGTACTCATGCCGATGTCGTAACCGTTCAACCGTTCAAGAACAAAGGGATAAACAGTTAAATTTACCGGCAGTTTGCGTGATGCCGTACCGTTTGAAATTTCAATTGAACCGGTATACTCTCCCGGTTTGGCATCTGTCGGCACCTGAATCGTAAGGAAAAATTGTGATACTTTATTTTCAGGCAGTATTTCCGGGATATTTCCTTCGATATATTGTGGTCCATTCATATATTCACTGGCACCATAGCAGGCGATCGTGCGACGCGGAAGATGACGGACATAACCGAGTTTCACATTTTCCTGCGGAATGGAATGTTTACCACTGACCAGAGAAGACACTTTTATGGAATATTTTTGTCCATCTGCCAGCGGAATGAGACAAAAACTGCCGGGTTCAAATTCGCCCTGTGCGGCAAAAATTTTCATTTCCGGTGACGAAACATCCGTATCCGGAAAAGATTCCGGGAAAAACATTTCCATATAGTTGACCGGATACAGCATGAATCCGGCAGTTGAACTTTCTGCCAGCGGCTGCGGGATTTTTTTACCGCTTATATAAATCCGCTCCCGGTATTTCGGGTTTGATTTAAGTCTTTCTGCAACCCGTTCCGCCGGAGCTTTGCGTTTTTCCCGGGTGACCACCGGAACGGCTCCTTCCGGAAGCGGGTATTCCATGTCAGCTTCTGAAGGCACCAATTTGATAAAGTCAAAATAAACCCGGTCGCCGACACTGTGCAGAGTGACTTTTTTTCCAGTCATATCCAGAGCTTTTTCCAGCAAAATATGGGTGTTGGTGTGCTTGGTACCGCGTGCCGGTGTTTCTATTGTGTAATAATCCTTCATCCCGGTAACTTGCACCTGAATTTGTCCGGCGGTATCTGTCATTCGCATACCGACATAAAGATCGTATCTACCGGTAACTTCAGGATCAAAAGTAATGTCGTTTCCCCCCATGGCAGGCGGATGCAGAATATGAGTTTTATTCATCAGCATGGGAGATTTACGCAACACCCATTTATCCACTTTAAATTTATACGCAACAACAGATCCGGCGGGTTCCATGTTGACAAAATCGTAAAACATCACTGTCCCCGGCGGATCACTATTTCGCACTGCGGACACAATTTTCTTATTTTCGGCATGAGGTTTGCCAATTTCCATTCTGAACCAATGACTTTTGTAAAAATCCCCAGGTTTTCCGGCAATAAAAAGCGGTGCTGCATTTTTCGGTATTTCACCTTTAAATGGCACAGTCAGAGTTTTTTTGTTGAGTTTTACGGTCAATTCATTGTCAATTCGGATAAGTGAGAGTTCACAATCCACCCGGGAGGATATTTGCAGCTTTCTGCCGGAAATATTTACCCCGTTCATCGGAAAAGCAATATGCAAGAAACCGTCTTTATCAATTGAAACAGTATAAGCGCCGTTTTTTTCTATAAGAATACTGCGTTTTTTTACCGTGGCGAGATCACAGGAAAAACGCAGCATTATCCGCCAATTTCCCTGCGGAGTAAAAACCGGAGATGCTGCAAATTCCGCATATCCATCCCCTTTGCCGTTGAACAGCAGAAATATACCCCGGTCATCTTCGCTGCCCCAACCAAAATTATTGCCATGAATAATTCCTGCCGGATAATCTTTTTTACTGGCATTAAGTTTGCGATCCGTTCCCTCATTAAATTGCCATATCACACTTCCTGCCCAGGATGCAAAAGAAAACACGAATACATTAAAAATGAAAAAATATTTGTTCATACAGTTTTCCCGTTTTTATAAAATTGTTTTACACTGACATTTCAATAGCAATAAATCATTCTGTCCACAATGTTGTACCGTAAGTTAAAAACCTATTTCCGCCACCAGTTCCGGACAAATAATACAAATCAATTGCTGTGAAATTTTCAACATGACCATCTACAAAAGCGATATTACTTTTTCCTTTCACTAAACTGATCGGGGCAACAGACAGCAGACGTTCACTTGCAGTTCCTGTGCGTGGATCCGCTGCTCCATGCCGCCATGCGATATACCATAACGATTGAATGAATACTGTTGAACGGCAATTTGTATCCATAATCAGAGCTGATTTAACTGGTTTTGTGATTTGAGAAAGTTTCAGCGACACCGCACCGGTACCATAAACATACTCTCCGGACAGTTTCCCGTTGATACCGTAATGAGTATGCTTGAAATCCGGTGGATTACCGCTGTAATCATCGCTTACGCCCTGTTGTTCTTCCGGACACAAAAAAGAGCCGAGTTTTTCAACGGTTTCTACAGCTGATTCAAAAGCGACACCCCCGGAAACCTTTTTAATTGTTTCGTACCACGCCAGAACTTTGCCATTATTGTAAATAAACCCCGGGACAATATATCCTCCATTACTGTCACTGTACACCATGGAAGCAATCCCGATATTTTTCAAATTGTTTACACATGATATATTTTTGGCACGAGCTCTGCTTCGCTGCAATGTCGGAAAAAGCATCGCTGCAAGAATAGCTATTATAGCGATAACAACCAATAGTTCAATCAGCGTAAACGCCGATTGAGTGAAGGTGTGAAGGGGTGAAGAGCTTTTTTTGCATCCGCAAAAAAAGCGTGAAGTGCGCCCTGTCGGGCATAAGGATGTGTAGTTTTTATAATTTTTTTTGAGGTAATACAACGGCAAAACACCTATTTGACAAGTTACACTCACCAACAATTCAATAAGCGTAAACAGCTTCCGAAAAAAGGAAAACTTTTTCATACCGGCACCTCACTTATATTTGCTGATAACTGCCTTCAATGCAGATAATTGTTTGGGCATTTCTGTATCAAAATCATAGTGGGTTTTCAGTTGGATCATATTGCGTTGCAGATCTTCAGCGACCGGGCATGACACATGTTGGTAAAGTTTCGCAAAAAATGGCTCCTGATATGCCAAACGCCAGGCTCCATAAAATCCATCTCCGCCATTTTTCAGAAATTCCTGCTGAAACTCTTTCCAACTTACCACGCTTTGATCCAATCGCAACGCGACAGCCCAATAACTGTTGGTTACTCCGATTGGAGTTTTTTGTGCTTGTAAAAAACGGCATCCGTCAATGATTTCCAAAAATGCCTCGGCACATCTTTGTCTTTCGGAGACAAACTCATCCAGTTTTTCCAATTGAGCAAGTGCAACTGCCGCACACACTTCGGACAATCGGAAATTGAAACCATAATCCACGTGCCGTATTGTATCCGGAGAGGCAATCGCATTTTTATCAATTTTTGATTTCCCCGGTTCGGCACTTATTTGCCCATATCCCAAACTGCTGAAACGGCGCATGATCGCGGCTTTTTCCGGGTCAGAGGTTACAGTAATACCGCCTTCGCCGCAAGTCATGTGTTTTGAGTTTTGAAAACTGAAACTCCCCACTGCTCCTGCAGTTCCGGCATATTTATTGCCGACTTTGCTCAAAAAGCATTGGGCACTGTCTTCGATGACAGGCAATCCGTATTCATCTGCAAAGGCGATAAATTCCGGAGTTACTGCCGGCAATCCATAAAGATTTACAGGCATGATCGCACGGGTTTTGGATGTGATATGTGGTTTTACAGTTTCCGGAGTGAGTACAAATGTATCCGGATCAACATCTGCATAAACAGGTGCCGCTCCGGCGTGCAGAACCGCCAGTGAAGTACTGGACATGGTTAGCGGCGGTACGATTACCTCGTCTCCGGCTTTAACACCGCAAGCAACCAGTGCTGCGTGCAGCGTAGCTGTACCGTTGGTAAAACTGATAGCATATTTTGTGCCGAATTTTTCCGCGAAAGCTCTTTCCAGCTCTCCGGCAAAATTGCGTGATTGTCTTCCCGGGAAACCGCCCTCAAGCAGTTCAGAAACATATTTCAATTCATTTCCGTAAACGCGCCAATTTTTCATTTTTCTTCCTTTTCGATGATTTCCAAAACGGTTCCTTCAACTCCGCCTGCACCTTTATGACAAATATTATTATTGTAATAAATGACAAAATACCGATGATTCCCCAGTGGAGTTATCCACGGATATCCGGTGTCGATTCTGCCGCCATCATCCCTTATGATAAACTCTTCTGCTCCGGCAATATTTTCCAATTCAGCATCACACACCCGGCAACGCACACCAAATGGTTCCAGACGATAACCGTAACAAAGCAGGCATTTACCGTTTGCCAAACATTGGGCTGCCGCCGGTTCTGCGTGAATACCACTGTTTTTCACCGGACTCCAACTTTTCCCTCCATCAACAGATTCTGAAGTATACAGCATGGCTCTTTCAAATTTTTCTCCGGTTTTATCATCCCGGTGACAGCGGATGAGCATTACATACTTTCCGGCAGGGGTGATATACAAAAACGGTTCTTCGTATATGCCGATCCCATGATCCGGTGCCGGAGTGGAAAGATATTGAAATGTTTTACCATTATCAGTGCTGCAGTAAAGCACACATGAAGCATGAAATCCATTGCGGTAACTGTAATACTCCCCCGCCCAGAGCAACGAACCGTCAATCCCCCGGCAAATATTGCCCCGGTTATGCATCAAACGGGGTTTGCCCGGCAAAACTTCACTGCCATCAGGCAATGGTTCCGGATGCACCGGCCGGTCCCACTCTTTTTGCTTGACCTCACGCCGCAGCATCACACCGCCATACGGCACTGCCGTCAACCAATCCGGATGCGGACGCCTGCCTATCAAAAATTCATCTTTCCCGGATTCTTTCAGTGCATTTGCCACCCGTTCCGGTATATATCCCCACACAAAACTGTTGACAAAAACATGTTCACCATCACAAAATATTCCACCGTCCTGACACGCTCCATCAAAAGGAGCAAAAAGCAGTTCCGGTTCGCTCCAGCTTTTGCCGCCGTCGTAAGAATATGCCGCCATTAACTTAGAATTATAATCCAAATGAAAAACATTGTCCTCGGCGATTCCCGGCATCCGGCAGTAATTGGGAGCACGCCGGAAAACTGCCATCAATCTGCCGTCCGGCAATGTACTTACAGCTGGAAAACTGGAAAAAAAAGCAGGATCCCGATGCACAACGGACTGAAAAATCTTTTTTATTTTCATTTCACATACTCCATAAATTCATCAACAAATATTTTCCTGCCGTTTTCCTCTCTGGAACGGATCCCTGCTAAAACGATGGCGTTGCTTTTTAATGTATCCGCAAAGGAAACTGGTTTTTTACCGGTTTTAACCATGTCTGTAAAAGAACGCATCATTTCTACAATACTCAAAAAATATGATTCCAAACCGGGATCGGTATAGTGGACTTCAACCGGTGCATACGGAGCATTAAAAAAGAATTTCAACCCCAACGGCAGAGCCATCCCTTCGAAAACCTGTAATACCGCCTGAATTCCATTGGCAAATGTCAAACAAACCGTATCCGCTTTATCAACCCCGCAATTTTGCACTGAAACAACATCATTGCCGCAAATGGCGAATAACGCCCCCAGTAAATGCGGAGCATAGCGTACCCAAATGACCGGACTTACCCCGTGAACTGTCCGCAATTCACTCAATGGCATAGTCGCTGCAGCAGTTTTGACATCAGGTGCGAATTGGTAACTTGATGCCGTCAACAACGGATAATTTTCTCCGGCGGCAGAGATGAATTTCTGCAAATCTTCCACATTATGTGCCAATAGTTTGTCCATGTAAACCGGTTTGCCGGAAGCAAAAATCTCTTTCGCCATATCCCAGTGATTCCAGATATCATCCCGGGCAAAAATGATTCCGTCAACTTCAGAAACAAGCTCTGTAATGGAATCTGCGATATGCGGAATATTGGAAACATTTGCTACACGGCGGGAAAGTTCAGAGCTCTGCGTCCAAATGTGAGTTACTTTGGCATCATGGATAAATTCCTGATTACGGTGATGGGCAGTCAGATACTCGCGGATGATGGGAAATGAACAATCGTCCCGCAATGCTTTTTCATTGAATCCGTTGAAAGCCGCCGAAAAAGAATATGGATGCCCATTGCCCTCATTCATGCCGATAATGCCGAATTTTAACATGATAAAAAATCCTTATTTGTATCTGGTAAATCCACCGTCGATTACCAGATTGTGTCCGGTAATGTATGCCGATGCGTCTGACGCAAGAAACACTATCGCACCTTTGAGGTCAAAACCGGCACATCCCATACGTTTAAGCATAGTCAAGGCAGAGTAATCTTTGATAAAGTGCTCAGGCTGGGTACGCTCAAACCCTCCCGGCGAAATAACATTTACCCGGATACCGTATTCACCGAGGTAGGCGGCACAATCGTATGTCAAGCCGATAACTCCGGCTTTTGCGGCAGAATACGCTATCGGATTGGGAGTCATATCATTACCGTAAATTTTGCGATCCCGTCCTACCATACCAGCCATACTGGCAATATTTATTACACTGCCGGAACCTTGCGGCATCATCAATTTTGCATATTCCCGAAGCATAAGAAATGTACCGGTCATATTCGGTTCGATAAATTCCCGCCATGAGGTCAATGATTCTTTTTCTAACAATCCGCATGCACTTTTAGAGTGTCCCCCCGCATTATTAACCAGAATATCCAATCTGCCAAAACGCTTTTTTATTTCTGCAAAAAGAATGATCACAGAATTTTCATCGGTCAATTCCAACTGCATGGGAACAAATTCTCTTTTCCACTGGGCCCGAAGTTCAGCTGCTCCTGATTCTGCACGGGACAACTCTCTGGCTGTAACGATGACAGTCGCTCCGGCTTCTGCCAGACCGACTGCCATTTCGGCTCCAAAATTGCGGCATCCGCCGGTAACAAGAGCGATCTTTCCGTCCAAAGAATAAAGTTCTTTCAAATTGGGAATAACACTTTTTCTTTCCATCATAATTTTCCTCCGCATCCGATACTTGTTGCTTCACCACTTACAATACTATTCAATTCCGTATTTTGCAAGCGTATTCTATAGAATTTTATTGTTTTTTTATTAAATCCGGCTATTTCTCCGGTGTTTCCTATAGGATTTCTTGGAAAATCCTATATTTTTCATAACATTTGGAATCTATTTCCTTGACATTATTCTCCTAATCATATATATTATATACACGATATTTGAGGAAAAGAAGATATAATCACCTATAAAATCATTGCAGGATAAATATGGCGGGACACAAAAAATCTACATCGATGGAAATCGCTTACGAAAAAATTCTCCAGAAAATTATATCAGAACAGCTTACGCCGGGAATGCCATTGCGGGAAGACCATTTGGCAAAAGAATTCAATGTCAGTACCACTCCGATCCGGGAGGCTTTCCGCCGTTTGGAATATGAAGGTTGGTTGCAAAGTATTCCTTTCCGCGGTGTTTTTCTGCGAAAATTCCAGTTGCAGGAAATCGAAGAACTTTACCGGATGCGTGAAGTTCTTGAGGGCATGACAGCCGCAGAAGCAGCTCGAAACGGTACCGCCGATGAGCTAGCCAGGATCTCAGCTGCAATTGATGCCGAACAGCAGTATTTTGATGATGTCGCACAGCATTACCGGCACGACGATGTGCCGCCGGCATTTCGTCAGGATCTTGATTTTCATGCTGTCGTTGCCGAAGCAAGCCACAATCAACTGCTCCAGCAGCGCCTGGAAATGTTAAAAGCTCAAATCTCTTTTTCTCTGCTGTTTATAAAAAAGCAATCCTCTACATTGCAAAAATTGGAACAGATTTGTGAAGAACACCGGATGATAGCTATAGCTATTCAACGCGGCTGGGATGATATTGCAGAAATGTTGATGCGAAGACATATTTCTGAAGCCCGAAAAAAATATGCTTTTTTCAACAGTGAATCCATTGACGATTGATATAATTTCTGATTCTGCCAAACTCCTGAATGCTGTTGCTGAATTTTCAGCAGCAGCATTTTTGTATTCCCTATTCAAATAAAAAACAAAAATTTGCCAAATTATATATTATTTCGAGGATTTCAATGCATAAAATCGGCACTTTTTAAATAATAATTAAAAATTCTATAGAATACTCTTGACATTTTTATTTTTATATGCTATAATATCCTTAGTGCTCAGTATTTTATTGTCGAAATAACACAAGGAGAAGTATTATGGCTGCTGAAGTCAAAATTATTCGCGGGGGTTCAACTTTTATCTATAATTCTTTTGCCGCCGCAATTGCTGCCGGGTTAGTAAATGAGGACAATATCCAAATTGTTCAAGGCGAAAATGATATCATTTCCGATTTTTCTAATATCGATACCGTCTCGAATTTGAAATGGAACATTACCGGCGGCACGATTTACAATTGCACCGATTCCGCTTCCGGCGGTTTTATTCATTCTACGCGGATAAGTACTGTTGATAATGCGACATTTTTGTCCTGCAAAGCATTAAATGGTCAAGGCGGTGCGATTTTCCATGAAGGTTTGAATAATTTTACTGTCAACAACAGTAAATTCATTCTCAATACTGCGACGACTCACGGGGGGGCGATCACATTCAACTATGGCAACATTATTACAGTAAGTAATTCTGTATTTGAATGCAATTATGCAAACAGTAACGGCGGAGCTGTTAAAACAAATTATGGCGGCACATTTTCCGATGTTTATTTTTACGGCAATACCGGAAATGTTTCCGCTGGAGCGCTTTATATTGCAAACAGCAATAAACACGAAACTATTATTTCCGGCGGAACTTTTTTAGAAAATAAAACAACCTCTTATGGCGGAGCTATTTATATTGACACCGCAGTAAGTGATCGTGTAAAAATTTCCGAAACAACTTTTTCCGGAAACACTACTTCAAATCACGGTGGTGCAATATACGGTACCAGTCCAGCAGGAGTTGAGATTTCTTCCAGTGAATTTGTCAAAAACCGTGCGGTAAATTATGATGGCGGTGCACTCCGTTTAAGCGGAACCGGAGTGATCCATTCAGTTTCTGATACCACTTTTACAGATAATGTCGCCGGACGTCATGGCGGTGCTGTTTATTTAACAGGAAGCACATTGACTCTCTCCAATGTGAAATTTTTCCAAAACAAATCCAACAGTGCCAATGTCAGCAGCGGTGCAATTTATATTGATGGGAACACCAGTTCTGTAACAATCAGTAACTCAAAATTTCTAACCTCTCAAGATAGCATATATAATGCCAGCAAGGCCGGCAATCTAATCTTTTCCGGGACAAATTATGTCAACAGCTCTATTGCCGGAAACGCTTTGACTCTGGCAGCAGACAGCACTATCATTTTTGGGAACACTGCAGCTGAAACTATCGCGGTCATACTTTTTAGTGATAATAATAAACTCGTTTTTGACGGCAGTGCGACACTCTCATTTTTAGGTACCCCCAATTTCAATGCGGCAAAAATATCCATTACCATTACTTCTGATCTGCTTAATAATTGCACGGATAATTTTGTTATCGCCTCTGGGATTGCCGAAATAAATACCACAAAATCCATTATGATCGATGGTTACGGCAGCGTTAAACCGGGTGAAACATTTACCATCGGTAATAGTGATTATACGATTTCTTCTGTTGCCGGAACAAGTAATTATAATTTGGTAATAAATAAAGAAACCAGATTCCCGGTGACATATGCCCAGTTGGATAGTTCCGGAAAAGTTATTATCGGTAACGAAGAAATCACTGAAGGTGTTTTTGACAGTATTTCAGAAGCCCGCAGTAAAGTCAATTCAGACGGTATTATTTATGTCTACAATATGAGTGCTGATTCTCCGGTATTCCGGGTGGATGGTATAAAAACGGTTATCAATGGAGGTGAACTCTCTGCTGATATGAAAAACATTACCAGCGGTAATGAGTATGCTGCAGTGGATCTTACTTTGGAAAATGTAAAATTTACAGGAAGTTATGCGTTACTTTCCGATAACAACAAAGTAAGCGGTGATTATAATATCAATATTGAAGATTTGGAGGCATCAACTCCATTCTATCTTGCCAATGGCAGTATTGGCGGTAATTTCACCTGCAATATCAGCGATTCAACGGTTAATCGGATTTATTTCGGTTATGACAATACTGCAATTGCTGGCAACATCGATGCTAATATCAACAAATCGACCGTAGATATTATCGCTCTTTGCACCAAAGTAACTGGAAATCTTTGTCAAAATGCAAGTATTAGTGTCAGCGAAACAACAGTTAATGAATATATTGCAGGCGGCGGTTCCGGGGCTCTTGCCGTAATTACCGGTGATTTGACAATCATGGTCACAGATTCAGTTGTGGAAACAATATATGCGTCCCAGGGCGATCAGATCGAAGGTGATGTATATGTTGTTCTCAACAATGCAACAGTAGGATCACTCAGCAAATATGAAAACGCGGAAAAATCTGTTGATGTGAACTTGACTTTGACTATCTCTGGAGGTACATCTGCGATTGGAACAATGTCCGATGTTGATAAACTGGTGATTGAAAAAGATGCTGCAATCAGTTGCGCCGACCTCACCGGAGTTGAACTTGTTGTTGACAGCAATGATGCTGATGGAATCGTTGCCCACAATGTAACCGCCTTCAAGGACTACACAATTCTTAACAATAACAACCATTACCTCGCCATTGAAAACGGCAATCTGATACTAAAAGTCAAAACCGGTAAAGAGGGGGTTCTGGAAGAAAACTCCAGTGGTTCAGTCTATGGCGGCGGTTCAGAGACCAATGACGGCACCAATATCACCCAGACGATCGCTTCCGGGTTGAAACAGGGAACGGTCTTTGCCGGAAGTGAAAAAGGCACGGACGGCAAAATCACCACCACCGTTACCGGCGGCGAAATCGCCAAACACCTTTACGGCGGCGGCAAAGTTTCCGCCCAATCCACGGAATTGACCATCAACGGCGGTTCGGTCGGTCAGGATGTTTACGGCGGCTTGCTGGTCAAAAACGCTACGGAAACGATTTCGCTTGGCGAAAGCAATTTGACGGTTTACGGCGGTATATTCAGTCAATATGTGGTCGGCGGCGGCCGGATAACTGCGGCAGATACCACGACCACCCACACTGCCGGAAAGGTCAATTTGACTTTGGCAGGCGGCGATTTCGCTTTTACCGGAACCACCACCGACCCCGGAGCCAGCATTTTCGGAGCCGGTTATGTTCAGGGCTTCAATAACACTGCCGCTGTAAACGCCCAGTATCAAGTTGCCGAAAGCTATGTTACTGTTGCCACAGATATTACCGGCGCGGTTTACGGCGGAGCATTTGTAAGCAAATTCGGCTTGGCTCAAGTCAATAAAGCAAACATTACGGTTTCAAGCGGTTCAGTTGACCGCGTATTCGGCGGCGGCTGGGCGCAGACCAACGGCATCAGCAATGTCGGCGATGTGAATATCCTGATTGAAAACAGTGCGAAAGTTGGCACCATCTATGTCGGCGGCGGCAACGATATCTCCGGCGAAACCAACGTCACCGGAACGGTCACGGTTACGGTAACTGGCTCGGCAGAAGTTGACTCCATTTTCATGGGCGGCCGGTACAACAACAGTCTGGTGTCCGGCAATGTCACCGTTACCATCAGCGGCGGAGAAAAAACTTTTGACCGCATCAGCGGCGACGGCAGCTTCCTGGAAAATACCGGAACGAGTTCACTGGTCATTGATACGACCGCCACGGTTGAGATACTCGACGGTATTGATAAACTCACCATTACCGACGGCAATACATTGAATCTGACCAATGCGGATTTCGCCGGATTGACCGAAATCTGTTTCGATCTGGAAGATGCCGTGCTGGATGCCGCCGATTGGACAGTGATGACCGGCGTAAATCTGAATGCGTTTGAAAACGCCAAATTCATTATCGGTGATACCGAAATGATATTTGCCAACGGCGTTTACACCGGAGGCGGATTCAAGGTATTTGAAGACAAAGATGGTATCAAATTTGCAACTATTGCGTAATGAAAGGATATCAAAAATGAAAGAAAAGTTTGAATTTGAAACTCCGATATTGGAAGAAGCTCATTTCGGTCAATTCATCGCCGGAAGTTCTTCCGGTACAACACTGCCGGAAAGTCCGGATGAGGATGGCGGTGACGAATAAGCAGTAATGCATTACGCCCGGGACGGATCGTCCCGGGCATTTTTAACCGTTTTTTGAAAAAGTACGGTATTGTGGGAAAAATAACCAAAGACGGCTGTTGTGCTCTGAACAATCCGGTATTTTGGCTTCATGTTATAGATTTTGTCATGGTAGCGACAGATTTTCTTTTCAGTGTTTATTATACAATTAAGCGTAAAAATATGGGCTTGGATTGACCTGCCTGAAAAGATATTTACCTATGTAAGTTTACTGTATAATCGTTATATGTCTCTCAAATCTCCTGCTTTGAAAAAGATCATATCTGAATTGTAAACGATATATCCCCCCTCCTGTTTCCGGGCATAGGACAGGAGGAAAACATAAAGAGGTTGTTATGAACAATATTTCTGACAAATTAAAGGAAATTTTTCAAAACTTCCGCTGGATCGACAATATTCCGGAAGATCAATTCCGCCGGGATGAGATTTGTATGCAGGCAAAAGCCGCATTATTGCTTGAGGCAAATTGTACCAGTGAGCGTTTCCCCGCATTTATCAGAAATGCTCAAAAATCCTATGACGAAAAATGTTATAATTTGCCAGAACCTGTAATATTGAATCATGAATTTCAAGATAATTCCGGTAACACGATAACAGCCAGCATTACGGTAAACACTTTTGAAATTGGCAATATCAATGCCGATGGCAAGCCCTGGGGGTTAGTCTATTGCCCCGCCTTATTGAATAAGTCGCGAAAAGAAATTCAGTGCGATGTTACTTATTCCCATCAACCTTGTGTATGGAGCGTTAACGAAAAATCCGATTTGCTTTTTGATCTTGAGCAAGATATCAAAGAGCGCTTTTTTGCCGAATATCCCAATCTGTACTCTGTTTGCAAACATTTATCTCCATACAGAACCCCTGAACAAATGTGCCGTTATTGGGAGAAAGAACCTGTCCCATTCGGGAAATTAAAACTTCGGAATATACATTTTGACCACATCTGGAGCGAAGATATATTAGTTCGGGATGAAGAAAATCAACACTGGCATGAAGTGCGTTTGGAGCAACACGCGTTTCAATTTCTGATTCCATGTCAAGGTTATACGCAAGGAGGTTTTGAATTACGCAACCATTACTTTGACAACTGGTACTGCCATGTATTTCCGTTTCGCAACCAATGTGGCAAAACGATTATGAATGTGATCAAATTTTATGATCCGGAAAGCCAAAGTAAAGTTCTCCTGCCATTGACTCTGTGGGTTCGCAACAAATCAACTCAAAATCAGATGTTTTGCGTGCCGTATCCGGAAAATAAACAGCCGCTTTACAATCTTAATCTGCTTATGAATCCGGAATGTAAGACTGTCATATTGTGCGACAGCATTGAATTGGCAGACACTAATCAGAAAACTGTCAATTCTTCTGAAATCGTTTTTACCAGTTTCATTTGTTCGCCCGGAAAATATGAACAAGTGGAATGGAGTCCATTGCAGGGCAAGGAGTTGTTTGTTTTAGTTTCCAATCATTCAGGGAACTCTCTGGAATCTGCGGCATTGAAAATAAAAACTCTTACAATGTTTTTGGCAGAAAAGAAAGATGCGGCAAAACTTCTGGTCATGCCGGTTGAATACAGCAGAAAAAGGATGCGCGATTTTGACAATGCAGAGGATATATTGAATGAATATCAAAATAATCCTCCGCAAATAAATTCCGATGATCTGCTTATTTTAGAAACAAAATCAGAAATAGAGAAATTTTTCCAAAAAGCAGACGCTGAACAGAATAAACCGCCTGAAAAATGGTGGCGGGATTACACTGTCACGCCGGAAGACCCCCACGTCATTGAGAACAAAAAATCAAAAAATGCTCCGACAGATTACATAATGAGACCGATTCTGGCGCGAAAAGAAGTAACAATGTTGTATGCCGAACTCAAGGCGGGGAAAAGCAGTCTTGCCTACAGTATTGCCGCCCGTGTGGTTGCCGCAGGATATTCCCGCAAACCGGTGCCGCTGCTTAAAGAAAAGTGGTGGACTGTTCCATTCCAGTATCACAAAGTTTTATATTTGGATTTTGAAAATAAAAAACAAATGGAACAAAAACAAGCAACTTTTCAATCCGGATATTTTCCGAAAGGTAAAGAAAGAGAGTGCCGGGCGAATCTGATAATGAAAGATTGTTCTTTGTATGACATTGATTTTACGGCGCCGGAAAATCACCAGAAACTTCTTGATATGATTGAAGATGCGAAGATGAATAAAGGCACTCCCGGCAAGGATGTTGACTTGCTTGTAATTGATACCTATACGGCATTTGTCAGAGCAGAAACACCTCAAACCGCGGCAAATTTCAAAAGTTTAATGAATAAACTCAGAACTCTTAATATTGCCGTATTGATTGTGCATCATGCCAATTCTGAAAACGAGGTACGCGGCTTAAAAAGCAAAATGGATACTTGTTACATGACACTTAATTTGAGTTGCGATCCTGATTCGCCGGAAGGAGATTTAACTGAACAACCGCGCATATTAAAGTATGAAAATCCGCGTGATGTGATGGGCGAAAAGTTAAGAACTCCATTTAAGATAAAATTTGATGCCGGCAAAAAACAGTGGTTTGTCGCTGAACAGATAAACGAAAATGCTGAGCTCGCCCTTATCGTAAATGACTGCAAAAAGAGCGGTTTTGATCGTGAAGCAATTTGCAAAATGGTCGGATTGCAAAAAAGTGCGTTATCTGAACGATTGGCAAAGGCAAACAACAAAAAGTAAATTTTATACATCCTCCCGGAATTCCTGAAAAATGAAATTCCGGGAGTTGTGTTATTTTTCCAAAACAGCTTTTACCTGCGCTAAAATATCATCACTCGATGCAGTAGAGGTCTTTATGAGAGCCAATACCTCCTCTATTTTACTTTGAGCTGAACCGGGGATGTCAATGCCGGATACAGCCGCAACCGCCTGCCGTTGAGCCTCATTTCCCACATGAGTATAATACTTTGTAACAACTTCAGAATCAGCCCCCAATATCGAGATCACCGTCGCTTGCGGAACTCCTGCCTCTGCGCAATATGATGCAAACGAATGCCGCAGAGAATGGAATCCATAAACAGTTACTTTTTTATCCCGCCCCGGAACAGATACTGACGGTTCAAGACCAATCCAGCGGATTACCCGCAACATATCTATGTTTACAAGATTATTACCGACATTTTTCCCGACAGCATTGGTTTTATTATATCGCATCGCCACATTAGGGCAGACGTAATCAATATCACTCTTTTTCCATGTTAACGCCTCTTGCAAAACCTCCAGCAACGGCGGTGCAATGGGGATAGTAACCTCTTTGCCGGTTTTGAACTGCTTAACCCAGATACGGTTTATTTTCAAATTGATTTTGCTCCAACGCAACAAAACACAATCTTTCATCCGCTGCCCGGTAAACATTCCAAGATAGTAAATCACCCGTACTTCCGGTTTGTTCAAAACCTTGTAATGGTCATCAGCAAGTACATCCCGCAACTGCTGTTCCTGTTCCCTGCTGAAAGATAAGCGGTGAACATCATGCTCCCGTTCTTCACGTTCTTTACGATAAAGTACTGCGGATTGGAAAGGATTGTTTTCAGAACAGTATTCTTGCAGTACCTTGAATACTTTGCGGATTCGTTTCAGTTTGCGGTTGTGAGTTGAAACGGCAATATTCTGCTGACGCATATAATCAGCATACTGCATCGCGACTGCTTCTGTAATATCCCGAAGAGTGGCTTGCGGATCATTGACCCATTTCACAAATTCTGCAAAAGTGGATTTGTAAGCCAATGCTTCGCTGACAGTATCAGGAGTTGCCCGGTCTGGACTTTTCTCATACTCTTCCCAAGCCTGATAAAGAAGCAGATTCTTTTCCGGGGTTGCCAGATTGCGGGCATGTTGAACATGGGCTGCAATAACTTCAGATGAGGTAGTCTGAAGCAGCGGCACATACTTTTCCGCTTCTTTGAGTGCCTGCTGTTTGTTGCGGGTTTTCAAACTGATCGCTTTTCTTGCTCCATTGACCTGATAGCGGAAGTAGTAGATACCGTTGGGTTCTTTCTGATAAACGGTACCGATCTTGAGTTTGATTTTTTGGAGAGCCATATCGTTTTCCATAATCTATTCCCGGATATAGCTGAAAATGGTCTGTTTTTACAAGATGAAAACCTCAAACGGTACTAAACGGTACCGTTTGAGGTAAAATAAGCATAAAAATGGCGGAGAGAGAGTGAATTTCAGCTCTCTTGATTTCACGCTCAAAAACAGATATATTACCCTCATTTACCCTGAACTTTGGCACTTTATAGCACATCATCGCCAGAACCCCGAAATCAACAAAACGGGGAAGAAATGGGGAAAGCCTCATTTCATGGGGAAAAAGTGGGGAAGTCTGTTGTTTGCCTATCAGCCAATCTCCGAACCGGGAATCAAACCATCATCCCTACTGATTTGAAGACAGTAAAATATAGCATGGAACAGCAAATTTTCAACTCATATGGGGAAGAATTGGGGATATTTTCAGGCATAAAATAGTCATCCTTGTAATAGGATGTATACACTCAATAGGCAATGCGAACCTTCAACTTCAAAACTTGTGCAAGGAATCGAGAGCTGCAGGGCAGGAATAAGGTTTTATGATGGTACAAACGCCCTCTAAACCTTCCGTTTCAGTACGCTTGATTTCCAATCAAATATTTCCGTTTTCACCTGAAAAGCGGAAGCGGAAATACCTGAATCCGGAAGTTTTATACCCCCCTGTTTTACACCAATGCGGTTACTGTACCTTTACATCTTTTCAATGTATATCATTGTTTCGGTATTCTTGAAGAGAACAGCTCTCTCTGTCCTTTCGGTGCATTGCCTTTGGTGTTGACTTTTGCCAGATACGAGGCTCTCCTGAAGCAGTCATCTTTCTTGGATTCATAACCAGGATCATCCTTCCGCAGCATGACTCCGTTAACTTGTTTTTGACCGGCTCTGTTTTTAGTGCAATCATCGACCAGACCGTAACCATTCGGTCTTTCCGGCAATCCCAATGTTTTGTCCCATAACCGTTCTGCTGTTGCAATGTGATCATGGATATTTTGAGTCTTCTGTCCATCCAACCATAAGGCTATATGATAATGCTGATGCTTCTCTCTGGACTGTTCCCGTACTGCCACATATTGCGGTTTGAGACCTTTGCGAGATCTGTTCTTTATGAATTTGGATTGGAATTCTCTGAATAAGTCATTGTTGGTATGTTCATGTCCTTCCGGCAATCTCAAATCCATTCTCTGAAAGTATATTTTGCTTTTGGTTGCTTCTGCATATTGGAATTGTCTTTCAATTTCATCAAGTATTTTGATATCACAGGCCAGTCCTCTTTCTTTGTTTGTCATAATGGTATGATTGTTGTAAGTACTTTCTGTTGTTGTTCTTTTCATTGTTGTAGTTCCTTTATTAGAGATTGGGGATAGTGGATAGAATGTAAAAGGTATTACCAATATACCTGACTGATATTAAATTGGAATCTGATTGAATCAATCGGCAAATTCTGCAAGCACGGTATGTTTTGGGTTACTATATTATGACTGCATTAGTAAAATTTAATGATGACATAAAAAAATAATGCAGACAATATAGTATGTAACCCATAAACAAACAAGAACCGCACCACAAGTATCTGTTTCAAAAAAGAAGACAGATACCCTCTGCCGGAACAATACCGGCAGAGGGGTGAGGTTATTTACTTAAGATCTTGCTGACAAGTTTGATTGCAGCGATAGTTGCACCGACACCGGCGACAAAAGCGGTTGTCAATGCAGCAACAATCCAAGAATCATCTTGATTATCTTTAAGCGGATTATGGTCGCGGTTCTCATTTTCATTCTCCATCAATATTTCCTTTCTGTTGGGGGTAAAAGACCGGGAGGTTTTACGCTCCCGGGATGACTTGGTACAGCACGGGTGCATCACTTCCGTACCGGTTGTGCTGTAGGCCTCCGGTTTCCCGGACGCTGCAAAGCAGCGTTGGCGAGCCTCTGGCGAATTACCATATTGCCGGACGCTTACCGTCCAGCCCGAAGCAGCGATTGAGTGCCATATACGACTGGTCAACCCGTAGCGGCGTATACTTTTTGATCGTTTCGGTAAAAGCGTTGAGCAACGAATAGCGTGTCGGTTCAGAGAACTCCGGATGTCGTGGATTCTTGAATTCTTTGAAGACCGGTACAATATCGGAACTGTTGATCGCTCCCAGTTCTGCGGCTCTGACGATTCTTGATCTGGCTTCATCATCGTTTTTCAGATAGATGATTTTAAGATCTTCGCAGACGGTCTCAAGCATAAGAAACTCGTTCTCAAGTTCATTCATCGCTACGTCCACCAGTTCTGTCAGTTCTATCCGTGAAGTATGCCGCCGTTTGATTACGGTGGTTCCACCGAAAGCGAGATTGCTGCATACAGTAACGCTGATGCCTGCCGATAGCCCGACTGCAAAACTTTTATCGTGGCTGTTACGCAGTCCGATACAGCGGCTCCAATCAGAACTGTTACTTTTGTTAATTCGCATTACTCCGAACATCTTTTGACCTTCACGAGCGAGACCAAAGTTTTCATCCAGTATCTGCCAGTTATGGGCTTTGACCACATCGGTTACAGCTTCAATAACCTCCATATGGGGAACCGGCTTCCAACTGTCGGTACCTCCGGGAGTCTGCACGAGCGCGACCTCATCACGGCTCACAAACTTTCCATCGCACATCATCAGTCCCATAGTTACCTCCACTTTTTGCAACGGTCACGGTACGGGCATTCGCCACAGCCGAAGCCGCTTTCGTTGGGATAGAAGTTACCGCTGTTGACGTTCTTTTCGATCTGATTTGCAAGTGATACAAAACGCTCCAATTCGTTGTCTGTCCGTAACGTGTAATGGTTGTTGACAGTTGGCGACTTTGCTTTGGTGAAAACATCGAACCTGAACAGCGGTTTTTCTCCGTACTTCTCTCGGAAGGCGTAACAGAACGCAGTCGCCTGCAGATCCTTATCGGCTTTGCCGATCGGCCATTTGGCAGATGCTGTCTTCCAGTCTACGATACAGTTGTCGTGCCCGTCCGTCACCACGCAGTCAAATTCACCGATCAGCGGCTTGCTCAAACCGGGAACATTGACCGAAAAGGTTTCAGCCACTCGCTGAACTGCAAAGTCATCCTGCCAGTATTTACAAGCGACCTCAACCATCTTGAACCCGGTCTGCAGGAGGCTGTCGTAATCCTCATTAGCTTTATAAACAAGGTTTTCTGCAGCATCGGTTTCAGCCTTGAAGTAGTCCTCAAAGACGTCGCAAACTTCACGCTCAGACATATCTTTACCGATGCGGGCACGCTCTGAAAGTGCCGCATGAAACGCTCTGCCAAACGGAAAGCAGGAGCCGGTACGTTCCGGCTCTGCGTTGTCGATGTAACGGAATTTGTATTTCAGCGGACAAGTGAGATAACACTGCATCGCTGAATACGACCAATGCGGCATTTCGCGGAG
>JAZNAR010000074.1:0-4349 GCA_045586645.1 Victivallaceae bacterium
CGGGCGATGGAAGTCCCCAGCAGGTAGTTGCCTTCATAGATGGCTTCTCCCTGAAGCATGGGGAAAATGAAGTCTTTGGCAAACTCTTCATTGAGGTCGTCGATGATACATTTGCTTGCACCCGTGGCGATGGCTTTGGCTTCAAGACCGTCAAGTTCCTCCTGCTGACCGACATCGGCACAGTAGCAGATGACTTCAGCATTGTAGGTTTCTTTGACCCATCTGACGATCACGGAAGTATCCAGACCGCCCGAATACGCGACGACAACTTTCATTTTTTTCTCCTGAAACAGTTTATTTTCCGGCTTTCTTGCCGGATTCACTTTTATTTCGCCGATACGGCACTTATATTATAATATAAACCTGAATTTGCAAAAAATAAAGTTTTGAATCACAATATGGCGGATTTTTTCGATCAGATATGCAAAGTTATTGCTGAAACCGATGCCAAACGTCCCGGTTCTCTGGCGCGCGGCGCGGTGGCGGATGAGTTTTTCCGTGCGGCAGCTCCGGCAGTGCCGCCGACAGAAAATGCGGTGAAAAAAAGTGCGGCTCCGGCGGCACGGGCAGTTCCGGCGGCAGAAAACGTTTCTTCTCTGGAAACATTGTGCCGTGAAGTTGCCGGCTGCACCCGCTGTGCTTTGCATCTTTCCCGGAACAATACCGTTTTCGGTGAAGGCAGCACCAATGCCGGACTCATGTTCATCGGTGAAGGCCCCGGCTTTGAAGAAGACCGCACCGGCAGACCCTTTGTCGGCAAAGCCGGACAACTGCTGGACAAAATGATTTCAGCAATGCAGTTTTCGCGGGAGGAGGTCTATATCGCCAACATCGTCAAGTGCCGTCCGCCGGACAACCGCGCCCCCGCTCCGGAAGAAGCTGAATACTGTCTGCCGTTTCTCAAAGCGCAAATAAACATCGTCCGTCCCGAAGTCATCGTACTGCTCGGTTCGGTGGCGGTCAAATATCTGCTCAATGTCACAACCGGCATATCCAGAATGCGCGGCAGATGGACGTCGTTTGAAAACATCCCGGTGATGCCGACATTCCATCCGGCATTTCTGCTCCGGCAGGAGTCTGCCAAAAAAGAGGCATGGCAGGATCTGCAGCAGGTGATGGCGCGCTTTGGAAAGTTCCATAAAAAATGAGGATTTTCCGGTTCTGCTCATTACTGCTGCTGCTCTGCGGATGTCAGGATGTGCTTTCTCCGCAGCTGCGCCGTCTGCCGGTCTCTGAAATCCGTGAGCAGGGCAACAAGCTGGTGCTGAATGTTTCCGGCAGGCGCGTGGTGCTTTTCAAAGAGAGCTCCTGTGCGGTCATAGACGGTATTCCCGTACAGCTTTGCGATGCGGTGCAGTACACCGGTTCCCAATGGTCTCTGCCGGAAAATTCCGTGACCGATATACTGCTGCCGCTCATTGACGACTCCCGGATACCGGTGAAAAAAATCCTGCTTGACCCCGGACACGGCGGCAGTGATGCCGGAGCGGTATCCGCCGGAGGCATCAAAGAAAAAGATTTGAATCTGGCTCTGGCGGGATTTCTGGAAAAAGAGTTGAAAAAACTGGGATTTCAGGTCATAATGACCCGCACCACGGATAAAAATGTTTCTCTTGCCGACCGGGCGGAAATGGCAGTGCGATGCCGCGCACAATTGCTTGTTTCACTGCACCACAACTCATCGGCGCGCAACCCGGATGCCGCCGGTATGGAAACTTTTGCTCTGAAATCTGAAACGCCGCAAGAGTCTGCCATGTCCCGTCCGGCGCACCGTCTGGCATTCCTCATCCAGCAGGAGCAAAGCGGTCTCAACACCTCCCCCGGCAGGGGGGTGAAGCACGCCCGGTTCAAAGTTCTGCGTTCAGCCGGATGTCCGGCGGTGCTTGTCGAGGCCGGTTTCATCAGCAATCCGGCAGAACTGAAAAAATGCGCCTCTTCCGAATATCAAAGGCTTCTGGCGCAGACCATTGCCAGAGCCGTCAGAAAAATTTCCACTGCAAAATAAAGTTCTCCGCAGGTTTGTGACAATTATCATTATTTTGTTTCCGGAGAGGCTGATTATAAGTCATTAAGTCAACTTTTTTTGTAATAAAAAATCAAAAAAGATTGTAAAAGCGTTTTCCCGGAACTATTTTTAGCGGTAGATGGTTTGTTTTTTGCAATGTTTTAAAGAAACCGGAAAAGGGGAACGACAAATGAAAAAATCATATGGTTTGCGGTGTGAAACTCCGGCGGCATATTTTTGTAAAAAATCTGTCTGCACGCGGAGCAAATCATGCTTTACCCTCATCGAACTGCTGGTAGTTATTGCGATGATGGCAATTCTCGCGGCGATGCTGCTGCCGGCGTTACAGGGGGCGCGCAACCGGGCGAAGTCCGCCAACTGTCAGAGCAATCTGCGTCAATTTGCCCAGGCGCAGTCTGCTTATGCCACTGATTCAGATGAATTCAACGTTTTGAGTTATACGGCATACAGTTCCGGAGAAAAATACAGGTCTTTCTGGTTTTCTCTGGCTCCGTATATGGGTAACAAACTTCAATATTATCATCAGGGCGGTGAAAATGCCAAAGAGCATGTTCTGGTTTTTCTCTGTCCGGCGGCAGATGTCAAACGTTCCAGTTACATATCCAACTACCGCTGCTCCTACACCGTCAACGGCACGCCGCAAAAGGGCAATGGAGCAAAAGACATCGTCCGGCTGTTCGGGATATACGATCCGGCCAAAAACAACGTCAATCCATCGGTGAAATACAGCAAAATCCGTCAGCCGTCCACAGTTTTCAGTTTTTCCGACGGCGGCAACCGTGATTCCAACAATCAAACCCAGGTGTGTCTGACCGGCAGCGGCAGAATTGTTGAAAATATCGCATCTGACGGCAAAAGCGGATTGGATCAGCAAATCAGCCAGCGGCATAATTCAGCGTGCAATATGGCGTTTTTTGATTCCCATGTGGAAACGGTGAAGTTGCAGCTGCCGCTGGAATATGATGATGACATTTCGGACGGAAAAATTTCTGATTCCTGTCTGCTTTGTCACGGCGGAGCAACGCGAATACGGACGGAAAATATATTATCACAACAAATATGACAATATACAGATAAAAAAAGCGTTACCGGCAGCTGCTGGATAAGCTCTCCGCCGGAAACGCTCCGATTTTCAGGTTGCAAAAATCCTCAATCTTCCCAGTATTTTGTCAGCCAGGTGGTCGGTTTGACATAACGCAGTCCGCGTTTGCCGCAGTAACCTTTCAGAGCCATCTGCGGGGTCGGCTTGCCGTGGAAAACGATGATTTTCGCATCGGCAGGGTCATTGGGCATCTTGAAAAAATTCAGCGGGAAAGGCTGCAGACAGTGGCGTTTGAAACTGACGCACCACGATTTGTCCCAATATTTGAGAATACCTTTTTCGTGCATCTGATAAGAGAGAAATGCCTGCTCGTTGCGGTAGTTTTTGCGGATGCCGTTGCCGAGCTGATAGAAGTTTTCCAGAACTTCAGGATATTTGCCGACTTCAAAACGGAAAACCGAGGAGTTTCCGATGATGTCACGCGGAAAATCCCAATCTTTGCAAATCAGAAAATCTCCCGGTACATCAAAAAGCTCGTCAATATTCTGACGGATGACGATGTCAAGGTCCAGAAAAAGTGCCACACCTTGCAAATCCGCCAGCGGCGCGTTGAAAAGCGAGAGTTTCCGCCAGCCTTTGTCACCGATATTCGGATTGTCGTGATACGGCGGCAGTTCCCGGACTTCGATTCCCGGCAGCAGACCGGTGGGATCATCGGTAAAACAGATAAAACGGTGCGGCACGGTCAGGTTCTTTTCCACCATTTTATAAAGACGGTTGGCATAATCGGCACCGAACTTGGTACCCCATTTCATGCAGATAACATTTTTTTCCATAACAGACCAGAATGAATAAATTTTTTACCGGCGGTATCACCGTGATGCCCGCCGTATGCTCACGTCAAATAAGATAGCATAAAAAAAAAATTATTCAAGCAATATATAGTTTAAAGACACCCGCCGGCGCGGCTTGACCGGAACCTTACCCCTGATGTATGCAGTAAATTTCAGCATTCTGCAGGCGGCGTGATTATTTTTTTTGCAGAAACTCACGCCGCCCCTGCACCGGGAAGTGCCGGGAAATGCCAGCGGATAATATTATGCAGGATTCAGAACGTCATGCAGAAAAAAACGTCATTTTAAAAACAAAAATGGCAGAGCTGTAAGGATTTGACGGAGGCGCATTGCGCCGACGTGCCGGAGCGTCAGCGACGGCAACCTCCGGAAAAGAATCCTGACAACGTTGCAAAACGTTGTAAAAATAATATTATTCCGGTTCAAT
>JAZNAR010000075.1:0-10857 GCA_045586645.1 Victivallaceae bacterium
CAGACGTTCACTGACGATGATAGCGTCCTCAAAGTTGTATCCGCACCACGGCATGAAAGCGACCAGCACGTTGCGGCCGAGCGCGAGTTCACCGCCGCTGGTGGCGGCACCGTCGGCGAGCAGATCGCCTTTTTTCACCACATCGCCGCGACGGACGCGGGGACGCTGGTTGATGCAGGTACCGGCATTGCTGCGGAGATATTTGTAAAGACGGTAAGTACGGCCTTTCTGCTCCTCGGTCGGCATATTGCCGTCGGGAGTAACGATGATGTGTTCACTGCAAACTTCAGCAACCACACCGTCTTCACGGGCGACAATCACGGCGCGGGAGTCGCGGGCAATCACACCTTCCAGACCGGTACCGACATACGGTGAATCCGGCATGAGCAGCGGCACAGCCTGACGCTGCATGTTTGAACCCATCAGCGCACGGTTGGCGTCGTCGTGTTCCAGGAAGGGGATGATACCGGCAGCAGCACTGACGAGCTGTTTCGGAGAAACGTCCATATAATCAATGGATTCACGCGGATGCTCGGCAGACTCACCGCCTTTACGGCACATGACCATGTCGCGCACGAAGAAGTTGTTTTCATCAAGCAATGCGTTTGCCTGGGCGATGACGAACTGTTCTTCCTTGTCGGCAGTCAGATAATCAATGGTACCTGTCACCTGACCGTTGACAACTTTGCGGTACGGTGTTTCCAGGAAGCCGTATTCGTCGATGATGGCGTAGAGTGCCATGGAACTGATAAGACCGATGTTCGGACCTTCCGGAGTTTCAATGGGACAGATACGGCCGTAGTGACTGGAGTGAACGTCGCGCACCTCAAATCCGGCGCGGTCGCGGCTCAAACCGCCGGGACCGAGAGCCGAGAAACGGCGTTTGTTGGTCAATTCGCTCAACGGGTTGTTCTGGTCCATGAACTGCGAAAGCTGACTGCGGGCGAAGAAATCACGCACAACACCGGCAAATGTTTTCGGATTGATGAGCTTTGAAGGAGAAATATTCGGCTCTTCAAATGTCATGCGCTCGCGGATGAGACGTTCCGTGCGGAGCAGACCGGCACGGCACTGATTCTGCAGCAGCTCACCAACAGTACGCACGCGGCGGGCACCGAGGTGGTCGATGTCATCGACCGGACCGTTGGTGTGATGAAGCTCTATAAGCATTTTGGTCGCTTCGATCAGGTCGCGGGGGTCGAGAGTGCGGAAATCCGCGGGGATGTCCAGTTTCAATCTCTCATTGAGTTTGTAACGGCCGACCATGCCCAAATCGTAACGGCGGTTGTCAAAGAAAAGCCGTTTGATGAGCAGACGGGCGTTGTTGTAGTTGATGGGATCTCCCGGACGCATACGCTGATAGATGGCTTTGAGAGCTTCATCCTCATTGCGGGCGGGGTCTTTGCGCATGGTGGCAAAGATGTAATCTTCTTTCGGCGGCACGACGGCAAGTTCAACGGATTCGATACCGTTGTTGTGCATATCCGCCAGAGATTTTTCGTTGAGCTGGAGCAATTCACCGACAATGACCTCTTCGGCATCGTTGGTCACGGCGTCAACGGTATAATATTTGGAAAGGTCTTTCTCTTTCAAAAGAGTGCTGATGCTCATTTTTTTGAGCGTGTAGAACTCTTTGAGGATATCATGGTTGGTCGGATAACCTATTGCCCGGAAGAAAGTTGTGATGTAGAATTTCCGGCGGCGGCGGCGGCGGTCGAGATAAATCTGGATAAGACCGCTCTGGTCGAACTGCACATCCATCCAGCTGCCGCGATCGGGAATGACCCGGTAGCTGTAGAGCATTCTGCCGGAAGTGTGACGGTTTCTCTCAAAGCAGATGCCGGGACTGCGGTGCAGCTGGCTGATGATAACCCGTTCCGCACCGTTGATGATGAATGTTCCCTGCTCGGTCATAATGGGGATATCGCCCATAAACACGCGTTCAGGGATCTCAACATCTTTTACTTTGAGCAGAAAATTGACGTAGAGCGGTGCATCATAGATCTTACCGTCTTTGATGCAATCAATAACATCGCTTTTCTGCGGCGGGCATTCACCGATTTCGTAAGAAACGAACTCCAGTGACATATTTTTGTCAAAACTCTCGATCGGGAAGATTTCCATGAAAACTTCCTGAAGTCCCTGCCGTTTACGTTCAGCAGGAGGTACGAAACGCTGCAGAAAATTGTCGTAGGAATCTACCTGGAGACCGATCAGGTCAGGCATTTCCAGCACATCACGCAGCTGTCCGAAATTTTTCCGTTCTGCCATAATTTTACCTTATTTTTCAGGGTTAAAATTTCAGCCAAATATCTCAATTTGCCATAACTCTTTTGCATTCAGAGAGTTAGAACAAACTCAACTCCTATATGCACAAAACAGCCGATCTCACCGTTTCCGCCCTGTGCAGAAAATGAAATCGGAACCGCCGGAAACAGACAAAAAGCCACATCTTTTTCCGGAACTCCCTCTCCTGTCAGCAAAAAACCACACTGACAGACGGGAAAAAACTTTTTTTGCAGTAAATTTTTTTGCTTTACTGCGGAAAATCCATCACTGACAAAAAACCACATCCGGATGGATATTCAGAAACCGTGTTGAAAACACGAAACCGCGGCGGACAGGGATTTTCCCTGCCGCCGTGGTGATTATCAAGCAGAAATTACTTGACTTCGATCTTGGCACCAGCTGCTTCCAGCGTAGCTTTGATCTTTTCGGCTTCGTCTTTGGAGATGCCTTCTTTGACGGTCTTCGGAGCACCTTCGACCATGTCTTTGGCTTCTTTCAGACCGAGACCGGTGATGCCGCGGATCTCTTTGATCACGCCGATTTTCTTGCTGTCTTCGAAGCCAGCGAGAATGACATCAAATTCGGTTTTTTCTTCAGCCGGAGCAGCAGCGGCAGCAGCCGGAGCAGCAGCAGCGACGGCGACCGGAGCAGCAGCGCTCACGCCGAGACGCTCTTCGAGGGTTTTGACCAGTTTGGAAAGCTCCAGGACGGTCATGTTCTCAATGTAGGAAACGAACTCTTCCATTTTGTTTTCTTCGGACATCTTAAATGCCTCCCATGCTTATTAATTGTTCGCGTTCTCAAGTTTTTCTTTGTAGGCGTTAACCACGTTGACAATGCTTGCGGCTTTAGCGTTAAGCACAGTGACGAGGTTGCGCGCCGGAGCCTGAAGGACACCGAGCAGCATTGCCTGAAGCACCGGTTTGGCGGGCAGATCTGCCAGCGCACCGACTTCTGCGGCGGACAGCACCGCGCCATCCATATAACCGCCTTTGGCCTTGACCTGTTCCTGCTTTTTGCCGAACTCGACCAGCAGCTTGGCCACAGCGCTGCAGTCGCCATTGCCGAACACCATCGCAGTGCTGGCAGTGAGATCGATCGCCTCAACTCCGTCCAGTTCCAACTGGGCGGCGGCTTTTTTGATAAGAGTGTTTTTCATCACGCGGCAGTTCGCGCCCTGGGCGGCGAGCTGATTACGCAAATCAGAAAAACTCTTGACCGTAAGACCGGCGTAAGAGACGAAATAGACGAAATCGGAATTTTGGACCGCCTCAACGATCGACTTTACCAGATATTGTTTCTCGATTCTCATTTCGCCGCCCTCACCAGTTCCTTGAGGTTGATTTTGAGACCGGGGGTCATCGTTGCGGAAACCGAGCAGGAGATGATATAAACTCCTTTTGCGGAAACCGGACGCGCTTTCTGGATCGCATCATTCAGAGCTTCAAAGTTTTCTTTGAGAGCATCCGCTTCAAACGACAACTTGCCGATCGGCACATGGACGCAGGCACCGCGGTCCGCACGGAATTCAGCACGACCGGCTTTCGCCTCACGCACTGCCGCACCGACAGCATCGGTAACAGTTCCGGTCTTGGGGTTCGGCATCAGACCGCGGGGTCCGAGCTGACGTCCCAGAGGACGGACCATTTTCATTGCTTCCGGGGTGGCGATCAGGGTGTCGAAATCCTGAAAGCCGTCTTTGATCTGCTGAACCAGATCTTCATACCCGACCACATCGGCACCGGCTTCGCGGGCTTCGTCAGCCGCCGCACCGTCGCAAACCACCGCAACGCGGACAGTTTTGCCGGTACCGCGGGGCATCGGACAGACACCGCGGACAGTCTGATCCGATTTACGCGGATCAATACCGAGTTTATACGCGACTTCGACGGTCTGATCGAATTTGACTCCGGGCAGAGCCTTGAGCATTCCGATCGCCTCTTCGATGCCGTGACGCAGCTGCAGATCGCCGAGCGACTCAAGCTGCTTTTTGTACAGTTTACTTCTACGCATCGACCACCTCGATTCCCATGCTGCGAGCGGTTCCTTCGATGATGCGCATCGCCGCTTCTTCGCTCCGGGCATTGATGTCTTCCCGTTTGATCTGAACGATTTCACGAATCTGCTCGCGGGTGATTTTACCCGCTTTTTCGCTGCCGGGTTTCTTGGCAGCGGACGCAACACCGGCAGCCTTTTTGATAAGGACTGCAGCCGGAGGCGACTTGCAGATGAACGTGAACGAACGATCCTGATAGACCGTGATCACAACCGGAATAACCGTGCCGCTCTGAGCTTGAGTGGCGGCATTGAACTGCTTACAGAACTCCATGATGTTACAGCCCGCGGCACCAAGCGCCGGTCCGATAGGAGGAGCCGGATTAGCTGCGCCAGCCGGAATCTGCAACCGGATCAAGCCTGTAATCTTCTTTGCCATGATTACTTCCTTTTCTACGACACCCGTCCGGTCAGGATTGACAGGATTCCTCCCGCGACCGATGTCAACACTTTTTTATAAAGTCCCGAACCGACTATGTTGCCGGCTCGACCTGCCAAAACTCCAATTCAACCGGAGTGGAACGTCCGAAAATCGAAATCACCACGGTCAATCTGCCGCGGGTGTCATCGATGCTCTCAACGTTTCCTTCATATCCCATGAATGCGCCGTCTTTGATCCGGACGATGTCACCGACTTTGACTCCGATAACCAGCATCGGAGCGGGTGCATCGCCGGCAAGTGCCGGATTCATATCCAGGAATTCCTGTTCCGTCAACGCTGACGGCTTGGTGGCATTGCCCAGAAATCCCAGTACGCCCTGCACACTGCGCACAAAATACCATGCCTGTTCATTCACCGCGCCGATGTCATCATAAAGATCCATGCGCACCAGCACGTATCCGGGGAAAAGTTTCTTGGTAACTGTTACCGCTTTTCCGTTACGGATCTCTTTAACTTTATTTTCGGGAATCAAAGCCTCATAGACGGGGATCTGATCTCCGAGATTCAACTGACGGTTAATGGTGTCCCGCACTTTGTTCTCGTGCCCGGACAACGTCTGAATGACAAACCACTGACCGCGGTTATCCTGCTGTTTTTCGACTGTTTCGTCCATTTTTTCCACCGGAACTTCCATGCGTTAAACTAACTGCGCACCGTCACAAAACGGATAATCTGCCGGGCAATTTCATCCACGCCGGCTACAAAACAGGCAAGTATCACCATCGCCACAACGACCAGCACTGTCGATTCAAGCAACTGCTGGCGGCCGGGCCAGGAGCAACGGCGGAGTTCCGCAACGGTATCAGCGCAAAAACGGCGGATACGCCCGGTCACTGAATCAAAACCGGCACTGAAACTTTTTCTGCTCTTTTCCATAATTTTATTTGCCTTGCTTTTTTGCCGCTTTCTGAAAAGCTGGCAGGAAAGGTGAGGCTCGAACTCACGACCTGCGGTTTTGGAGACCGCTGCTCTAGCCAACTGAGCTACTTTCCTGCGCCTGTTACATCAAAATATCCACACCTTTTTCCGTTTTCCGGAAAAGGCCGGCGCACCCCACCACCGGGAACTGCACCTGCCGCGTCAGCGGGTTTCTTTGTGCACGGTGTGTTTGCGCTCGAAAGGACAATATTTTTTCTTTTCCAACCGTTCGGGAGTGTTGCGCTTTTCTTTCGTCGTCGTATAATTGCGACGTTTGCACTCGGTGCACTCCATGATTACCAGTTCACGAGCCATTTCTGCACTCTACTTTTTAAGATATTAGTTTATTACGACATATCCCGGACCGTCGTTTTGCGGCGGTCCGGGATTGAACTCGCAGCTCTCAGGTCAAGCCTGAAAACATTGATTACTCGATGACTTCGGAAACACGTCCGGAAGCAACCGTACGGCCGCCTTCACGGATAGCGAAGCGAAGACCTTTTTCCATAGCGATCGGAGCGATCAGCTCAACCGAGATGGAGGTGTTGTCACCGGGCATCACCATTTCAGTACCTTCAGCCAGGGTAATGGTACCGGTGACGTCAGTGGTACGGAAATAGAACTGGGGACGGTAGTTGTTGAAGAACGGAGTATGACGGCCGCCTTCTTCTTTGCTCAACACGTAGATCTCACCTTTGAATTTGGTGTGCGGGGTGATTGAACCCGGTTTCGCCAGAACCTGACCACGGACGACATCTTCTTTTTTGGTGCCGCGGAGCAGGCAGCCGACGTTGTCACCGGCCTGACCCTGATCGAGAATCTTACGGAACATTTCAACACCGGTAACGGTGGTTTTGGCGGTCGGACGGATACCAACGATCTCAACGTCTTCACCGACTTTGATAACGCCGCTTTCAACACGACCGGTGACCACGGTACCGCGACCTTCAATGCTGAACACGTCTTCGATCGGCATGATGAACGGTTTGTCGATGTCACGCTGGGGTTCCGGAATGAAACTGTCGACAGCTTCCATCAGCTCGTAGATGCAGGCGCAAGCCGGATTGTCAGCGGCACCTTCAGCCTCGACGGCTTTCAGAGCGGAACCTTTGATGATCGGAGTGTCATCGCCGGGGAAGTCATATTTGCTCAGCAGTTCACGGATTTCCATCTCGACGAGCTCGAGCAGTTCCGGGTCATCCAGCTGGTCGCATTTGTTCATAAAGACAACGATAGCGGGCACACCGACCTGACGGGCGAGCAGCACGTGTTCGTAGGTCTGCGCCATCGGACCGTCGGTAGCAGCGATCACGAGGATCGCACCGTCCATCTGAGCGGCACCGGTGATCATGTTTTTGACATAGTCAGCGTGTCCCGGGCAGTCGACGTGTGCATAGTGACGGTTGGCAGTTTCGTATTCAACGTGGGAAGTATTGATCGTGATTCCACGTGCTTTTTCTTCCGGAGCGTTGTCGATTTCATCATACTTACGGATCTCACCACCGCCGAATTTGCTGTGCATGCACATGGTGATAGCAGCGGTCAGCGTGGTTTTGCCATGGTCAACGTGGCCGATAGTACCGACGTTAACGTGCGGCTTTGTTCTCACAAAACTTTCTTTAGCCATTTTTTCCTCCTGACAGGTTTTTGGTTTCCTTACAAGACACTAAACATAAAAGCTGGAGCCTACATCCGGACTTGAACCGGAGACCTCATCCTTACCAAGGATGTGCTCTACCGACTGAGCTATGTAGGCATGCCATTCCACAAAAATGGTACTCGAGGGGGGACTTGAACCCCCAAGGATTGCTCCATATGGACCTCAACCATACGCGTCTGCCAGTTCCGCCACCCGAGCACTTATATTTGCTTCGCGATTACCTCGCTGCTTGGAACATGTGTATAATATATCACAGTTTTTTGTCTTTTCAAGCCCATTTTCAATCTTTTTTTCATTTTTTTTGAAAAAAAGTCGTTTTTTCCTCAAATCAGCCTCAAATTGAGGGGGAATCCCTCGGGATTGGCCGGAGGAAGTGCACCGTTAAGGAGTGAACATTTCCATTTTTTCTCTTCCGGAACCCTTGCAGGGGCCATATTTCCGGAGTAGAAGAGGGTAATATCCTCAACTTTGATCTCCTGACCGTTGACTTCAAGGCAGAAAAAGGCTTCGCCCCCCTGGGGAACGTCAAAAGCGTAGTAACGGCAATCGGTTTCACAGGTCATGTCAGGATTCTTTGCCTCACCGCAGCCGGGGCAGCCAAAGGGAACTTCGGTCACCGGGAAGGTATAGGCACTCACCTTGTGCCAGCCGGAATAGCGGGAGTAGCGCAATCTGATCTCAGGAGCACTTTCCCCCTTCTTCTTCACAGAGAGCAGCAGACGGCTGTTTCTCATGCGGTAGGGGATACGCACGCCGATCTCAGCTTCGACCCCCTTTTCGCCCTGACGGCACTTTGTACCAAGATCAATGAGTTCAGGCAGACAGTAGATCTCTTTCACGCCGGGACGCTCGGTGTTGGGAAGATACACTTTGCCGCCTTGTACCATAAATGGCTTTTCTGAGGGCAAAGCGACCGCTTCAAGGGTTCCTGCGATGAGTTTCACCTCGTGGGGGCCGAAGGTCACCTTTTCTCCGGGAGCGATGCGGCGGAAATCAGGATAGATCTGCAGCTGATTGGCAAAGCCCGTGTCAATGACATATTCCTGAACCGTGGGAGCAGGGTTGCGCAAGGCGAGGAAGAGCTGTTTCTCCCCCTTGCGATGGGCGAAACCGTAGATCTCGCCGGCGTTGGGGTTGCCTCCCACCATGCGGGAGTTGCCTGTATAAATGGATGAAGCATTCTTGCGGGCAAATGCCAGCGTGTCACGAAGCAATTCCGCCTGCCACATCTCAAGGGATTCAGGCTGCAGCGTCATGGGGAGGTAAGAAGCTCCCCGGAGCACCGCCCACATACAGGTATCAGCCCAGTCACCGGGGAACTCACAGAAGGGATTCCGGCGGGCATGGGGAAATTCGTGGTTGTCGAAGGCATCGGGGGGCACAAGTGAGCCGTCCCGGCGCAGTTCGATATAATACATAAGGTCACGGTGGTTGGCGGCGGCGGCGCGCTGAGTCAGCGCAGGGAAAGTTGCGTATTCAGAGTCGCCGGAGTCCGCAAGGAAGATGTGGTTCACGCTCATGAGCCACCAGGGAGAGGGCCACCAGCCGTTGCGGATCACCACATGGGGGTTCACCTGACGCATGGCGTTGCTGATACGGATCATGGCGTCAATGCTGCCTTCGCGGACGTGATCCCTTGTGGGGTATTTTTCATCAAATTCAGGAGATGTGGCGCAATCGTTGTCCCAGTCGATCTTGAAGTGGACGGCACCGTATTCAGGAGAAGCAAGTTCGCAGAAACGCTTGCAGATCTCTTTTTCAAGCTTGGGGTCAAGGAGCACACCGTAGTTTTTACCGCAGTAGGCGGAGCTTTCCCCTGCCCCGACGGCAATGTTTTTGCTCTTGAGAAAATCCCAATCGTAGCCCATGGGACCGTTGTGGGAGACCCAGAGCGAAAGTTCGGCACCGTGCTGACGGAAGAGTTCGCCCACCTTTTTGAGTCCCGCATTGCCGCCGAAAGCCTTTTTCGCCTTGAAGAAGGAACGGCGGTCGTGCCAGCCGGCATCAAGGGTGTAGATTTCAGGACGGATACCCAAGGCGGAGAAGGCGTTCACCAGACTGGAGTAGTTTCCGGGGTTCACATCATATTCGTAGTTGCCAAGATAAGGATCGCTCCAGAATGTGCAGAAAGAAACCAGAGGCTTTTTCAAAGCAGGGATACGGATGGTGTCAAGGTAGGTATAGAAAAGCTCTTCGGGATTTTCGCCCATACCGGTCACCGCTTTGCAGCAGCGGATCTCCTTACCGTTCCAAACGGGGTGCTGGCAGAGAGAGTAGGTTTTATCCCCGTTGATATAGCTGAAGGCAGCCGGATGTTCGATACCTGCAAAAAGATTTTTGCCCATGACAGGATAACCGCAGCCGGGCTGAAGTCCGCCCCCTTCCTCTTCGGCACCGGGACGGCCCTTGAGTTCGCCGGAAACCATGTAGCCGCGAAGCTTCATGCCTCCTGCGGGGAGCTTCTGTCGATCCAGCTCGACGTAGTCAGGAGTGGGAACGGCCATGGGGGTGCGCAAGGTCACCTCTTTGTAAAACCACTCCCCTTTTCCCGGGGTGACTTTGACCTCAAATTCAATACCGCAGTCACAGTAACGGCAGGTCAGGGATTTTCCGGAGCGCACAGCTTCACCCATGCGGGTAGCGGCGGCAATGCGCTCACCTTTGATGGAAACGCTCACAGCAGGGAAGTCGAACTTCTTTTCAATGCCCGTTGAAGTGACAGCAACAAGTTTGTTCTTTTGGATTTCAAGTTTCATTCTTTAACACTTTCTTTATTTCTCCCCCGCAGGAAAAGTTTCATTCCGGGGATAAGCATTGAGATAAGGAGCAAACCTCCGGCGGCAAAAATCGCACGGATGCCCCAGTTGAAGGCAATAACTCCGCTGACGGCGGCGGCAAAGACCCCTCCGGCAGTGTTGACGCTGGCTGACCAGCCGAAAAAGGTTCCTTTGTTTTCAGGACTGATGAGACGGGAAAGCATGACAAGAAGCAAAGGCTGCATACCCCCTGCCACAAAGTAATAGAAAAACCTCCCCGTGACCAGCATCCAGATGTTGGTGGAATACCCCTGCCATACGGCGCACACGGCGGCAATGGCAATGATCCACGGCAACATCTTTTCAGGGGGATAACGGTCGCTCAAAGCTCCGAAGCCGAAGCCTGCGATCACGCCGCCGATGGCACCGCCGGCACTGATGACCCCGGTGTAAAAGGCGGCTCCTTTGGCACCGTTGATGAGTTCAACAAGCATGGCAACAAAAGGCTGATCGATACGTCTGCCTGCTCCCATGAGAAGAAACATCACAAGGAGACCGATCACACCGGGAGCAAGGATGTCTTTGGTCAGACGGTTCTGTTTCTTCTCTCCCTTTTCACGGACGGGAGGGGTGAAGTTTTCTTTGACCACAAATTGGATCAGAAGTCCGCTTATGAAATAAAGCAGGGAACAGCACAAAAAGGCGGTGGTGTAACCCCAGAGCTCCACTACCACGCC
>JAZNAR010000076.1:0-11825 GCA_045586645.1 Victivallaceae bacterium
CCTTGGCTCACAGAACGACATGGCTACGATCCGACTTGCTCACTTCGTTCGCGCAAGACAGTTTTTCAGAGTGCCGAAAAACTGCAGGGGATACCGAAAATGCGGACAGCGGAAAACTGACGCTATAAGGCGGCATCTTAAATGCTGTCACAGCAAAAATAGTTGTCATCATTCAGAATTCCGGTAATAGCGTTGTTTTTTACGGCTGGATGACTTTGATCGAGTGGAAAAAATTGACTCCTTCAGAAGCAACGATGCCCACTCTGTATTTATCAGGGAAATCCGCCGGCAGCAATCCACCGGCACTTTTGCCGTTACAGGAAACTTCTGCAAAACGTTTCCCTTTTCTGGTGACGATACGGAATATCAAACGGTGCGGCTTGCCGGGAGCGAACACTTTTTCTTCAAAAAAATGCACCGTCTTGTACCATTTTTGCACATCTTTATCAAAAAAATGGTACCACACATTCAATCCGTGGTCGTAAAGGATAACTTCAAGATGCATCGGCAAGTCGGCAACTGACTTCTCACCGGGACGCAGCGGCACGGTTGAAATAATGATTCCCGGTGCCATGCGGTACTCGAAACCGCACTCCAGTTCCACAGTGATATCTCCGGAATACTCCTTTTTCAACAGCATCGCGGTAACTGAACCGCTGTTGGAGGTTTTGTATGTTTTGGGGTCCACGCCTGCCGGAACTTTGTTGACCAGCTTGTCTTTGTGCTGCACCCACTCTCCGATGTATCCGGAACGGGAACTTTTTACCATCTCCCATTCGGATTTGTTCCACTTGCCTTCACCGAAATCCGCTTCATAACTGCCGGTTGCGAATGTGGTAAATGCAGTCAAAACTGCAACTGCTGTAATCAAAAATCTGTAAAACATCGTTCTGCTTTTCCTGTGTACCCCGGTTATTCCGGATTTTGCCGATTTATTTCTGAGCAATAATATATCACCGAATCAGTGAACTTTCAAAAAAAATAATCCGCTTCATTGCTTAAAACCGCCAGAAACGTGGAAAAAACAAATTCCGGCACACCGCGCCCGGAGTCAGCCATTTTATAACTGCCGGGTCTTTGAAATGCGCTGTTTTTCATGTTTTCCGGAGAAGTTTCCGGTATTTACGCCAGCAGACCTTTGTTTTTGTCTTCAAAAATCTTTTCGCTGGCGGCATCGTCGAATGCTCCGGCAACCGGGGCAGTTCCGCCGAACCGAAGTGTAACTTCTGATACTCCGCTGACGGTTACATAGTTTATACCGTCGGTGTAACATTGGGGCGATTCTTCCAAAACATTATCCTTCTCAAACCAGAGCGTAACTGTGCCGTTGGCAAGTTGGTTCACGGTGTCATTGCCCCAGTTTTCACCAAAGCAGAAAATATCATTCCCGCCGCCGCTGAAGATGTACATAGAGCCGCCGTAATTGACGGTGGTGCTTTCCGCCGTGCCGCCGTTATAGACAATCATGTTAGCATCTTCAAGGATGGTTCCGGAAAGAGTTTCACCTGCGTAGATATTGTATGTCATTTATTATCATCCTGATAAGCTTGCGGTCAAAAATTATATTACATGGTGATATAGTGCATAAAACACCCGAATTCAAACCGCCCGCCGCAAAATATCCCGATATTTTCCCATGTGACGCTTGCAAAAATCAAACGCTTCCCCGATATAACAATTATGCGGACAAAACCGAATACATTTGGCAGTTGCTCAAACCTGCCGGAGAAATCTATTTTCTCTCCCGCCCGCGCCGTTGGTTTTTCACGTTTCGCTTTTGCGGCAATCAGAGTTCCGCTTTTTGAAAAAATCAGAACTTCCGAAAAATACCGCTGCCGCCACCGCAAAACTGCTCAAAACCCCCCATAATATCACCGGCGTTGTCCGGCTGTAAAGTATTCCGCCTATCCACGGTCCGACCGAATATCCGATACCGCGCATAAGAGAGCTTACCGACATCATGCGTCCGGCATTGTTCCGGTTCGCTTCACAGGAAACCGCCGTATACAGTGCCGGCTGAACAACGATTTCCCCCAGCGTCACCACCGCAACAGCAACTGTTACCGCCCACGCGCCGCCGGCGAACCCGAGCTGGCAATATCCGGCAGTATAAAGCAATGTTCCGCTTATCAACTGCAGCATGACGGGAACTTTCAACCGCGTCAGCAGCATGGTCAGCGGAATCTGGAGCGCAAGCACCATGGTCCCGTTGAGTGAATATATCGCTCCGAGTGCCTGACGGCTGATTTTCACTTCATCAGTGGAAAATATTGACAGCGTGGAGTAAAGCTGGGATGCAAGCAGCATCAGAAAAAGTGTACCGGCCATAAGACACAGAAAACGTCTGTTGCACAATATATCTTTCAATATACTCCCCTGCCCTTCTGCCGCCGTCCGCTCTTTTTCCCCGCGACCGGAACGCCCGGAATCACAACCGCAGCAGAGCCAGGTCTGAAATGTGCCTGCCACACAGAGCAGACCGGTCAATATAAAAAACACCCAGAATGGCGTCTTGGCAAAAAACGCCCCGATCATCGGTCCCAATGCCCAGCCGACATTGTAACCGATGCGTATCTTGCTGTAATATCCCGGACGAGCTTCCGGAGATGACGCCGTTACCAGATAGGCATCCGAACCCACCTGAAACGCCACGCCGACAGCCGTATTGAACATCAATGCCGCGACAAACCACCAGAACGGAGCCCGGATGTAAACCATAAACGCCAGCAGAAAAAATATCCCCCCGCGCAACATCTGTCCGGCAAGCATCATCGCACCGTGACCGAAACGATCGGTCAACCATCCGCAGGGGACCGGCGCAACTATCACCGCAACTCCCAGCAATGGAAAAATAATACTTACCAACTCATAAGGCAGACCGCGTTCCTGACACATATATATCGGAATAAACGGATAAATTATAGCGTAAGCAAGTTGATTGAAGCTCCAGGCCGCTGCCAGCGCGATACCTTTATCCTGCCAGATGGAGGTAAAAATTTTCAGAAAATGATTCATAATTATTAATCCGTCACAGCAGAGCGAAGCAGAGACAGACGGACAGCCCCTTTCACAACAATATGGAACAGTAACAATTTTTTACGTGCAAAATATACCACTTCAGTACTGATTTTTCAAAATACAGCGGCATTTGACTTTATGCAAAAAAAAGAAAACACACACGGAGGATGCAGAAATAAAAAAAATTGCGGCATCTCTGTTTTTTTATTTGCATTTTGCAAAAACATATGCTATAGTAACTCCTTGAAAAGTGGTTCAACGCTGAACCAAGCAAGCGGAGGCAAAAACATGGCTACTCTTAAAGATATCGCGCAAAAAGTCGGAGTCTCAATACGTGCAGTTTCCCATGCCGTGAACAACACGGGAAGATTGTCTGCAGAAACCCGGCGGAAAATATTGGAAACCGTTGCAGAAATGGGGTATTATCCAAATGCCGCGGCGCGTTCACTGGTCACTCACCGCAGTAATCTGCTCGGAGTGATGGTCCCGTTTCTTTCGACCAGTTTTTACGGACAAATCATCAGCGGTCTGGAAGAGGTCGCCAGGGATAATAATTATACGCTGTTGCTGATAAGTCCGCCGGAAACAGAGGATGATGTGCTGCCGGTGTGTTACTCCATGCTGCAGAGAAAAGTCGACGGTATCATTCTTTATCCATCAAGAGAGGTGCAGAAAGCTTCCGCATTTATCCGCAACAGCCGCGTGCCGGTGGTGCAGTTGATGGACTTCACTCCCGCCATAGGCGATTACTATGTCGGGGTGGAAAATTTCAATTCTGCCAGAAATGCGGTTTATACTCTGCATAAAAGCGGCTGCCGGCGCATTGCCATGATAGCACACAATGAGAACTCTCCGGAAGTCGCAGAACGTTGGCGCGGATTTATGGCGGCAATGGATGAACTGCAGGTCGGTTACACTCCCATTGTGGCAGAATCACCGGTAAATATTGCCGCGGCACGGAGCATTGCAACTGAACTTCTGAAAGCGCATCCGGAAACAGATGCCGTTTTTGCCGCCAGTGATTTCGCCGCTCTGGGGGTGGCGCAGGCGGCATTGAATGCGGGACTGCGTATTCCGCAGGAGCTTTCAATCATCGGATTTGACAATCTGGATATCGCTTCAGAACAGCTGCTTTATCCGCTTTCCACGGTGGCGCAGCCCAAAGAGGATATCGGCCGCTGTGCCGGAAAAATGATTCTGGATTTGATTGCCGGAAAAGAAACGAAATCACAATTACTGCCTGCACCATTGATATTGCGCAGTACAACCCGTTGAAGGATAAAAATTTGAGATGCTGAAAATCACCGGAACTTTTTTAGATGAAATAAGCTGGGACATCCCGCACCACAACTGGGGAAGAAAAGAGTGGGAGCGGGATTTCCAAAGCATGAAAGCCATCGGCATCGACACTGTCATTATGATACGGTGCGGCTTGCGGCAGTTTATCACTTATCCGTCGGCAGTGTTGATGGAAAAAGAAAATTGCCTGATGCCGTACAGTGACCTGCCGGAAATGTTTCTCGATTTGGCGGAAAAATACGGTATGGCTTTTTATTTCGGCACTTACGATGCGGCGCGCCCTATTGAAAAAGTCAATTTCCAATATGAATTGGATTTGAATAAGATGGTCATTGAGGAAGCGTGGCAGCGTTACGGCCGCCGCAAAGCATTCAAAGGGTGGTATCTCAGCACCGAAATATCCCACAAAACCGGCAATGTGGCAGAAACCTATGCCGCCCTGGGGAGTTTCTGCAAAGAAGTATCCGGCAATCTGCCGGTGTTGATTTCGCCATTCATTCAGGGGGTGAAAGCGTATGCCGACCAGGGGATAGTTTCAGATTCTATTCCACTGGAACAGCATGAAAAAGAGTGGGATGAAATATTTGCCTGCATCCAACATTCCGTTGACCATATTGCGTTTCAGGACGGTCATGTGGATTTGCGCGAGCTGCAGGATTATCTGAAAATCAATATGAAACTTGCCGGAAAATACGGCATCGACTGCTGGACAAACTGCGAAACATTTGACCGCGATATGCCGATACGTTTTCTGCCGGTAAAATGGGAAAAAATGTGGCATAAACTCCGTGCCGCCGAAGCGGCCGGGATTCAAAAAGCCGTAACATTTGAATTTTCCCATTTTATGAGTCCCAATTCCGCATATCCCCAGGCGCACGGCTTGTATGACCGCTACCGGGAGTATGCAGGTTTGCTCAAAGAAACTGATTAATTCATTATAAAAAGGAGATTGGTTTATGAAAAAAATCTTTCTGTTTCTGATGACCGCGGCAGTGGTATTCAACTCTGCCGCAGAGATGCTCCGGATCGCTCCGGAAAAACGCGGGATAGTCATTCTGACTCCGGAAAAACGCGGACCGGGATTGGTTCTTGCGGAGGAAGAATTGCTCCTGCATATCAAAAAAGCCACCGGTCATACACCGCAGGTCGTGCGCGGGGAGAATATTCCGGAGGGTAAATTCATCATTTCGCTCGGAGATACCGCATTGGCACGTCAGAAAGGTGTTTCGGCAAAAGGTCTGAAACACAATCAGGCCAATGTGCTGGCTTCAAATGCTCATCTTATCATCAACGGCAGAGAGGAAAAAGCCGCCAACCGCCAAGCCCTGCTCATCCGTACCAGCGGCACACTTTTCACCGTTTATGATATTCTGGAAAAATACAACGGCTGCCGCTGGCTTTATCCGCATGAAAGCGGCACCGTCGTCCCGGCATCCGGAACATTCAATTTCCCCTCCGGAAAATATACCGTGGGAACCAAGTTGAAATTTTTCTTCTGGCGTCCGACATGGCACGCGGAATCATGGCCGACCCGGGAAATGTATGCCGAACATCTGGAAAACGAAACCCGCTGGCTGTTGCGGCACCGGAGCAACCGTGACCTTTCCGAACAGCATTATCCGCACGGCTTTGAAAAATGGCCCGCCAAATATCTGAAATCCAATCCGGAATTTTTCAATCTGCTTCCCGACGGCACCAGACGTTCTTTCGGCGGAGCGGCAAAATATATCAGTATGTGTCTGACGTCTCCGGCATTCCACCGGCAGGTCATAACCGATTGGCTGGAAAATTACAATCCCGATATTCCGCGTATCAATCTCAAAGGCAACGACTCCAATATCTGCTGTGTCTGTGACAGCTGTATGGCAGCAGATAAATCCCCGGTTCCGGCAGATGAACGCCGTATAAAAGCAAAAGCGCGTTTCGACAAAGGCGACATCTGGTGGTTTGAAGAACTCGGTCCGATGACCGAAAGGTCTATCGCGTTTTATCAGAGCATTCAGAAACTTGCGGACGAAATGGCTCCGGAAAAAGCGGCGAAATTCTCCGGGCTCATCTACGCCAACAACGCCCTGCCGCCGGTCGATGCAAAACTGGGCAGCCGTTTCCAGTTCAGCTTCTGCCCGACCATGTATTTCCCTTGGACGCGGGCGAAAGTGGAAAAATACAAAAAAGCCTGGGAAGGCTGGTACAACACCGGAGCCGATCTGGTCATCCGTCCCAATTACACTCTGGACGGTCACTGTTATCCCATCAACTATGCCAGATACTTCAATGAATGCTTCCTCTTTGCCGAGTCCCGTTCCATGACCGGCAGTGATTTCGATTCTCTCACCGGTATGTTCGGCGCGCAGGGACTTACGCTCTATACCGTTGCCAGAATGCAGAATTCCACTCCGGGAATGAGTTTTGAAGATATTGAAGCGGAATATTGTGCCGCATTCGGCTCTGCCGCGCCATTTGTCAAAGAATATTTCCTTGCCACGGAAAAGATTTCCAATTCAGCCCCGGAACCCAAAAAAGGCGTGCTGGTCGAGGGTGGTGACTGGACAAATTATTATATGGGCGGACACCGTCTTTTCACTCCTGAACGTCTGGCGGAGTTGAAAAATATCCTTGACCGCGCCGCAGCCGCAGTCGCCGGAGAACCCGATGCCGCAGAAAGAGTGAAAGTCCTGCAAATCGGTCTTGAACACGCCAGACTCACCGCAAACGCCGCTATCGCCTATGAACAATTCAGAAAAGACAGCGATTATTTTGCACTGGCAAATGCGATCAATGCTCTGGATGATTTCCGGAGTGCGAATGTGAAATACAATGCCTACAATATCGGTTACTGCAATGCCCGCGAAAGCAACACCTGGCCGCGTTCCATGTTGAAACAGCTCACTGCCAATGCCAAAGCGTTGCCGGTGATGTGGAAATTTGCCACAGACCCGGAAAAGCTCGGAGTATCTCTCAACTACCACAAACCGGATTTTGATGATTCGGCATGGCAGGATATGCCCGTTGACCGCAACTGGGAACAGCAAATCGGTCCTTATGACGGATACGGCTGGTACCGTCTGCAAATCGACCTGCCCGCTCAATTACCCGGCGAACCGGTTCTGCTGGTCGGTTCTGCCGATGAAGCGTGTGACGTATGGGTAAACGGCAAACATCTGCTGCACCGCCCGTACCCGTATAACGGCAATCCGAACTCCTGGAACGAATCTTTTGAAGTTCCCTTCGGTGCCGTCGCCAGACGCGGAGAAAAAAACACTATCGTCATCCGCGTGGAAGACAACGACGGCAACGGCGGTCTGACCAAAAAATGTATCCTCAAATATAATGACAAAGTGGATATTGCCGCCAATGTTGTCAAAAATCCTGACTTCAAAGAAAAAAGCAGCAACTGGAAATTCCGGGAGTTCAAAGGCAGATCAAAGGTCGAATACGGCACATTTTTCGGGGAAAATGCGGTCTGTTTTTCCATTGTCAAGCCCGGAGTGATTTCTGCGGCAAACAAATATGCCGCCAACGCCCAGATAACCCAGAATTGCGGCAAACTGGAAATCGGCAAAGAGTACCAGCTGCGGGTGAGATTCCGGACAAGTGAAGATTTTCTCGGGTCAGTCGGGATCTTTCTGCACGCCGATACCCAGACGTCAAAATTGAGCGATGCCAATATCCAGATCGGTCACGACGGTCCCATGCGAAAATGGTCGATGCTGATAAAAACTTTTATCGCCCGCAGAGATAATGCCAGTTTGTATATCAACCCGTATACGGTAAAAGGCAAAGTCTATTTTTCAGAGGCGTATATCGTACCTGCTCCGGATATGGAACCGTACTCACCGGTGAAAAATGCCGATTTCAAATCCGGCAGCCGGAAGTGGACGTTCCGGGAGTTCAAAGGCAAATCCAAAGTTGAATACAAAAAGTTTTCCGGCAAAGATGCCGTTTGCTTTTCAGTGGTCAAACCCGGAGCAATAACTCCGCGCAGCCGTTTTGCCGCCAACGCCCAAATCACCCAGAGTTGCGGCAAGCTGGAAATCGGCAAAAAATACCGCTTGACAGTAACATACCGCACCAGTGAAGATTTTGACGGTTCGATCGGGGTGTTTCTGCACGCCGATACCCAGACATCAAAATTGAGCGACGCCAATATCCAATTCGGACACGATGGAGCTATGCCGCGCTGGAGTGTTATGAGCAAAGATTTCATTGCCCGCCGGGAATATGCGGCACTGTATTTGAATCCGTTCACAGTCAGGGGCAAAGCCTATTTCGCTGAAGCCCGCATAATGCCGTTGGAATAACGGTTTGTTTTGAAAGGAATATGCATCCATGATGAAACACTCTGAATATATTGACGTTACGACCGTTTCTGGCAAGAAATCTTTCACGCTGATTGAACTTCTGGTTGTCATCGCCATTATCGCCATATTGGCGGCGATGCTGCTGCCGGCGTTGCAAGGTGCGCGCAACCGGGCAAAAGCCGCAAATTGTTTGAGCAACATGAAACAGCTCGGTTCAGCCGGCTTGCAGTACATCGATGACAACAACGGCATCTGTCCTGCCGGCGGAAATATGACCAGTATGACAAAGCTTGGATTTTCCTCACAACTTGCTCCGTATCTGGGTGTCAGGACGATAAGCGAAGCAGGCTGGAAAATTCCGCATGATGCAAAATTCCCGCTGCTGGCGTGTCCGGCTGACCCCGAACCTTACAATAAAAATGCCAAACAAAATGCCAATCAGTACGATTGCGGTCAGGAGGGTCGTTCATACGCGATAACTCTCGGTGCCGGCGGCGACGGCGGTGTCGGGCTCAAAGTCGGCGATGTTCAATACGGCAGCAAAATTTCCAAACTGTATCACATCAGCGACGGCGGATTTTTCGTTGAAGCTTCCGGCGGTTGGGTCACGCTGTGGAGCAATAATCCCAACGGTGCGGCATACAATCACAGCCGCCGCGGCAGAATAACCGATTTGGGCAGAGGTATCGATACCGGTGGTCCGGGCATGAATATCTGCTATCTTGACGGTCATGCGGTCACGTACAACGGCAATATATTCGGAATAAACAACAATGCCGATGCTGATGGCGCAGTTTATCACATCCTGCGTCCGGACATAAAGTAAAAGAGGTCATCATGCTGCTGAAAAAAACAGAAATCAAGCTCAATCTGCCTGAACCGCTGAAAGTCATGCATATTTCAGACTCGCACTTCTGTCTGGCTGACGCAAGAGACGGTCAACGCAAAATCGACCTGGCGGGATTGCGGATAAAATATCACTTCGGCGATTCCCATGAAGCGATTGAAAGAAATATCGATGAACAAATAGCTTACGGCAAAAACAACTGTGATTTGATCGTGCATACCGGCGATATAATTGACTTCCGCAGTATACCGAATCTGGAAATAATGCGGCGCAAACTTGAATACGCAGATGCGTTTTATGCCGTCGGCAGCCATGAATTCAGCTTGTATATCGGGGAAGCCGAGGAGGATACCGCGTATAAAATGCAAAGCTGGGATATGATTTCCGCATCATCGCTCAACGCGCTGGATTTTGCGGTGCGTATCGTCAAAGGCGTGCGTTTCATCAGCATGGATAACAGCTATTACCGCTTTACGCCGGAGCAGCTTGCGGCGTTGAAACAGGAGTTGCAAAAAGAGATGCCGACCGTGATATGCGTGCATACACCGCTGTTTGAGGAGGAGTTTTTTCACCGGCGGCTCAAAGATACCGGCAACAATTATACTTCGCTGGTGGCGACGCCGGATAAATACCGCATTCATTACCCGGAAAATCAGATTGAAAGGCAAAAGCCCGATGAAGCGACCTGGGCGATGTATCATCTGATAACGACCACACCGCAGATAAAAGCGGTTCTGGCGGGGCATCTCCACGAATTTTATGAAGTGCCGCTGCCCGGCGGAGCGATACAAATCTGCGGCTGTGCCGGTTACAACAATGAAGCAGTGGAAGTGACATTCGTCTGACCCCCCGTCCGGCAAACTATGAACAATTGTTATACCAAGCTCTATCTTTTGATAATTTGCAATGCGGAATTTTTGAAAAAATATTTTTTATTTCCGCCTCACCATTTTATGTAAATCCCAAAGAGGTAGATGAAGCGTTGTTTCACTTTTATCCGGATGATATTCTGACGGTAATATTTGTAATACAGCATTATTTTTTTGAGCAGGCAGTTATTGTTAAGGTATTTATTCTTTTTGAGATTCATCTGCAGTGCGGTTTTCCGGTCGTTTACAACGGAACTTATATAACTGTTTTTATGCATTCGCCAGTTGGATAATTTTTCCGGGCAATAGTACATCATAGTTTGAGCAGCTAACTGCCACCACAAATATTGATCCAGACATGGTTTTTCCGGGCAATCATAGTCCAATAACAACAGTAATTCCCGGCGAACCATTACCACCGAAAAAGTCGGGATCGGATTGAATTTTACTTTTTTAAACAGCTCCGCCATACTGCATGGAAAATCCTTGTTTTGCAGGATAGACTGCTGCAAATTGAAATATTTGCCGAATCGCTCAATTATTTCCTGCTCACCGAACATATCAAGCGCATTGAAAATCAAACCGGCATCAGGATATTTTTCAGCGATTGCCAGTTTTTTCTCCAGATAATCCGGTTTGAGCGAGTCATCCGATTCGACAAAAGCCACCCATTCCCCGGAAGCATATCTGATTCCGGTTTTGAGCGTTTCCGCAAGACCTTTATTGACTCCGTTTTCATGCTGAAACAGTTTTATCCGTTCATCTTTTGCTGCATATGATTTGATAACTTCCACCGAATTATCAGTGGAACCATCATCGACAATTATCATCTCCCAATTCTCGAAAGTCTGGGCAATCACACTTTCGATAGTTTCGCGGATGTAATTTTCATAATTATAACTTGCAGTGATAATACTTACTTTCAACATGGCTGTATCATTTCTCTTGAGCTTTAAAGCGGAGTCTTGTCTGAAGGGGCGGGAATACCGACAAAAATACGGTATTTTTTACCCGCAGCTGCAGAGAAATCCGCACCGGTAATCTCCTGCAAAGTCGCAGCGAGATCGGCGGCGGCAGCGCGGGTGAGTTCGTCAGCATCAGCGGCAGTTATGACATGATAGTCGGTCTTTCCGCAGTTGGCGAGGGTAAAACCTGCAACTGAATCCGGCTTATATCCCGGTGCGTTGTCAGTGTCTGCCATCGCCGGCACGGTGGCAGACAACAGCAATACCGCTAAAAATATCTGAAACACTCCAAATTGCCTGATATGATTGAACATCATGAATACCCCTATTACCGGTGTCAGCCATTTGTCGCACGAGCCGTTCGACTGCGCTTGTTTTTGCAAGCAAAAAAGACTGCCAAGTGAGTGCGAATTCACTTGGCAGTAAGAAAAATTCCCGGCATCGTGCTACTCTCCCATAGTCAAATTTACAGTACCATCGCCGCTGGAGCCCTTAACTGTCGTGTTCGGGAAGGGAACGAGTGTTT
>JAZNAR010000077.1:0-21809 GCA_045586645.1 Victivallaceae bacterium
TATTTCAATTTGCTCAAGTCAACCTGTGCCTCTTCCCAGAAAAGGGTATCCTCCACAGGTTTATTGTCAGAATGTTGACAAAATCAACCGTATTGCTGTAAATGTGTAAATCAGACATTTTTTATTCCTGTTAAATTTTTGTATCTTTCCACTCCAACGACCAGTTTCCGGCGGTAAATTCGCCTGCCGGAGTGCTGACGGTACAGTTTTCCGGAACGTAAAGCGTTGCGGAGTATTTGGCATTAGCATACTCCCACTTACAGCGGATCGTGCCGTATGGAGTGGGAACTCTGCCTTGAGCGAAACCGATTCCCGTAGCAAGCGGAGCAAACGCAAAACGGGTAAATCCCGGCGCCGTCGGGCGTATTCCCAGAACGGCAGTTTGCAAAAATGCCGCCGGAGCAGAACTGAAACCGTGGCACAAACTTGCCGAACCGCCGAAACCGGCTTTGCCGATCTTATGCACGCCGTTTTCCCAGAGGGTCGGTGTGCCTGAATCAAGCATTTTGCCCCAGTGGGTGCGGATAAGTTTCAGCGCATCGGCAGTTGAACCGCCATGTTCCATCGCATCGAGCAGAAAGATATTGTAGTAGAGTTCCGGAGTGAGCAAAGTTTCATCGTTCATCGCGGCACAGAGCTTTTTATCCACTCCGGCGAGGAGAGCCAGTGCGTGAACCAGACGGGATGTGTCGGTGACATTGCACGCTTCATCCGGCGGAATTCCGAGGATTTTCAGCCAAGCGGCACTGGCATGGGGATCGCTGTCGGTGTTGATGAAAACGCCTTTTTCACGGTTGTAAAACACTTCGACTGTCGCTTCACGGATCGCCGTCAATTCCGCTTCAGAAGTGAATTCTGTTTCATTTACGGCGGCACAAAGAGCATTGGTCGCGCGGGCGGCAATGATGTAGAGGAAGTTCATCAACGCTGTACCTTTTCCGGAAAAATCCATGCCGTTCAATTCAAATGACCAGTCGATGAAGTTCCAGTATTTTGCCGGTGGAATCATTACGCGGCGGTCATCGAACCACGAGGCAAAAGTCTGCATCATGTTGCGTAACGGCAGCAGACACTCTTTGACCGTGTTCAAATCTCCGGTGTGCAGATAGTATTCGTGAAGTGTCAGTGCGAGCGTCAGGTCGCCGGAGAGGATGATGCGGAAATCAATGCTGCCGTCCTCCGGGCTTTCGGTCGCCATTGAGGGGATATTGCAAGGGAAAAGCGTATCGCGCCGGGTCTGACCGAACACCATTTGCAGCATCCGTTTGTGGATGCGCGGATCGCCGAAAATTTTCAGGGCAGTACGGTTTTCAATGAAAAAATCGTTGCAGTAAAAGAGCCGTTCCCGCCACGGACAATCGGTAAACACATCAGTCGTACACGCCGAAAGCGTTTCTGCCGAAGTTTCCCAGAGGCGGTTGAGTTGATAATCGGAGCAGAAAAAATCTCCCCGGCGGGTAAACGGATAGCGGCGGTCGATCGCCCGCACCGCATGAAGCGTTACCGGCGAAGTCAGGTTGCGGCAGGTGATCTGGATCATCCGGAAGCCGCGCTCCATAAGCAAGTTGCCGATTTTCTGTCTGTCTTCTTTCAATATGTAACGGTCGGTAAATTGATAACTCGGATTGGTGTGGGTATGGTCAGCCCGGAGCCGGTCGCCGTACAATTCTTCTTCGTAAGCGATATCGACTACCGTTCCCGCTCCGGCGGTCAACTCGACTTCTGTCCAGCCGGAAACTTCTTTGTCAAAATCAATGACCATCGTCACGCCGCCGTTATTTTCCGGCACGGGAAGTGTAATATCGTGTTCACCGCCGGTGACAAGTGCGACCAGTTGCGCCTCAATGCCGGACGGCAACGGGAAATGCGGCTCTGAAGTCGTGAATTTTGCGATTTCAATACTATCCAAATCACACGCCGGAACAAATGCCGCCACCGGAATATCTACCGGCAGGACAACCGTTTCCAGCGGCATCGGAATATCGCGTTTGAGCAGAGATTTTTGGTGCAGGGGAGAATCCGCCGGGATCATCACTGTTTCAACCGCGATCGCTTCTTTTTGCAGATCCCGCCACTCGGCATAGCCGGATTGGCGGGTAAAAAGCGGACCATCGGTGCGCCATTCGGTCAGGCAGAGAAAACTCTGCCACGACGCATCACTTGTAATATTTCCAACTGCCATCCGCACTGCCGGGGTGATCGGCAGACTCGCTTCGGCGGGATAGTTCATGCAGACGCAGAGTGCAGAAATCCGGTTTTCCCCAACGTGAAGCACGGGGGCAATGTCGTACTCATCGTAAAAGAATACGGTACGTGAACCGCGTGCCGGACCGCGCCCGACAAGTTGACCATTGACCGAAAGTGCGTAATTGCCGTCACAGGCGATCTGCAGCAGCAAGGTTTCCGGGCGTTGGTCAAAAGTGAGAGTTTTTTCCACTTTGAAGTGGCACGGCGTATATTTCTCCGCCCCTGCCGGAGCGATCCATTGGGCGTGTTCGATCATAATTTTTTAAAAAAATGGTTAAAAACGCCCGGAGCGTTTTACAACATTCCGGGCGCAGCGTATTATCTGTCAGACGGGATCGGGAATGTTTGCATCATCCTGATTCGCACTCGCTCCAGCAACAAATTTGCCGAAGTCAGCTTCTTCAAGTTCAGGTTTAATGTAACTGATTTTTTCCATTTTTATTTTCTCCTTTTTCGTTTAAGATTCAGGCTAAAGTCCCGGTAAGGATCAGACGTTTGTTCTCTTCGACGGACGCGTTGCCGCTGGCAATGAAATCAGCCAGCGTGTCATAAGAGCTGCCGTTGAATTCAAAGTCAACATTTGCAAACACATCTGACAAACCGCTGATATCCAATGCCGTCCAGTTGAATTCGCCGACAACATCGTCGAACACGACTTTGCCGATGTTTTCCACGCTGTCAAGCGTCAACGTGCAATTTTCACCGATGACCAGCGTGTCGATGTTGTTCATCTCCCCGCAGGCGACGGCGGTGGTTCTGATTGCAACCGTGCCGGTACCGGTGGTGGAATCCAGACCATTGTAATCCAGACCGGTGATCAGATCGAAGCTGTTGTCGCTGGAAATATTAAGCGTGACATCGCCGATGATATCGCAATTTTCGTTCAGACCGCTCAAGAAGATATTTTTGACCGTACCGCCGGAAATCGTAATATTTGCCGTGCCGACAGTACTGATGTTTGCGCTGTTTTTGAGCGAAGCTCCGCCGCCGGCAAACAGCATGTCAACTTCACCACCGGAAACGGTGATGTCAACGCTGTCAACTGTGCTGACCGCGATCTGTTCCGCCCAGCCGCCGCCCATGACGTTGTTGTGGATGCCGCCGGAAACAGAGAGGTTGACGGTGCCGACTTTGCCGTAACCATACTTACAGGCATGGATGCCGCCGTAAATATCGCCGTTGACCTTGCCGCCGCTCAAATCAAGGGAGGAAACGGTGACATTCATCAGAGCTTCTGCAGGCACCACGGTGGAACCATTTGCTCCGGCGGAATATCCGCCGGCATAAACGGAACCTTTGACCAAGCCTCCGGCAATGGTAACGGCAGCTTTTTCCACGGCATTTTCCACCGCACCTTTTTTCCACAAGCCGCCAAGCAGATATTGTCCGACTGTACCATTGGAAAGCGTGGTGTGAACAGCAGAACTGTAAGTCGTTGTCGAGTACAATGTGCCGCTGATCTCACCGCCGGTAATGTAGTTGCAATTGCTGCCAACGAATTGAGTGCCGGCAAGTTCAGCATCCTGTTTCAGGATCAGATCACCATTCATAATGGCAAGCGAAAGACCCTCTTTGCCGTTGACAACGGTGTCATCCGCGCCGATAGTACCGGTAACGCCGGTAGCGATAACAGCTCCGGCTTCAAGTCCGAGACCATCAACGGTGAGCGTGGCATTGCTGAAGTCAACATTATTAAGGTCGATACCATAACCAAGTGCAAATACGGTTCCTTCAGCGATTGTCCACGAGCCGTTGCCGGCGAGAGAAGCGTTGAGAGTGATCGTTCCGGAAAACTCGATCATGCCGGAGTTGTAAATGGTGTCGGTCGCAGTGGCAAAAGTGGCGTCAGTAACTGTACAAGTGCCGACGTTATAGATTGCACCGCCGTTTACAGCACTGTTGCCATTAAAATTGACACCGTCCAAAGTGGCGATATTTTTATTGTAGATCGCGCCGCCGTTACCGGTGGCACTGTTATTGGAAAATTCGCCGCCGGTGACACTCAAAATGCCCCAACTTTCAATTGCACCGCCGCGGCTGGAACTGTTACCGGAAAAATCACTGTTTTTCACAGTTATTCCGGCGTAGCTGTTCTCTCCGAAAACTGCACCGCCGCCATACACTGACGAGTTCCCGCTGAATTCTGAATCTGTGATCGTCAGATCAGATTGCGTTGCGGCGTAGGTGCCGATGGTATATATTGCGCCACCGTACACACCGGCATAGTTGTTCCGGAAGGTGCTTTCGGAAACCGTCACTTTGCCGACACTGGTGCTGTTCACATTGTACCAGATGGCACCGCCGTTATTGCTGGTACTGCTGTTGCCGGTAAAAAGCACATTATTTGCGGTAAACTGCAAATTGCTGCCGCCGACTGCGGCTCCGGCACCGCTGCTGATGTTGTTGGAGAATGTCGCTCCGGTAGCAACGCAGCTGATGGTATTGCCGCCGCTGTACGCCCGGGAGTCGGAACCGTCCAGAATCGCGCCTTCGTAGATTTCCACCCGTTTGGCATCGGTGGTGTCAAGCGGAAGTGCGGAAATTTCCGGCGACAAATAAGAGTTGAGGATATTGCCGTTGCTGTCAAAGGTTCTGGCGTAGATCGGAGACTTCACATTCAAGCAGAGATTGCCGTCAGCATCGTCAACAAGAGTGAATTTCTGATTCCCCAGAACGTATTCTGTGTCGCGCTCGGTAATGGTGATAGAGGCGGTGGTATCAACAAGACTGGAAACCGTGACGGTGGTGATATTTGCACCATTGGCGACAAGTTTGTAGATGCCGGATTCCTGAAGCGTGTCAACGGTCACGCTGAATGTGCAGCTGCCCGCCAGCGTCAGCGCATCGTAATCCAGAATCGTGCCATTGGCGGTCGTCCGGGGCGCAAGGAGCAGATTGATTTCAGTGCCGTCCGCGACATTCAACGTACCGGTGGAAGTAACATCGCCCGCCAGAGAAATTTTTCCGCCCCAATTCATCGTTTTTTTATCGTTGAAAATGGTATCGGTAACGGTTTCAAAAGAGCAGTTGGCAATGGTTATTGTGCCGTAGTTGTTGATCGCACCGCCGTTGGTTCCGGCAGAGTTTCCACGGAACACGCTGTTGGAAACGGTTAATTGGGAATTGTTCTTGATCGCACCGCCGGTTCCGGTCGCACGGTTGTTAAAGAATTTTGCATTATCAATAACGATATCTGCAAGCGGATAATTGGGGGCTTGACCGTCACCGAGGAAAACCGCACCGCCGTATGCAGCACTGTTGCTGTTGAATTCAACGCCGGTCCATGTTCCTTTGGCAACCTGTAACGAATATCCGCCGCAGTTGACGAAAATCGCACCGCCGGAACCTTGAGCAGTGTTGCTGACAAAAGAACCTCCGGTCAAATCCACTCTGCCGGGATTGTTATCGTTTACATTGTACCAAATGGCACCGCCGTTGTTGCCGCCTCCGTTGGCTTTGTTACCGATAAACAGCGTATCTGTTGCCGAAAACTGCAAATTGCTGCCGGCGACCGCACCGCCCAATCCGGTAAATATGTTATTGGAGAATGTCGCTCCGGTAACAGTACAATCAATCGAATTACTCCCCAAATATGCCCGTTCGGTACTGCCGCTCAAAATCGCGCCTTCGTAGATTTCAACCCGTTTGGCATTTGTTGTATCAAACGGAACGGCGATTTCCGGAGATGCGTAAGAGGCAATGACATTGCCATTGCTGTCAAAAGTTTTCGCATAAAACACTTGTTCCGGAGAGTGGACGGTCAGGCAGAGATTGCCAGCAGCGTCGTCAGTCAAAGTAAATTTCTGATTACCGAGAACATATTCGGTATCGCGTTCAGTAACTACGATTGATTTGGAGGTATCAGCGAGACTGGAAACCGTAATTGAGGTAATGTTTTCACCGTTGGCAACCAGTTTATAACTGCCGGAAGTTTGAAACTCTGCGACGGTCACGCTGAATGAACAGCTGCCCGCCAGCGTCAGTGCATCGTAATCCAGAATGGCGTTATCGCTCACGCTTCTGTCCGCGAGGAGCAGTTCGAATCCGGTTTCGTCGGCAACATTGATCGTTCCGGTGGACGTAACATCACCCGCCAATGAGATCGCACCGGAAAAATTGATAGTTCCGGCGTTGTAAATGGTGTCGCTCTTTTTGAGGAATGATGTGTTTTCTACAGATATTGTCGCCGTATCCAGCAGATAAATCGCACCGCCGTCGGCAGTTGCCTTATTGCCGTCAAAAACAACTCCATTCAGAGAGGCATTGGCGATGATGTAGAGTGCGCCGCCATTACCGCCACTGGTGTTGCCGACAAACGAGCTCCCGGTAATGTCAGTGTTCGAGCCGGCATCGACCTGATAGATTGCACCGCCATCGCCGCCGGAAATGTTACCGGAAAACTCAACAGATTTAATCGTTAATGTGGAATATCCGTCTTTACTCTGATAAATTGCCCCACCCGTGGTTACAGCACTATTTCTGGCGAATGTGCCACCGGTAATCTGGGAACTGTAATTGATGTTAATCGCACCGCCGCGTCCTTTGGATTTATTATCGACGTAAAGGACATCATTGGATACCAGGTTAGTTCTGGCAATTCCCAATGCGCCACCACCCTGATTGGCGGTATTTGAAGAAAATGTAGAACCATTCAAAGTAAGTTTTGTTTTCCACGAGACATAAATTGCCCCACCCCAGTCTCCGGAACAGGATACGAAAATATCATCTTGCCCGTAAGTGGTGTTCGCAGCTGGTTGTTGACGTGTGTTGTAAATCGCCATAATCGAGACCTCCATTCAGTTAATTGAAAAATCAGAATACCGAATCAGAATACCAAAAAATTTTGTTTCTTATTCTCCTCCTATTGTTAAATCAGCAATTTTCCGGATGCATCATAAATTCATAGTCCTCATAACAGCATTTCACAATGTCGTCAAGAGGCATTTCCGCAATGCCGATCACACTGTCTGCCGCACTGTAGTACATCCGTACCACACCGTTATCCAGTAACGCATTGCACGTAAACACCACATTTTGCACTCTGCCGCTGCGCTCATAATCCGTTTGCGGGAAAAGCAGCGGAGCTTTGCATCTGGCAATGACTTTCCACGGCTCATCGGCATCAAGTATCGCCCCCCAGAGTGAATATGTCGAGCCGGATGAGGAATCGACCACACCGTGATAAATTTCCAACCAGCCCTCTTTGATCCGTATCGGTGGCGCACCGGTACCGACTTTCAGATGATCCCAGTGCGATGCCCGCGGCGCAAGCACCGGACGGGATTTGCCCCAGAATACCAGATCCGGCGAAAAAGACAACTCCATCGCACAGGGCGATTTTTCATCCCCGGCAAACGGACGGTTGAAACAGCAATACAATCCGTTGATTTTTTCCGGAAAAAGCGCACCATTGCGGTTATTCACCTGACTCATCAGAGATACATGGGTGAAATCAACGAAATCCCGCGTTTTCATTATCGCCAGACGGGTACCCAGATGATTGTTTGCACTGTTATAAACAATGAAATAATCTTCGCCGATTTGCGTTATCCGCGGGTCGTACACCCCGTTTTCGATCCACCCGTCACCGCACTCCGGCATACGCACCGGCTGCGGATCAAATTTGAAGTTATAACCGTCTCTGCTTCTGGCGATCCAGAAAACAATACTGCCTTCACGATGAAATACTCCCGCCATCAGGATATATTCATCTTTGAATTTCACCGCACCGGGATTCAAAATATAATACCCAACGTTGTCAGGAAGATCCGTGATCGTTAAAATCGGGTTTTTCTCACAACGTTTGAAACTTTTTTGCATAGAAATCTCCTGTAAAAACCATTATTTTTTTATGAAGTCAAGAACTTCATCAAGATAGCAGAAACAAAGTCCGGTACAGGTATCCGCACAACCGTAATATATGGCAATGCGTCCGGTGGCAGAATCACTCAATGCCGCGCACGGGAAACATACATTCGGCACATCACCGACACACTCGTAATATTCACGCGGATTGAGCAGGTATCTGCGGGAGCGGGCAATAACTTTCCACGGCTGCTCCAAATCAAGCAGTGCCGCGCCGAAACTGTAGACAAATCCATTGCAGCTGCCAAGCACTCCGTGATATATCATCAGCCACCCTTCACTGGTTTCGATCGGGATCGGACCGGCACCGATTTTTGTTCCCTGCCAGCCCATGGTGGTTTTCATCACATGACGGTGCTCGCCCCAATACTTCAAATCAGGACTGCTGGAAAGGAATATATCCCCGAAAGGCGTGTGTCCGGGGTCACTCGGACGGCTGAGCATCATGTATTTGCCATTGATTTTACGGGGAAACATCACACCATTGCGGTTGAACGGCAGAAAGGCGTTTTCCATCTGCCGGAAATTCCGAAAATCAGTCGTTTCCGCCATGCCGATGGTCGGATAACCGGCAAGACTGTTGCACCATGTCACCAGATAGCGGTCGTCAATTTTGCAGACCCGCGGGTCATAGCCCCAGTCAAATTCACCGACACCTTCGGGGGTGTCCGTGAAACTTATCATTTCCGGGTCGATCTGCCAGTTGATACCGTCATCACTGAATCCGGCATGAAGCGTCATGCGCCGGCTGATGTCATCCACCCGGAAAACTCCGGCAAATTTGCCGTTGAAAGGCACTGCCGCCGAGTTGAAAATGCTGTTGGAATCCACGATCGCATCGCGGGGGATGATCGGATTGCAGCTGTAACGCCACACCGGAGCTGTGCAATCAGCCGGTCTCTCCTGCCACGGGATATTTGCCAATGGAGCACCAATGATTTTTGCCATTTTTATTTTCTCCTCTTTATTGAGCTGTAATTTTTATTTGAATTCCACTATCCGCAGTTGGCGCGGTTCCATTTCTATAATTCCGGAAACGGTCTCTGCTTCACCGAGTCTGCTGATGCCGGTGCGTTCACCGAGATCAACTTCCGCAGCTTCTGTGGCAAGATTGAATATCACCGCCAATTCCCGGTCCCCTTTGCGGTAGCTGGAAACAGCAACACTGCCTTTGCCGGGATATTGGGACAGCGGATTGCGCCAATATGGAATATATTCACAATCTTTGTCGTCCACTCCGAAATCAATCAGGGGCTTGGTTGTGATATAATTGCCGTAAATTTCCAGAGCATGGGTATTGTAACTGTGCATGTCATGCAGCAGGAACAACCCCAGTGAATCCAGCATCGGCATTTTGGAACGCAATGCACCGGGGACGTGGCGGTAGCAAATCGCATTGGTAACAAAAGGTTGAGACCCACTCTGTCTTTTGTCAAACATTTCCAGCTGCAGAAATTCCGGGCTCATGGTGTTGTAATCAGGCGCAAACTGCCAATATTCCAACTCCTGGTGTGCATCTGTCCAGAGGTTTATCGGGCTGACACCATGATAGAAAAATATACCGTCAATATCGTTTTTCTTAATGCCAGTTTGGATCATCAACGCAAATTCGCGGAATTGTAAAAACGGTACACTGGCATTCAATTTGCCTTGAGCATCATAATAACCGCAGCCATGAAGCCGGTTTGAACACGGACGTATCGCGCTCATGTCCATATAGAAACTGCATACACCGTCATTCATGCGCTGTTTCATGCCGTGCAAATACGCTTCTTTCCAACCGTCTGATGCCGGACAAAGTACAGTTACATACACGTCTGCCGGCATATCCGTACGCGGAACGGTACACCATTCAGGGAAAAACGGCTCCAAATCTTTTGCCACCGGTGTGACCAGCATGTCATACCAGAGCATCGGTTTGCCGTGACTTCCGGAACGGATACCGTCACACTGCCGGCGGATCTCATCAACATCTTTCTGTTTCGGACGGAAATTGCCGTCCATGACATCGCGCATCACCCAGGAGCCGATCATGTCGGCGAAAAAGAAATCCGGAGCAATTTTGAATCCAGCCGGAGGTTTCGGGAAACGCCAGGAAATATGTTTATCCTGCGTATAAATAACTTCAGGAATTTCCAGCAGACGGGAATGAGCTTTGCCGTTCTCTATGCCCAGCGGATACTGTCCGGCACGGCGCACGCCGGCGGGATTGACCGGTTTGTGTGCCGGAGTCAGCACAATGCCGAATTCATAATCGACCGGACGCTCCCACTGAACGCTTTTATTGACCAGTTCCAAACTGAAGTTAAAATGTTCCGGCGTATCAACAACGGTGTTATATTCTTTGTCGATACTCAAATTCTGCTGAGAAGGCAGAGCGAACAGACACCCTCTGTCTTCGCCGCCGATCCAGTAGAAGTAATTGAAACTTGAGTTGTATTTCCAGCCGGTTCCGGAAATATCTCCGGCATATGAAACTGCCAGCGGCGGTAGTTCCTCTGTGCGTTTTGCTTTGCCGATAAGCGCGTAACGGTGAGTCGTTTGACCGATCTGATAGTAGAAAGAACGCATATAACGCAATTTTTCAGGAGAAATTGGACAATTTATCGCCAATCTCTTTACCGTGATCTGTTTGCGTTTCGGAGTAAAACGGCAGCGGTACCACGCCATGCCGTCAAATTCGATACGGATCTCGGCATCCAGTTTCAAATCCGCAGATGTGCCGTGGTATTTGAGAGTGATTCCGCGCTTGTCCCGGGCAATTATTTTCGGGGCTTCGCCGGAAAATTTCTGCTTGCCGTTTGATGTTTCAGCAATAAAATCCCACGCTCCGGCGGAAAATTCTTCACCGCGGAGCAAAACTCTTTCCGGAAAAAGCGATTTGCCGAAATGATAGGCATGGTCACGGACAGCGACTTTAAGTGTTTCAGATTCGCCGGTCACTTCAAGCGGGACCCACCCGGCGGGAGGCGCAGTGACTTTGAAATCTTTCAACGCGCCTGACCATTCGGGAGATTTTTTGGTATTTTCAAATTGGGATCTGGCGATCTCCCTGCCGTTTCTGATGAGAGCGGCACCGGCAATAAATTTACTGCCGGCAGGAATTTTTGCGCAGGAAATTTTGCCGTCAAATGCCGATACGATATTTTTGGTGTCAAGTTCTTTTGACGTATATATTCTGCCTTCCGGAGAGGTTGCGGTCAGCCGGATGATGTCACCTTTGACAAATCCGTCAAAAGAGCGTCCGGCAAAGTGAACCATGTCGTCACAACTGTTGTATACTGCCTGACTGTAAAATGACGGGAAAATCGTGGTGCGGAAAGGATATTTGCATATCGCTCCGCCGGCGGCATCAAAAATAAATATTCTGCCGTTGCCGGATTCAGCCTGCTTGACACGGATACTTTTCTGCCAGTTGATATTGTTTGTTTTGACAGCGGCATCGGTGTAATCAAACATGCGTTTGACATTGCCGATATCCCAGATCGCGGTATTGATTTTACCTCCGGCAATATTTTTCTGACCGGCGATGCGCCCCTTGACGCCTACCACACTGCGGGAATAATTCTGAAGTGATTCCATCCGGAAAACCGGTTTTCCCGGTTCCAGCATCAATGCTCCGTAATTTGCATCAAATATCAAATCGGTCTTGTTGCTCGCCAGTGCCCAGCTGACGATGCGTCCTTCCTCGTCAACTGCCAGCGACGTGTTGCCGAGATAGCGGATGAAAAGCGCAGATAATTTCAGCCCGTTTTCAGGGTACTCTATACCAAGCGTTTCCCACGGAATAGCAATTTCCCCTTCCCAAATCGACCAGCTGGCAAAATTTTGCGGGATAAGGCGGCATTTATATTCCCATTGCGGATTCCACTCCGAGGGGCGATCCATTTTGTGCCCGCGGAAAAGCTGGTCAAATTTCGCTCCGCCGCGCTCCACCATGAAGCGTTTCCACTTCGGCTGCCCCGGAAGCACGAACCGGATATCGAAACTTTCCACATTGGTCATCGTTTCTGAATCCGGTTCCGCCGGGAGCAGATCCATGTCGATCGCCATGTGGGTGCGGAACCCGATATATAAATTGTTCCGGTCGAATTTCAGCATGACCTGATTGAGTTTGTCCCACTGCGGACAACCGCCTTTTACCCGCGAAAACGGCGGCAGCATGGCGGCGTCATTCCACTCGTTGGCGGAGATTTTTCCATCAATCACCGGAGTTTTTCCGGTCGATACCCGATGATAAAGCTTCGGGTTGGGTTCAGCTGCGAAACAGGCAATGCCCAAAAGCGCAGCAAACAAAAACAGTTTTTTATGCATAACAATATCTCCTTCAGCGGTTTAGTTTGTATGCTCTGTCAGCGGGAAAAATTATTCCGGACAAAATTTTTGTCAAGTATATGAACTTCATTCACTGTGGTACGGACAGACAATATTTTTTGTGCAAGCCCATCTGCCGTCAGTGATTCCACATGACCGTCAAGATACGCCGAATTTATCTGTTTTGCGTGCCACGGATAGGCAAACGCCTGGTCCATGCCGCTGTTGCCGTTGATATTCCACCGGAGATGTTGCATACGGTAGAAGGTTCCGGAATAAGCATAGGCTGTTTCCGCCAGCAACGGCTGATTGGGTTTCAGGGAACTGTGCGACAAATTGATTGCTTTCATCCCATCGCCCTGAATTGCGGCACTCTGCGGCCAACCGGCAGTGGAATCGGATATACCGGCCCAGCCGGTCAAGCCGTATATGCTGTTATGGTTATCTTCGGCATATGTCGTGCCGGTCGTGCACTTCAATACTTTCATGGATTTGATGTATGCCGTTTTGTCCTTGTAAAATCCGCCGCTGATCATCAAACCCCAGCCGCTTTTGGTTGCATCTGAATGGTAAACCATAAATTTGCTGTCATTATCGTCACCATACATCCTGATAGCCATTGCACACTGCTTCAGATTGCTGCTGCAAGCGGAGCGTTGTCCGGAAATTCTGGCATTTTGCAATGCCGGCAACAGCATCGCCGCGAGAATCGCAATTATTGCGATAACAACCAGCAATTCTATCAAAGTGAATTGTTTACAAAACTTTTTCATGTTATTCCTTTCCTTTGTTTAAGTTGAATAGTTTATTGTTTTTATATAACTTAAAAATGAGTTTCAGCGTACATAAAAAATCAGCTCAAAAAAAACTGCGTTTTCCAACCTTTTCATAATGATAGTAACGCACCAAACCGGATCTTTTCTTTTGAGAGATCGTCAGCAGTGTATCCGCTGCCAGATCCGCGATATCGTGAACTCTTTTTTCAAAGAGAAATATATTATCATAGGGATAGCTCAACTGCAAATCCCGGTCATAAGCCATTACCACCTGCGGACGGTAACCGGCTCCGTTGGCATGACAAACCGCCAGACCGTTCAGGAAATCCACTCCGATAAATTCGTCCATGAAAATGAATCCATCCGGACGCTCCTGCGGTTTCTGCATGAAAAATTTTTTCGCCAACTCTCTGCCGCGTTTGACATTATCCACCGTTATCAATATATCATCGCCCAAATCCAAATCGTACTTTTTACCGGCTTCATGGATCACCGGACGCAACAGTTTATTCAACATTTCATGCGGAGAAATTATCCGCAAATCACGAACCCCGTTTTCCGCCAGTGCCGCTATCGCACTGTCGCAAAATCCCGCCATGTCAATGACGATACTGTTCGCAGACGACGGCATCACATCAAGCGTCAGCAGCGGCACTCCGTACCGGGCAAAATAATCATCACCATTCCATCCGGTAAAATCAAATACCACATCTATTTTGCCATCAGCAAGCGCATCGTTGAGACCGGGAAACTCTTTTTGACTGCGTTTGTCAGGGTCCAGATTGTTTTCACGCTTCCACGGAAAAATCAACGTCTGGCATCCAGCCTGCTGCAAACGCCGGATAAGCATGAGGGCAAGTCCTGAATAAAACGGACTTACCGTAGAAACGGAACATTGAGTCAGCAGCGCAACTGTCCGCGCCACCTGACCGAGCAAATGATCTGTTCGCAGAAAAACCCCGACTTTGTCCCGCACTTCCAAAATGCCGTCATCGCTTAATGAGTTGACCGCACGGATAACAGTCGAACTTGATGTCCCGATGGAATTCACCAATTCGATTTGCGGAGGCAGGCGGTCGCCACGCTTCAGCCCATGATCGATAATATATCGGATCAGAGCTTTGCGGGTAAATTCGGTTTTACGCCCGTGCCGGTTTCTTTCGTACACAAATGCCCCCATAACGATCTGAAATTGAAAACTAAATATAATTTACAGCAAAACGGTTCCATGTCAAATTTTTTTGATTCCCGGCAGCACATTTTTATTGATTTTCATTGTCTTGAGCCGTAACCATACCATTATCCACGGCATCTGATTTGGTTTTCCCGAGATTTTTGAAAAGCTGCAACAGATCTTTTATGCCGCCCCAGCTGAACCATACCGTCGTTACGGCTCCATAAAGCAGATCCAGCGGAAGCCGGTAATACTTGAACCACGCGAACCAAGTCGTTTCACTCCAGCGGCCCAGAAATGTGTTGCAGCCGAACTGAAACACAAAAATGAACAATCCCAGCATCGTCCAGCCGAAAACACTCCATGCCAAAACTTTATCGCCTTTGGAATATTCCGGAGTGATGCCCACAAGTTTACTGAATATACTGCGCTTTTGTGTTCCGGCGACAGGTGTTTCTGGGGCATCGGCATATTGATTTCTGTGCAGCATTTTATCCAGATTGAAAAGTTTTTTCCGGTTGAATAAAGATGCTGTAAAATATCCGGCAATGGCGAAAAGTATCGTAATACCGTATATTTCCTGACTGGTGACCGGAAATCTCATGGCAAATTGTTCCGGAGCGGTTTCCCAGTTGACAATAGGCAGCACTTCGCCGAGGTGCTGCAATGTCAAACGGAACGCCTCAAGCTGTTCCGGAATATTTTTCACACACCACGGATAAATGACCGGTTCCCAGCATTTGCTCAACAGAAACCCGCCGGCTCCACCAACAAGTCCGATCGTCAATGCAGTGTACGCTCCGCCCGTTGTGCCGCGCCGGGTGTAGAGTCCGCCGATGATCAGACAACCGGCGCCGCCGAGCCATATCGTGGCTGTCGCGGCAAAAAACATCAATATGAAATCGACCTGACCGAAATAAAAACTGAAACACCACGCAAACAGGGCAACAAATATGATGCAGCAGCGAATCAAAAGCAACTGTTTCCGTGCAGTAAGCATTTTGCCGCCCCGGATCGGCAGAATCACATCTTGAGCGAGAATCGTTCCCCAGCTGTGCATATATGTCGTATCTGTTGAAACCATGAGAAAAACTCCCAGCACACAAAACAATCCGATTACCCCGTGCGGCAGAATGTGTCTCAATGCGATCGGCACCAGCATCTGCCCGCGCATGGTGGCGGTTTGTCCGGGGGAAGCCAGATTTATCCTCTCTGCCAATTCTGCGGTGACAGCGTAACTTCCTTCTGCAAATGCCGGATTGTTCATGTAGCAGTATACCCCGAGTACGATCAGGATCATCATGATACCGATAAATCCGGAACACCACGTTCCCAGCAATCCCGCCATTTTCTGTTCATGCGGACTTTTTGCGGCAGTCATATATGCTTGAGTGCCAAGCCATGCATTACGCGCATATATGCTGGAAAACAATCCGATCAAAACGAAAAGGATATTGAAACTGGTCAATTTGTCAATATTGTAAGGATTGAAAAAACTCATCCCTTCCGGGCGTGAAATTGCCGCTTCTTCAAAATCAGCGATGGAAAAGGTGGAAAATATCACCACGATCACTGCCGCATAAATCGCATAACTGACAACTCCCTGTACGCAATCAGTGACCATCGTGGTGATCTGCCCGCCGGTCAGCACGATTATCAATGCCACGGTCAGGGTTATTGCCATGATAGAGCCGAAAGTTGAAACGTTGATCCCGCCGACACTGAAATATTCCGGCAACTGGCAGTAATACATCAGAAATCTGCCGCCGATCGCGGGAAACAGCGCGTAATTCAGCAATCCTGATGTGAATGCCAATATCCCCGCGTATATCCGCACGCCGCGGGAATAGCGCATTTCAAAGAACTGCGCCATCGTCATCGCCCGCGTTTCCCGGAACCGGTACGAAACAAAACCGGTGAGAGCTATCGTCAGTGTCACCAATACCGCAAATGAATTCCAGAAGTTTACGGCAAATCCGGCACGGTAATACATTTCCAGCATGGCGATGACTGTCACCAAGCCCATATTGGCAGAGCCGTCGGCAACGGCAAGCAAATATCTGCCCGCACATCTTTCGCCGGAAAGAAACCCGGCAACACTCTTTAAATACCGTTGTGTCGCACACCCGATGACAACAAGTGCCAGCACCGGAATAATCAGCATGCACCAATCAAGAAAATTCATTTTTATTTACTCCCCGCAATATAAAAGCATTTATGTAACTCATTTTTAATTTACACCGGAAAACAGTTCCTGTCAAGAGTTTTGCAGAAATATTTTCAGCTTTTCATACGATAAGGTTGAGTCCACGCCATTTGCTTTTCAGGGTACGGGAAATGATCGAAACGCCCGGGAACATCAGAAATTATTTCCGCGCGTACATACAGATCATCTCTGCTCATCGTATATTCCGCCTCTGAAACATCTTTCACCTCTTTGACGCAAACACCGATATCGTCACTGTATTTACGCAAGCGGCGGTCAAAATCATCCACCCACGGGAAATAATGTTCCTCTGTTTCCCGGTTGAAGTTCTGTTCGGTCGTGATGAACCGGATGCAGAACTTGCCGTTGCCGGCAACTTTTACTGAAAGTTTTCCCGTTTCAGGCTCAAATTTTATGGAATCCAGTATAACTCCGGTAGTGGGATAGTATTCGCCGTTATTCATGGCGGTGAGCAGATTATTGACAGTAAATCTTCCGGGCAAGTGTACCATCACCCAGGCGGAACCGACGCCGCCGATACCATTGATACGTTCCGGATCATAACGGTGGCTGTCATCCCCTGCTGAAGCGAAACATAATTGATCCCCATTTATACAGCGGAATGCGTTGACTATATCCCAATATTTACTGCAATCATACATTCCTTCCGGGCGGTCAAAATCTATGGTGTTGTTGCATATTTCCACATGGCGGATTTCCGGATTGTCGATCAATAATTCCGGAGGACCGTCATAACGCGGCCACAGCGGATGATTGAATTGAAACGCGGTGACGCCCTTCACTTTTGCGGCAGAGTTTTTGTAGGAATTGAAATTCAGTTTTACTGTTTCATCCAGATTTTTACCGACCAGATCCGGCAGTGTTTCCTGAATATTAAAGTAATTCATGTGAAGCTGAAATACTCCCGGCCGGTCATTGCAGCGGCGGATACGTGTCGTGATCTCACCGCCGGGTATCAACAAAAATTTGCCGGGTTCGTGGAAAAGCCGCCTCAACTCTTTGAATGTCCGCAGTCTGACGCTCGTTGTATAGCCGAAATGCCGATAGTCCAGCGGGATGCCCAGCGATTGGGCAAATTCCCATTCCGACTGCGAAAACGCCGGGGGCCAATTCCCGGCTTCCGGACGGACTTCTACCCAGGCATCCGGAATATCCTGAAATATATTGTGGTCGGTCAAACAAAGAAAATCATATCCGGAATCTTTGATCCGTTTGATTGCCACTTCCGGAAGTGTTGCACCATCCGACCACAAGGTATGATTGTGCAAAGACCCTTTTTTCCAAAATCCTCTCAATTCGACCATATCAATGGGACCCCATAGTTAAAAATTGCCTGTGATGCAGATAATATCTGAAAATCAATAAGTTTTCCACTCGATGATTTCCGATTTTTCAGGATTGACATAATGATTGCCGCCCTGACCCCATTTTATACTTTTCTTTTGCGTTGCGAGATTTTTGTAAAAGATCGCCACTCCCGATGGCGGACAAATATAATCGCCCAGTCCGGCACGGTGAATTTTTACTTCCGCAAATTTTATCCGCTTGGCCATAAAAACCGGGTCGTAATAATCCAATCCCGGAGAATACCCTATCGAACCGCCGGTCAAACGCCCCTTTTTGACAGCTCCTGCCAAATCACAGCACCATGGCACCTGTATCCAGGCATAATTGACATCCGGCTCAAGAGCAGCTGCCCAGATCGTCTGCAATCCGCCCTGACTTGTGCCGCAGGCTGCCAGATTTCTGCCATCCCATTCCGGTCGGCTTTTCAGGTAATCAAGCCCCCGTAATGCGCGGAATACCATGCCGTTGAAGTATGCTGTTTCCGGATCTCTGTTCTGCTCCGGATCTTTGGCATAACTATAGCCTCTGCTGCCGAGACTGCCGAAAAATTTTTTATAATAAGCCGCGTCTTTTCCGAGTTCCTGACCGTGAGCATTCAATCGCAACACGAGCCGGTTTTTGGGATATGCCGGCGGCAGCGGCTGTTTATAAGCACCGTACCCGTCAAATACGATCTCCGCCGGCAGACTTTTCGCTTTTGCACCGGACGGCACAGTCAGATAGCCGGTCGCCGGTCTGCCCACACAGGGGATGCTTACTGCGAAAATGCGGACACCATTCTTTTCCCCGACCGGCGTTTCCGTCACCTTCCCCCGGAAAGGCACTGCTTTCAGACGGGATTTCTGTTTTTCCCAGAATTTATCAAAATCCGCCGGTTCGCCGCAATCTTCCAGAAGTTCCGGTTTTACAGCGGCGCCGGCAACATACTCAACTTTTTGCTTTTCGCCACGATTGTTCAGCAAACAGACATTCACGGAAACAAAACCGGGGGCATCGAGAGAAGTTTTTACGACCAATGTTTTGCCGGCTTCGATTTTTCCCGAAAATTCCTTTCCGTCATCACCGCGCCGCACATACGACAAATAATACCCGTCAGACGGAAAACCGGAAAAATCAGCTTTGAATTCAAACACCATCGGTTCTTTTTCCCGGTATGAAAGTGCCGATTTACTGGTTTTGCAGAAAATCCGGACTTTCCGCAAATCTATCCCCGGTTGTTTCATTTTTGATTTCACAGACTCACCACCCTGACAAATCACTGCCGCCAACATTGCCGCAGTGAAAAAAAATTTTTGAATATTGCGTTTCATAGAGTTCATTTCCTATTTTGTGAGATCCGGCAAATGGTTGTAATCAAATTCCAAAACATCAAGCAACGCTCTGGCAATGAGCGTTGCTCCAATCAAATTCGGGTGGACCCGGTCCGAAGCCAGATTCCAGTTGTAACGGAAGTTGAGAAAATTATCAAATACCGCCTGCGTATCCACCAGTAAAGTACTGTATTTTTCCGCCAGACACTTGACGATTTTTCCATATTTTTCCACCTGGATACGCATCGCATCAGAACGGTTGCTTTCAATTAGGTACGGAGTCATGAGGATCATTCCGCCGGAAAGTCGCGGCAGAGTGTTTTTCACCAAATCCTCCAGAATTTTCTCATATTCCGGCAGCGGAACATGACCGATGGGATTTTGAGGCAAGGAGAAGCAGCTCCAGGTGTCATTGACACCGATCATGACGCTCACCCAGTCCGGAGTGCAATCAAGGCAGTCGCGCTGCCAGCGTGCTTTGAGCTTCAGGACATTATCGCCGCTTATTCCGGCGTTGGTGACCCTGATGAGCCGTTCCGGGTAAACTGCGTTGAGCAAACCGCAGACGATGCGGGCATACCCTTCTCCAAGTTGATTATCGAATCCCTCGGATATACCGCCATCGACCGGACGGATACGCCCGGCATCGGTAATGGAATCTCCCATCATCATAAAGTGTTGTCCGGATAGAATTTTCATTTTTTCTCCCCTTTGATTTTTTCAAAAACTTTCTGCAAATCCGCAGTTGTTCCATCAGAAAACGCCGTAATATAATTCAAGGCAATTTCTTTTGCAAGCGGAAAACCGGGGACGATGACAAAAAAGTAACTTTTTTTTGCGTTACACCGCTTTTAAATATCATTTGTCCTGAAAAAAGTTGATTTTTTAAAAAAATGACGCTATATTTGTCTGCGGAAAAACAGCATTGAAAACAGAAGGAACACAACCATGAAATTTGTAGCCCACCGTGGAGAATCGCAAGCGGCTCCGGAAAATTCGCTGGAATCTTTCACTCTCGCCTGGTCGCGGGGAGTAAGATGCGTGGAGGGTGATTTCCACCTGACCAAAGATGAGGTCATCATCTGTATGCACGACACCAACGCCAAGCGTACTTGCAGAGTTGACCGGGAGCTTGAGGATATGACTCTGGCGGAAATAAAAGCTCTGGACTGCGGCAACTGGAAATCACAGGATTGGAAGTATACGAGCAGCCGAACTGGGAGCGATCAACAGCAGCGACATCGTGCCGGTTTTCAAGGAGTTCAAAAATCCACGACATCCGGAATTTGCCGAACCGACACGGCATTCTCTGCTCAACGCATTTACTGAAACGATCAAAAAGTACACACCATTGAGAGTTGATCAGTCTTATACGGCTCTTAATCGCTGTTTCGGCTTGGATGGTAAATATCCTGAACTTTGGAGGTGAAAATGAATTGTCCGAAATGCGATGAAAAAGCGTGTTTCTAAAACACTGGCAGAAATGTTGTAAAATCCTTTGAATCAACGAGTTTTACAAAAATAACAGCAATGATGATTTTTTCAGGTAGATTAGAAAGGGGCAAATAAAAGGTTCTTCGCGGGTTTGTGACAGAAATCCGCAGAAAAATCTGAAAAACAGAAAGACGTAATTGAAAAAGACCGAAATTGCACCTATTGTTTAATAGCCAAAAAAAACATTGGAGGGTAAGCAATGCCGGTCAATCTCTACTATACACAAAAAGTCCGCAGATTTCAACAGGAAAACATAAAATATTCCCCCAAAAGTGTATGTAAATTAGCGGAAGAGACCGGAATCCCGGAATTGAAAACAATGGCAAGGACAATCCGGGATAAGTTGGATGGTATTGTGACTTACTGGACATTCCGGCATATCAGCAATGTAAAAATGGAGGGTTTCAACAACAAGATCAGATGGCTGATAAAACAGATGCATACGGCTTCAGAGGACAAGGTGTTTTATAAAATTTTCTCAAATCTTCATATTTAACTTATTTATAATAAACAAGTTGTATTATTGTTCTGTTTCGTTATTTGCTTTTGCACAGCAAAATACTGTTTTGAGGTAAAAATACTTGGTTTAGCATAGTTATTCAACAAAATTGGCAAATAATGGCAAATAAGATTTTTGAGCGTAAAATCGGAGTTTTTGCAACATAATGTAACGATTTGAGTTATCCTTCGCTTTAAGTAATGATTTCCTCTTGGGTTTTCCGGACAACTGATGTATGATCCGGAAAACCCTTTTAACTTTCAATCAATACGGAGGAAATGCCTATGCCAAAAAACAAAGAATTGAAGTGAAGAGCTAACGGAACCGGGAGAGTTTACAAACAAAATGGAGTTTATTATCTCCAGTATCGCTTGCCCAATGGAACCCGCAAAAGTGTCACCCTAAAAGACGAAAAAGGAGAGAAGATCACCGATTTGAGAAAAGCGGAGGCTGCCGCCAGAAAATATCTGGAACCATTCCGCAAGATCAATGAAATTGATAATCGCTTGGAATATCTGGAAGAAAAAGCAAAATTAAATCAGTTTGCGGCTCGAAC
>JAZNAR010000078.1:0-27878 GCA_045586645.1 Victivallaceae bacterium
GCAGATGTTCTTTACCTGTCGTGTAACTGACTTTGCCGGAAGAGCTGTTTTCGTCATAAAGTTCATTGCCGTGATTGTCCCGTTCTACCACGGAACGGATGGCAAGATCATACTTGAAATTAAGTAACGCTGTTTTATTATCCGGCTGTCTGGCGATTACCGGGGATTGGATTTTCAACGTCAGGTGATTATTGGTCGAAGCATTGACAGTGGATGCAAAATCTTCATCTTTGACCAGATTTTGGAAGTCGGGTGCAAAACTGATTTCAGCATCATGACCGTTGGTCAAGGTAACATTGGCACTGACTGAAACTTTACCGATACCGTTCTGCTGCAGCATTCTCACAAATGACATATCAAAAGCGGGAGCAAACATAAAAAATCCGTAAGGACCGAAAGCGCCTGATACGGCATCACCGGTAATAAAGTTTGCTCCGGCTTCAAAAAGATTAAGTCCCGGACCATTTTTCCACGCCAGATAATCCAGCCCGACATCCTGCAATTCGGATTCACGAATTTCATAGACATTCACCGCAACAGTACATTGAGCAATGGGTTTATCCAAAAGGGCGAGATACTTTTTCAGATCCTTATCCTTGTTGATCGAATCTTTCCAATATATCTGGTTGGTTGCCGCATCATAGGCAACCACGGCGTCCTGATTAGCCCCTTCTGACGCATTGGAACTGATACCGGTTTTGACCATCAAATTTACTAATTTCTCACCGGATCGCCATTGGGGATTATAAACATTCCGGGTGATCCCGGTTCCTTCAATTACCGTTCTGGGGCGGTCAAGTTTGCTGATCAAATCATCAATATAAGGAATAAGCGGTGTCGGACAGGTCACAGCGACCAACTGCTGTTTGGCCGCAGAATAATTGATGCGATCTACAGTGGAGTTTTTCGCATAACGCTTAACCGCACCGAGAACAAAGGGAACGACATCATTGGCTTTCTGGTGTTGAAGAGTGTAGATTTTTGAGGTCATATAGTTTTGACCGTCATCCTCCACGAAACGGATTTTTTGAACTTTGTCATCCGGAGGATTGCCCCAGGACAGCTGCGGCACGGCGGCAATAGCCGCCACCAACACAATTGCAGTAAACTGTTTCACATTTTTCTCCTGTTTAGAGTTTCTTTCGACAGCACTTCCTGTCTGTCTGAAAAATAAAATACCCCCCGATTGTAAGGGATTTGTTAGGAGAAAAACAATTATTTGTTATAATGCATATAAACGCAAAAAAAGGCGGCAAGATTTCTCCTGCCGCCGGGGTTCGGTTGTTTACCGTTCCGGGAAACCGAAAAGCCTCCGTTGTTCGTTCCAGTCTTCCGGAATATTTTTCATGATTTGTGCGATGGATAACCCATCGGGTTCTGCTCCGTTCACGATTGCTTCAACAATGTTCGGAGCAAGGTTATTCAAGCCAAGTACCCGCGTTACATACGGCGGTTTCAAGCCGAGCTTTGCCGCCAAGTCTGTGATATTCTTTGCTTCGCCGTTGATGAACTGAAGCGTTGGAAACTCATTGTAACGACAATGTGGGAACTGGTTCTTTTTGAATATGTGCAGCAAGCAAAAAGCCGGAGAATTTGACTACTCCGTTATTGTATAGCATTTCAGAGAGTATTACCGTAGTTGATATGCAATTTCAAAATGAAAACTTTTTTACTTAGACGGGCTGTGATGTTTGTATAATCGAGTAGGAGGGGCTGTTGCAAAACCTCAAAAAAGGTGAGCAACAGCCCCAAAGTTCTGAAACCTGTCTTCATTATGTCGTGCCGGAAATGTGCTCCCGGTATAAGACCTATCGTTTCTTATTTCAGCCAAAGTTTGGCTATGGCGTCGGAGGGCATTTGCCATGCTCCGCGGGGCGAGAGGCTTATACATGTTGCCTGAACGCCATCCGGCGAGCAGGAGCGTTTGAACTGCTGCTGGAAAAAACGGCGGAGGAAAATCTTCAGAGTTTTTTCCACAACATCTTTGCTGTAAACATCTTTCCACGCTTCGCAGGCAAGGTATGCTATCTTTTCCGGCGTGGAATTATTTTTTACAAAGTGGTAGATAAAGAAATCATGGAGTTCGTAAGGCCCTATGATATCTTCGGTTTTCTGCTCAATACCCCCGGTTTTATCCGGCGACAGCAATTCGGGGCTTACGGGAGTATTGAGAATGCTTTCCAGAACTTTCTGCAAATCGCCGCCCTTGCTTTCGGCTATATGTTTGACCATCAGCCGGATCAGCGTTTTGGGCAGGGAGCTGTTTACTGCGTACATGCACATGTGGTCGCCATTGTAAGTGCACCAGCCCAAAGCCATTTCGGAGAGGTCGCCGGTGCCGATGACCATGCCGCCGGATTTATTGGCTATATCCATAAGTATCTGGGTGCGTTCCCGGGCCTGCACATTTTCGTAAGTGTTGGTCAAGTCTGCCGGATCGTGTTCAATATCAGCAAAATGCTGTTTGCAAGCCAAAGTTATATCGATCGCCTTGACCGGAATATTCAACGCATCGCAAAGTTTTTCGCTGTTGCCCCGGGTGAGTTTGGTGGTGCCGAATCCGGGCATGGTGTAGGCTTTGATAGTATCGGCGGGCACTCCCAGAAGCTCCACAGCTTTATGAGCTGCCAGCAGTGCCAGCGTGCTGTCCAGCCCGCCGGAAACCCCGATGACCATGGTTTTACTGCAGGAGTGTTCAAATCTGCGGACAAGCCCGGCGACCTGGATATTGAATATATCCATACATTCAGTAAAGGAATTTTCTTTTGACGGCAAAAGCGGCGTTGGATCGATTTTTGCATAAGTCAAATCCGGCGCCCCCTTTACCGGCAAAGGCAGTTCCACATTGCAGTAGATATTTTCCTGCTCATTATCAAAAAAACTGCTGTAGGTTCTTCTTTGGGAAATCAAACTTTGCAGATCCACATCGGCGTAAATAATGGAGCTTTTCCGCAAAAAACGCTCATTTTCCGCAGCAATCCTGCCGTTTTCGGCAATCATGGCATGTCCGGCACAAACGCTGTCGGTAGTGGATTCATACACGCCGCCGGAAGTAAAGGCGTAAGCGGCATTGAGTTTGGCACTCTGCATTTTAATCAAATCACGCCGGAACGCCGCTTTGCCCATGGTTTCCGTACAGCAGGCCAAATTTGCCAGCACCGTTGCCCCCGCCAGAGCCAGACCGTTGGAAGGGGTGTGGATGCTCCAGAGGTCTTCACAAATCTCCACACCCAACTTGAACTCATCTCCGGCGGTAAACACCAGATCACTGCCGAAAGGCACAGTTTGTTCACCGATATTTACGAAAGAGTCAAAGACATCTTTGCCCGATGCAAAGTAACGCTTTTCGTGATATTCCCGGTAGTTGACCAGCTGCTGTTTGGGCACAGCCCCCACAATACAGCCATTTTGGATGACCAATGCTGTATTGTAGATTTTACCCTCAAAAACCAGCGGCAGACCAACTATGGCTATACAGGGATTTTCTACTGTGGCTTCCGCAATTTTTACGGAGGCATCAGCGGCGGCTTGCAGCAAAGTCTGCTGAAAAACCAGATCGCCGATGGTGTAGCCGGTAATGCACAACTCGGGGAAAACCACCGCCGCCGTACCATTGCCGGAGGCCTCTTTATAAAGTCTAATTATTTCATCGGTATTAGCTTCCACATCAGCTAAAAAAAATTGCGGCACTGCTGCCGCCAAACGGTAAAAACCAAACATATTCCACCTTCTTTCTTGCGGGATTTGCGTAAAAATATACTATGGATAAACTCTTTAAGTTCCGGTGCTTTTGCCGGAAAACTATCATTAAAATAAGTTTTTCGTGAAACAATTTTACCGGCAAAAGAGGTTCATCTGAACTACTGCAGTTGCCTCGGGCAGCACAACCTGACCGGAACTTGCATTGCTGTAAGCTGCTGTTTTATTTCAGAACAGCGGTACTGCCCGGAATGTACCATGGAGGCAACCAGTACTGCATCGGCTTTGCCCTGCTGAAGAGCGTCCGCAAGGTGTTCGACTTTGCCCCCGCCGCCGGAAGCGATCACCGGCACGGCGACAGCTTCGGAAATCATCCGGGTTATATCAAGAGCATACCCGTTGCAGACCCCGTCGGTATCAATGGCATTGAGGCAAATTTCTCCTGCACCCAGTTCAACGGCTTTTTTTGCCCATTTTACAGCATCAAGTCCGGTGGCGACTCTGCCGCCTTCGATATAAATTTCATATCCGGAGGGGATCGACGATGTTTTATCCACGGCTTTTACATCCATACCAAGAACGATACATTGTCTGCCGAAGGCTCTGGCTCCTTCGGTAAGGATCCGGGGATTTCTGACCGCAAGGGAGTTGACCGAAATCTTATCGGCTCCGGCAAGGATCACTTCCCGCATATCCGTTACGCTGCTGATGCCGCCCCCCACGCAGAAGGGTATGAAAGTCTGTTTTGCCACACTTTTGACCATTTCAATATCGATTTTACGGTGTTCAGCACTGGCGGTGATATCGTAAAAAATCAATTCGTCAGCCCCGTCTTGGGCATAAAAATTTGCCAATTCCACCGGATCGCCGATGTCTCGGTTATCTGCGAATTTCACACCTTTGGTCACCCGGCGGTTCCGGACATCCAGACAAACTATCAAGCGTTTCAGCAGCATGATGAACCATCCCATTTCAAAAAGTTTTTCAGTAACTGCAATCCCATTTCGCCGCTGCGTTCCGGGTGGAATTGAGTGGCAAAAAGATTTTTTCGTGCCACGGTTGAAACGAACTCAAAGCCGCCATATTCCGTAACTCCGGCAACATCTGAAGCGTTATCAGCCGATACATAGTAAGAGTGGACAAAGTAAAAAGCACTGTTATCGGGAATATTTTTCCAGAGTACATGTTCATTCTGACGAACCGTGTTCCAGCCCATGTGCGGTACTTTTATGCGTTGTTCCGGCGGGAAATCAAATAACTTCACTTTTCCGGGAAACAAGCCAAGCCCATTGACACCATCATCTTCTTCGCTGAACTCCAGGAGCATTTGCATACCAAGACAAATTGCCAATATGGGCTTGTTTTGCGTACAGCATTTTTTCAGAGCTTCATCCTGACTCTTCCGCTTCAAGCCCTCCATGCCGCTTGCGGCAGAACCGACACCGGGAAAGATGATCCGGTCAGCCTGTTCCAAAATCACCGGGTCATCGGTAATCACCGGATCATCGCCCAAAAATTTCAAAGCAAGCAAAACACTGGTCAGATTGCCTGCGCCATAATCAATTACAGCAGTCATAATTTATTCCCATTCAATAGTTGCGGGTGGTTTGCTGGTAACATCATAAACCACCCGGTTCACACCGGCAACCTCATTGGTGATCCGGCTGGATATTTTTCTTACCAGTCCGGCCGGCAGATCATACCAATCGGCGGTCATGCCGTCGCTGCTTTCCACGATCCGCAAAGCTATACAATAGTCGTAACTGCGTTCGTCGCCCATTACGCCAACGCTTTTTATTGGCAGAAAAACCGCAAAGGTTTGCCACAATTTATAATATAATCCGGCTTGTTTGATTTCGCTAACGACGATTTCGTCGGAATTGCGTAAAATTTCCAAAGTTTCTTTGCTGACCGCCCCCAAATGCCTTACCGCCAGTCCCGGCCCGGGGAAAGGTTGCCGCATAACTGCATCGTCAGGCAACCCGAGTGCCTTACCCAAAGATCTTACTTCATCTTTGAAGAGAGTTCTCAACGGCTCCAGCAGTTTGAAGGGCATTTTTTCCGGCAGACCTCCCACATTGTGGTGACTTTTGATCAGAGCCGAGGGATTTCCGGCAATGGAAACGCTTTCAATGACATCGGGGTAAGTGGTTCCCTGAGCAAGAAAATCAGCATGAGCGATTTGGCTGGCGGCATCGTTGAATACTTCAACAAATAAATTCCCGATGATTTTCCGCTTGGCTTCCGGTTCAGTTACCCCTTGCAGGGCGGTGAGAAAACGCTCCCCGGCATCTACGGCAGTAAGTTTGATGTGGAACGTATCGGCAAAAAGCTGTTTCACCCGTTGGGCTTCGTTTTTCCGCAGCAGGCCATTATCCACAAATATACAGTGCAGCTGATCGCCGATGGCTCTGTGGATCAATGCCGCCGCCACGCTGGAGTCCACGCCCCCGGATAAACCGAGAATAACGTTGGAGCTGCCTACCCTTTCCCGGATCGCAGCAATGGAGCTGTCAATAAAATTTTCCATCGTCCAACTTCCGCTGCAATTACAGATATTTTTGCAGAAATTGGCAAGAAGTTGTTTGCCGTGGGGTGAATGAGCCACTTCAGGATGAAATTGGATGCCATAGATCTCCCGGTCTTGCAGTTTTACGGCACAGTAAGGGGTGTTTTCGCTTGAAGCAAGAATCTCCACACTTCCGGGCACACTGACCGCCTTATCGCCATGACTCATCCATACATTGGTGATTGGCGGAATATTTTCAAATAATCCGAATGAAGAGTTGATTTTCAGTTCAGCATTGCCATATTCCCGGGCGGAACTCCGCTGGATTTTCCCACCCAGAGTGTGGATGATAAGCTGCAAACCGTAACAAATGCCCAATATGGGAATATCCAACGCAAAAATGTTTTTATCGCAACGGGGGGCATTTTCTGCATACACACTTGCCGGTCCGCCGGAAAGAATGATGCCGCGGGGATTTTCGGCGGCAATGACTTCTGCCGGGGTATCAAAAGGCAGTATCTCGCTGTAAACATGGCACTCTCTGATGCGGCGGGCGATCAGTTGGCAGTATTGGGAGCCGAAATCTAAAATAATGATTTTTTCCATAAAATTCACCTCAAATGTCTGTGATATTCCTGAAGCGAGCAGACCTCAAATCTACCGAATTCAACTTTTTCCGAAACTCCTGCCAATGCCGCTTGCGCCCCGGCTATGGTTGTAGTGATCGGGATGCCCGAACTTACGGCTTGTGAACGCATAAGTATTTCATCAACTTTGGCAGTCGAGCCGGAACTGGAAGTGTTTATGATCCATTGTATGTTATGATCTTTTATGAGATCCAGCAAATTGGGTCTGCCTTGCGAAATACGGTATACCGCACGGGTTTTTATGTTGTTGTAAAGCAAGGTGGAAGTGCCCCTTGTGGCATACAAAACAAACCCCAGTTCCTGCAACTTACGGGCAATGGGAATTATTTGGAGTTTATCTTCATTTCTGACCGAAATAAATACACTCCCGGTCTGGGGCAGTTTGCTCCCGGCGGCGAGCTGACTTTTCAAATAAGCCAATCCCCGATCCGGGTCGATACTCATTACTTCGCCGGTGGATTTCATTTCCGGGCTCAACACCACATCGACACCGGGAAACTTTACAAACGGAAACACCGCCTCTTTTACCGCAGTAAAAGGTAATTTTATTTCTTTGGTAAAGCCCAGTTGTTCCAACGTAGAGCCGGTCATGCAAAGTGCCGCCGCTCCGGCAAGACTTCTGCCGATGGCTTTGCTGACAAAAGGCACGGTTCGGGAGGCGCGGGGATTGACTTCGATCATGTATATTTCATTATCTTTGACCGCCAGCTGCATATTCATCAAGCCGCACACATGGAGTTCCCGGGCAAATTTCCGGGCATAAGAACGGACTTTTTCCTGAATTTCCTTGGTCAAGGTCATGGGCGGCGTTACTGATGCTGAATCGCCGGAGTGGATGCCAGCCGGTTCAACATGTTCCAGAATCGCTCCGATGACCGTATTCTGACCGTCAGAAATACAATCCACATCCAATTCAACGGCATTTTCCAGAAAACGGTCGATCAATATGGGTTTGCCTCCGGCAACTGCGGCAGCTTTTTCCACAAATTCGCGTAAATATTTTTCTTCGTACACAATGACCATACCTCTGCCGCCCAGTACAAAACTGGGGCGCACCAGCAAGGGGTAACCGATTGCATGGACGATCGACAACGCCTCTTCAACATTATGGGCAATACCGCTTTCCGGTTGGCGGATACCGACTTTTGCGGTCAGTTGCTTGAAGAAATCCCGGTCTTCTGCCAAATCTATATCATCCGGGCTGGTGCCGATGATATTCACCCCGGCTGCTTTGAGCTGTTGTGCCAGATTTAATGGAGTCTGCCCACCGAATTGCACGATAACTCCGCAACACTTTTCCTGCTGATAAATATGTAAAACATCCTCCAGAGTCAAGGGTTCAAAATAGAGTTTATCGCTGGTGTCGTAGTCGGTGGAAACAGTTTCCGGATTGCTGTTGACCATGACCACTTCATAACCCGCCTGCCGGAGTGCAAATGCCCCGTGACAACAGCAATAATCGAACTCAATGCCCTGACCGATGCGGTTGGGGCCGCCGCCTAAAATCATAATGGATCTTTTGCCGGAGGGAAGATGTTTTTCATTGCCGTGAAAAGTGCTGTAATAGTAGGGGGTGATCGCTTCAAACTCTCCGGCACAGGTATCGACTGCACTGTATGCAGGGAACAGATTTACCGCATACCGGGCTTGCCGGACAACATTTTCGGTCGTATCAAGCAGAAAAGCCAGCTGTTTATCGCTGTACCCAAGTTCTTTGCTCTGGCGGAAAAACGGCAGATCTTTCTGCAAGCTGCCGATATTTCCGGCAGACTTTATTTCATCTTCAAATGCCGCAAGTTCGGATAAATGCCGCAAAAAATATGGGTCGATCATACTTAAACGGTGGATTTTTTCTATGCTCCAACGCCGTTTCAAGGCAGCCCGGATGTAGAAGATCCTCTCTGCGGTGGGGTTCCGTAATTTGTTTTCCAACTCCGTATCATCACAATTTTCAAACAGTTCATCTTTGCCGTCGGCTCCAAATCCGGCTCTGCCGGTTTCCAGACTGCGTAAGGCTTTTTGCAAACTTTCCTTAAAATTACGCCCGATCGCCATTGCTTCGCCTACCGATTTCATCTGGGTGCCCAGAAGCGGATCGGCATTGGGGAATTTTTCAAAAGTAAAGCGCGGCACCTTTACGACCACATAATCCAGGGATGGTTCAAAGCAGCTGGGTGTAGAGGTCGTTATATCATTGCGCAACTCTTCCAAAGTGTAGCCCACAGCCAACTTGGCGGCGATCTTGGCAATAGGAAAGCCCGTAGCTTTACTCGCCAGAGCACTGGAACGGGAAACCCGGGGATTCATCTCAATAATGATCTGCCTGCCGTCAACAGGATTTACCGCCCATTGCACATTGCTGCCGCCGGTTTCCACGCCGATGGCAGCGAGGACTTTCAAGGAATTATCCCGCATCGTCTGATACTCCCGATCGCTTAAAGTCTGGATGGGGGCTACGGTTATGCTGTCGCCAGTATGAACGCCCATGGGGTCAAAGTTCTCAATGGAGCAAACGATCACACTGTCGCCTTTTTTATCCCGCATGACCTCCATTTCAAACTCTTTCCAGCCCAGAAGCGATTCTTCGATCAATACTTCAGAATTCATACTCGCTTCCAGACCGCGTTTTACGATTGCAGCAAATTCCTCCTCATTATGGGCAATGCCGCCGCCGGTACCGCCCAGCGTAAAGCCGGGGCGTATCACCAATGGCCAGCTGCCGATGGTTTTGGCAATGGCAAAGGCTTCGCTGGCGGTATGTGCCGAACCGGAGCGGGGCATTTCCAAATTGATCTTCTGCATGGCTTCCTTGAAAAGCTGTCGGTCTTCTGCCCGGCGGATGACTTGGGCAGAAGCTCCGATCATTTCCACATTATAACGCTGTAAAATACCTTTTTCCTCCAGTTCCATTGCCAGATTCAATGCCGTTTGCCCGCCCAATGTGGGCAGTAACGCATCAGGGCGTTCCCGCCGGATGATCTCGTGAAGGATGTCGCAGGTCAATGGTTCGATGTAAGTCCGGTCTGCCAGATCCGGGTCGGTCATTACGGTGGCAGGATTGCTGTTGACCAGCACCACTTCAAAGCCATCGGCTTTCAGAGCCTTGCAGGCTTGAACACCTGAATAGTCGAACTCACAGCCCTGACCGATAACGATAGGGCCGGAACCAATGAGCATGATCTTTTTTATATCTGTGCGTTTTGCCATGATCAGCAGCCTTTCTGTAAAGCACTTTTTATAAGTCCATCGAAAAGCGGATGCACTTTCCGGGGGCGTGATTTGAATTCCGGGTGGAACTGACACCCGATAAAAAACGGGTGATAGGTAAGTTCAACGATCTCCACAAGTTCAGTTTCCGGATTTTCTCCGGCAACTTTCAAGCCGGCATTTTCAAACTCTTTGCGGTAGGCATTATTAAATTCGTAGCGGTGGCGGTGGCGTTCACTTATTTTTTGCGTGCCGTAAAGTTTCTCCGTCAAAGTTCCCGGCGTTATGACACAATCAAAAGCCCCCAGCCGCATGGTTCCGCCTTTTTTCCGGACAGCGCGTTGGGATTCCATAAGGTCGATGACCGGGCAAGTGGATGCGGTGTTGAACTCGCTGGAATCAGCATCGCTGTAATGCAAAACATTTCTGGCAAATTCGATGACCGCACATTGCATACCAAGGCAAATACCTAAAAAGGGCAGTTTGCGGGTTCTGGCATATCCGATCGCCCGTATTTTGCCGTTGACACCGCGACTGCCGAAACCTCCGGGAACCAACAGGGCATCGGCATCAGCCAACAAAAGAGCCGGATCGGAATTTTCCAAATCTTCCGCTTCGATTTTTTTGATTTGAACATCGCATGAGTTGCTTATTCCGGCATGGTGCAAAGCTTCGTAAATGCTTTTATAAGCATCCTGATGGCGGATGTATTTGCCCACGACTGCCACGGTGCATTTTTTTTGCGGTGCCAGCACGCCTGCCAGCCAGCGACGGTAGTCCGTCAAGTCCAGAGAGCGTTCCGGAAGATGCAGCAGTTCAAGTACCTTGCGATCCAGTGCCTGCCGTGCCAGTTCAAGGGGGACTTCGTAAATGGAATTTTTGACATCCAATTCCTCAATGCAATAGCGTTCCGGAATATTGCAGAAACAGGAGAGTTTTTGCAAGTGTTCCGCTGTCAGCGGCACTTCACTGCGGCAGATCAGCAAATCAGGAATGATCCCGATCCCCCGCAGAGTGGCTGCCGAATGTTGTGCCGGTTTGGTTTTAAGTTCTTTGGCACACCGGATATAGGGTATCAATGTCAAATGAATAAAAATCGCATCACCACTGGCTGCTTCCAGTTTGAATTGGCGGGCAGCTTCGAGGAACGGCAGACTTTCGATATCGCCGCTGGTGCCGCCGATCTCGGTTATGGCTATATCGACTTGCTCTGACTCAAGGGAACGGATAGCCGATTTTATTTCATCGGTTATGTGGGGTATGACTTGAACTGTCCCGCCCAGATAGCCGCCGGAACGCTCCCGGTTGATCACTGATGAATAAATCTTGCCGGAAGTAAAATTGCTCTGCCGGGTACAAGTGATATTGGCCAATCGTTCGTAATGCCCCAGATCAAGATCGGTTTCGGCTCCATCGTCGGTTACAAAAACTTCTCCGTGCTGGTAAGGACTCATGGTACCCGGATCCACATTCAAATAAGGATCCAGTTTCTGCATGGCAACACTGTAGCCCCGCTCTTTAAGCAGCATGGCAAGGGCGGCGGCGGTAATACCTTTGCCGATACTGGAAACGACGCCCCCGGTAATAAAAATATGTTTGGTTTTCATTGCTTATTGCTCCATAAGGTGAATGAATTCATCAAAAAGGCGATCCGCATCGTGAGGCCCCGGCGCACCTTCCGGGTGATATTGTACTGAAAATGCCGGGAGAAATTTATGCCTGACCCCTTCGATGGTATGATCGTTCAGATTTATATGCGTAAGTGCCAGCTCTTCCGGCAAATCTGTTAAGGCGTAATTGTGATTTTGACTGGTGATTTCCACTTGATTTGTCAGCAGATTTTTTACCGGGTGATTACAGCCGTGATGACCGAATTTAAGCCGTGAACACCTGGCTCCGCACGCCAGCCCCAGCAGCTGATGCCCCAGACAGATCCCCATTAAAGGTACTTTGCCCAGCAATTTGCGGATATTTTCTACTGCATAAGGCAATGCCGACGGGTCAGCCGGGCCGTTGGAAAGCAGCACACCGTGGGGATTTTCCTGCAAAAGTATTTCTGCCGGAGTAGTTGCGGGCACTACCGCGACTTGCATATCATAAGCCGCCATCCGCCGCAGGATGTTGTACTTTATGCCGAAATCGTATGCAAAAACTTTGAATTTTCCTTCGCGGTTCCACTGGTATTTTTGGGGCGTGGAAACCTCCTGCACATAATCCTGATCATCCAGTCCCCGCCACTCCTTTGCCAGTGCCACAGCTTCCGGGGCAGTCAAAGGCGATGACTCAACGTGCAAATAGCCTTTCATACTGCCATTTTTCCGCAAATGCAAGGTCAAACTTCGTGTATCCACCCCGGAAATCGCCGGTATCTGGTGCTCGTACAAAAATTGTGCAAGACTTTTTTCGCTGCGATAGTTTGAGGGTTCATTTATCTCGTGCGTGATCAATCCCCGGAGAAAGCATGCTCTTGACTCCATAAAGCTTCCGCAGCAGCCGTAATTCCCGATTTCCGGAGCTGTCAGGCAAACCATTTGTCCGGCGTATGAGGGGTCAGAAGCAATTTCCTGATAGCCGGTCATGCCGGTATTGAATACCACTTCGCCCGGTTGATCGCCGGGGTATCCAACCGAATATCCGTTGAATACCGTACCATCTTCCAAGGCAAGAAATGCCTCTCTTGCTCTTTTTTCTTTCCACAAAAGATCCATTTTCAATATGCCCTTTTGTTTACATGTTCAACAAAATCGACCAGTGCCTGATTGGCAACTTTCACTCCGCCTGCCGTGGGGTAATTGCCGGTAAAATACCAGTCGCCGGTATGGTCAGGCAAGCATTTTTGCAAGTTTTCGCAGCTTTGATAAACAACTGTCAGTTCTGACTTCAAACCTTCCGGTTTGAGTAAGCGGGCAACTTCCCGGCACAACTCTTCATTTGGTACTGCATCATACAATATTTTCATACAGTTTATGCGGCACTTGCCAGATGCCAGTTCTTGCTTTGCCGCCCGATACGCCTGATCCAGCAAATTTGTTTGCGAACGCTTTTTCAGGCAGCTTATAAGGGCTTGAAAAGCGATCAACTCTCCCGCCGTTGCCATATCTATACCGTAACAATCCGGATATTTTACCGGCGGTGCCGAACTTGCCACGATGATCCTTGCCGGATCCAGCCGGTCAAGCATGGGCAATATAGCATTGCGCATGGTGTTGCCCCGGACGATGGAGTCATCCAGCACCACCAGATTGTCGCTGCCGGGATGCACCAGACCGTAGGTTACATCGTAGACATGCTGGTATATGCTCTGCCGGTGTGCCGGATCAGTAATAAATGTCCGGAATTTGGCATCCTTGACGGCGATTTGCCCGAAACGCAATGTTTGATTTTGCTTTGCGGCAATGCAGCATAACTCGCTTAACAAGCCATGAAAAGCCACCTGAGCCGAATTGGGTATGTAGCTGAAAAAGGTGTTGCGGAAATCGTTTTTCACCGCTTCAAGCACCGCCGGAACCAACGCGGCTCCCAGCTTGCGCCGTTCCCGGTGGATATCGCAATCATTGGCTCTGGAAAAATAGATCCGTTCAAAAACACAACTGCGCCGTTCCCGGGGCGTTAGACAATCGGCAAACTCCACATTTCCGCTTTTGCTGATGATCAACGCCTTGCCCGGCACCAGCTCATGCACTTCGGCACTGGAACAGTTGAATGCCGCCTGAATGGCTGACCGTTCCGACGCCACGGCGATCACCTCTTCATCCATATAATAATATCCTGGACGGATGCCGTGGGGGTCACGGATGGCAAAAGCGTCTCCACTGCCGGTGATGCCGCATAAAGTAAAAGCTCCATCCAGATCATCCAATGCTTTGCGGAGTAATTTGGCATGATTCGGGGAGTCACCGTGGATATTGACCTCTTTTTCCAGATAATGGGCAATGGTTTGCAGCAATAAATAGCCATCGGAACTGCAGGCGGGATGATGACCGGAATTGACAAGATTTTCCAGCAATTTCCGGTTATCAGTCAAATTGAAGTTTCCGGCAAGCAGCAGCACCCGCTCCAGACAGCTGTTTTCGTGCACAAAAGGGTAGCAGCAATGTATATCGTTTCTGCCGAAGGTGGCATAACGCAAATGCCCCAACAGCAGTTCACCCTGAAACTCTGCTTTATGAAAACTTACTTTTTTCAGCAGATCGTTCAAGGGATTTCCGGCTGCCGATTTTTCTATATTGTATGCAGCAGTCCCCGGCTCCGGGGCAAGGTGGAGTGCGGCGATACCCGCACCATCCTGTCCGCGGTTATGCTGTTTTTCCAGCAGAATGGTCATTTTCTCCAATGCGTAATCGGATGTGGAATACTTGCTTGCAAAATATTCTCTGCTTTTACGCAATCGCAGAAATGCCACTGCACACTCGTGTTTGATATTTTCTGACATAACGGACCTCCGGCATATCTTTCAATAAATAAAGAGCATTTCCCGGTATTTGGGCAATGGCCAAAGTTCATCGGGCAAAATTTTCTCCAATTTATCAACAGAGTGACGCAACTCTTTCATCGCACTCAAGATGTCTTCGTGTTTCCCTCCCAGAGCTGTTTGTAAATTTTTAATACATGAATAGCAATATTCTATTTCCTTGCCAAGCAAAGATGCCCGTTCAGCTTGTACTGAAGAACCGTTTTTCACTCCGGCCTTTTTTGCATCATTGACAGAGCGAACGATTTGAGAGTATTCATTGCTCGCAATTGGCAGTATCATGGTATTGGCAATTTCCAAGGCAACTTCGCCCTCAATTTTGATCTTCCGGTGATAATCTTCCAGAAATATTTCAAAACGGGATTCCAGTTCACGGGAATTGAAAACATGGTATTTTTCAAACATCGCCACATTGGATTTATCGGTCAGGCACCGCAGGGCTTCCATTGTGCTGCGGGCATTAGGCAGTCCCCGCCGGGCAGCTTCTTCAAGCCATTTATCACTGTAACCATCTCCATTAAATATAATTCTTTTATGCGATGTAACAACATTCTGCAAATGGCATTGCAGAGAAACCAGAAAATCTTCCCGGGGGAATGCTTCAATTTTTTCTGCCATCCTGTCAAATGCTTCGGCAACGATCGTATTCAGCGTAATATTGGCTCCGGAACAGGATTGGCTTGAACCGGGGGCTCGGAATTCAAATTTGTTGCCGGTAAATGCAAATGGACTGGTACGGTTGCGGTCAGTGGCATCTTGCGGCAAAACCGGCAGGGTATCCACCCCGATTTTCAGGGGGTGAGCGTGTTTGCTGGATTTGGCTTCACCAGATTCAAGCTGCCGGATGACATCGGCAAGCTGATCCCCGAGATAGATGGAAATAACCGCCGGAGGTGCTTCATTTGCTCCCAGCCGGTGATCATTGCCCGCCCCGGTCACTGCTGCCCGCAGCAAATCGGCATGTATATCGACAGCTTCGATGATCGCACATAATACAGTCAGAAATACCGCATTTTCGTGTGGATCATTTCCCGGATTGAGCAAATTGCGTTTACCGTAATTGATGCTCCAGTTATTGTGCTTGCCGGAACCGTTGACTCCGGCAAATGGTTTTTCATGGAGCAAACAGACCAAACCGTGTCTTTCGGCGGTTTGACGCAATATTTCCATAACCAGCATATTGTGGTCGCAGGCAAGGTTCAACTCCTCAAATACCGGAGCCAGTTCAAATTGTGCCGGAGCCACTTCGTTATGGCGGGTTTTGGCGGGGATCCCCAGTTTCCACAACTCCTGTTCAACTTCGGTCATAAAATTGAGTATCCGCATCTTTATTGAACCGAAATAGTGGTCTTCCAGCTGCTGGTGCTTGGCGGGAGGCGCACCGAAAAGTGTTCTGCCGGTTTGCAAAAGATCGGGCCGCTGCAAATAAAAATGTTTATCAATAAGGAAATACTCCTGCTCCGCGCCTAAAGTTACTGAAACTTTTTCATCCGGCAGATCAAAACATTTCATCAACCGTTTGGTTGCCGCAGAAAGAGCCTGGATCGAACGCAAGAGCGGCGTTTTCTTGTCCAACGCCTCGCCGGTATAACTGCAAAACGCAGTCGGGATGCACAAAGTCGCTCCGTTGCCGTGCCGCTTGATAAATGCCGGACTGGTGGGATCCCATGCCGTATATCCCCGGGCTTCAAAAGTGGAACGCAAACCGCCAGATGGAAAACTGGAGGCATCGGGTTCTCCCATAATCAGATTTTTGCCGGAAAAGCTGAACATTACATGACATTTATCGGGTTCAAGGAAAGAGTCGTGTTTTTCTGCCGTACTTCCTGTTAATGGTTGGAACCAATGCGTGTAACTGGTCGCTCCCCGGCTTAATGCCCATTCCTTCATGCCATGAGCCACATCTCCGGCAATGGCGGGATCAAGCTGCTCATCGTTCTCAATGGTAGCAAGAAGTTTCCGGCAAATATCTTTGGATAAAAACTTTTGCATTGCCTGTGCGTCAAAAACATCTCCGGCATAATCATCCAGCGTTACATTTTCAACAGGTTCCGGTTCTGGTACAATACACCTTGCGATTGCATCAACAGCATGCTTACGACTTGAATTACTCATGATCAAACTCCTTATTGGGTTATTCAGGTTGTTTCTGCCATACATATAGCAAAAATTGTGCCAACTGTATTTCTCTTTAAGCTGAATCAAACTCTTTTCGCCTGAAATTTTTTGAAAGAGAAAAAAACAGACATGAAAGAATTATATTTTTTTTACAAAAAATGTAAAACTGCTTGAGTGCTTTTTTGCAATTTTTGTAAAAGATGTTTTTGTTTTTGTGCTTGATAACAGTTGGCACGCTTTTTGCTAATAGAAGTTCGGAGATTTTTTCTTTTTGACCAACGACATAAGGAAATATTTTTATGGCACAACAAATTTTTCATCAGATGCCGCAAGGATTATATCATCCTGAATTTGAGCATGATGCTTGCGGGGTTGGCTTGATCGCCAATCTGAACGGGATCAGCAGTCATAAGACAGTGACGCAGGGAATTGATGTTCTTTGCAGACTGATGCATCGGGGAGCTGCCGGCAGCGATCCGGAAACTGGAGATGGAGCAGGACTTTTGCTTGCTTTGCCAGACGCTTTTTTCAGGAAAGAATTCGGTTCGGTTCTGCCAGCTCCCGGAAGTTACGCAGTTGCAATGATTTTTGGGGGAACCGGAGTTGAACGGGAAATCGAAGAAACTGTAAAAAGCGAAGGTGGAAAAATACTGTTTTGGAGAAATGTCCCTGTAAAACCGGCATTTATAGGAAAATTGGCACGTGAATCCGTGCCTCAAATCAGACAACTCTTCATTGACGGAAGTGTTTTTTCCAATCAAAATGAGTTTGAGCGCAAACTTTTTGTCATGCGCAGGATCATTGAAAAAAAATCTCTTGATCTTTATATCTGCAGCATGTCTTCAAGGACGATTGTTTATAAAGGCTTGCTGATGGCAACACAATTGGAAAATTTCTATCCTGATCTTTCAAATGAAGATTTTACCTCGCATCTGGCAATTGTCCACCAGCGGTACAGTACAAATACATTTCCATCGTGGCAACTGGCTCATCCCTTCCGTTATCTTGCACATAATGGGGAAATCAATACTCTGCGCGGAAACCTCAATGCATTAAAAATCCGGGAAGGATCACTATCGTCTCCGCTGTGGGGAGATGATATTAAAAAACTCCTGCCTTTGATCGGAGATGGTTTGAGTGATTCAGCCGCACTGGATAATATGTTTGAGCTTCTGGTCGCTTCCGGCAGAAGTCTTGAACATACCATGTTGATGCTGCTGCCTCAGGCATGGGGAAATAAATACTATATGGGGCGCGATGTAAGGGGGTTCTTTGAATATCATTCCGCATTGATGGAGCCCTGGGATGGTCCTGCCGCCGTCACATTCACAGATGGAATAAATGCCGGAGCAATTTTGGACCGCAATGGATTACGGCCCGCCCGTTTTACATTATATAAAGACGGCACATTCGTTCTTGCAAGTGAAGCCGGAGTATTGAACATTGACGCCCGGAATGTTTCTCAACACGGCAGGTTGAAACCGGGGGAAATCATTTTTCTTAATCTGCAAAAACACAGAATTGTTCCGGATTCCGAAATAAAAAACCGTTTGGCAAGAAGTAAGCCGTATCGGCGCTGGGTTGAGGAAAACCGTATCTCGGTACACGGTCTTTTTTCAGAAATGACTCCTTCCGAACCAGGAAAAGATTTGGAGCAAAAACAAAAATTCTTCGGTTACACCAGAGAGGATCTGGATATCATAATAAAAACTATGGCAGAAACAGGGAAAGAACCTGTAGGTTCCATGGGGAATGATGCGGCTCTGGCTGTATTATCAGATAAAACGCAAATGTTGTTTAATTATTTCAAACAGCTTTTCGCACAGGTCACAAATCCCCCCATTGATCCAATCCGGGAAGAATTGGTAATGAGTCTGATGACATATATCGGAAACAAAGGCAATATTCTCACTGAGACACCGGAACATGCCCGTCTGATAAAACTTCCACGACCAATTTTGACGGACGATGAACTTTCACGACTTGAGACAGTAAGTGACGGGGATTATCAATCTGAAACAATTATTTGTTCCTTTCCCTTGGATGGTGACGGCGAGGCATTGAGAAGAGCATTATCTGAAATCGCATCACAAGCTGTCGCAGCTGTTAAAAACGGGAAAAAAATTATTGTTCTCTCTGACCGGGACTTGCCTGCAAATTCTGCAGCAATACCTTCGCTGCTCGCATTGTCTGCTGTCAATCGGGCATTGATAAAAGAAAATTTGAGAAGCGAGACCGGGATTATAATCCAATCCGGTGAAGTTCGCGAAATTATGCACTTTGCATTGTTATTGGGATATGGCGCAACAGCCATAAATCCATATCTGGCATTGCAGACTGTTGCTGCACTTTCACAATTGAAAAAAATATGCTGTGATCCGGTGTCCGCAGCAGAAAACTATATAAAAGCTGTTGATAATGGCTTACTTAAAATCATGTCAAAGCTGGGGATCTCCACATTAAGAAGTTACCGGTCCGCACAAACATTTGAAGCAGTCGGGCTGAGCAAAGAGTTTATAGATGAGTTCCTTCCGGGAACGATCAGCCGTATTGGCGGAATTGGGATCAATGAGATCGCACATGATGCCAATATGCGGGCTCATGCAATCATGAATATGGGACTTTTAGATGATGGAGGGCAATACCAATTCCGCAAAAATGGAGAAGCTCATCTGTGGACGCCGCAATCTCTTGCATATTTCCGGCAGGCAGTTCGGGAGAATAATTATGAGGTGTTTAAGAAGTATTCAGCTCTGATTGATGAACAGGCACAACATCTTTGTACGTTACGCGGATTATTTGAATTTGTCCCTCAAAAAAGTATTCCGATCGAAGAGGTGGAAAGTGTCGAAAATATCGTGAAACATTTTGTTTCGGGCGCAATGAGCCTGGGATCATTGAGTCCCGAAGCCCACCAAACGATTGCTCAGGCAATGAATCGTTGCGGAGCAATGAGCAATTCCGGCGAAGGCGGAGAAAACAGAGAACGCTTTGGAACAGAATTCAACAGTGCCATAAAACAAGTAGCCAGCGGGAGATTCGGTGTTACAATCAATTATCTTGCCAATGCCAAAGATATTCAAATAAAAATGGCACAAGGGGCAAAACCGGGAGAAGGCGGACAGTTGCCTGCTCACAAGGTTGACAAATTCGTGGCTGCCATCAGACATTCCACGCAGGGAGTATCCTTGATTTCTCCACCTCCGCACCATGATATTTATTCTATTGAGGATCTTGCCCAGCTGATTTACGATTTGCGTAATGCAAATCCGGATGCACGCATTTCGGTAAAATTAGTTTCTGAACCGGGAGTTGGAACTGTTGCTGCCGGTGTTGCCAAAGCTCATGCTGATGTAGTTCTTATTTCCGGACATGATGGAGGAACCGGGGCATCTCCCCTGACAAGTATTAAATATGCCGGATTACCATGGGAACTTGGATTGGCTGAAGCACAGCAGACACTTATTATCAATAATTTGCGTGGAAGAGTAAAACTGCAGCTTGACGGTCAGCTGAAAACCGGACGGGATGTTGTCATCGGGGCATTGCTGGGGGCAGAAGAATTTGGCTTTGCTACAACACTTCTGGTTTGCCTCGGATGTGTAATGATGCGTAAATGTCACAGCAACTGTTGTCCTGTTGGTGTGGCTACACAGGATCCTGAATTGCGTAAGCATTTTTCAGGTAAACCGGAATATATTATAAACTTTTTACATTTTATTGCTCAAGAGGTCAGAGAACATCTTGCCGCATTGGGGCTTCATTCCTTACAGGAAGCCTGCGGCAGGTGTGATTTATTATCAACCGGCAAAACAGATGCTTTTTCCCAAAAGGGGAATCTCGATTTCACAGAAGTTTTGAAAAGAGCAAATGGTAAAGATGTGCATTTTGATCCTTTATGCGCTCAAAACAAATTACAAAATTATGACCGGAAGCACATTCTGCCATATCTCCGTCTTGATGGTTCAAGTGAAAATCTTGATCTTGAAATTTCCAATGTGGATCGGAGTGCTGGAATTGAATTATCAAATCGTATCGTCAGAAAATTTGGAGAATGCGGTTTGGATGAAGATTCTATTTATTTGCATCTTAAAGGGTGTGCCGGACAAAGTTTTGGTGCTTTTCTTGCTCCCGGCATTACAATGGATCTGCAAGGAGTTGCAAACGATTTCGTTGGGAAGGGCTTGTCAGGTGGAAAAATCATCATACGGCCTCCTGAAAACAGTACGTTTATTCCGGAAGAGAATGTTATTGCCGGTAATGTGATCGGATACGGAGGAACATCCGGAAAAATTTTCATCAATGGGCTTGCCGGTGAGCGTTTTGCAATTCGTAATAGTGGTATGTATTGCGTTGCGGAAGGTGTGGGGGATCACGGATGTGAATATATGACAGGCGGAACAGTCGTGATTTTAGGGAAAGTAGGCGTTAATTTTGCTGCTGGAATGACAGGAGGTTTTGCATACGTTTATGATGAAAACGGACATTTTGATCTGTCGTGCAACATGGATGGAATTGATCTGGAAAGTGTTGAATGCAACTCTGATGCAGAAAAAGAACTTAAAAAATTGATTAAAGAACATCTTGATGCGACTCACAGTCCCAAGGCAAAACATATTTTAGATGAATGGGAATGTCACAGAAGTAAATTTGTCCGTATATACCCGGTCGAATACAGACACGCTTTAGAGAAAAGATTGGAGATGATCTGAAAATGAATAAAAAACCGGAAGTTTATCGTCCTGCAAATGAACGCGTTCAGGATTTTAATGAAGTTGAAAAAGTCTTGACGCAAAATGAATTGCTTGCTCAACTGCAGCGTTGTCATAACTGCGGAATCCCATTTTGTCATGGTTATGGTTGTCCCCTTGGCAATTTGATTCCCGAATTCAATCTTGCAGTTGCCAATAATGATCTGCGATTGGCATGGAATCTTTTAAGCGAAACCAGTTTCTTTCCGGAATTTACCAGTCGCGTGTGTCCGGCATTATGCGAAGGCAGTTGCTGTTGCAATATTGATGGTGACGCTGTCACGATCCGTCAGTGCGAAAAAATGATCATTGAAACAGCTTTTGCCAATAATTGGGTGAAACCGGTTGTGCCGAGTGAACGTAACGGAAAAACAGTTGCGATCATTGGAAGCGGTCCATCGGGACTTTATGCAGCAGAAAACTTGAACCGTAAGGGGTATACCGTCACTGTTTTCGAAGCAAACCACCGTCCGGGAGGATTATTACGCTATGGTATTCCTGATTTCAAATTAGAAAAACACATCATTGATCGGCGAATTGATCTTATGGAAAGATCCGGCGTGTCGTTTATTTGTGACACAGTAGTAGGCAAAGATATCTCGGCATCTTACCTGAAGCGTCATTACGATCATCTGATCCTCGCCATTGGTACTGCCCTGGCTCGTGATCTTGCTGTTCCCGGAAGAGATCTGCAAGGTATTTATTTTGCCCTTGACTACCTGCAGGGACAAAACAAAGTAAATTGCGGGGAACTTTCAAAATTGCCGATCGATGCCCACGGCAAAGATGTTTTGATTATCGGCGGTGGAGACACCGGCAGTGATTGCGCCGGAACCGCTGTAAGACAAGGTGCAAAATCTGTAACTCAAATTGAAATTATGCCGCAGCCTCCCGATCAGCGTTCATTATCTACACCATGGCCTCAATGGCCTTACATTTTGCGTACAAGTTCAAGTCATAAGGAAGGATGTCAGCGTTTATGGAGCTTGTCAACGCTTCGTTTTATTGAAAAAAACGGAGTTGTTGGCGGCGTAGAGGTATGTCCTGTAAATTGGAGCTGCTCCAAAGAAGGAAAACCCCTTCGCTTTGAACAGGATCTGCATAACTCAAAAATAATAAAAGCGGATATCGTTCTATTGGCGTTAGGTTTCTGCGGCATAAAGGCGGCTGAAATACTTTCTCAATTGAATATTGATCATAATGAAAGAAAATTACTGCCATATTACAATCAGCTTCAAGTGGTTGCAGTTGGAGATTGTGCCAACGGAGCCTCTCTGGTTGTCAAGGCTATGGCAGATGCACAACAAAAAACCAATTTGTACTGAGAAAGGAGCAAAAAATGAAATTCAGCAAATGGAGTGGTTGTGGGAATGATTTTATAATCATGATGGAATCCGAAGCTAAAAATGTTGATGCGGCCACTATGTGTGACCGCCAGAATGGGATCGGCGCAGACGGGGTCGTTATACTCAGGCATTTGAAAGATAACGATTTCAGTATGCGGATAATCAATTCTGACAATTCAGAAGCCGGAATGTGCGGCAACGCATCCCGCTGTGCAGCAAAATTTATTTACCAAAATAAACTTGCTCCGGGAAAAGTGTTTAATTTGCACACCATAAGCCGGGTCGTCACCGCCGAAGTCAAACCGGATGGAAGAGTTACTGTCAATATGGGGATCCCCGAAGAGTTTCTCGGAACGATCCAGCTTAAAGCTGACGGTCATATATTTGAAGCTGAAACCGTGGATATGGGAAATCCTCACGCCGTAATTTTCGTATACAATATGAAAGATGTAAATTTGGAAAAATGGGGGCCGGTATTGGAACATGATCCGCAATTCCCTGATCGCTGCAACATTGAATTTGTTGAATTTCTTGCGCCCGGTAAATTAAGAATGAGAGTCTGGGAACGGGGATGCGGGATCACCGCCGCTTGTGGTACCGGCAGTTGTGCCGCACTGATCGCCGCCCAGAAACGCAAACTGGCAAATCACGGTGCAGAAATCTTTCTTGATGGCGGGTCATTGTTCATCAGACATGATCTTCTTGAAAACATTAAAACACCTGTTTTTATGACAGGTGATGCCACAGAAATTTTTAACGGTGAACAATAAGTTTAAAAAAAGGAGAACACACCCATGAATTCTTATGCACAAAATGTACTGGAAAGACTGCAGAAAAATTGTTCACATCAAAAAGAGTTTATGCAAAGCGTTTCCGAAGTCCTCGGCTCGCTGTCCAAACTGCTTGACCGCCAGGACAAGTACGAAAAATACTGTATTCTGGAACGGTTGGTCATGCCCGAACGCATCATTGTTTTTCAGGTGCCGTGGATAGATGACCGGGGCAAGATCCAGATCAACACTGGATTCCGTATCCAATTCAACAGCGCGATCGGACCTTACAAGGGCGGCTTGCGTTTTCACCCGTCGGTCAACTTGAGCATCCTGAAGTTTCTCGGGTTTGAGCAGATTTTTAAAAATAGTCTTACCACCTTGCCCATGGGCGGCGCCAAGGGCGGTTCCGACTTTGACCCCAAGGGCAAAAGTGAACGGGAAGTGATGGATTTCTGCCAAAAATTCATGCGTGAACTCTACCGCCATATCGGTACATCTATTGATGTGCCTGCCGGTGATATCGGGGTCGGCTCCAGAGAGATCGGTTATCTTTACGGACAGTATAAGCGGATCGTCAACTCCTGCGACAGCGTGCTGACCGGCAAGGGCGTCAATTGGGGCGGCAGCAAGATCCGCCCCGAAGCCACCGGATACGGCTGTGTTTACTTTGCCCAGGAAATGCTCAAAACCAGAAATATGGATATGGAAGGCAAAAAAGTTCTGATCTCCGGCTCCGGCAATGTCGCCCAGTATGCGGCACAAAAGGCGTTTATGCTAGGGGCAAAGGTGTTGTCGCTATCTGACTCCAACGGTTCGGTCATTGATCCTGATGGTATTGATGAAGAAAAGTTTGCCTATGTTCAGGAGTTGAAAAATGTCCGGCGGGGGCGTATTGCAGAATATGTTCAAAAGTTCCCCCGGGCAACTTATTATGAAAACCGCCGCCCGTGGCAGCTGACTGCATGTGATATAGCCTTGCCTTGTGCAACTCAAAACGAACTTGACTTGCAGGATGCTGAAGTTCTTGTAAAAAATAAATGTATTGCCGTTTGCGAAGGAGCCAATATGCCGACTTCCTTGGATGCAACAGCTTTTCTGCAAGCAAATAACATACTTTTCGCTCCGGGCAAAGCCTCCAATGCCGGCGGTGTTGCCACCAGTGGTCTGGAAATGAGCCAGAATGCCATCCGGTTGAATTGGGAAAGCGATGAAGTCGATTCCAAATTGCGGACGATCATGGTAAAGATCCATGAATCTGCCCGGGAAACCGCCGCTGAATTCGGCGAACCCGATAACTATGTCATGGGGGCCAATATCGCCGGCTTCCGCAAAGTGGCAGATGCCATGATCGACCTCGGCGTATAAAATATGGAGTTCATAATGAATGAGAATATATTGAATGAGGCGTACCGGCAGCTGCCGGATAATTATCTCTTTTCGACCATTGCCCGGAAGATCACCGATTACCAGACCAGCCACCCCGGGGCAGATATTATCCGGCTGGGGATAGGAGATGTGACCAAACCGTTGGCGGATTGTGTAATAAGAGCAATGTACAACGCAGTTGAAGAAATGGCAAATCAAGCCACATTCCGGGGATATGGCCCTGAACAGGGGTACTTGTTTTTGCGGGAAGCCGTGGTAAAAGGTGAATGTCAAAGCAGGAATATTGATATATCGCCGGAAGAAATTTTTATCAGCGACGGCAGCAAATGCGATGTGGCAAATTTTCAGGAGTTGTTCAATAATGATTGTTCGGTTGCCATACCGGATCCGGTGTACCCGGTGTATCTGGACAGCAACATAATGGCCGGGCGCAATGATATAATCTATCTGCCCTGCACGGCTGAAAATAATTTTCAGCCGGAGTTGCCCCGAAAAAAAGCTGATATAATTTACCTTTGCAGCCCCAACAATCCGACCGGAACTGTTTTGAGCCGCGAAACATTGAGCATGTTCGTAGACTATGCAATAGAAAATGGTTCGGTCATCTTGTACGATGCAGCATATTCAGCTTACATTCAGGATGATTCACTGATACATTCCATTTACGAGATCCCCGGAGCTGAAAAGTGTGCTGTTGAATTTCACAGTTTCAGCAAAACTGCCGGATTTACCGGAGTGCGCTGCGCTGTGACAACAGTTCCGCTGCAAATGAGTTCTTTGCACAAAATGTGGCTGCGCAGACAATGCACCAAGTTCAACGGCTGCAGTTATATCGTGCAACGGGGGGCGGAAGCGGTTTACTCCGACGAAGGCAAAACACAAATACATTCCGCCATAAATGGTTATATGAAAAATGCAAAACTTATCCGGGAAAAATTACAGGAGTGCAGCTTTACCGTATTCGGCGGCGAACACGCACCCTATATTTGGTGGAAATTGCCGGATAATGCAAACTCCTTTGAGTTTTTTGACCGTTTGCTGGAGAGTTGCGAAGTGGTCGGCACCCCCGGCAGCGGCTTCGGAAAATACGGCGAAGGATATTTCCGGCTGACCGCATTCGGCGACCCGGAACAAACAGAAATCGCCCTGAAAAGAATACAAAATAACTTGAAAAAATTGCGTTCATGAGTTATATTACAGTATGATGAAATGTACTATATCACCTGAAATTTCTATGATACAGGAGGTAAGCCAAGTCATCATCCATGAGCGGGATGTCAATATCTTGCTTGAGAAAGTTCTGGACATCTTGGAACAGCGCATGGGGATGTTGTGCGGCACTTTTACCCTCCTGGTTGATGACACCCTGAAAATCGAAGCCTCCCGGGGACTTGACGAGAGCAAAAAGAAGTTGGGTTCTTACCATATCGGCGAAGGCATCACCGGGCATGTTGCCGAAACCGGCCGCAGCCATATCATTCCTGATCTGCGGAAAGACCCCCGTTTTCTGAACCGCACCGGACGGCACAAATATACCCGGCAGGTGGCTTTTATATGCGTGCCGCTTTTTCATCACGAAGAGATCATCGGCACTCTTTCCATTGACCGCCCGGTGGACGCCAACAGCGATCTGGAACAGGATGCCGCATTGTTGGAGATCGTTGCCGGGATCACCGCCGATGCCGCCGCAGAGTGTATTGAACTGCATTCAGAACGGCAGTCGTTGATGGATGAAAACCGCAAGCTGCGGAACATGCTGTCAGCCAGTCCCGGTAAATTGATCGGCAACAGCCGGGAAATGCAAGCGATCTTTCAGCAGGTAAGGCAAGTGGCTCCATCGGATGCAACCGTGCTGATCCGCGGCTCCAGCGGCACCGGCAAAGAGCTGCTGGCCAGAGCGATCGTGGAGCTTTCCAACCGCAAGGATAAACCGTTTATTGCATTGAATTGTGCCGCATTGCCGGAAAGTCTGGTGGAAAGTGAACTTTTCGGTCATGAAAAAGGGGCATTCACCGGGGCGGTATCCCGGCGTATAGGCAGAGCCGAAGCGGCAAATGGCGGAACGCTTTTTCTTGATGAGATTGGCGATTTGACTCCCCAAACTCAAGTGAAACTGCTCCGTTTTTTACAGGAAAAAACCTTTTCCAGAGTCGGCAGCAACGAGGAACTGCATTCAGATGTAAGATTTCTTGCCGCAACCAGCCGCAATCTGGAAGAGTTTATGGAGAAAAATCTTTTCCGGGAAGACCTTTATTACCGGCTGAATATTTTTCCGATAATGATGCCGGATCTGGCTGACCGGCAAGGGGATATATTGCTGCTTGCAGAACATTTTATCGAAAAAATGAATTTGAAATACAATAAAAAAATCACCGGACTTTCTACGGCTGCAGTAAATATGCTTACCAGTTACCGCTGGCCGGGCAATGTCAGAGAGCTGGAAAATTGTATGGAAAGAGCAGTTTTAACGGCACAGGACGACTGTATCCACCACTATAATCTGCCGCCCTCTCTGCAATACAAGCAAACCCATTATGCCATGCCGGAAGCCGGGGAAAAACCTTTGATAGATCTTCTGCTTGCCGGTTACGAGCGGGAATTGATCACGCAAGCGATCAAACGCAGCAATGGTAATTTATCAGAGGCAGGCCGTGAGCTGGGTATTTCCCCCCGTATGATGAATTACCGGATGAATAAACTCGGAATAAAAGAAAAGAGTGATTACTGACTTCAGACTTGATTTTTTTAGTTTATTCCTGTTTTGAATGCTGACATAGTCTTTTGCGGCAGTTCAACAATTTGACAATAATTCTGTAATGATGTTTGTTATAATAAGACAAAGTCTAATCTTGTTTGAAGTAATTTTCAAAACAAGGTAACATCTCGTTTTTGATTGTAATGTACTTTTCTCTAAAAAAAGAAAATACTCAAATGGCAGAAAACAGCAGAAAAAATGAGTTTTTTGAGCGTG
>JAZNAR010000079.1:0-23215 GCA_045586645.1 Victivallaceae bacterium
ACCGTCCCGGATTCAGAGTCGGTGACACTGCTCATATCATCTTTGCTTGTGGCATTGACGGAAACAACTTTTTTCGCCAGAACGAGGTTTGTGCCGTCGATTTTAAGCTCAAGAGTATTATCGCCATTGACTTTGTCATCAATTCCGAGCGTGCCGGTGACACCGGTGGCAACGACGGTGTCACTGCCGGAGTAAAGTGCACCGTCAACAGTGACAGCGACATCATCCAAACTGAAATTCACCGCATCTGCCGCAGTGCAGTAACCGGTGATTTTGTTATCAGCGGCGACCAGCTCTGCGGTGTATTCTGAACCGATGCAGAGTTCATAGGTATAAGCCGCGTCAGCGACATAGAGGTCGTTGGCAAAGAAAAACGTCTGATAATTATCTCTGTCACTTACGTTAATGGTTCCGGTGAGCCACGCTTCAGAGAACTCTGCGTCAATGACTTTGGCAAAGGTGTTTTCTTCAGTCAGGAATGCTTCGCCGAGCACGGTCATTGCCGAGTCACTCTCAATGTATATCGTGTCATTGGCTGTTTTCAGCGTCAGCAATCCGTCAATGGAAATATCGCCGAGATATTTGACGCCATCTTGGGTGAAAGACTCCAGGTAAATCGCGCCGCCTTTGGAGTCGGCACGGTTATCATCAAACGTAACATTTCCTATCACAAAGGAATAATTTTCCGGTTTGTAACTGGCCAGAGCATAAATCGCGCCGCCATTGCCGTAAGATGTATTACCGGAAAATGTAACATTGTGTATGGTATTGGCCAGGTGGGATGCGGAATACATATATAACGCACCGCCGTTGGACATTGCCGTATTGCCGGAGAGCGTTATACCGTCAAATGCAACTCCTCCGGCATTTACCCTCACCCCGCCGCCTTGATTTGCGAAGTTTTTTGAAATCTCACTTCCCTCTGAAATTGTTGTTATGCCGCCGCCAAGATAAATAGCACCGCCGCTGTTGCCTACATTGTCGGAAAATGTTGTTTTTGTTATCTCAACATCCTTATAAAACATCGCGGCGCCGCCGTTATTAGCTGCACTGTTACCGGTAAATGAGGAATTTTTAATGGTGATCGAACCTTTATCCAAAAATATTGCTCCCGCCACATATCCGGATTGGTTGCCGGAAAAAGTACAATTTTCAAAGGTGGTATCGGCACCATCATGGTATGAGTAAAATGCTCCGCCGCCGATGTAGTACGTTTTGCTGTCACGGTTTGTGACATCGACCCGGTTTTCTTTGAACGTTATGCCGTTGAAAAGATTTTCACCGGCAGAAACCGCATAAAATGCCCCGCCGCCGATGTGAGCTTTGTTATTGACGGTCAGAACACAATTTTCTATTACTGTATTGTTTTCACCGTAAAAAGATTGTCCGGCGATTTTCTGAACATCGCGGGGATCTTTTGCGGTGGAAGCCTCGACAGAAGCCGCAGCAAAGGTGTATTGCCCGGCGGTGACACAGATGTTTTTAATTCCGGAACTTATGGCATCGGCAAGCGAACTGTAAGCGGCGGCAATCACCTTTTCACCGTTGAAAACAGCAGAGACAGGTTCACCGTCAGTCACGCCGGATTTTACCAAAGCACCGGCGTAAGTATAATCACTTGTTGTCACATAAAGGTCATTGTCCGCGGCGATAAAGGTCTGATAACCTTCACTCGCGCCGATGGTACCGGTAAGCCACGTTTCAGAAAACTCCGCATCAATGACTTTGGCAAAGGTTTTGCCGTTTTCTTCAGTCAGGAAACTTGCCCCGTCAACAGTTATTGTTGCGTGCTCATCAATGTAAATGGTGTCACTTTTCTTTTTCAGCGTAAGCAATCCGTCGATCGTGATTTCGGCATCGCTGTACGGGTAAGTGGTGATGGTTTTGCCGTCAACTGTTTCCTTAAGTTCAAACGTTCCACCTTTTATATATATCGCGCCGCCGTTCCCATTTGCTGTATTACCGGAAAAAACCACATTGCCGATGGTCAGAGAGGCATTTTTTCCGGCTAAACCCGACATCTGGATCGCGCCGCCGTTTACATTTGCTGTATTGCCGGTGAATGTGGTATTGTGAATGTCACAGGCTTTGTTTGTGTAAACGGAAAAATTTATTGCCCCGGCGGAATTGTCGGTACAAACGTTGTTTTCAAAAACTGCACCGTCGACACTCAATCCGGCACCGTTGACATGGATGGCACCTCCGGCGGCACTTTTGGAAGTATTACCGGCAAATAATGTTACTTTATCACCGTTTTTGCCGACAGTTGTTTTACCGCCGGATACATAGACCGCGCCGCCGTTGGAATCAGAGTAGTTATACAAAAACTCAGCTCCGCTGACAGTTACAGTGCTGTAAGCATGAAGCGCACCTGCTGTGGTATCGACTTTGTTTTCCATGAAAGTACAGCCGGTAATTTTCAATACATCTCCGTTGTTGGAATTGAACAGCGCGCCGCCGCCTTTGCCGCCGGATACTTCATTGCCGCTGAAGACGCAATTTTCAAACTGGGTTTGTTTTGAATCATTTATGAATACAGCCCCGCCGCCGACATAAGCCGGATTATTCTTTTTACAAGTAAATATGTTTTCGGAAAAGGTCAATCCGGAAAAGAGACTTTCTGTACCGGAGCCATTCACAAACAGCGCACCGCCGCCATGATACCGGGAGGCAGTGTTTGTGTTGGGAGCTTCATAAGTAACATCACCGCCGGTGATAACAACACCGTTTTCACCTGTCTCGCCGTAAATCGTAATGCCGGAAACTTTGATACCGTCAATAATTGTTTCTCCGGTCTGCTCTGCCGAATAAATCCCCTGGCTGAGAGTGATTTCTCCGCCGGTCTTAATCGCATCATACAACGAAAGTGTCTCTGCCATTTTTCACCTCCTGATTGGTTGTTTTATATTAAAAAATACCATTATCACAAATCTCAAAATTCCACGGAGAGCCGTTCCAAGACGTTTCCGGACGCATATACGTACATGTGCAACAACTTACATTGCTATGACTATATCACATTTTTTGTGCAATGTCAAGTTCTCCGGCAATTTTCTCAAAAAATTTTTGCCGTACAACATCACGGACGATCCCGTTCCCGGCAAAGTATTTTTTTTGCAGGAACCGGCACCGTCCGCAGAACATGTGACATTTTTTGGCAGGTGCTCACACCGCCGTGAGCCCTGCGGAGAGTGGAAATATCAGATTTGCAGTGAACCGGTCAACTCGCTGACAGATTTCATGCCGTGACGGTCGAGATAAGCGTCGATAAATTCCAACACTTCAACCGGGGCAAACGGATTCACGAAATTCGCCGTTCCGACTGCCACCGCACTTGCTCCGGCGATCAGAAACTCCACCGCATCGGCACCGTTGACTATCCCGCCCATGCCGATTATCGGCAATTTCACGGCTTTATACACTTCGTGCACCATCTTTATTGCCACCGGTTTGACTGCCGGACCGGAAAGACCGCCGGTGACATTGGCAAGTTTCGGACGTCTGGTCTCAATATCTATCGCCATTGCCGAAAGGGTATTTATCAGCGAAACGGCATCACTGCCGCAGGCTTCAGCGATACGGGCGAATTCGGCGATACTGGTGACATTGGGGCTGAGTTTGGTTATCAGCGGCAGTTTTGTCGCATTTCTGACGGCGGAAATCACCTGTCCGGCAAGTTTGGGGTCGGTGCCGAATGCCGCGCCGCCGGCTTTGACATTGGGACAGGAAATGTTTATTTCCAGCGCGGTGATATCCTCTGCCGCTTCAGCTTCAAGAGCCGCGGCGACTTCCGCATACTCTTCAGCACTCTTGCCCCAGATATTGACGATAACGGCGGCGTTGGTCTTTTTCAAACCCGGCAGATAGTGTTCATCGTGCAGAAATTTTTCCACTCCGGGTCCCTGCAGACCGATGGCGTTGAGCATACCGCCGGTGACTTCCGCCACCCGCGGAGTGGGATTACCGTCCGACGGCACACTGCGGATGCCTTTGACGACCACGGCACCGAGGCGGGAAATATCATAAAATTGCGCGTATTCCAGACCGTGTCCGAAGGTTCCGGATGCGGTCATCACCGGATTTTTCAACCGGAATTTTCCGAAGTCAACTCTCAAATCTGCCATTTTTCACCCCACATAAACATCTGCCAGCTTGAATACCGGTCCATCGGCGCAACTGCGGGCGTACATCCACTCGCCCGGATGCGCGTGGTCGTTCACTTTGACCACGCACCCGAAACACGCTCCCACACCGCAGCACATGATATGGTCAACGCTCAACTCCCCGTCAAGACCGAGTTCGCGCAGAAGTTTTGCCAGTGCCATCAGCATCGGATGCGGTCCGCAGGCGTAAAAATAAAACTTTTTACCCGGATTTTCCGCAATCAGCGGCGCGATAAGTTCTGTGACCCGCCCTTTGTGTCCGGCGGAACCGTCATCTGTGGCAATGCGGACATCGAATCCGGCGGCGGCATATTCCTCTGTCAGCAGCAGATCATCTTTGCCCCTTGCCCCCAGCAGCAGCACCCCGCGCTGTTTGGCACAGCGGGTCAGCATAAATGTCGCCGCCGCACCGTAACCGCCGCACACCGCCACCGGCACAACATCATCCGCCGGAGCGGAAAAACCTTTGCCGCACGGTCCGAGCATATCACATTCACTGCCGGCCGGCAGCGCGGACAAATTGGCAGTGCCTTTGCCGACGACCTTGTAAAGAATGGTTATCTGACCGTTTTCAGCATTGTTGATACTGAACGGGCGGCGGAGCATGGTGTCGGTGCGTTTGTCTATTTGCAAATGGACAAACTGTCCGGCATACGCTCCGGCGGCACACTCCGGGGCATCGAATACCGCCCGGTAATAATCACCGTGCAGATGTTCGTTTTTGACGATTACAGCTTTGGACATGATTTTTTCCTTTAACTTGATAACATCCCTGTGCCGGTAAATTTTATCCGGCCGGGGACAGAATGAAAGTCTTTTTCCGGTTCTGCATGGAATATACCACTGCTGTTATGATTTGTCAACAACAGCAGTTTTATTCCGCTAAATACGGATTGTGTTTTTTCTCAAAACCGACCGTGGTTTCGTCGCCGTGACCGGAATAAATGGTCAACTCCGGCGGCAGAGTGAGTATCTTTTCCCGGATGGAGCTTATGAGCGTGGCGTAATCACCGCCGTACAAATCGGTGCGCCCGATGGAACCGCAGAAAATCGTGTCTCCGGCAATGAGAAATTTTTCCGTACCGTCATCAAAAAGAAATCCCGAACCGCCTTTGGTATGGCCGGGCAGAGATATGATGCGGCAGTTTGTCACCGGCGAAAAATCTTTTGCCGGCGGCAGATCTGCCGCCGCAGGGAAATACGGCGGGAGCGCGTTTGCCGGGGAAGAGTACATATCAAAATCTTCCGGAGAAATTTCCACATTGCCGATCCCCAGTGCCGCTGCCACGGCTCCGGCGGCGGATATATGGTCGATGTGGGCGTGAGTCAGAAGAATACGCACAGAATCGAAATCATATTTCCCGGCGGCAGAAACGATTTTTTCCGCTTCAGCGGCGGGGTCGATGATAAAAAGTTCACGCGTTTCCGGCATGAATACCAGAAAACAATTTGTTCCGAATGCACCGAGGACGAGTTTTTCCAATTTCATATTTCTTGCTGCTCCCGAAAATCGACACTTTTTTGTAACATTACAGAATATACTGCAAAGATGATGATTTGTCAAAAACATAAAACTGTTTGCAGGTGAAATTCCGGTGACGAAACTTGCATTTATGCGAAAAATGCAGTATATTCAGTATCTCAATAAATTGGACGGTATTACAACAAAAAAAACACAAGGGAAAAAACAATGCTTGAATTCATTGTCCGTCTTGCCGGACTTGCCGGTGAGGAATCACTCAAATATTTCGGCAAACTTTCTGCAGCTGATATTGAAGGCAAAGCTACCAGCAAAGACCTTGTTTCCGTCGCTGACAAAGCCATCGAAAATCTGATTATTGCGGAAATCACCCGGCACTACCCGGAACACGATATTCTCGGTGAAGAAACCGGTCATGCCGGGAAAAATTCCGAATACTGCTGGGTGATCGACCCCATCGACGGCACCCAGTCATTTGTCAAGGCCCATCCTTATTACAGCATTTCCATAGCACTTTACCGCAATGGCGAACCGTTTGCCGGAGCGGTCAACGCGCCGGCTCTCAAGATGCTTTTCTCCGCCCGATGCGGTCACGGCGCATTTCTCAACGGCAAATCCATACGGGTTTCTGATTGCAAAGAGCTGGAAAATGCCGCCTGTGCCACCGGATTTTCTCTGCTGCGTCAGAATAAAGTCGGGTCGCCGCTGGCTAAATTTGTTGAAATCCTGCCCCGGCTGCGCGACATCAAACGCTGCGGTTCAGCCGCGCTTGACCTTTCGTTTACCGCCGCAGGAATTTATGACGGCTACTGGGAAGACGGGCTGCAGCTTTACGATGTTGCCGCCGGAGCCATTATCGCCAGGGAAGCCGGAGGGGTGGTCTGCGACTTCAAAGGCGGGAAAAATTATCCGGCAGAAGGTATCGTCGCCGGTACGCCGGAAATCGCCGCCGAACTCCAGAAATTACTTGCCTGAAACCGCCGCTTCAGCTTTTTTCTGTGCCCGGCGTTTGCGGACAAGATATTTGGCAGAAACTATTTTAGGTCTGCCGTTTTTATCTGCGGCAACTGCGTTGTATCCGGGTTTGGCTTTACGCTCCATTCCGGCATCAACGGCCTGTTGCATACAGGCGATGATTTTTTGCATATCTTCACTCATGGCTGACTGCCTCCATTACGCTCCAAGCGTAATACAGCATAAAACAAACTTTTTTCAAGTTGACGATGCGACACTCCGGAGCATAATGCCTGGGGTTCCCGTAAAAAAGCGGTACCGTTTTATCGGCACCGCAGGAACAAATCTTATTGTTATTTGTTTTCCAATGTTTTGGACATATTGTCGCGAATTTCGCGCAGTACACTCAATATGGAAAAGTGAACCAACCATGCTTCAAAAATACAACGCAAGAATATCGGTGCAATAAATGCAAGAACGAACCCCCATATGGTACCACGTTCGTCGTTGCATACAAATCCTCCAATCATACGTATTAATCCCATTATAAAGCATCCGAGTGCTAAAATTAAAAAAATAATGCGCACGAAAATTGGAAAAACATTGATTTTGAACTAAAAAAAATCCTGTAAGCGTTTCATAAACAACCTCTCTTTTATAATTTTTTATAAAGTCATAGGCTGCTCCCAATCGTTTTTTGAACAAAAAAAGAGGCACATCCCGAAGGAGTGCCCTCATCTACGCTTACGACGGCGTTTACACAAAACACACTATCAGAATGTGCCGCGACTTATCACGCACATACCGATATATAAAAGTTTTGTGTAATACGCCGTATTTCCAAGGTCGTAATTCAGATGAGGACGTTTACAATCAGTCAGCCAAATTTTTTTATTCCGTGATTTTTGTTGTTTTTTACCTCTGATATTTTCTCCGGAGCGCAGAATGCGACCCCTGATGCTTAATTTATCCCGCAACATAACAAAATGCAAGATTGAAAAAGGAAAAAGAGATGATTTTGTCAAAAATGCCGCTTGCGATTTGAAATTTCGGCAAAGTGCGGCTATATTTATAGATTGTCAGGAAATTGTTTTTCTTATCAATTCAAAATAAAGAGGTATCCATCATGGGACAGCAGCACAACAAAATCGAAAAACGCAACCGCCGCAAAGCTTATTTGACCCGCGTGCGTGAACGTATCAAAGCTCTGATCAAAAAGTAAGAGTTTTGATCTGCCAAATGCCGGAAGCGGACATTTCGGGAGGGGGAGTTGACCACTGACTGAAATAAATAAACCGTTTCCGGTTTTTGTTTTGAGGGAAAACCATGGATATTCGCACAGGTTACGGTTTTGATGTCCACAGATTTTCTCCGGAAAGGGAGTTGTGGCTTTGCGGGGTGAAAGTCCCCTCTGAAGCCGGTCTGCTCGGACACAGCGATGCCGATGTCGCTCTGCACGCGCTTATGGACGCCCTGCTCGGCGCACTGGCTCTGGGGGATATCGGGATGCACTTTCCGGACAATGACCCGGCATACAAAGGTGCCGACAGCATGAAACTGCTGCAAAATCTTCTGGCGCTGCCGCAGATAAAATCTTACAAAGTAACCAATTGTGACATCACCATAATCGCCCAGAAGCCGAAACTTGCCCCGTACCGCGATGCCATGCGGCAGCGCATAGCAGATTGTACAAACTGGGATATCGACCGGGTGTCTGTAAAATTCACCACCACAGAAAAACTCGGATTCACCGGCAGAGGCGAAGGTATCGCCGCCGGTGTCGTTGTCACCTTGCTTAAAGAGGAGTGACCATGAACGATATTTTATCCGTGGAATTGACCGATGCTCTCACCGGCAGGATAACCGTAAAAAACTGCAGCGGTTCCGGAAGTTTGAGCGGCATTGCCGGAGCGTGGCAGATCATTTCCGGCGGGGAACGCTGTTCCGGCGGCAGATTTCTGACCGGTGCGTTTCTGCCGCAGGAAAGCCGGGAAATTCTGCTCTCTCTGGAAATTCCTGAAGTTTCCCCCGGCGCAGAACCGTTCCTGGAAGTGGAATTTTCCCGCCGGGAAAGCGGTGAAGTCATCCATACCGCGACATTCGCACTGCCGGCAGTGATGTATAAAACGCCGGACAACGGGTGTTTCACCACCGGAATAAGGGCGGATGCCTCACAGGCGATGATTTCCGGCGGCAAGATTTCAGCGGTGATAAGTGCCGGCGGTATGAGGGAATTGCGGTATAAAGGTGAGCATCTGCTTTCTGAAACTCCGCGCCTGACGCTCTGGCAGCACGGCTGTGAAAAAGACTCCCGCATCGCCGCACTGAATCTTGACCGCATCCGTATCAGCCCCGACCGGTTCACAGCCGGAAACAGTGCGGTGGAGTGCCACGCTCTGGCTCTGCCGCGTCAGATGGAACTGGATGAACTGGAGTTCACCCAGCGTTTTGTCCCGCTGACGTCAGGGGCGATACGTTATGAAACCGAATTTATCGTGCCGGAATCATTTGCCGGAGTGCCGAGATTGGGAGTGGAATTTGCCGGAGTACCGGCATTGAGTGAAATTTCCGTATTCCCCGATGAAAAGGCGGCGGAATTTATCGCGCTCAAAGAGAGTGACGGAACTGGATTGCTGGTGGCATCAGCCGGTTATCCGGTAAGGATTTCCACGATGCCTTACAGTGAATACGCGCTGATCGATACGGTACATCCGCTTCCGGACGGGAAAATCCATGTCACGGTCGACTGCCGCAACAGCCAGGAAGCGTATATCGGTGCGGGAAGATTCCGCATGGTGCTGTTTTTCGCCCCGCTTGCCCCCGGTGAAAACCCGGCGGAAAAAGCACGCAGACTCCGCCTGGGAAAATAACGATATGAAAAAATTGTGGCTGCTCTTTTTCACCTTCGCCAAAATCGCCGCGCTGGTCGTTGGCGGCGGTTTGGCAATGCTGCCGGTCATTGAGGAAACATTTGTCCGCAAAAAGAAACTGCTGACTTCAGAGGAGCTGCTCGATGTCATTGCCCTCTGCCAGATGGTTCCGGGTATCATCGCCGCCAATTCCGCTATTGCCATCGGCATGAAAATCAGCGGTATTGCCGGAGCATTGGCGGCACTTGCCGGAGCGATCACGCCCTCATTTCTGGTGATATTGGTCATCGCATGGTTTTTCCCCGGACTCTCCCCCGAAAACATCTGCTGGCTCGGCGCATTTGCCGGAGTCCGCGCCGGGATCACCGGTCTTATCGCCGTGACCGCGTGGAAACTTGCCCGGAAAACCGTTTGCGGTTATGTGGAATTTTTTATGGTGCTGGCGTTTCTGGCGGCGGCACTTGCCGGAGTCAATCCGGGCATGATCATCATTGCGGCGATAGTTGCCGGCGGCGTCTGGTTCGTTCTGGCAGTCAACCGGGTGAAAAACGGCGTTTCCGGAGGTGACAGATGATCGCATTGCAGCTTTTTCTCACTTTCTGTAAATTCAGTCTGCTCTGTTTCGGCGGCGGTTATATGCTCATCCCGCTGCTGACGGCGGAGTTTGTCGGAGAGGGCAAACTGCTTTCTCCGGAGCGTTTCGGCAATCTGGTGTCGATTTCCCAGCTGACTCCCGGTCCGGTGGGGATAAATACTGCGACGTATGCCGGATTTCTTCAAGACGGGTTTACCGGAGCTTTGGCGGCTACAGCCGGATTGGTGTTTCCGACCATATTTCTCGCCGGAACAGCGATATCATTTATTAATGCCAACAGGGAAAAAACATGGCTGAAAAGTCTGCTTTACGGAGCGCGGCTCGGTGCGGCGGCTCTGATAATATACGCGGTGCTGATATTCGCCGGGATGTCGGTATTCACTGCCCCGGTGGCAGATTTTTTCCGCGCCGGCAAGACTCTCCCCGGAATATCGCCTGCCGGGGCGGTGATTACGGCACTGGCGTTTTTTCTCACGTTGAAATTAAAGCTGAAAACCACTTATATCATTCTGATTTCCGGTATTCTCGGTGCGCTGCTCGTCCCGCTTGCCGGGTGAAGCGGAGAGTACCGGACAAGAAAAAAACAATCATTTGTTGCATTGCTGCTGCAGTTGTGCTATATTATACGCGTGTGTAATTTTTTCTGTTTAGATGGAGATGTTTACGATGTCTGAATATATGTTCAGCGGTCTTGATTCATACGATACTCCGGCAAATCATCCGGTGTCGGCAGGATTCAAACTGATGCTCCGCAGCCGGTGGTATTTTTATCTGCACAATTTCGGCATATTCATCCGCAGCGGCAGATGTGCCGCCCGCGGAAAACTTGACGGCAGCAACCAGATACACTATTCCAGCGGCAATATCCGCCTGATCGAAAATTGCGGCGGCACCGTCCATTTGCGCGGACTGGACAATCTGCGCGCACTGCAGGGCAAACCGTGCGTTATCATCGGCAACCACATGAGTCTGCTGGAAACGGCGGCACTTCACGCGATAATCCGCGAATATGTGGATTTTTCCTTTGTGGTCAAAGAATCTCTGCTCAAAGTGCCGTATATGAAAGATATTTTAACTTCACTCGGAGCGATACCGGTTTCCCGCACCAATCCGCGCGAAGACCTGAAAACCGTGCTGACTGAAGGCAGAAAAATTCTTGAATCCGGCCGTTCAATGGTGGTTTTTCCCCAGTCGACCCGGACGACCTCATTTGACCCGGAACAATTCAACTCCATCGGTGTGAAACTGGCAAAATCCGCCGGAGTGCCGGTGGTGCCGATGGCTCTCAAAACCGATTTCCTGGAGTGCGGCAAAGTGATACGCGACCTGGGACCGCTGCATCCGGAACGCCCGGTGCGGTTTGAATTCGGTGCTGCGATACCGGTCGAAGGCAACGGTCAGGAACAGCAGAAACAGATCATTGATTTCATCAGCGGTGCATTCAAACGCTGGGAAGACGGGAAGTAAGGTGATTATGGGGGTGACAGGAGTGATATTCCGCCGGATCGCCGCACTGCTGCTTGTTGCAGTGTGCTGCAACTGCATATCCCTTTTTGCTGTGGGCGGCAAACTGCGGCAGATTTCTGCGGCGGATATCAAACATCTGCGGGCGGATTCATGGCGCGCTGTCGGCAGAAACCTGATTATCGAGGGCAACGTCTATCTGCCGGCAGGCCCCTACGAAGTGTACGCCGACCAAATCGTGCTGAATATGGACAGCGGCGATTTTGAAGCCAGCGGCAATGTCCGTTTTTTCCGCTGGATAAGAGGAAAAGTGGCGGTGACAGCAAATGAACTTGCCGATATCGAAAAGCGCAGCAATATGTTTGTCCACGGGGTGACAAATTCCGTATCTCCGTGGGGCAAAGTCAGTTACACTGCCGATGTATCCTATCAGTCAGACCGTATAACTGCCGATAAAGCTTCAGGAAACGTGAAAACCAGCTTTTTCCGTTTTGACAATCTGGTCATGCAGTACGGGGCAATGGTTTGCCGGGCAGATTCCGCAGAGCACCGCTCCAACGGCGAAGTGGTGCTGAAAAATGGCGAAGTTTCCGCGTGCAACTATCTGGAATCCAACAATGCCCACTACAGCGTCAGTGCCGCAAGCATCTATTTGAAACCCCACGAGGCGAGATTTTACGATTTGAAATATGCCGGGACCAGATTGGGCGACCGGACGATATTCATGCTCAACGGTGCAGTAAAGATTTACGGTGTGCCGGTGCTGTGGCTGCCGGTGTTTTACAAACCCAAAGATGAATCTCCGGGAATTTGCGGCTTCCACTTCGGAAAAGCCACACACTTCGGTTATTTCATCAACCTCTACCGGACGATAAATTTTTCCGACGCTCCCGGTTTCAGCGTGAAACTTCATGCCGACTGGTATGAAAAGCGCGGTTTCGGATACGGTGCGAGCGGCAAAGTGGAAACCGCCGAAAGCCGTACAGATTTCATCGCATATGCCATTTATGACAAAAGTCCCGAAGAACAGGACGATTACAACGATTACCGGCTGCACGTGCCGAAATTCCGTTATGATTTCCGGATAAGCAATATAACGCACATTACTCCGCGGCTTGATTTCCGCGGCGTGTTTGAGCGTCAGAGCGACTACTACTTCCGCCGGGACTTTTTCCGCAGCAGATACAATGCCGACCCCCAGCCGGCGACATTTGCCGCTCTGGAACAGCAGTTTGACAACTTCAGTGTGGCGGCGTATGCCAGGATCCGCGCCAATGATTTCTACACCACGGTGGAAAAACTTCCGGAAATACGCTTTGATGCCCAGCGGCAGGAAATCATGAATACCGGGCTCTACTATCAGGGAGACCTTTCTGCGGCATATATGCGTATGAAATGGATCGAATTTGACAAACCGCCCCGCGGCGGCGGCTCTCTGTTGAGAGATTATGAAGCGTTCCGTCTGGATACGACCCACTTTCTTTACTATCCGATAGCGACAAAATATTTCACTCTGGTTCCGCGTGCCGGGGTGAAGCTCACGGCGTACTCTGATTCCAGCGAACACAAAGTTGAATCGGATGAGCTTATATCCATGTTTTCTGCGGCACAGCCGGATGGCTTCGGCAGACAGAAATTCACCGGCTACGATGACAAAGGCGGTTCCAAATTCCGTCTGGCGGCGGAGGTCGGTTTTGAATTGTCCGGCAAATTCCACAACACCTGGCAGAATGTCCGGAGCAATTTTTTCCGCATTGACGGTCTGCGGCACATATTCCAGCCGTATATGAATTACACCTACATCCCGAAACCGACCGTTGACCGGGCAAAACTCTATTATTTTGACGACATCGACCGGATCGCTAAACAGAATTTCGTCCGTCTGGGTATGGTCAACCGGCTGCAGACCCGCAATGACAACAGCATCGAAACATTTTTCCGCATGGAAAATTACGTCGATATCCACCTGGAAAAAGATGACGGTCAGAAAAATCTCGGCAACCTCGGCACACTGCTCTCTCTGCGTGTGCTTAAAGGTCTGACCATCAACACCCAGTTCCTGATTGATCTGAATGACGACGGCGAAGTTGAGGACAACGGCCATTTTTCACTGGGTCAGTCGTGGCTCAATATGCTGAATTTCAACATCAATTATTCTCCGGCGAAGTTCTGGAGTTTTTCAGCCGGTTACAACTACATCCGGCCCTACGATGTCCGCAGTGCCTACTCCATGGGTTCGACGCTGACCCAGATAAATTCCTCCAGTTATTTTGAAAGATACTACAATTCCACTTCGGAATCGTTCTATATTGCCGCCGGATTCCCGCTGACCCCGGACAACCGGACATTGGGCAATATCCGTATGACTTATGATGTCCGCGAAGGCTACATGGATTATATCGGCTTTATGGTGATGCGGCAATTCCACTGCTGGCAGCTGATAGCCGCGCTGGGATTTGACCGCAACGATGACCCTGATGAAGACAAATGGGATATTGAATATTCCATTTCGGCAAATCTGACCGGTCTGGGTTCAAATCTCGACTCGGTGCAGAATACAGTACTGCGCAACGTCGGTTCGATGTCGCTTTTGAGCTTCTGACAGCTGGACCGGCAAGACGGGGCATGGAAAATGATTATAGTCACAGGCGGTTCCGGTTTCATCGGCAGTGCCGTTGTCCGGCAGTTGAATTTATCCGGGGTCAGAGAAATACTTGTCGTCGACCATATTGAATCCGGCAATATCAAATGGCGCAATCTGCAGCCGCTCTGCTTTGAGAGCTACATGGATAAAAGCGAATTCCGGCAGAAGCTCCGCTCCGGGTATTTCACCGGCAAAAAGATCGACGGCGTATTTCATCTCGGAGCGTGTTCGTCGACGCTGGAAAAATCCAAATCCTACCTTTTCGACAACAATTTCCGTTATTCTGCGGAAGTCGCGGAGTTCTGCTGTGCGCGCAACATCCGGCTTTTTTATGCGTCAAGCTGTGCCACTTACGGCATGGGGGAAAACGGTTTTGCCGATGATGAAACCATGCTGAAAAAACTGCGCCCGCAGAATATGTACGCCCACAGCAAGCATATGTTTGACCTCTGGGCGAAAAAAAACGGCCTGCTGAAAAAAATCGCCGGCGGCAAATTCAGCAATGTTTTCGGTCCGAATGAGTGGCACAAAGGGGAAATGCGCAGTATGGCACTGCGCAGCTGGGAACAGATTTGCGCCACCGGCAAAGTGAAACTTTTCCGTTCGGAAAATCCTCTTTATGCCGACGGTCAGCAGCAGCGGGATTTCCTCTACGTCAAAGATGCGGCGGCAATGGTGCAATTTCTCTTTGATTCCGGAGCCTGCGGTATCTATAATATCGGCAGCGGCAAGCCGGCAAGCTGGAATGAATTTGCCGGCGGGGTCTTTGCCGCCATGGGCAAAGAGGTGAATATAGAATACATTGATATGCCGGAAGCTCTGCGCGGCAAATATCAATATTACACCTGTGCCGACCCGGGAAAATTTCTGGCACTCGGCTACAGCGGAAAAATCACGTCATTGCCGGAAGCACTGGCGGATTACGTCCGGAACCATCTTGAACCACGGCGGTATCTCGGCGATGAATAAACCCGGTACATTGGAGAAAGTTTTACGCAGTGCTGTGGAAACAGTTATGGCGGTCGACTCCGGCAAAGCGAGTCTGGACGATATGCTTGACCGCAGTGACCCCGGTTTCCGCCGCACATTGGAACATTTGCTGCTCAACGTATTCCGCTTCCGCAAAAGCGTTTCTGCATTGTGGCGGCAATACTGCACCCGTCCGCCGGAAAAGGATGTGGCGGCACTGCTGGATTGCGCGTTGAGCCAGTGTCTGCTGCAGAGATCCGTGGATTCCCGGTCAGTGGTCAATGTCGCCGTTACGGTGGCAAAAAAATTCCGGGCGGATAAATTTGTCAATGCCGTACTGCGTAAAGCGTTGCAGAGCAACTGGAAAATGCCGGAAAGTGCCGCAGAAATACTGCCTGACGCGATATTGCACCGCTGGCAGCGGGATTTTCCGGCGGAAACCGTTGCCGGATTTGCCCGGTTGTATATCAGTGAAGCGGAGTTCACCTTCCGGCTCTGCCAGGATGCGGAAGTCCCGGAAAACTGCCGGGAAATACCCGGTTGCGGCGATTTCCGCTTTGCTTCGGGCAGAGCGCGGGAGATCCTCGGCAGTGCCGCATTTGCCGCGGGGAAATATTATGTACAGGACCCGGCGGCGTCACTTGCCGTTTCACTTGCCGGAAAAGATCTGCCCCGCTGCCGCAAACTCATCGACCTCTGCGCCGCCCCCGGCGGCAAGGCGTTGATGCTTGCCGAAAAGATGTCGCCGGAAGCAGAATTACTCGTCGCCGACCGTTCACACCGCCGGCAGCAGCTCACCGCTGAAAATTTCCGCCGCCATTGCGCCCGCGGCACTGTCATCACCGCTGAAGTGCAGGAAATATACGGCAGTTACGATTTGGTGCTTGCCGATGTGCCGTGTTCCAACAGCGGAGTCTTCCGCCGCCGTCCGGATGCCCTCTGGCGTTTCTCTGAAAAAGATTTATCCCAGGTCATGGCACTGCAAAAAGAGATAATCTCCCGCGCCGCCGCTCTGGTTGCCCCCGGCGGCGTGCTTATCTGCAGCTCATGCAGTATCGAAAGCGATGAAAACAATGCCCTCATCGCAGCTGCAGTTGCAGCTGTACCGGAACTGGAATGCCGCGAAAGCGTCACTCTGCTGCCCGCAGAAAACCGCGACGGTGCATTCGCCGCGTGCCTTGTGCGCCGGAATCACTGATTATTTTGCCGGATAACAGCTTGTAAAAAGATATTTTTAGATGTATATTATTTAAACAACGTTATCCAACAACCAATCAAAGGGTAAAAACGATGAAAATCTACAATTTCTCCGCCGGTCCGGCAATGCTCCCGGAAGCAGTCATGCGCAAAGCTCAAGCTGAATTTCTTGATTTCCAGGGCAGTGGCAGCGGTATGCTGGAGCTTTCCCACCGCGGTAAATTTTTCCAGCCGGTCATCGACCGCGCTGAAGCCAACATCCGCGAACTGCTCGGTATTTCCGATGATTACGCAGTGGTTTTCGTGCAGGGCGGTGCCAGTATGCAGTTCGCTATGCTGGCGATGAATCTGCTCAACGGCGGAACTGCTGACTATGTGGATACCGGCGTCTGGAGCAGCAAAGCTGCCAAAGAAGCCAAAATGTTCGGTAACGTCAACATCGTCGCTTCCAGCAAAGAGAGCAAATATGACCACATCCCCGCCGCTTCGGAATGGAAAATGACTCCGGGCGCGGCATATATGCACATCACCACCAACAATACCATCGCCGGTACCCAGTACATGGACATCCCGACCGCTCCGGCAGGTGTGCCGCTGATCGCCGATATGTCCAGCGACATCATGTCCAGAGCGTTTGATGTCAATAAACTCGGTATGTTCTATGCCGGTGCCCAGAAAAATATCGGACCTTCCGGTGTGGCTCTGGTCGTCATCCGCAAAGACCTTGCCGAACGTACCGATGATTCCAAAGTGCCGACCATGCTCCGTTATTCGACCTACATCAACGAAGGCAGCATGTTCAACACTCCGCCGACTTTCGCCATCTACATTCTCGCGCTCATCACCGACTGGCTCAAAGAAAACGGCGGTATCGCGGCAATGGAAAAAGTCAACAATGCCAAAGCCAAACTGCTCTATGATTTCCTGGATGACAGCAGCTTCTACTGCAGTCCGGTCGCCAAAGCTGACCGTTCCCGCATGAACGTTGTTTTCCGCACCCCCAGCGAAGAGCTGGATGCCAAATTTGTTTCCGAAGCTACTGCTGCCGGTCTGACCCAGCTCAAAGGTCACCGTCTGGTCGGCGGATGCCGCGCCAGTATCTACAACGCCATGCCCGTTGAAGGCGTCCAGGCGTTGATCGACTTCATGAAGAAATTTGAAGTCGCCAACAAGTAATCTGTAAAAAACACCGGAAAGTGCGGTTTTCTGCCGCACTTTCCGGAGAAATGAAATCATTATGTTTGAAATCGAGATCGACCGGAGTTTTTCCGCCGCCCATCAACTCAAAGGTTATGACGGTGACTGCCGCAATCTGCACGGTCACAACTACGAAGTGACCGTTACTGTGGTCGCAGATACACTCAATGAAGTCGGTATCGCGCTGGATTTCAAAAAACTCAAATCTGCGCTGGATTCCGTTATCGCGCCTTACGACCACCGCAATCTCTCTGAATTGCCCGATTTTCAGGAAATCAATCCCACCAGCGAAGTGCTGGCGCGGGTGATTTACCGCAAAATGGGCGTACTGCTCAATGACGGCAATGTGCGTGTCGCCAAAGTGCGTATCGGCGAATCAGCCTCATCCCGGTTGACTTACAGCGAATGAGCGTACTGCCGGTAATCGAAACGTTTTCCAGTATACAGGGTGAATCCACTCACGCCGGGAAACGTTGTTTTTTTATCCGCCTTGCCGGATGCAACCTGCACTGCAATTATTGTGATACCGCTTACGCCATGTCCGGCGGCAGTGAGCGTACCGTGGCGGAATTGGTTTCAGAAGCTCTGAAATCAGGCATGGATGTCACCGAAATCACCGGCGGCGAACCGCTTATCCACCCGGCAACGCCGCTTCTGGCGCAGGCACTGCTGGATAAAGGGATGCCGGTTCTGGTGGAAACCAACGGTTCGCAGGATATATCATCCCTGCCGCGCGGATGCTGCCGGATAGTGGATTGTAAAACTCCCGGCTCCGGCATGGCGCAAAGCAATCTCTGGAGCAATTTTTCCTGCCTGACACCGGACGATGAGGTAAAATTTGTGGTGTCATCTGCGGCGGATTTTCAGTGGTCACTGGATGTTATCGGCAAATGGAAATTGGCGGAAAAGACTCCGCATTTGATATTTTCTCCGGTCTGGGGCAGGATAGCTTTTGAAGAGCTGGCGGCATTGGTGGTCAAATCCCCGTTTCCGGTGCGGATGCAGCTGCAGCTGCACAAACTCATCTGGGGCGATAAAACAGGAGTATGAAATTGAAAAAGGCGATCGTATTATTAAGCGGCGGACTCGATTCCGCCACCTGTCTGGCGTATGCCGCCAAAGCCGGATTTGAGTGTTACACATTGAGCTTTGATTACGGTCAGCGTCACCGCTGCGAATTGACCGCTTCAGAAAAGATTTCGCGTGTGCTGGGCGCAAAACAGCACCGTACTTTTGCTCTGGATCTGCGGCAGTGGGGCGGCTCAGCTCTGACGGATGATGCCATTGAAGTGCCCAAAGATGCCCATGACGGCAATGTGCCGGTGACATATGTGCCGGCGCGGAATCTGATATTTCTCTCTCTGGCAACGGCATGGGGTGAAGTTATCGGCGCGCACGATATATTTATCGGTGTCAACAGCGTGGATTATTCCGGCTATCCGGATTGCCGTGCGCCGTTTATTTCCGCATTTGCCGAAGCGGCGAGGCTGGGTACGTGCGCGGTGGATGAGCTGTGGCAGTGGCAGATACACACCCCGCTGCAGAAGCTTTCCAAAGCGGAAATAATCAAACTCGGCACCTCGCTCGGTGTGGATTACTCCCTGACGACAAGCTGCTATGACCCCGATGAACGCGGTTACAGCTGCGGTCACTGCGACAGCTGTCTGCTGCGGCATCAGGGATTTCTGGATGCCGGAATACCTGACCCGACCCTCTATTTCTGCCAGGCTGGATGATTTGCGGCTTTACTGCAGAATATTTCCGCTCCGGCATCCGGTTTGATTACCGCCGGCTCATTTGAAGCATCCGGCTATCGGCAGTTTCTGCGCTTTGCAATCTTCCACGAACCAGCCGGCAACAACAGCCGCGCCATCGGCGGTCAGGTGGGTTTTGTCACTGCCTTTGCTTTTGGGGATGTCGGTGGAATACATATACATTTTCAACGCTTCTTCTTCGCCCATGGCGTTGATTTTGTTTTCAGAAATTCCATTCAGATTGACCACCGCCACATTTTCGCTCCTGCCGACTGCCAGAGTCGCATCGCGGTAGGGGTAAAGACCGCCGTCATAGAGTTTACCTTTTCTGAATGTGCAGCGGACAATGGATGTCGCCAGGACCGGAGTGGCTTTTTTCGCCCGGACATCAGCAATCATTTTACGCAGATTTGCCGGATAAACGGTTGCCGGGTCAGCGTAACGTTCACCTTTTTTCTGGTCATTGTGGCCGAACTGGATGATAACGAAATCCCCCGGCTGAACTTTATTCAGAAGTTTCTGCCAGTTGCCGCTGTTGATGAATCTCACGCTGCTTGCACCGCTGACCGCACGGTTGTTGACGGTGGTTCCCGGCGTGACGAACTGACTCAATGCCTGTCCCCAGCCGGTGAGAGGAGCGTATTTTTTTACAGAATACGAAGCGCAGGTGGAATCCCCCGCCAGATGAATGGTTGCAGCCATGGCACTGCCCAGAAATGCTGCACTTACGAAAGCGATGATTTGTTTCAACATTTTATTTCTCCTTACCGGTTGTTTACCTGCACATCGTCCAGCGTCAATCCTGTCACGTCTGAACACTCCATCGCACCCGGAGCCGTAATATGTATGTGGCGCAGGGCAATATCCGCAAGCGGTGATTCCGGCAAACCTTTGAGCTGGATACCGGTCCCGCCGCTGCCGGTGATGTTTTCCATAACGATATTGCGGAAAAGCGGCGGCACTGCCGAGGTCGGGTCGATGGTCGTTGCACCGTAAAACATATTGACCTGAATGACCTGCCCGAGAATGTTTTCCACCCGGCAGTCGCGGATGTCAATATTTTCCACCACACCGCCGCGCCCGCGCATGGATTTCAGACGGATGCCCATTTCGGTGCCATCGATTTCGCAGTCATGGGCGTAAATGTTGCGGACACCGCCGGACATACCGCTGCCGATGACAACGCCGCCGTGACCGCGGGTCATACGGCAATTACGAATCAAAACATTTTCACAGGGACGGTTGACCCGCCAGCCGTCCTCATTCATGCCGGAATTTATGGCAATGCAATCATCGCCGGTGGCAAAAGAGCTGTTTTCAATAAGCACATTGCGGCAACTGTCGGGATTGAGACCGTCGGTATTCGGACCGTCAGTGTCAATGGTGATATCGCGGATGATGATGTTTTCGCAGTATACCGGATGGATCGTCCACTGCGGCCCATCCTCAATGCGGATGTCTGAAATCAGGATGTTGCGGCTGCGGATGAACTGGATAAACTGCGGACGCAACGCATCGGTGGTATTGCCGAAAATACGTTTTTCCAGCGGGATGCCGTCGGCTTCGGCATCGTAGAGTTTTTTGGCACCGGTGTGCTGGAGCTTTTTCCAGTGCCACCACGCCTGACCGTTGCCCTTGAGAATACCTTTGCCGGTGACAGCGAGATTTTCGCAGTCGATGGCATAAATAAGCGGACAGTAATTGTAGCACTCGATACCCTCCCAGCGGGTAAATTCCACAGGAAGATAATCCGCCGGGTCGGGAGAAAATTCCAGAACCGCACCCTCTTCCAGGTGCAGATTTGTATTTGATTTCATCCGCAGAGCTGTACATTGCCAGTTTCCGGCGGGAACGCATACCGTGCCGCCGCCCGCATTGCCGCAGGCGTCAAGAGCCAGCTGAACAGAGTTTTTGTTTTCACCGCTGCCGAAATCGCGGACATTGAAAATTTTATCCGGGAAAACCGGTTCTGCGACATTGATGTTGTTGTATTCCATAAAAATGCTTCCTTAAAAATGTTGATATTGCATACACGGATATATATTATACCATTTATCCGGCATAAAAGCAAGTATTTATTGGAAAAGACCTTGAAAAAAAACATAAGCGGCATATATTATGTGGTACACAACAACTTGGGGGTGTTCCGGATTCGACCGGCGCAGGTATCGGGTTGATTGCATGCCGAGGATGACCGTTGGCCTCGCTAATCACCGGTTAAAACAATAACTGCGAACGAAGAGTACGCACTGGCGGCATAATCCCGCCACGTCGCTGTGCCTGACCGGGTGCTAAGGTACAAGCGGCGTCAATGAGCGCCCTGGCGGCAGGCTCCGGCATTCGGGCCGCTGCGAGATCAAAGAGTGCATAGTCCGGAAAGAACGCCTGTCCATTGGCATTCCGACGGACGAAAAACAGTTGAAGATGGAACAAGCATGTAGATGTCTTCACTGCACCTCGCCGGGACGCGGGTTCGACTCCCGCCACCTCCACCATCCTTCGCTAAAGCTACGGATGGCAAGCCGTCAGGGTTGCTATCCGTAGATTTTTTTTGCAGAGCAAAAAAGAGCGAAGCGACTGCGAAGGATGCCCTCCATAGCTCGCAGAGCGACGGAGGGCTAACTGCAACTTACGACCGAAAGTGCCGTGAGTTTGTTAAAATAAAAAGCCGTAGTTACTGCCTAAAAAACAAGTAATTACGACTTTTGCGCTTTTAAACAGAGATGTCAGTTGCAAGGTATATTTGAGAGAAAACCCTCAATTTCTCTCAAAAATCTCTCTCCCGTCTCCGTTTGCACTACGCCGCGGCAAGCTGTCTCAATACCTCGTGTCGTGACAATTTATCCTTCCGCCGCCGCTCAATTTTATTGAGCTATGGAGGGCAAGCCATACCATTTTGATTTCAGAACTATTCCAAAATCATTTGAGATACGCTTAAATCGACAACTTGCTCATTCTTGAACACGACTCCTTCGGACTCCAGCAGGCGTCTTTGAGCCTCAATCCCGCCGAATGCGTATGCACGAGAGAGCCGCCCTTTGGCATTGACCACCCGATGACACGGAATATGCTCCGGATCAGGATTGTTATGAAGAATATTCCCCACCGCCCGGGCAAAGTTCCTATTCCCCAGATGCAAAGCAATTTGCCCATACGTGGCAACCTTTCCCCGAGGAATGTTCTTCACAAATGCATACACTTTTTCTTTCATTGCTGCCGTGTTCAAAGCTATATTATTTCAATCGCGACTCATCTACATCACCATCTTGCTCCATAATGAACAAGCCGACAATATACAATGCCGACTGACCGTACAATCCGGTTTCTTCATCGGCGTAGTTTTCCGCAGTCTTGGATTGATAGAAACGCTGTAAGGCTTCGTTTTCGCTTATTTTATAATATTTGCTGATCAGGCGGATTATTTCCGGGGTTACCGTTGCTCTGACTAAATTGTGTTCAATTATTGAAAAAGCAGACAATTGAATTTTTTTCAGCTCTTTTGCAAGATATTCATCAAAAAATTGCATAAGGGCTTCCATTCCCATGCCGTGCAGGTCTTCATAGTCCGTTTCGAGCATATCCAACAAGCCGCTTATCCGGAAAAGTTCATAAACTTCCGGACCTGGCTTCTGAATATGTTTGCTGTAAAACTCTATGCAAAATATCTTAAAGGAAAGTTTGCTCATATTATTCTCCAAAACTCAAATAACTGCCTTAATGCAATGATAATAATTAAATTTTTGAGATAACCATTAAATACGAACTCTTCCTAACGCAAGCAAAATTTGTTTTTCTGCCTTATCTTCATAGGCATAAGCTCCCTGTTCTGGTCTTGCATCTTGTATCCATAGTTTTTGAGCAAGAGATCTTTTCATTTTTTCAAATACAGCTTTTTTTCTGATGCTATGAGAATCGCATCCAGTTAGAC
>JAZNAR010000080.1:0-4538 GCA_045586645.1 Victivallaceae bacterium
GGCTTCCAATTTATTAAGGAGAGTATCAGCGACTTTCGCTTCATCAAGGTTAATGACCTGCTGGACAAAGAGATAAAACTCGGTTCCGGCGGCAACCCGGATGTAGTAGGACTCTTTACTGATTTGCTTGGAAACATCCTGCAGCATAATTTGAGCAAGGGTTTCCGTACCGCGGGCAAGAGCATTTTCAGGAGTACCTTCCTGCGTGCTGACGATCCCTCCGGCATCGGTATAGAGTTCGGTAGTCTGATATCCCTGTGCCATACCTTGAGCAAATGCCAGAGTGTACATCAGGAATTTTGCAAGATTTTCATTGCTCATAACCTGACCGGGGATTCCGGCAGCCATATCACTGATGGTCGCTTTGTTTTTGGTATCAGGATGGTTGGATTTTTCCAGAGCAATACCTTTAAGCTGAAGTTCAAATCCCACCATATCACTGGTAGCCTGCCATACCAGAACAAAGTTGTTTCCGGTAGTCAGACGATTGCGCAGTGGTTTTGCCCCGCGGATCGTTCCATGAACTTCGGTCCCCGCTGGAATAATCAGCTTCTTTTCCCCTTTGCTGTTGATCCACCAGAGGTCTTCGGTGACAAACGCCAGAAGCGGCGTATCAGTGTCGCCGGATTCAACGGTGTTGACCATCTTACAGGCTATAAGACGGCCGTAAGGAGCATAACGTTCCGAAACAAAGGTTTTCTCTTTGGCATTGTTTCCGTCGCCGTCGATAATCGTAATGAGGGACTTCCGGGAATTGGAAGAGTCTGAACGCTCGCCATTGTATTGCCCGGAACTCTTGCGGAATGTTCCATTGGAACTTCGACCGGGCGGCAATGGCGGACGGGGACTCTTTTTGTCCGACTCCTGAACATCCTTTTGGTCCTGTTTTTGTTCTGGCACCGGTTTTTTAGGCGGCGTATTGACTGCTTTGATATTGCTGTTGATATCAAAGGTGCCTTCACCACCTGCCGGACGGTTGACTTCCAGTTTTCCCGCATCATCGCGCAGAAGCATAGGCAGCAACAATAAAATCAGAATTACCAGACCGGAAAGAAACAGAATCGTCGTCCCCATGGGACTGCGGAGTTTTTTTACAAATTCACGCAAATTCATACTCTGTCCTCCATTATTTCCAGAAGATCATCCAGCGGACCAGACAATAGAGATTATCCGGAAATTCGGAAAAATCCCAGAATGATACCTCCCGATCCTCCGCAGAAACCTTTGTTTCAGAAGGTTCTGTTTTTTCTTCCGTTTTTACCTCTTCCGGAGTTGTAACAACTTTTTCAGAAGTGTCTTCACTCTTTCCGGTTACTTTTTCAGGAACAGGCTCTGCCGGAGTTTCACCTTTTTCGGCAACACTCTTTTCCACGTTGGCCGGAGTTTGAGGCACTTCCGGATGTTCAACCTTTTCCGGTTCCGGTTTCACCTCTGTTTCCTTTTCCGTTTGAACCGGATTGATTTCTGCTTTTTTCTCATCAACAGCAGGGGCTTTTACTTCCGGAACAGGTTTTGCCATAACGGGAGGTGATTTCTTTTCCTCTTTCACCGCTTCCGGTTCTGTCTTGACCGGAGCCACAGCGGGCGGCGCCAGAACAACAGGCGGTTGGGGAGAACTTTTCTGCAGCTTTTCGGCAGGCACTTTGACAGACGGGGGAACAGCGGGAACTTCATTTTTCTTTTCATTCTTGACTTCTTTTTTCTCTTCATTTACTTTTTTATTGCTCTCCATTTCAGCAAGTTTCTTTTCCAGACGGTTGGCAAGCTCGACCAGACGCTTTACTACCGGATCATTGATCTCCTGCGGGATTTTATAGGCTTCTTCCATGTACTTTGCCGTAACGCCGATCAGGAAATTATTGTCCGGAGCAAGATTGTTGCGTCCGCCGTCAGGTGTTCCGGTAATACTGAAAAATGCCCAGGTTGCCGACTTGGGCGGCATGATACCGCTGGCATCCGCAGCACTCATATAGTAGGTTTTATTGCCTGCCTGTACCGAGAAACTGAACTTGTCATAAGCGATTTCCTCTGGGGAGTCATTGTGCATAAGCAGTTTGAAAACCAGCGTATCTTCCCGGTTGAACCGTACAACTTCCTGTAATTCGATACGGAATTTATCAAAGTTGAAAAAGCGGTGATTCTTTGCATGGATCGTATCCCGCAAATCGCTGGGATAACGCTGTTTCAGCACATGATAGCCTTTGGTCATATCAATCAGAGAAAGCAAACGTGCCGGTGATACCGCCGATCCGCGGCCGGAAACAGACACCGAACCACCGGATGATGCGGCAAAGTTGACTGCGGCATAAGCCTTGCTGTCATCCTGTTTCAAATAAAGAATGTAAGTCTGACGGTTATGAATGACGGTCAGAGTTCCTGTGGCTCCTTTTTTGAGAGCAACGATATTAAAGTAGTAGGAACCCGGTTTGGCAGAGATAAGAAAATCGCTGCTGCCATCCACGGAAACATTTACTCCGGCAATTTTGGAAATCGCCGAGGGAAAAGTTACCGTCGTTACGCCGTCTCCGGTTTTGACATAAAGTTCATAGATCTGTCCCTGATCAAGACGGAATTCCCGGAACTGGTTGATTGCTTTGACTTCTTTAGGCAAATCAGCCGCAAATACCGGAGCGATCCCGCTGCACAGCAGCATTGTAAGAGAGAAAAGTGTTCTTTTTTGCATAATAAATCATCCTTTCATTTTTGTTCTTTGTAGGAAAAATCCGCCACGATGAACGGATACAACGCATTTTTACCGAGGTCATAGTTGACGCTCAAACTCATTGTGAGAGCAAATTTGACGACCGCACTTTCCCGTTTGCCTTCAATCTGGGAAGAACGCAAAAGCTGTCCTTCGATCTCCACAAAGGATTTCCGGCTGTCGGCTTCAAGAACTTTGGTACGCAGAACTTCGACCTTCTGGTGAATATCTCTGGTACCGAACTGGATCACATCTTGTTTCAGAAGATCCAGAGCCTTGTTCCGGGCAACTCCGGTATACATCTCATTGAAGAGATCCGGACGGTCAAGACCGTTGGGATTACGCATAAACAAAGCATCAGTCGCCTGCCGTGCCGTATATTCATACAGCCGGATCAACTGCTCATTGCTGGAATACTCCGAAACATGGAAACTGTTGCTGCCGTCAATAACGATCAGACGGTTATTGTCCCTGAGCTGGTACATCATTACCGGAGTGATAAAGGACAGCACCATATAAGCAATCAGAGAAGAGAGCAAAATGCGGTTTTTATTTTTCTGGAGCATCTTTGGGTACCTCCACAACTTCCTGTTCTTCCTCATAGTAGCGCATACCGGCTACCTTGTAAGGCAGTTCAGTATCGCTTTCACTCTTTTCAAGCCGCATCATCAGCGCAAAATCACGCTTCTGCTGATACGGATGACCGAAATAGATTCCGCGTTTAAGCAAAGTACCCTTAACCAGAGCGTGATGCTGTCCCTGCAGAATTGCCGTTTCCACGGTGGCAGTTTCGACCTCCTGAAAAATCTTGCGTTTTTCAAAAGTTTCCTGCGTATCGTTGAGATAGCCTTTGGCTTGCCCCTGTCCGCGTTTGGTAAAAGCAAAGTTGATCGCTTTCTCATTTTGGATGTCATAGCGTCTGGAAAGCAGAGCAAAAGTTGCCCGCATGGCGGCATCTTCAATAACTCTGCGGGATTCCAGAGGTGCGGAATTTCCCAGATAAATAGAGTTATCCCGTGCCATGACAATAACCCGATCCGGCATTTTCATATACAAGTATGCAAAAAGCATTCCCGTCAGAAGTGCCGTTACGCAAACAATATGCAAAATGATCAATCCGCAAAAGATTTTCCGCTCCTGCAAGACGATTGCGTACATATCGGTTTGAGGTTTAACAGCCATAAAAGACCTTCTTTCTTTCCGGTCTTCCCGTCGTTGAAGCGGACGGGAAGCCCCGTTTACAAACTTTCAACAATGGAGAAGAAACATGAAAAAGATCATCGCCATCACGCTCGCTGCTGCAACAGCCGTTATACTTGCCGGTTGCGGAGAATCCAAAGAAAGCAAACGGAATCTGGAAATCCTTGCCCGAGAGGCTCAGGCTCAGCGCAGGGCTCGGGAAGAAGCAGAAGCTAAACGGAAACGCCAGATCGAAGAGGCCCGCAAATGGCATCGTATCCAAATGGAAGCCTATGAACGTTCCATGACGCCGGAGAAAAAGAAATAAATTCCTCATTTGCCACCTCCTCCGGAAGCATTTCCGCCCCCGGAATTGCCGCTGTTGTTGCGGGTCATGGCATCGGTAATGGATTTGCCGAGACTCTTTTCAGAAGCCTGTCCGGCTTTGGTGAGATTCATTACATTGGAGGCAGTATTAAGGGACATAGCCAAAGCATTGCCGATACCGCCGCCGCGGAAGAGTGATATGCACGCCCACGGAATACCGATGTAAATGACTACACAGAGCAGAACAAATACACAGCCGAAAGCAAACAAAGCTCCAATGGCACCGGCAGCAATGACGATCGCTCCCGGAAGAGATGCCGCCAGAATAGCC
>JAZNAR010000081.1:0-2456 GCA_045586645.1 Victivallaceae bacterium
AGTCTAATCTTGTTTGAAGTAATTTTCAAAACAAGGTAACATCTCGTTTTTGATTGTAATGTACTTTTCTCTAAAAAAAGAAAATACTCAAATGGCAGAAAACAGCAGAAAAAATGAGTTTTTTGAGCGTGAAAGTATTGCCATTATTGCAATGACAACGAGCAGTTCAATAAGGGTAAAGCATGCTTTACCCTGTCCATGGACAGGGTATTTCCTCCTCACAGGAAAAAAATCTCTCTGTCCGGAAAATTCAAAAGGTGCGGATTTTCTGCCGCTGATGTTTTTGTGACAGTGCATGGTTGACTCCTTGAAATTTATTTACGGTTGCATTCAGATTGAATTTCATCACTCCAGAGAGATGAATTGAAATTGAGCCGGTAGTCTTTTTCCAGATTCCCGGTGGTATTGAGCTGATATATCTGATGCGGGACGCGGTCAGGACAGCCGCAGCTGCCGCCGATCCAGAGGCGCGGCTGAATCTCTTCGCGCTCAAGAACGATGCCGTTGATTTTCTTTTCGATGCGTTCCAGAACTATTTCCACACAACGCTGTGCCAATTCATGTACCGGCTGGATAACTGTGGTGATGGAGGGAACAGTGAATTCCACAAAACTGTGCCCGTCGCACCCGACAATGGCGACATCCTGCGGCACACGCAGACCTTGAGATTGGAGCGCACGCATGGTCTTGCCGGCGATAAAGTCGTTGGAACAGAACAGTGCCGTGATTTTTCTTTCTTTGATCGCGGCGGCGACTTTTTCAGCGGAACCTTCCAGATTTTGCAGTTCCAGAGCCCTGCCGTGCGCGCCGTACTCTTTCAACGCCCGCGCCCAGCCGTGTTCACGGCGGCTGGCAGGAACGCTTTTGCCGGTGAGGAACCAGACCTCTTTGTGACCGTGTTCAAGCAGATGCGCCGTACCGGCAAAGCCGACCATTTCTTTGTCGACATCAATATCGGAATAACCGAATTTCGTCCGGCATACCACCACCGGCAGATCTGCTGTCACCATCATTTTGCCCGGAGTGTTTATATAGTCCATGATGATGATTCCCTGACAGCCGCAGGAAGCCAGCTGACTGCACAGTTGCGGCAATTCCCCCAGCGCATGATCGACGGTCAGCGTAGTGTACCCCAGAGAACGGAGTATCTGACAGACTTCACCGTATACAGTTTGCGGGAAAGGTGTGCCGGTGGAATTGAGAATACCGATGGTTTTGCTTTTGCCGCCGCGGAGATTGCGGGCGGCAAGGTTTGGTACATAGTTGAGTTCTCTGGCAAGTTTGATCACTTTTGCCCTGGTCGCTTCTGATACCCGGCTGCTGCCGTCACCTTCCAGTGCGGCGGCAACAGCCTGACGGGAAATCCCGATCAGCAATGCGATGTCTTTCAAAGTTACCGGCATATTACATCCCCGAAATGAGAGTTGATTACTCGTGCAATCATTAAATTAGCACTGCTTTGCAGAAATGCAAATGGTGTAATCAAAAAAATTATGATATATTTGAAGCGTTTTGAAAATTACCCTGATATTTATAAAAAAGGTTCGTTTTCTCTGAACTCATTTCCACTTATCAGGATATTTTGCAACCGGCACTTGAAAAAAGTGTTCCGGAATGGTATTTTATATTCAAGTGTTTTCAGAATTATAAAATAACTTACGGACAGGAGTTTTTTAAGATGCCGGTAGATATTCTGGTGGGCACCCAGTGGGGTGACGAAGGTAAGGGTAAATTGATCGACGTGCTGACCCGTGACGTGGATATGGTCGTCCGTTTTCAGGGCGGCAACAACGCCGGTCACACGGTGGAGATCGGCGACAAACGCTATGTGCTGCATCTGGTGCCGTCGGGCATTTTCCGTTCCAATGTCGCTTGTGTCATCGGCAACGGTCTGGTGGTCGATCCCATCGCTCTGGACGAGGAATTGCGCGGCATTGAGGAAAAAGGTTTCACGACTGACAATGTGCAGTTGAGCAACCGCGCCCAGATGATTTTTATTTACCACCGCATTGCTGATTCGATCAATGAAAACGGCGCGACGACCAAAATCGGTACCACCGGACGCGGCATCGGCCCTGCGTATATGGACAAAATGCGCCGCACCGGTATCCGGGCGATCGACCTGAAATTCCCGGAAAAACTTGCCGAACAGTTCCGCACCGAGTGCGCCCGTTACAATAAAATGTTCGCCGCCGCCGGAGTCGCGGAATTGGACGTCGAAGCCGAATTGGAAAAAGTGCTGAAAGCCGCCAAACGCCTCGCTCCGCTGGTCTGCGATACCGTTTATTCGATCAACCGCGCGGTCAAAGAGGGCAAAAAAGTGCTGTTTGAGGGCGCGCAGGGTGCGCTGCTTGACATCGACCACGGGACTTATCCGTTTGTGACCAGCAGTAACACGGTCAGCGGCGGTGCCTGCACCGGCGGCGGGATTCCCCCGCAGAGTGTGCGTGACGTCT
>JAZNAR010000082.1:0-9609 GCA_045586645.1 Victivallaceae bacterium
CATCTCCGGCAAGCGGCGAAAATTTGCCCCCGTTGGCAAGCTGTTCAAACGCGCGACAGATGCGGAGCGTGGAAAAACCGGTCATCGTCATCGGGCGGAACGAGGTGTTTTCGTTTTCCTCATCCCACTCCACACAGTTGATGATATCCGCTTTGGCGAGCACCGCCGCGCCGACCGTGCCGCGCAGCGTGTCGGTGTTGAATGCGTCAATACCGTAAGATTGCACATGGCAATTCATGTGACCGACTTTGGTGCCCCATGCAAGATATTTGTTTTGAAATTCCGGTTCACTCATCACCGAATGGATTATCGGGATCGCCACTTCACGGTCAAATTCCCAGTGATAGCGGCGGTTGAGAAACGGCGGGGCGTTGTAATAAAATCCATCCAGCACCCGCAAATATTGCCGCAGGCGGTTTTCCATTTTGACGATATCGGCTTTGCTCCAGGTTTTGTTTTTGCCGGTGGGACGGAGCCCGCCATCCAGCGTCATCCACGGCATAAAAAGAAATTTATCGCCGTACTGTTTCTGAAAATCCTCTTTCACATCCTGCCAATACTGCAAACCGTGCTGATCTGCCGCCGGATAGCTGGTAATAACGATTTTACCATCAAGTTTGAAAACATGAGGATTTGCCAACGCTCTGGCGGCACATTCATCGCGCCGGGATTTCAACGGCTTGTAAACCGCTTTGGTGGAGCTGAAACGGAACTCGGTAAGCAATTTTATATCACCGGTCCCCGGAGTGCCGACATGGTTGAAAATATCCATTCGCCCGAAAGTTTCCGGAAAAAACGCGAAACCGGTGAAGTTGAATTTTTTCAGCAGACGGGATTCAGCAGCGTAAGACGCCGGATTGATAAATCCCTTTTCATCATATTTTCCCGAATGGCTCACAGAAAACGTACCGGCGTTGATAAAACCACTTTCCTGCATCAGCGGCCGGTCGCACCAGCGGCGCAGATAATCGTTGCGCTGCAGACCGTATTTGAGCTGGGCGCGGCTGAAAAACCTGGTCTTATCAGTGCGGCGTTGATAATTTTTCCCTTTTTCGGCAAGGGTTTTGAGATACTTTGCCGCTTCGGCATCGGGCATGATATTTCCCAAAACCTGTCCACCCAGCCAAAATGCTGACAACAAAATCAATGTTTTTTTCATACTCACACCCTTTGCCGCTGCAACTTCAGAAGTTGATTTTTTCCACTTTTCCGGAAATTATCGACTCATTCGCCGCGATACCTATCAATGCGCTCAATGCCCCTGCTCTGGAACCGGCTTTCTGCCCCAGCGGGTCGGCTCCGCCGGCACCGAATATCTGGTCAAAAAGCGCGTAATCGCCGCCGCCGTGCGGAGTCAGTACCGATTTGAAAGGAATAACTTCCATAGAAACATTCTGCCGGGTCGTGCCGTGAATGATGCGGATGACATCGTCCTCTTCCTTTGTTTCTTCCGGACGGGTCGCCCGGTTGACGGTACCGACCTCGATGCGTCCGGCATCACCGTTGAAAATGATATTGTAGCCCTGCCACGGCGAATAGGCGTTTTCAGAATAATTGACCACTGCGCCGTTTTTATAATTTATCATCACGCTCATCGTGTCATAAATGTCGATATCCCGGCGGAAACAGCAATTATCCCGGATATAGCCGTCCTCATGCTCCGCTTTGAAAAAGAGTTCGTTGAAAATTTCCCCGTCACTGCCGGGATTGAGGTCGGCATCATCCAGACGCGACTTCATCACCGCCCAGCAGTTGTTGCGGTATTGGCAAGTCGAACAGCGTTCACCGTAAAAATCATTGGCATCACCGAAAACTTTCCGGCTGCCCCGGGCAAAAACCGATTCCGGCTCATCGTCAAGGAACCAGTTGAGAATATCAAAGTGGTGCGTTGCTTTATGCACCAGCAGACCGCCGCCGTTTTTCATATTGGCGTGCCAGCGGTGGAAATACTCCTGCCCGTGGGTGCGGTCGATGAACCACTCCGCGACCACGTTGTTGATTTTGCCGATGGGATTGCTCATAAGCAGTTTTTTGATCGCAGCGGAATAGGGCATAAATCTCACGTTGAAAGTCACAATGACCTCTTTGCCGTATTTCAATTCAGCTCTGCGGATTCTTTCGATGCCCGCCCTATCCATCGCCATGGGTTTCTCGGTCACGACATCCAGACCGGCGGCAAATCCGCGCTCAATGAACTCCGGATGCAGATAATCCGGCACACACACCAGCATGGTATCGGGTTTCACCGTGCGGAGCATGGTCTCAAAATCGGTGAAGCCGGGGATTTCCGCTTTGATAAGTTTGTTGAAGCCTTTTATTCTGCTGGCATTGATGTCGTACAGACCGACCAATTCTGAATATTCACTTACCCGGTGCAGCAATCCTTCTGCGAAATTCAATGCTCTTGTACCTGTACCGGCAATAACGACTCTCCTTTTCATTCTGTTTCAGACCTTTCAGTTGAATAATATTTTCCGGAGTTGCAATTACACTAAAATATAGCATACTTAAAATACATATTCAAGCAATAAAAAAGCTTTTCAATAAATTTTTGCAATTTTTCCGGGCGGGACTTCAGTGCAGGGCTTTGAGTGTTGCACCTTCGTCAAACACCCCTGCGGTGCAGTGCCGCCCCGGGCGGTATGCCGGATTACGCAGATATGAGACCAACTCATCCAATGCCAGGTCGGCATTTTTATCAAGGTCAAATTTTATTCCGGTAATTTCAGCACACTCTTCATCCGGCAGGTCATTGGCTGCGGAAACAACAGAGATATCTTCCGGGCACCGGAACCCCATTTCCATTGCGCTGTTGATACATTTTACAGCTGCCCGCTGGTTTACTGCGATCACTGCCGTGGGTCGGTCTTTGCCGGAAAGCATCTCTCTGGTCATAGCTTCCAGCGGAACCAGCCGGTTGCACCACTCGTCGCCGCCGGTGACCTGCAGCCAGTTGTTTTTTATAGTCATGCCGTAACTGCTTGCCTGTTTCAGCACCTCTCCCAAGACCCGCCGGGAGTGACTGTTGATTTCCGGTTTTTTCAGCAATCCGCCGAGATAACCGATTTTGCGGTGGCCCATATCGTAAAGCCGCTTCATTATATCCGCCACAGCTTTTTCATCATCAAACACGACAGAGTTTATTCCGGGGCGGTTGAGATGAGTTTCCAGCGCGACGTGCGGGATGTGCCGTTTGCGGAGCTGGTCGACGATATCAATCAGATAAGGCGGACTTGCCACCACAAATCCGTCAACTTTTTTACGGGTGAGTATTTCATCAAGGTCATAAGGCAGCTCGCCTGAATAGGGGTCGTTCCACGGGAAAAACCGGACGAAATAGCGTCTTTTCACCGCCCGGCGCAAAGTGTAGCCGACCTGCAGCTGTTCCTGAAAAATATTCACATATTCCTGATAATCCGTCAGCGATGCGCGGACAAAAAATCCGATATCTATTTTCCGGTATTTGCGGCGCAGCGCATCCGGGGCGACAATGGTGCCGAAACGTTTTTTGCGGATTATCCAGCCGTCGTTTTCCAGAATAGCCAGCGCATTACGCAGCGTTGCCCGGGAAATATCATACTGTTTGGCAAGATCTATTTCTTTCGGGAGCAGATCCCCCGGAGCATAACCGTTCTGGGATATGGCATCTTTCAATTCATCGGCGATACGGGCGTAGACCGGACCTTCTTTTCTCTCAATCATTATTATTTCATCACATTTATAAATTACTTGAATAAAAGATTATCCGTTAATATACTGCATACAATCTGTTTTGTCAAAACAGATGACAACATTTCCCGGAAAAACTTTTTCAGGAGGCCAATTTCAACCGTTCCGTTTCAGCACCAATGCTGTCCGCGGCGGCAGGTAAAGTGAAATCACCTCTCCCGATTGCCGCGGCATGGAAAAATAACGCTGCGCCCTTTCCCGTCTGCCGAAACCGCCGAATTCCGCCCCGTCACTGTCCAGAATTGTTTCGTAACTGCCGCGCAGGACTTCAATTTCATAACCGCTGTACGCTGCATCCGGATGAAAGTTGAAAAAGAACCAGTATCCGCTTCGCTCAAATGCGATCACTTTGCCGCAATTATCGATACGCACGGTCTGCACCGGACGCTCATAGAATTTTTCCGCCCCGGCAATGGCAGTTATTTCCATATCAAATGCCGACAGAAACGCGAAACGCAAACCGGCATCTTTTTCCAGACTCCACTGCCGGCGGGCGTGTTTCAAGCTCCAGTTGTTCCCCTCACGCGGCAAATCGACCCATTCGGGGTGTCCGAATTCATTGCCCATGAAGTTCAGATAGCCGTCACCGGCACTTGCCGCAGTTGCCAGACGCATGAGCTTATGCAGTGCCATTGCCCGGTCGATTATCATGCTTTCCGAATTCCGGTGCATCGCGTGATATATTTCCGAATCAGCCATCCGGAAAAACGCACTTTTGCCCCCGACGATAGCCTGGTCGTGACACTCCACATAGCTTATCGACCGCTCATCACGCCGCCGGTTGGTCAATTCACCGTAAAGATAAAACATATCCCACTTTTCATCCGGAATATCCAGCAGTTTGAACCACATATCCGTCACACCCATTGCCAGACGGTAGTCAAATCCGATATTTCCGGCAGTTGCCAATCCCGGCATACCGCTGACATCTTCGGCGACAGTCACGGCATCCGGACGTATCCCGTGGATAAGGTCGTTGGCAAGGATGAGATAATTCAACGCCTCTGCGTCAATTGCATCACTGAAATACTCCTCATAAGAAGTAAAACAGTGGTTCAACCCGTGATGCCGGTAAAGCATACTGGTCACGCCGTCAAACCGGAAGCCGTCGACATGGTATTCTTCCAGAAAAAACCGGCAGTTGGAAAGCAGAAAACGTTTCACATGCTCCCGGCTGTAATCAAAAAGCAGTGAATCCCACGCCGGATGCTCACCGGAAAAATATGTTTCCCGGCAGCCGTCGATCGCGGCAATGCCTTCCGCCTCATTTTTCACCGCATGAGAGTGGATAAGGTCGATAATGACCCGCAATCCGAGCGCATGGGCATCATCGACCAGATGTTTGAAATCATCCGGAGTGCCGAATCTGCCAGATACCGCAAAAAAATTGGCGACATGATAACCGAAACTGCCGTAATACGGATGCTCCATCACCGCCATCAGCTGTACGGTGTTGTAGCCTTTGCGGGCGATTTCCGGCAGGATCACGGTGCGGAACTCCTCAAAAGTGCCGATTTTTTCCGCTTCCTGCGCCATTCCGGGGTGCGCTTCATAGATTACAGGAGCTTTTTTTGCCGGAATCGCATGGCGGAAAACATATTTTTTTTCCGGCTCCCAAACCATTGCAGAAAACATTCCGCTGCGGCTGTCCTGCACCACACAGCGGGCGCAGGAAGGTATACGCATGCCCTCACCGCCCTGCCACACGACAAACATCTTGTAGTGCATTCTGTGCCGGAACGTATCTGCGGGAAAATATCCTTCCCAGACGCCGTCAGCACATTTTTTCAGCCGGTACGCTTCGCGGAGTTCCCAGTTTGAAAAATCCCCGGTGAGAAAAATTTCTGTTGCGTTCGGAGCATATTCCCGGAAAACCCATCCGTCTTTCTGCCGGTGCAAACCGAATTTTTCATGCACATCGGCGAAGTCCGCAAGCAGACCTTTCTTTCCGGCAAGACGCCGTTTTTCCCTATCCGCACGCTCTCTGCGGCGCCGCAATTCCGGCAGATACGGGGTCAGAAACGGGTCATCTTCCAATGCCGCCGGAATATTTTGACGCCGTGCAAAATCCATTATTTTACCGTATTATGGGGATTTATCACCAGCGGACGCGCCAGCATCGACTCGTAAATACGGATATACTCCTGCGCGGTGACATCGTGGTTGAATTTGCTGCCGGCTTCCTGCATGACTCTGGCGACAACACCTTTTTTCCATGAGCTGTCTTTGTGATAAAAGCGCATCGCTTCATCCACCCCCCAAAGCAGACCGCCGTGGTCATAATCACGGAAAACGAAACCGTTGCCGTATTTGCCGTCTTCAGAAAGATGTTCAACGGTATCATGCAAACCACCGGTATCATGCACTACAGGAAGCGAACCGTAATACTGACAGGTCATCTGCGGCAGTCCGCACGGTTCAAACCGCGAAGGCATCAGCATGAAGTCCGATGCTGCGAAACCGAGGTGCGAAAGCTCCTCATCAAAGTCACAGACCATCACCCGGTCATAGAAGTTGTGATAAGCGATTATATCGCGGAAAACTTTCTGATATTCACCGTTGGCGACGATAGCTATCTGCAAACCGCTATCCCAGTAACGGTGAACGATTTCATAAGTCAGATCAGCCAGCAGCTGACACCCTTTCTGCACCGGGTCAAGCCGGTGCGGCCAGAAAAAGAGCGGTGCGTGCTGGTCGACCCGCAGACCGGTACGCGACTGAAACGCGATCTTGTTGACCTTTTTCGCATCCATTGCATTTCCGGAAGAGTATTTCACTTCCAGAAAATCATCTTTTTCCGGGTTGTTGCTTTCATCCGGGGCATTGAGGATACCGCACGCACAACCGGCATAATATTTCCCGGAAATCTCCCGGCGGATGTTATCCGGCACAAATGAATGCACCCCGTCAACGATCTCTTTCAGAAACGTCGGGCTGACCGTATTGATAAAGTGGGCGGCAAAAATACCGCTGGTCAGAAAATCGACCGGATTGGTGGAGCGGCTCTCCTCGTAATTGTACGGCGGACGTTCATAATAGAGATTCTGCCAGAAAGGTGCGGCGTCAATACCGCGGTCCTCTATTTCCGCCAGAGTACACTTCTGGGTGTGGATATTATGCACAGTGAAAAGGCACGGTATGCCCATGCGTCTGGCGGCGGCGGGGATAAGTCCGGTCATCCAGTCGTTGCAGTGGATAAGGTCTGGTTTCACCTGCGGAATGATATTGTTTATCACTTCGCGCTGAAACGCCAGCGACTGCATGAATGTATCGCTGGAGTAACTGCTGTAAACTGTATCGCGGTAGTAAAATATGCGGTCTTCAGCCAGATGGATCCGGCTGTTGTGCAGATTGCTCATGTAAACGCGCAGTTCATCGCTGATGAGGTTGCCGACATCGATATGAAACATTCTGCGGTAGTGCGGCAGTGCCACGTGCACATCCGCCCCCTGACGGTAAAGCGCACCGACCAGCGCGGCGGAAACATCCGCCAGACCACCGGCTTTGGCACGCAAATACGTCCCCATCACGCTCATTCCCGCCGGAAGCGAAGTTATTTCCGGCGTAACGACCAAAATCCGCGGGTTGCTCTTTTTTATTCTGCGCATATCCCCTCCATTTCACCGTCAGCGCGGCCAGCACATGAATCCCGGCACGCTGTTGTCCCAATCATCTCCGGCGGCTTTGATACGGGCGGTCAAACCGAATCTGCCGGATATCCCGCACTCGACCTCGCCGCCGTAAAGGTATCTGCCGTTGCCGCGGTTTTCCAGCATGGACAACACCGTAACAGTGCTGTCCACCAGTTCATTGTGGGCGTTGGCACTGCCGCTGTAGGCATCGACCTCTATTTCTTCCGGAGTCAGATTTCCGAGTTCTACTTCCACGGTGACTGCGATACGGTCGCCGACGTGCAGATCGCTCAACGAGCCCTGTACCACAGGATTGCTGACAGAGAGTCTGCCGCCGTCGAAATTTTCCACCAGACGTTTTTTAGCCGCGACCAGTTTACGCGCTTCTGCGGCATCGTCATCCATCAGCCGGTTGAAAGCCTGTGCCGCGGGCTGATAATATTTGCGGTTGTAATCCCCGACCATTCTGGCACTGGAGAAAAATCCCAGACCGGTGGCGATGGAAGACTTCATACGGGCGATCCAGCGCAGCGGCAAATCATTGCCCGGACGGTCGTAGAAGCAGGGGATTATCTCATTTTCCAGCAGATTGAAAAGCTGCTGGCTCTCGAAATTATCCCGGTCTTCATCTTCAATATAGAAATCGTTCCCTTCGATGGCCCAGCCGTTTTCGCCGTCATAGGCTTCCGCCCACCAGCCGTCCAGGATACTGCAGTTTATCACCCCGTTGATAGCGGCTTTCATGCCGCTGGTGCCGCTGGCTTCCTGCGGACGGCGCGGAGTATTGAGCCAGACGTCAACGCCCTGCACCAGATGCCGCGCCATACCGATGTCGTAGTTTTCCAGAAAGATGAGTTTGTGCTGGACATTTTCCTGCTGGGCAAATTCAATAAGCTGACGGATAAGCTGTTTGCCGCCGTTATCAGCGGGGTGGGCTTTTCCGGCAAAAATGAACTGCACCGGGCGGTTTTTGTCCCGCAGCAGATTCAACAGCCGCTCTTTATCGCGCAAAAGCAGTGTGCCGCGCTTGTAAGTGGCAAAACGGCGGGCAAAACCGATGGTCAGCGCATCCGGCTGCAGCAGCGGACGGTTTTTATCCGAATCCGCCGGAGCTCCTGTCATGTAGCGGAAATTGCGTTTGACCAGCCGCCGCACATAACGCACCAGAGATTGACGGCACAATTCGTGCGTTGTCCACAATTCATCATCGGGCATGGCGGCAAGGTCGCTGTTGAGCTGCACCATATCCGGATTGTTGAGCCACTGGCTGTTGAGATAATGTTCATAAAGACGGCAGTGGCGTGCGGAAACCCAGGAGCTTATATGCACACCGTTGGTGATGTGTCCGATGGGGATCTCCGCTTCAGAGCGTTCCGGCCAGAGGTGTTTCCACATCGTCCGGGCGACTTCACCGTGAAGTTTGCTCACTCCGTTGCTGTAATTCGCCGCCATCCGCAAGCCGAAAACAGTCATTGACATCTCTCCGGCATGACCGCGGTCGGTAATGGGTATCCCCCAGCTGATGACTCTTTCCAAATCAAATCCGGCGGCGGCGGCAAACGGCATCAGATAAGGACGAACCAGATTGATGTCGAAAACCTCATTGCCCGCCGGAACAGGTGTATGGGTGGTGAAAATATTGGAACGCCACACTACTTCCAGTGCCACATCAGGAGCATAACCGCAATCACACACCAGATGCTCAAGCCGGGCGAGAGAGAGGAATCCGGCGTGTCCTTCATTCATGTGGCACACTTCCAGATTGAATCCCATTGCCAGAAGAGCTTTCACACCGCCGATGCCGAGCAGCAGTTCCTGATGCAGACGCATTCTCTTGTCACCGCCGTAGAGCCGCCAGGTGACTTCGCGCAAATCGGGCGGATTGTTGGGCAATTCCGTATCCAGCAGCAGCAGCGGGACATTGCCGACCCACAAAACCCATACCGCAGCAAAAAGTTCCCGGTCCCCCAACCGCATGGAAATCGTCACCGGTTCCCCCTGCGGATTACAGCCGCGTTCCACCGGCAGATCGTGAATTTCAGAAACCGGATAATGTTCCGTCTGCAATCCGGTTCGGTCAAGTACCTGACGGAAATACCCCTGACGGTAAAGCAGTCCCACTGCAACCAGCGGCAATTTCATATCGCTGGCGGCTTTAAGATGATCACCGGCAAGAACCCCCAAACCCCCGGAAAAAATGGGGATACTCTCGTGAATACCGTATTCCAGAGAAAAATATGCCTCATTG
>JAZNAR010000083.1:0-4961 GCA_045586645.1 Victivallaceae bacterium
CGGTGGCGGCAACGCCAAAGTCGGCAACACCGAAGTTTTCGGCAAGGTCGATGAAACTATTCAGAATGTCACCATCACCGTCAACGGCGGCGACGTCGATGAGATATTCATGGGCGGCAGATACAACAAGAGTGTTGTCACCGGCGCGGTGGTCGTCACCATTGAAAGCGAAGCTGACGGCACGATTTCGCGTATCAGCGGCAAAAACGGTTACGGTGTCCGGCTTGAAAACGCAGGCCGTACCGAACTTGTGGTCAATTCCGGCCTCACCGTCGGAATGCTTGACAGCGTGGACAAACTCACCATCGCCGAAGGCAAAACCCTGACGCTCGGAAGTGCCGAATTTACCGGCATGGATGTCTGTCTGGAACTCGGAACCGACGGTTTTGACGGCACAGAATGGGATGTGTTGAGCGGGATTTCACTGGAAAATCTCACCCAGGCGGAATTTTTCATCGGCGGCAGTCAACTGACGTTTGATGCCAACGGTGTGTACACCGGAAATGACTTCAAACTGGAACTCAAAGACAACAAACTGACCATGCTCGGTATCAGCAATAACTAAACCACCTGAATTAAAAAATCAAAACCACCGGCTCAACCGGTGGTTTTGATTTTTACAGTGATTTTTTTTGTTTCCGCTTGAAAAAGAAGGTAAAAAAATGGCGGCTGGAAATTTTTATCGTCTCCCACCATTCTGAACCGCTTTTTGAGGCGAAAAACTCAGAATTTCGCTGTGAAATGAAATTCTGAAAACCGCTTTACTTTGATTCAGAAAAACTCAGAATCACTCCTTTTGCCCATGTCCCAATTAATAAACGGCAACCATGGAATGTATGATCTTGGGTTGTAATTGAGTAAACCGATTTGGCACGAAGTTTTTTTATCAACTAAACGGTGAGAACTTGCATTGAATAGTCCAATCTGCATCCCATCGTTCTTATTGACATTTACAAGCCCAAACTGAAATTTTCCACTATCTCCATTGAACGCTCCCAGTTGGATACAGGCATGATCACAATTATTTAACAAACCAAGTTGAAAACCGATCGTGTTTTTCTCCTTTTCTGTTGCTTTTTCCAAACTGTCGTACAAAAAATAATATCCTTCATTGTAGAATCCGATTTGTAACAGTCCATCATAATTTAATATTCCAAGTTGGAATAATCCATTTTTATTGCAAATCCCGGTTTGCATACCCAATTTTTTGTCGCCGGACCAATTTAGCAAACCAGTTTGTAATCCGTAATTTTTATTATGTGCATTAACTGGAGCAAGAGCAATCCCTCTTGAATCGCCATCAAGGTTGCACAGCACAGCCACTTGCAAAAAATAGTTATTGACACCACATAATGGTGCAACAGATATAATGCTGAATTGTTGATAAACAGCCAATAAGCTAATGGAAAAAATAGTGTAAGCCGTTTCATCAAACAACTGTGTTTTTTCAGACGGAAAAATACTGATTTGCAATGGTGTAAAATTAACGCCGGAGATAATTCCGGAATGTGTTCCGTGTATCGGAGCAAAGCCGCGGGCAGACAGCTGTACAGCAGATAACAAAATGACGAGCTGTAAGATTTTTTTCATTTCTCATTACCTTTTGCCGTATTTACGGATTTTATCAGCAAGTTTAATATAGCATCGGAAAGAAGAATTTCAAAGAGGCAACGCCGCCGTTTAAGCGAAGCGCAGTAAAAAGAAACATCATCCTTACTCCCGGCGGGAACAAACTTCATCCGGCTTCATTTCATTACGCCGTGACAAGCGGGTAGCGTAAGCTGACCTCTTCATAAGCGGAATGAAATGGAGCGTCTTCATCCACCTTCGCACAAGGCTACGGCGGACAAGCAAGCAAGGCTTCTGGAGTTAGGTGAAGATGTGAAGAAAAAACTTTGTTTTTTGAGTGAAGAGCGGCTGTCGCCGAAGGCGATGGAGAGGGATTCGACAGGAAGCGGAGCGACGAAGAGCCGGGAGCGGCTCACCTTTGGCGGCAATATGTTTTAATTGAGCAATGATCTCCCGGTACTCCGGAAATGGGATCAGGTTGGATTCAGTTAGTGGATGCAGAATTTTCCCAATGAGGATTACGGTTTGGTGACGGATTAAATTTTTATTCATCTCATGCGCCTCCTTTCATTCGCGCATGCGATGCTCCCCAACAATAAATTTATAAAAAAAAACAGGAACAGGATGGTTATGACATCTGCTGCCGCTGCGGAAAAACACTGAATCCTGCCGTTTTTGGCGTTTTTCAGGATACGGCATATTGAAATCCCTGCCGTTGCAGTGTATATTACAACAACAGGAGCCTGAAATAATGAAAGATATTACCAGCAGCGTTTACAGTTTTGAAAAATTACGGCAGGAAGGATACCTCTATGTCGATAAGACAGAGTATATCTGGAATTTGATAAATCCCGCCGGAGGTTCTTACTTTCTTTCCCGTCCGCGCCGCTTCGGTAAGTCTTTGACGGTCTCCACTTTAAAGGCGGTTTTTGAAGGCAGAAAAGAGCTGTTCAAGGGTCTTGCCATTTATGACAAACCTTACGACTGGAAAACTTATCCCGTCATCCATTTGAGCTTCGGAGATTACAATGTCATTTCCGATGCCCTGAAAGAACTGCCGGACTATTTGACCACGAAAATCCAGCGTATCGCGCAAGAGTGCGGGGTGCAGATTTCCGGTAACACTCCGGGGTTGTGCTTCGGGGATTTGATTGATAAACTTTCTGAAATCAATGATGTCGTCATTCTGGTTGACGAATATGACAAGCCGATTCTTGACAACATTTCCAATCCCAACATCGGCGATATTCAAAAGTGCCTGAAAGGTTTTTACAGCGTGCTGAAAGACCGGAATGACAAGGAGCGTTTTCTCTTTGTCACCGGGGTGAGCAAATTCAGCCACGTCTCGCTGTTTTCCGATTTGAACAACCTGACCGACATCACGATGGACGCCCGTTTCGCCACGATGTTCGGCTACACGCAGGAGGAGCTTGAAAGCAACTTTGCCGACCGCATAGCCGCTCTCGCCGGAAATGCGGACATGGAAACATACAAAGCGAAAATAAAAGAGTGGTATAATGGCTACCGTTTTGAGGAAAAATCAAAAACAGTTTACAACCCGGTTTCGCTGGCAAAATTCTTTGAATCAGGCGGCAAATTCAATAACTACTGGTTCTCCACCGGCACACCATCGTTTCTGCTGGAGTTGGTCAGAAAAAATAACTTTGATTTTGAAGCTGTGTTGGAAAATCCGGTGTCCGGTTTCGCCTTCGACGCGTATGACATCAGCAGGCTGAATCCGCTGACATTGCTGCTGCAAACCGGCTATCTCACCATTGACAAAACCGTTGAGCGTTATGGAGATACAGCTTATATGCTCCGCTTTCCAAATCTGGAAGTCAAAGGTTCATTCGAGGCCTATCTTACCGGAGATTGCAGCGGATTGCACGTCGATCAGGTGAAAGATTCCGTTTACCGTCTGGCGGACAAAGTTACTGCCGGCGAGGTGGACGGTTTCATGGAAACAATGAAGGTATTTTTCGCCAAAATTCCTTATGATGTGCATTTAAAAAGTGAAAATAATTTTCAGTTGCTTTTTTACTCGATTTTCATGCTTCTTGGTATCAGCATCACCGCAGAATCCCGCACTAACAACGGGCGGATCGACGCAGTGGCAAGCAATGAAAATTTTGTGTTTGTCTTTGAGTTCAAGCTGAATAAGAGTGAAGAAATCGCGCTGCAACAGATAAAAGAACGCGACTATTTCCGCCGTTATATGAATTCCGGCAAGCAAATCATGCTGGTCGGCGTAAACTTCGATAAGGAAGCTGGACAAATTGACCACTGGGTGTTTGAGCAAGTCTGAAAAACAGTTGCATTGCCGAGTTGCATTCCGTTGTTACTCAAGTGCTTTTAATTATTTATCCATGTTTCCAGAAAATTTGAAGTTTGAAGCAAAACCGCAATCAAGCAGTAACGAACCGTCACTTATGTCAATATGACGCATGATCAGCGGCTTGGCTTGTTCTGGGTTCAGCGTTGGAATGTCGATTTCGAAGTCAGTCAAAACCTCATCAAACGATTCGATGGCCATATCCAAATTGGCAAAAACTTCACCATTGCCGAAAAGATAATGGCAACATGGATACTTTTATCCTCCGGCTTCTGCTTGAAAAACCAGATATAATCCCGGAGCGGCTCGCTGTTATTAAAAAGTTGAGTATCAGCAAGTTCAATCAACTCTTTTACCAAATCGGCACAACATTCCGCCCACAAATCATGAATTTTAAATGAGAGTATAAAAACACAGCCGCCATTATTCTTTTCGCGGTGTATGAGAGTGGTACAATCGACCAGATATTCAAGGGAATAATACCGGCATAAACTGTACAAATTATCCAAATTAAATCTTAATTGTTCATTTTGTTCATCAACCCAAGAATAATAGATTAGGTTGATGTTTTTAGAAGTTTATTCAGTAGCCTCCTCAAACTATCGATTTTATCTCATCAACGACAATAATTTAATCTCTTTTCAATTGACTTTTGGAATGACCTCTGTCTATTCCCGGATACAGCTGAAAATAATATGTTTTTAGAGAACGGAAACCTCAAACGGTACCAAACGGTACTGTTTGAGGTGATTTGAGCATAAAAATGGCGGCGGAAATTTTTATCGTCTCCCGCCATTCTGAAATGCATTTTGAGCTTAAAACTTCAGAATTTCGCTGTGAAATAATTTTCTGAAAACCGCTTCACTTTTGTTCAGAAAAATTCAGAATCATTGCCATTTTTTAATTTGTTTTTCTGCGACATCATTGCTGATACGTTCCCATATGATCTTGGTCGGAATAAAGAACCACGGTCCCGGTTTTACATCATACAGCATATTGTTCGATGAATCATACTTAAGTCTCAAGGTTGCTTGTTTTTGTTTGTATTCAAGCCAACCGT
>JAZNAR010000084.1:0-23752 GCA_045586645.1 Victivallaceae bacterium
GGAAAATATAAAAATGACCGCTATCTGGAACTGGTCTTTCAGCCCTACAAACCGCAGAAAAAAGATAACATCCGCATCGGCTACACTTTCGTGTGTATGCCCCAAAATGCCGAAGAATTTGAGCTGCTTGGCATCGTTATAAAAACCAAACTGGAAAAACAGGCAGCATTTAAGGAACGGCTCAAAAAAAATCATCCTGACCGTTATGAAAAATATTGGCAAAACCGCAATGTCCCGCCTTACGGGGCTGCGGTGCGGAAAAATATTGCCGATGTGATACTGGAGTTTCACGGCATTGCCCGCAACAATCCGGAAATAGCCGATTTTCTTGCTGATCAAACGTGGTATCCCGTCAAAACTCCGCCGCAAATCAAAGATGATTATAAACAAATGCTCCTGAAAATTTCGGATGTCAAAGAATGAGATTCATTGACCAATATTTTGCTCCTTACGCTGAATATTGCTTACGGACAACGCTTCCGGAAGAAGAGTTGAAGGAAATTTTTGCCAGAGAATTTCCGTTACGCGATGAGCTCTATGTGTCATTCAAAATATTCACCGGTAAAAGAGAGCGTTTTTACAGAACCGGCACGCCCCTGACCTTGAGTACGTACTCGTATGACAGAAATTCTCTGCGCAGTAATGTTTTTATAAAATGCCGGAAGGCAGAACATTCTCCGGAAACGGTTTTACACATAACATTGGCCCCGGACCCCTCATATACCAAACCGTTTATTTTTGCTTTTCTCGGATTTGATCTGCTGTTCATCTCTCTGGCATTGTGTGCCGGTATATGGCAGGGGCTGCTGGGGGTGGTATTCCCGTTGTTTTTGTTCATGGTACTTGCGGTATGCCGTTCGGCAGAAGAAAGCAGAATTACGCAAATCATGCAGGACTTTGAAAATACTTTGCGAAAGTTTGAAGACAAGTACAGCGGGCAAACCGTTGCAATTTCACAAATTGATGCTCCCGTTAAAAAATTTAACTTTTGGAAGAACGGGCTGTTATTGACGTTGCCGATTGTGCTTGTGCTTGTTTTTGACCCGGCAAGCTGCCTTTCATGGCATAATATTGTGTCGGATGTTTGCTGGACCATATTTTTTATTGATTTTCCGATCGGGATGTGTCTTTTGCACTACTATAATCCGCAACTTTTCCGGCATCGTAAAAGCGGTCATTACTCTATTGTGCCCTGGGTGATATTTTTTCTTGTCTGCTGGGGAATCGTTGCTTTGGGAATGTTTCTTGAAACGCAATTCGGCATTTCAGTTGTTTGCGCCTATCTTTTCGGCTGGATGTATATCTGGTTCACGATGATTCCCATCGGTGGAATTTATCTGCTGATCCGTTTAATTCAAAAACTGTGGCAGAAAAGGAGGAAAAAAATTGAAAAAGAAAATTGAATACTTTGTTGCTGTATCCATTTCTCTTGTTCTGATTGAGATTGGTTTATTTTACGCTTTAACGTGGTATTGGTCAGGATTTGAGTGGTCGCCGTTTGGATATGAAACTTGCGGCCTGGAATTTATTGCAATACCGTTGCTGACTTATCCGGCATTTATCATCGGATTATTGATAAGATGCGGAATGTCTTTCCGTTGGAAATTTCCTCATTATGTGTGGTATATACATTTGATTTTGTGTTCGGTTGCCTCATGTGCTTTTGAAAAATCTTTAGATTTTGGAATCTTCTGCATTGTTTCTATGCTTGCGCTGCCAATGGTGGATTTTTACGGAGCAAAACAAGCCATCAGGAAATAAACTGTAATTTCTGCAAACAATAAAACAACTAACTTCCGGCTGGGAAAGTCCTTTGCATTATTTAGAGAATAATTCTCTGTCAAGTTTAACAGAAAACATCTCCGTATTTCAAAGCGCAGGCGGCGAATTGTGCTGCCCCTGTCGTCAGGATGGCTTCATCAAAATCAAAAAACGGGGTGTGGGCAATGGGAAAATTTTCTCCTTTCCGGATGCCGAATGTCATATAATACGCCGGAACTTTTTCCGCGTACCATGCGAAGTCATCAGACCCCATGCTCGGCACGATTTCGCTCAAAGTCAGTCCCAGCTCTTTTGCCGCAGCTCTCACGATTTTTTCGCCGAGTTCCGGAGCGTTGATGCAAATCGGGTAATTTGGGGTCACTTCAACTTCGCATCGGGTACGATTTTTTATCGCCGCACCTTGGACAATGTTTTCGATTTTCCTGCGGAAAATTTTCTCCGCTTCCAAAGAGAGATAACCGATTTTCCCCTGAACAGTTGCAATTTCCGGTATTTTTGACTCATATTCTCCGGCATGAACAGCCGTTGGTACGATGTTGCATGGGACAGTAGCGTGCATACAATTGTGTATTGACGGCAGAGCATTGAGAATTTCAGCAGCTGCAAAGAGAGGATTTATGCACTTTTCCGGGTAAGCGGCGTGACCACCGGCACCGCGGACTGTGATTTTAAATTCCGCTCCTCCTGCCATCACCGCTCCGTCGCAGAAGCCGACAAGACCGAAATCTGAAGTTGCATTGAGATGAAATCCGAAAACCGCATCGACATTATCCAACGCTCCGTTTGCCAGCATTACCGGTGCACCGCTCGGGATTATCTCTTCTGCCGGTTGAAATATGAAGCGCACATTGCACGGCAAAGAGGGGAGCTCTCCGAGGATCGCCGCTGCTCCCAGTAAAATGGCAATATGTCCGTCGTGTCCGCACGCGTGCATCACACCGGGAACAGTCGAGGTGTACCGGTGGTTATTCGACGTTTGAAACTACCCCGATTATAAAAACTTCCGGAACCTTGATATTTGACCGGGATACCCCGAACGACGTATTACAATAGCATATATTCTCAACATTTCAACGTCAGTTCAGATATCGCATTGAAAAATCGTCAAAAAATCTGGAGTTTTTTCTCCGGGCGACGCAGTCTGTTACCCCGGTTGGTTAAAAAATATTGAGTGGTGTTACATTACCGGCGGATTTACGGTTTGGCACAGTATTTTTTTTGAAAACCCCGTAACAGCCATACTGCAAGGGCTTGGTGTAAAAAACAGACGGTGCAAAAATCGGTTTTCCGCCACTTCTGCTCCGTCTGTTGTTTTTTTTAGTTTTTTCTGCGTGATTTTTGTCATAAACCGCCGACGAGCCAAATTTCGGGCTGCAGGATTTTTTTGTGCCGGAAATCCCTTGACATTTCTCCGCAACCGGGTTATATTAACTCCGGTGTTGAAATATTGTTGTGTCCTGTAATTTTTTTACGGGATGGCGGAGCGTGTAAAGATTTGGCGTTTTATGGCAGATTTTAAGTTTGAAACAGCAGAAAATTCGTTATGGATGCCGGTCTATACCCAGCCGCTGCATGAGTTCCGGCTCCGCGATTATATGCAGGCTCACAATATAGCCTGCTATCTGCCGCTGCTGCCGGAGTGGAAAGTGCAAAAAGTACGTTCCGCCAAAAACTCTTACGAATATAAAAAAATCGTTTTCCGCCCGATGTTCCGCGGATATTTATTCGCCAGATTGTCGCCGGAAGAAAAATTGTGCTGCTGGCAGTCGAAGTCTGTCGTGGCATTTCTGGATGTCCTTCCGGAAGCCCAGGAGAGCTTCATCCGGGAGTTGCAGACGGTGCAGATGGTCGAGGAACTGGGCAAAAATTCTCCGGTGGAGTTCGGCAGCGGGATCGCAGAGGGTGAAACTTTTGTCATTGAATCGGGAATTTTTGAAGGAACTTACGGGAAATTGCTGAAAAAGAACCGGCGTTTCCTCTGGACGGTCGAAATCGAATGTCTGAATACAACATTGACGGTGGAAATAGACCCCTCTTCAATGGAAATGAGAAAGTTGCAGAATGAGTAAAACTGAAAAATTGAGCATTGACAGAAAAGCCGGATTTATCGGTTCTCTGGTCAGCGGCACGCGGTGCGGGATCGACAGTGCCATTTTGCAATGGGCGTGCCGGCACGGTGTCGGAAATATGACCTATTTCCGCTATCACGATGTTTTGCCTGCGGAATATACGTCAAAATTACGCAACAGCTACATGGCATGGACGGTAACAGATATAAAATTTGATTTGGCGTACAAAGAAATCAAATCGGTGCTGAACGCTGAAAAAATCGACTTCATCCCGCTGAAAGGGATGGCGTTGATCCTGCAAAATGTCTATGACAGCGGTGCGAAGCGGCCGCACGGCGATATTGATATACTTTTCCGCTCCCGCAGTGAGTGTTACCGGGCGATGGAAGCCTTGAAAAAACACGGCTGGTCGGTTCCGGTGGATAAAGAGTGGACTCAGCACATCCCGCCGATGGTAAAAAATCATCTGCATATAGAGTTGCACCGTTATCTGCCGGGGATGGAGGAAGAGGCATTGACCGATATGGTGTGGCAGAAATATGCGGAACATTTCGCTGAATGTGAGTACCGCCTGCCGTTGGAAATGCATTTTGTCATCGCCTTGACCCACTGCACGATCCATCACATCTGGCAGGGCGGGGCAAAATTTCTGGTGGATGCCGGGATGTTGAGCCGGATGCCGGGATTTGACCGCGAAAAATGCAAAAAAATCTGTTGCGAAATCGGGGTTGGCAAAGTGGAAAATCTCTTTGCTGCGTTTCCGGAAGTTTTCGGCGGTGAAAGCGTAAACGCTCCGCAGCTGGAGGTGTTGCGGGAACAGTTTCTGGAAGACGGGATCGAACTTGTTGCTCTGGTTGTCACAGAAAAAGACCGCTTCACCTGGCGTTGGGTGCGGCGGTATATGGAACGTCTTTCGGTTTCCTGGCTGCGCTGGAAATATAATGCCGCCGATGCGCCGTGGTGGAAAATCGCCAAATTGATGTGGTACGATTATACGGGGAAACTTGTGAAAATATTTAAGTTCTGGTCGGTCAAAGCTGAAGCCGAAGCCCGGCGCAAAAACGATGCCCTGGCGAATGAGATCCTCGGCATCAGCGTTGAAACCGCCAACAGCCGCCAATTCACCGCAACCGAAGAATAAAATTCAGGCTGCAAAAAAACAAAAAACAGTATGACGCAAATACAGAATAATATTGACAAAAAACGCATGGCAAAAAATACGCTTTTGCTTTATGCTCGTATGTTTTTATTGCTGCTGCTCGGTTTTTATAATGTAAGATTACTGTTACGTTTTCTCGGGATAGAGGATTACGGTCTTTATAACGTTATTTTCGGTTTGGTTACAGCATTCAGCTTTTTCAGCGGAGCGATGCAATCAACCGTGCAGAGGTATTTGTGCTATGAGCTTGGCAGGGGAGAATCCGGGAATCCTTCTAAAGTTTTCTCTGTCAGTCTTGTATTATTTGCTTTTTTATCAATCGCGGTGTTGTTGTTTGCTGAAACAGCTGGTTTGTGGTTTGTTCACAATAAGTTGAATATTCCAAACGGGAAAATGACATTGGTGCAGATAATTTATCAATTCAGCATATTGATGGTGATTTTCAGGATTTTGCAGCTCCCGTACAGTGCCGCAGTAACATCGCATGAGAATATGCGTATTTTTGCGCTTTACAGCATCGTTGATGCTGTATTGCATTTAATTTCAATTGTTGCACTTGCTTTCATTCGGGAGAGCAGATTAATATATTTTGTAGGTTTTTATACATTCAGCAGTTTTGTAATACTCTTGTGTTACATAATTTATTGCCGGAAAAAATATGATATTTGCCGTGTCTGGTTGCATATTGATAGAAAATATCTGAAACAGATGTCTTCATTTTTTTCCTGGAGTATTTTTGGAGCTGTATCAAATATGGCAAAATCGCAGGGGTTGAATCTGCTTTTGAATATATTTTACGGAGTTATTCTCAATGCAACATGGGGAATCGCGACTCAAGTCAGCGGAGTTGTCAGTCAGTTTTACGGTAATTTTCAACAGGCATTTAATCCTCAAATATTAAAATCATATAACGCCTCTGACCGCAAAACGTTTTTTGATTTGCTGCAAAGCTGTTCCAAGTATTCCTTTTTGTTGATATGGCTGGTCGCATTGCCGATTTTATTGCAAACGGAGTTTTTGTTAAAACTTTGGCTTGGAAATAATCTTCCGGAGAGTTCCGTAATTTTCACCCGCCTTATGATAGTAACTGTTGTGTTTGATGCCATTTGCTCACCTCTTTGGATCGCGGTGCAGGCGACCGGCAATATCCGCCGTTACCAGATAGAAATATCACTGCTTATCTGTTCAACATTTGTGTTTTCATTGATTGCGCTGAAAATGGGTGCGCCGGCATATTTTGTGGCACTTATAAATGCAATAGTAAACTTTTCTACATTGCTTTATCGGCTGGTGTATTTGCGGAAAAATATCGGATTTACTGTATTGGCATACATAAAACGTGCTCTCATACCAATGGCAATAACAGCATTGGTCAGTTGTATGATTGGAGTATGTTTGAAATACTGTTTTCATACCAATTGTTTTTGGACAATTGCATATTTAGGAATAATTTCTATTATCAATGCAATGATAATAATATTCTGTGGACTGTCCGGTGGCGACAGAAACTCCTTGTTTGTTTATTTTAAACATAAGATTGGTATATGAAAGAAAAAAAATTGACAGTTGGTCTGATGACCTTGAGCAATGTAATAAATTTTGGTTCTGCGTTGCAGACTTATGCGACGGTCAAAGTTGTGGAAAAGTTTGGATTACATTGTGAAGTTATAGATTATGAGTATCCGTCCCGGTGGCATTCGGAAAATTCATCCGGTTGCGAAAATACAACCGTAATATCAAGTTGTTGGTTGAAAAAATATATTAAAGCTATATTAAACAAACTCGGTTTGTTGGAGATAATCGTCGCTTTGCGTTATAGAACGATAAAATTGACGCGAGTTTTTCGGAACTTTTTGCATCAGAGAATATCGCTCACGCCAATCAAGTATAATAGAGAAAGTATATTGAAAAAAATACCGGAGTTTGATATTTATATGACGGGCAGTGACCAGACCTGGAACCCCCGTTATTTGCATACAGATTATTCGTTTTTGCTCAATTTTGCGCCTGAAAATTCTCCTAAAATAGCGTATGCGGCAAGTTTTGGTGCAACAGAAATGCTTCCTGATTACCGTGAAAGTTATTCGAAATATTTGCAAAAATATGATTACATTTCTGTTCGTGAGAAAACTGGAATACCTTTGGTCGCTGAACTCACCGGGAAAAAGGCTTGGCACACTCCGGACCCGACATTAATGCTGCACAAGGAGGAATGGCTTGAGTTAACTCAACGCAAGCTGAAATTACCTGAAAAATATATCTTTGCTTATGTTTTGGATTACGTGTTCAATCCATATCCGTATATAATTGATTTGTTGAACCATTTGTCCAAGATTTCCAATATGCCGGTCGTCTTTTTTGGTGTAAAAGTTGCGGCACTTGGCGGTAATTATGAATATATTGATCAAACAGTAGGTCCGGAAGGTTTTATCGAGTGTTTTGCCAAAGCTTCATTTGTGGTGACAACGAGTTTTCACGGCAGTGCGTTTTCGGTAAATTTTGAGAAAGATTTTTTTGTGGTATTGAATCACGCATCGTCAATAGATGATAGAGTTAAGACCTTTTTGGATTCAGTCGGATTGGCGGAACGCGGCTTGATATTGCCACAGACTGACATTCATTCAATCACTCTTGAAGACATGAAAACAGAGCATAGTGTCAGCAGAAGACTTTTACAGGAGATGCGCGATAGTTCAATGGATTATCTGCGGGAGGCGTTGGAGTTCGCAAAACGCAAATGCAATGGAGACAATCCCAATGATTGAAATTTGTGCAAAAGACAAGTGCATCGGTTGTGAAGTATGTGTGAATGCGTGTCCCTGTAACTGTATATCTTTTAATCAGGATGAAGAGGGATTTTTTTATCCTGCGATAGATCAATCAAAATGTACAGATTGCAAGCGTTGCAGCAAGGTGTGTCCGGCAAATTCTCAAGTAACTTTGCATAAAGTACAGAAAAAAGTTTTTGCAGCATGGGCGTTGGATGATAATATCCGGCAATCGAGTTCTTCGGGAGGATTATATTCTGTTTTTGCCAACTATTGTATCTCGCAAGGTGGAGTTGTCAACGGAGTTTATTTCAATGATGAAAAATTTGCAGTGCATGAGCTTTTTGAAGACGCTGAAAAAATGAAAATTTGTCGCGGCTCAAAGTATGTGCAGAGCCGTCCCGGGAATATTTATCGGGAAGTGAAAAAATCTCTTGACGAAGGTAAAATGGTATTTTTTACCTCAACACCTTGCCAGGTTGCAGCATTGTACAATTTTTTGGGCAGAGACTATGAGAACCTTTATACTTGTGATTTCATCTGTCATGGCGTACCAAGTCCGCAATATTTCAAGGATTGTTTGAACAAAATCACCTCTAACGCAGAAAATATATCTTTAATAACTTTTCGCGATTTATCCGGATGGGGTGGATTTGGAATAAGTGTTTGTGGCGATGGGAAATTTTTTAATGAACACGTGATTAACCACTCTTATATCAAGCTTTTTCTCGCCTGTTCCAATTTTAGAAATGCTTGCTATAACTGTTCGTTTGCGCGCAATGAACGTGTCGCAGATATTACTATCGGTGATTTTTGGGGATTAGGTAAGTATATGCCGTTTTTGCATGACACCGGCAAAGGAGTATCCTTGCTGATTGTCAATAGCAAAAAAGGTAAAAAACTGCTAACGGAAGTTAAAGGACAACTTTTTCTTGCTCAACGTTCTTTCCGGGAAGCCGCAAGGGACAATCATCAGCTTTATCGCAGAGCTGTCCGACCGGCGAATCGCGGAGAATTTTATCGTGATGTGAAAAACTTATCTGATGTTGAGCTGATTAACAAATATTGCCGTAAAGTATCATGCTGTCAACGGTTATTTAGTTTGCCTGGACGTGTTTTTAGAAAAATTTTACGGCTGACATTCCGGTGTTTGGTCTTGATGTACAATAAGTCGTTTGCAAAAAATCAGTGATTGCTAATAACAAAGCAAAAACGAAAAATAATATGGTAAGTTTATGACAGCCAAAGTATCCGTTTGTATTCCTGCTTCCATAATTATTCCAACTCTGAATCGCTCATTGGCGTTATATGAAACATTGACTTCATTGTTTAATTGTACGAATATTCCGGATGAAGTTATCATTGTTGACCAATCCGATGATTCAACAACAGAAAATATGTTGAAATCGTTTTCTCAATACAACATTATTTATAAGAAAATTGAGAAAAAAACATTGACTGGTGCAAGAAATATTGGCATAAAATTAGCAACCAATGATATTTTGATATTTTGCGATGACGATGTGACTTTTTTTGAAGATACGATTGGTAATGTTTATGAGTACATGGCACGAGAAGATATTGCTTTGATTGGAGCGCATGACAAAAAATTTATGAAAAGCGTTGGGTTCTTGCATTGGCTGCTGGCGGGGATGTTTGATTTCAGAGCATTGACAAAATATAAAGTTGCAGCAGCAACCCCTGTTTTGACAGGAATCTTTCCCGGTAAAATCAAGCATAAAAATCCTGCTGAATGGGCAATGGGATTTTGTTTCTCCGTCAAAAAACATCTGTTGCAGAAATGGAATGTTTTCTTTGATGAAACATTGGAAAAATATGCTTATGGAGAAGACTTTGACTTTTCCTGTCGTTATTGTATGGCTGCAAAAAAGGTTGGATTGGATACGTTTTATTCGAATAAAGTTTATGTCACGCATCGTGAATCGTTAGAATATCGCTTCCCGAATGAAAATGTTTTGTTTTGGTATACTGCAAACAGATTGTATTTTGCTGATAAATATAAAAAATCTAAAATCACTCATATTTTGATTTATATTCATTCATTGGCGATGGCTGTCCGATGGGGAGTAAAAGAGCGGAATGCTTTACTGCGTTTGAAAGTATTGTGGCGGGTTTTTAAAAGTAGGCAGAGTATGGGTGAAAAATGAAAATTTTTGTTACCAATATTCCGGCATTTTATAAAATAATGCTTTACAACGAGATCGCTAAAAAATGCGATATTTTTGTATTGTACACTCAAATGTCATCTGCAAGCCGGAATGCTGATTTTTACAATGCCGAGGCTGATTTCAAGTATGATTTCTGGCATAAATGGAGTCTGTGGCAAAAAACAAAATTTCTCTTTTCTTTATTCAAGTCGGAAGAAGTAATCATCGGCGGCTGGGACAATCGGGTGAGTTGGCTGTTGGCATTTTTGCTGCCGCGAAAGCGTAATGCCGTTGTCGTGGAATCCTCGATACATGAATCAATTACCACTGGCTGGAAAGCATGGTTGAAAAAAGTTTTTCTCTCACGCATAAGCAAAGCATACTGTTCCGGAGTCAGCAATGCAGAGCTGATGCGGAAACTTCATTTTAAAGGCGAAATCGTTATTACCCGGGGAGTTGGTTTGTATCGTCGGCAGGAAACTCCGCCTTTTGTTGAAAAAACTGAGCCGGTTGCCAAATTTCTGTATGTCGGCAGGTTGTCGCCGGAAAAAAACTTAAAATTTTTGATTTCAGTTTTCAATGAGTTGCCGGAATATCACTTGACTATCGCCGGTTTCGGTCCGCTGGAAAAAAAATTAAAATCCTTTGCCGGAAATAATATCACTTTTGCGGGGGCGATCCCCAATGCTGAATTACCGGAAGTATACCGAAATCACGATTGCTTTATTCTATTTTCCAAATCAGAGACTTGGGGATTGGTCGTTGAAGAAGCGATGAATAACGGTTTGCCGGTTATTTTGTCAGAACGTGTCGGATGTGCTGCTGAAATCGTTTCTGACGGGGAAAATGGTTTGATTGTACCTTTGAACGACAAAGAAGCATTGAAATCTGCCGTCCAAAAGATGTGCGACTTAAAAAATTACAATTATATGCGGAAAAATGTCTGTTCGCGGGATTATGCCGAAATCGAACGACAACAAATAGAATGTTATTTGAGATGAAAAATAAAAAAATAGTGCTTTTATTTGCCCTATTTTTATTCGCAGCCTTGATAAGATGTGTGTCATGGTATTTTGAGCCGGAACTGGCGCGGGATTCGGTGCATTATTTGGCGTTGGCAAATGGTCAGACTGAAGATGGTTTTCGTCCACCATTGTTCGTTGAAACCCTGAGGCTTATTAAATTTTTCGGGGGGGATCCGCACATCGGTGGCGTAATTGTCAATATTATTGCCGGTTCAATGGTTCCGGTGCTGATTTTTCTTATTGCCGGAGAGTTGAAGTTTGAATTACGTTGGCGGATTGTCGCTGCGATTATTGCCGCAGTTCATCCGCGTTTAGTGCAGTATTCGATTGAATTACTGCGGGAATCGCAATATTTGTTTTTTACAACACTCTTTATTCTTTGCGTATGTGCCGCTGTCAGACGGGCAAACTTATGGTTGTGGAGTGCCGCAGGTATCAGTGCTGCTTTGGCAATGCTATGTCGCTTTGAAGCACTTGAACTTTTGCCGATAACATTGGTGTTCGTAGCATGCCATTGGTTTGTTGCTAAAAAAACATTGATTTACAATGCGTTGGTGCCTTGCGTGTTTTGCTTCAGCTTGGGAGCAACATTTATTACACTTATGATTTGCTGCGGAGTGTTTCCGGTTATGTTTTGGAATGCCGTGTTGAACTATACTTCGAGGTTCTGATGTCATTTGTAAAAATATTGCAAGTTTGCTATGAGCCTTATGTTGCGTTGGCAGTAATCGGTTTACTTGCTTGTATGCTTTTGCGGCGTTGGAAAATATTTATATCCGGTATTTTATTGCTGGTTGCAATGATAAGTTGGCGTGTCAGTATTGCGGGGGAAGGCAGTTCGCGCTATGGATTGGCAGTGTTATTTCCCGTGATGTTTTTTGTTTTGATTGCCGGATCTGAAATCGAAAAATATATAACAGCGAAATTTTCACGAGTAAAAAAAAATACGTTTACAGTAATTTTTTGTGCTGTAATTGTTGCTTTTTCATTTGGAAAAATATTTCGTTTGTCTCAACGGAATGCAGTTAATATAGGCGAAGAGCTAAAGAATAATGTTGCAAAAGATTCCGTAATTATTTGTCATGCCAACGGTTACGGACAGGTATTGGGATATTATGCAAATATTCCAGTTGTTAAAAAAGATGAAAAATATGACTTGACTGTATTACGAAATGAGGCTTTTAACTATTCAAACCTCTTTGAAAATGTCATGATACTGCTGAAGGATTTATCATTGCCGGGTGATGAGTTTGATTTGATAAAATCTTGGCCAAGGGACAGGAAAAACAGAAAGCAATACAAGTTATATCGAGTTAAAAAGGTCACTAAAACAATGCCGGACGAAAAAGGGAATTTAATTCGTAACGGCGATTTCGCAAAAACCAGACCATTTCGCAAAAGAAAAGATCGGAAAATTGTGAATAATACAGGCAATGTTCCCGTTGGATGGTATATTGATGAATTTCCTCAGAGAAGCACCTTTTCTATGGATGTTTTACCGGGAAAAAACGGTTCTGCGTTATTGTTGGGGGGAGATGCAACAGCGAGTGCTTGTTGTGATGATTTTATTTCTGTAAAAAAGTCTTTTTTTGAAGTGGGATTTAGATATAAGATCATTGCGGGGAGTTTGTATATCAGAGTGTACGAGTACGATAGTGAGAAAAAATTTATTAGATTTCGCGAAATTGATAGTGTGAATTTTATGAAACAGCAAGCTTGTAATTATCGATATGAGTTTGGTTTCGCAGATAAAGGAATCAGTTTTTTTAGAATGGTTTTTACTACCAATAAAGGCAGTGTGTTGTTGAGTGATATAGTGGTTAAAGAACTTTGAGATTTGTAAATATGAGAAATGCTTTTTGGAAAAAAAATATTTTTTTTATAATTCTATCTTTGGTTATACTTTTTTATCATGGATTGTTAGGGCGTGAATGGCTGCCGTTCCCGCGTTATCCGTGGTTGTATATATCATATTTTTTTGTTGTTTTCTTATGGTTGCTGCTTCAGGAAAAATTGAGCATTCGAGCAAGTTATATTGTCTTTGCATCGTTATGTGCTGTAAACATATTGATTTGTGATATTCCTGAACAGGTTTCACCGTGGTTGCGACTGGTTATGTTTTTGATAATGTCCGCAATTTTAATGTTTTCGTGCAATGATACATTTGTAAAATATAGACAATGCTTGTTCGACTTGTTATTTAAATCATGTTCTGTTTGTGTTTTGGCGTCGTTTGTACTTTACATTTGTGGAGTTGTATTGCAGGGAACCAAGGAGGTTTACCACGGAGTTTTAGCGTCTTCGATGGCATTGGGACCAATCTCTGGACTTTGTTTTATTTATTCGCTGAAAAAACTTATATCATCAAGGCGAAAGGAACGATTTTTTTACGTGTTTATGTCTTTGGTGTGTTTTTTGATGGTATTAGCCAGTGCCAGTAAAATTGCATTGGCTTGTACTTTAGTCGGTGGGGGGGTATTAGTTTGGTTTTCTCCATTGAAAAAGTTTTTTTCTGTTTTGGCATTGGCTGGTGTTTTTTTACTCATTTTTTATGAAAAAAAGGTAGATATCAGTGATGCTTCAGACATTGAGTTTATTGGAAATGTGGTCACAAAAATTGAGAACAATATTGAGGTCGGCGGAGGTGTGTTATCTTCTCGAGAACAACTATGGAATGATCGACTTCGCGAAATAAAGCAGCATCCGTTGATAGGTGTTGGTTTTTGCAGTTTGTCTAAAGGTGTTTCTCCCGAAGGTGTTATAGAGGCAGGAAATGGTTGGATGTTCACGTGGTCTTCATTAGGAATATTTGGTTTTATATTGATGTTATATTTATGGTGGGGGACCACGTTAAAATTATGTTTGCAAAAAAATAAGACATTAGATGACATAATGATATTAAGCGTCTTATTTCTGTTTATTATTCATAATTTTGCAGAGTCGTATTTGTTTTCTGCTGGTAGTCCACTGTTTTTTATTGCATGGTTGACATTGGGAATTGCCAATGATCGTTTAGATGAATACAACAAGCTGTATCCTGTTATTGCAAAGAAATCGGAGCAGGTTGAAATGTGATGTGAAAATATACTCAATTGTGATTTTTGATATTTAACTTTTGTTCTTCGCGGGGATTTGATGTCCGGTTTGGCATATTCAATATCTGCAATGGTTGCAGTTACACTGATAACAATCATCGCCAAAAACTTTTTACAAGCGGAAAAGCATGAAAACATTGTTGCAGATAAATGTGACAGCTAACAGCGGTTCCACCGGAAAAATAGCCGAACAGATCGGCAAGTGTGCCGCTGAAAACGGTTTCCGGTCGGTTATCGCTTACGGCAGAAAATCCTTGCCGTCAGAGTCGGAACTTATTCCCGTCGGCAGCAGAAAAGATTACCTCTGGCATGGAGTCGAATCGCGGTTGCTTGATAACCACGGTCATGCATCCAGGACTGCGACAAAAAAACTTCTCAAACAAATCGACTCATTAAAGCCGGACATTATACATTTGCACAATATCCACGGGTATTATCTCAATTATCCGCGGCTTTTCTCTTATCTTGCCGGCAGGAATATCCCTGTGGTGTGGACGTTGCATGATTGCTGGAGTTTTACCGGGCATTGTACCCATTTTGATTATGCCGGATGTAAAAAATGGCAAAGCGGATGTCGCGAGTGTCCGCAACTGAAAAGCTATCCCAAGTCGTTTTTCCGTGACCGTTCCAAGCAGAATTATTGTGATAAAAAACATTATTTCACATTGCCGGAAAAAATGTATATTGTCCCGGTTTCCAACTGGTTGAGCGAAATCACAAAGCAGTCATTTTTGGGCAAATATCCGGTAAAAACGATTCATAATGGAATAGAGATTGATGTTTTTTCTCCTTCAGATACTTCTGAAATCAGAAAAAAATATTCTCTCGGAGATAAGAAAATATTACTTGGAGTGGCATCGGTCTGGGAAAAGCGCAAGGGCTTGCCTGATTTTATTGAATTGTCAAAAAAACTGTCGGATGATTATTTGATCGTGCTGATAGGTTCCGGCATTGAGAAATTAAAAACACTGCCGGCAAATATATTGACCGTGCCGCGCACAGAATCCACGAAAGAACTCGCACAATTTTATTCTCTGGCAGATGTTTTATTGAATCCGACCTGGGAAGATACTTATCCTACGGTGAATTTGGAATCTGTTGCGTGTGGCACTCCGGTTATTACTTATCAGACCGGCGGCAGTCCTGAATCAATAACAGATGATACAGGCATTGTGGTAAAGCGTGGAGATGTTGATGCATTACATCTTGCAATCAGCCGGGTGACAAAGCCGCAAAGTGTTTGCCGCCAATATGCAGTGGAACATTTTGACCGGAATAAATGTTTTCAAAAATATGTGGATTTGTATAAAGAAATATTGGCTTGACATACTCGGGGCAACCGGGATATTTGTGACGGCATTGCTGTTGCGTATCCCGTGGAGCGGAGTGTTTTTGTCAAGAGATTCGGTATTGTATTTGCAAATCGCAGAAACCTGGTATCAAAGCGGCAAAATTCCTTTTTCATTTCACTCATTTCCGCTTGTCATATACATTTACAGCCTCTTTCCGCATATCGGAGTGCCGGTTGCAACCGGCGGAATTTTTCTGAATATAGTTCTCGGAGCCTTTCTGCCGGTAATTTTATTTTATATTGGGACAAAATTGACCGGGAACCGTTTGGTCGGTCTGGCGGCGGCGTTACTGACGGCATTTTCTCCATTCCTGATACCATTGTCATCTCAACTGCAGCGGGACAATATATTTTTATTTTTTTGTGCAATATGCGCAGTATTGATGGTAAATGATTTTTTCCGGAAAAATCTTTTTTATCCGGTGTGGTTCGGCATATTTTTTGCATTGGCACAGTTGTGCCGGATAGAGGGAGCGGAATTGCTGCTTATATTTCTGGGCAGAGAAATATATTTACTGTTTGAAAAAAAATATGATTTCAAAACCTCATTGTCGCGCACTGCCGTGATGATGACTGTATTTATAACCGTTTGCGCCTTATTGATTTGGCAGATGCAGTGTTTTGAGTATATGGTTGCATCCATCAAAAAATATTCAGGGATAATACTGTAATGCCGGAATCATTCAAATTTTTTGCAAAAATGATGTTTGAACCGGTGGCAGTTATTGCTGCGCTGGGTGCGGTGTTGCTTGTTATAAGACATATTAAAAAAAAGAGGGAAATTATTTTCTTTATTTCCTTTTTTTTGATAATGTTTCTGTGGCGTGAATTTCTGTCGGTTGTGAGCCGCCGTTATTTTCAAATGCTTTTTTTTCCGGGAGTGCTGTTGGCGGCATACACGATTTGCTGTTTAATACCGGAAAAAATTTCCAAATGCAAGCGGAAACAGAAAATTATTTCGTGGAGTCTTTTGACAGTTCTGTTGTTTTGCTGTATAATAAAATCTTGCCGCAAAGATTACCATGTTGACGCATTGCGTTCTGCTGCCGCGTCGCTGAAAAACGATGAGTGCAAAGATTCAAATATATTCTGTTATCTGAAAGATGCTCAAAGACTCGCGCATTATTCCGGACGCGACATCGCCGGGAGCGATATTCTGGAATTTGATAAAGCGGAAACTTTGTCAGAGAAGCAGTTATACGAGCTTATCGCCGGAAAACTTTTTTTCAACAAAAAAACATTTCTCATAATAAAAACCGCAGGTCCCCTTGTTTTATCTGCCGGAAGCGGAAGTTTCAATGGAGAAATCAGTCACCTTGAATTATGTGACAAATGGTTTCTTTCCCAAAAGAAAAAATCGGTACTGGCAATTTACAGAATCATTCCGTCAGATACAGTTAAATGCAATATGCTTCCGGTTGCCGGAGAAGTTGAAGTTCCGGAGAGAAGTTCAGGTTTTGAAAAAATTATTGCTCCCGGAGATTTACAGCATAGAAATGTTATGGAGCATCTGAAAAAATTGAATGTGCCGGAAGTTGTTCCGGAGCAGGCACTTTTGCCTTCTGGATGGAATCTGCATTCAACGGGTGTGATTTATCCTGAATCCCGCGTTTATATGAGTGACATAAAACCTGTTTCCGGAAAATATTCTCTGGTAATGGAAAGTCCCCAAACGGTTGTGATGTGGTATTCGACGCCATTCCGTCCGGGAAACATCAAAATTTCTTTTTTCGTCAAAGGCACACCGGGGACAGGAGTTTTCACCGGAATGCACACATATAATGAGAATCATTCACACATTATGTTGCGGGATTTGTTGAAAAAACGGCTTCCGGATGATAAATTATATAAAATTGAATATATTATTGACAAACAGCTTTTCGGCAGCAGTGCCTGGTTCAGACCGTTGGTCGGAGTTTCCGGCGGGCGCGCCGAAATCGACAATTTTGCAATAGAATACATAAAATAAAAGGAATCTTTCATATGTTTAAGGGTAAAGTTTTGTTGATAACCGGCGGGACCGGCAGTTTCGGAAATGCTGTCCTGCGGCGTTTTCTTGACTCGGATATCCGGGAAATCAGGATATTTTCCCGTGACGAAAAAAAGCAGGACGATATGCGGCATGAGCTTCAGAACCCGAAAGTGAAGTTCTACATCGGCGATGTCCGGGATCGGCAGAGTGTCGACGGCATCATGGCGGGCGTGGATTATGTGTTCCATGCTGCCGCGCTCAAGCAGGTGCCAAGTTGTGAATTTTTTCCACTGCAGGCGATTCAAACCAACTGTATCGGTGCCAACAATGTTCTGGAATCCGCCGCCGCACACGGCGTGAAAAATATTGTCGTGCTTTCCACGGACAAAGCGGCGTATCCGATCAACGCCATGGGTATGTCCAAGGCGATGATGGAAAAAATCGCCATTGCCAAGGGCAGGGCTCTGGGGAAAGATGCTCCGACCACCGTCTGCTGTACGCGCTACGGCAACGTCATGGGCAGCCGCGGTTCGGTCATCCCGCTGTGGATCGAGCAGATGAAATCCGGCAATCCGATAACGATAACCAATCCGGAAATGACCAGATTTATGATGACGCTTGATGATGCAGTGGATCTGGTCGTTTACGCATGGCAGCACGGCAACAACGGCGATTTATTCGTGCAGAAAGCTCCGGCGGCGACTTTGACCACTTTGGCGCAGGCGTTGAAAGAGCTGTACAATTCCGATTCCGAAATCCGTATCATCGGTACCCGTCACGGTGAAAAGCTTTATGAAACCCTTGTCACCCGCGAAGAAATGGCAAAAGCTGAAGATATGGGCAACTACTTCCGGGTTCCGTGCGATGCCAGGGATTTGAATTATGATAAGTATTTCAAAGATGGTTCGGAAAAAATAAATTCTGTCGAGACCTACCACTCTCACAACACCGAACGTCTGGATGTGGAAGGCATGAAAGAATTGCTGAAAAAACTTAAAATCGTCAGAATGGATCTGGGGTTGGGCGATGGCGGCTGTTGAAGTTATTGAAGGGGAAATTTTTCGGGACCACCGCGGACAGATTTCATCTGTGAACGCTTTTCAGATGGATGGAGTCAAACGGGCGTATTTCATTCACCACCCGGATACATCTGTTATCCGCGGCTGGCACGCGCACCGGCATGAACGCAAGTGGTTTTACTGCATCAAAGGCGCATTCACGCTTGCCTTGACGGAAATCGACAACTGGGAAAATCCCGGAGAAGATTTGCAGGCACAGGTTTTTCAGCTTTGCGAAGAAAAGAGCCGGACGGTCTGTGTGCCTGCCGGATATGCGAATTTGATAAAAGCCCGGACGCCTGATTCGATATTGATGGTATTGTCGGATAAAACTTTGGCGGAATCCGCTGCTGACAGCCACCGTTTCCCGGCAGAGTTGTGGATAAAACCGGAGGATTTTGCATGATGAAAGTCGGAATAACCGGTCAGGCAGGTTTTGTCGGAACGCATTTATTCAATATGCTCGGCGTGGAAAACGACATTGAGCGGATCGCATTTGCCGATGAATTTTTTTCTGATGAAAACAAGCTGCGCAGTTTTGTCCGGCAGTGTGATGTGATCGTGCATCTGGCGGCAATGAACCGTCATCCGGAGCCGCAGGTCATCTACGATACAAATGTCGCATTGGTGGAAAAACTCATCGCGGCGATGGAAGCGGAGAATGTTACTCCGCACGTATTGTTTTCTTCCTCGACCCAGGAGGAGCGTGACAATCTCTACGGCAGCAGTAAGCGCAAAGGCCGTGAATTGCTGCAGGCGTGGGCGGAGCGTAACGGAGGGAGGTTCACCGGTTGTGTCATCCCCAATGTTTTCGGTCCTTTCGGCAAGCCGGATTATAATTCCGTCGTTGCGACATTCTGTCACCGCATGACCCACGGCGAAACGCCGGAAATAATGGTCGACGGCACGATAAAACTGGTCTATGTCGGTGATTTGTGCCGGCAGATGATTTCTCTGATGCGTGCCGGAGAAGCGGTGAATCCGTATCCGGTAAAGTGGGGCGCGGAAAAGAAAGTTTCTGAAATACTGGAGCTGCTCGAGCGTTTCAAACGCGATTATCTGACTGTCGGAGTTATCCCGCATCTGGCAAATGAGTTTGAGGTGCAGTTATTCAATACATTCTGCACTTATATCGAGCTGGAAAAGTTTTTCCCTTTCAAATTGAAGAGCAACCGCGACCCGCGCGGAACATTTGTGGAAGTTGCCAGACTTGACCGTATCGGCGGGCAGGTGTCGTTTTCCACCACAAACAGCGGCATAACCAGAGGCAATCACTGGCACACCCGGAAAATCGAACGTTTTGCGGTGATAAAAGGGCAGGCACGTATTGAATTGCGCCGCATCGGTACAGATGAAAAATACACGTTTGACCTCAACGGCGATGAACCGGCATTTGTCGATATGCCGGTATGGTACACCCACAATATAACCAACACCGGCGACAGTGAACTGCTGACGATGTTCTGGATAAATGAATTTTACAACCCGGATGATCCGGACACATTTTTTGAAGAGGTTTGAATCATGGCAAAATCAAAGTTGAAAGTTATGTCCATCGTCGGTACCAGACCTGAAATCATCCGGCTGGCGGCGGTCATAAAATTGCTGGAAAAACACGTTGACCACAAAATGATCCATACCGGTCAGAATTATGATTATGAGCTCAATCAGGTGTTTTTTGAAGATCTCGGTTTGCGAAAGCCCGATTATTATTTGGGTGTTGACACTTCATCACTCGGTCATGTGCTGGGGGAAACATTGATAAAGGTTGAGGAAATATTCACCAACGACCGCCCGGATGCTGTTTTGATACTGGGCGACACCAATGCTGCGATCGCCGGTATAATGGCAAAACGGATGAAAATTCCGATTTATCACATGGAAGCCGGCAACCGTTCTTTTGATTTGAATGTTCCGGAAGAGATAAACCGCCGGATAATCGACCATATTGCCGACTTCAATCTGGTTTATACGGAAAATTCCCGGCGGCATCTGCTGGCAGAGGGATTGCCGCACCGTCACGTTTATGTCACCGGTTCGCCGATGTACGAAGTGCTGACGCAGTATATGGATAAGATACAGCAGTCAGATATACTTCAGAAACTCGGATTGCAGAAAAACGGTTATTTTATTGTCAGCTGTCACCGTGAGGAAAATGTGGATTATCCGGGAAATCTGCGGAAAATCATCACATTTCTGAATGCGATAGCCGAAAAATATGATATGCCGGTGGTCGTATCCACACATCCGCGGACCCGGAAACGGATAAGTGAGTTGAACGATGTGGTGGTCGATTCACGCATACAGTGGTTGAAACCGTTCGGATTTTTTGATTACAACGCATTGCAGTTGAATGCCAAATGTGCGATTTCCGATTCCGGTACGATAAGCGAGGAGTCGAGCATGATGAATTTTCCGGCGATAACGATCCGTCAGGCGTTGGAGCGTCCGGAAGCGTTGGATGCCGGGACGATAATCCTGACCGGACTTGACCCTGATACCGTGCTTGATTCCATTGAATTGGTGCTGGCTGAATTTGCGGAAAACGGCGGCAGATATGATCGCATCTGTCCGGAATATCAGGTCAGCAATACATCATGGCGGGTGTTGAAACTCATACTGGGCACCGCCAAACTTTCCAACCGCTGGCGCGGAATCGAATTGAAAAAGTGATATGAAAATATTGATTCTCGCCGAACGTTTCCATCCGGAAGAATTTTTGATAAATGATCTTGCGTCAGAGTGGAAACGCGCCGGTCATGTTGTGGAAGTGTTGACTCAAGTGCCGAGTTATCCGCATGACCGCATATATGACGGATACCGCAACAAATGGTTCCAGACAACAACGGAGCTGAATGGTATTCCGGTACACCGGGTACGGACGGTGTTGGGGTATAATTCGCGGATGTGGCGCAAAATATTGAATTATATAAGTTTTGCGTTTCTGACCGGGTGGTTCGCGCTGTTTCGCGGGTGGAAATATGAGAGGGTGTTTACTTTTCATTCCGGACCGTTGACAATGGCATACGCCGGAGTGATATTCAAACTTTTCTGGTGTAAAAAATGTATGGTCTGGACACAGGATGTATGGCCTGATGCGGTATATAATTATGGAATCAAGCCGACACGGTTCATGCGCAGTTTACTGGGGACAATTGTCAGGGCGGTGTACTGGGGGTACGAAGTTATTACCGTTTCATGTCCGGGATTTGCGGAAATATTGAAACCGTACACAGCGAAAAAAGTTCGCTTTTTACCGCAATGGACAGTTCAAAAGGACGCATCGCCGGAAAAAAACAAAGGGGAACCGGTGGTATTTACTTTTGCCGGAAACATCGGTTCAGTGCAAAATCTGGAAAATGTTGTCCGGATTTTCGGGGAGTTGCGTGATGAAAGAATGCTCCTTAAATTGGTTGGCAGCGGAATCTATCTGGAACGGTTGCAGAAAACAGTTGCAGAGCATGGTTATAAAAATATCATATTTACCGGACGTCTGCCGCAAAGCGAAATGCCGGAACAATTCAACGCTTCCGATGTGTTGGTCATATCGTTGAAATCAGATTTTAATTTAACGATACCGGCAAAATTTCAAGAATATATTGCATCCGGGCGTCCGATTTTGGGTTTAGTTCGCGGCGAAGTATCGGAACTGATAAAAAAGCATGAGCTGGGAATATCTGCTGACCCGAATGATGACGGCGATATTGCCGCAGCATTTCTGGCAATGACAGAGGCGGGAAGTACCGACTTTATTCGGTGGCGGAATAACGGTTTGAAGCTGTCTGCGGCGGAGTTTGACCGGAACCGGATCATAAATGAGATGACAAATCTACTTGTTTCCAAATAAAATAAAGAAATACAAAATGTTGCAATTTAATGAAAATCTGAAACTTGCGGTCATCGGCATGGGATATGTCGGATTGCCGCTGGCTGTTGAATTCGGAAAAAAATTTGCTGTGACCGGTTTCGATGTGAAAGAAACCCGTCTGGCGGAGTTGCGCTGCGGCAGCGATACGACGCTGGAAATCACGTCTGCCGAGCTGGCGGCGGCAAAATTTCTGAAATTCAGCAGCAATGCGTCAGATATGAGCGATTGTGACGTGTTTATTGTCACCGTTCCGACTCCGGTGGATAAATACAACCGTCCGGATCTGCAGCCGCTTTACCGGGCGTGTGAAACGGTCGGCAGAGTGATGAAGCGCGGCGCGACAGTGGTTTTTGAAAGCACAGTTTTCCCCGGTTGTACAGAGGATGAGTGCGTACCGGTTCTGGAAAAATTCAGCGGTTTGAAATTCAATACAGATTTTTTCTGCGGTTATTCGCCGGAGCGTATCAATCCCGGTGACAAAGAGCATACATTGACCAAAATTCTGAAAATAACTTCCGGTTCGACGCCGGAGTGTGCGGAATTTGTGGATCAGCTTTACAATGCGATTCTGACCAACGGCACATACCGGGCATCTTCCATAAAAGTTGCAGAAGCGGCAAAGGTCATTGAGAATACCCAGCGTGATTTGAATATCGCATTCGTCAATGAGCTGGCGAAAATATTTCATCTGATAGGCATTGATACTCAAGAGGTTCTGGCGGCGGCGGGGACAAAGTGGAATTTTCTGAAATTCACTCCCGGTCTGGTCGGCGGTCACTGTATCGGTGTCGACCCGTACTATCTAACCCACAAGGCGCAGTCGTTGGGGTATCTGCCGGAAGTGATACTTGCCGGACGCAGGATCAATGACGGCATGGGAAAGTATATCGCTTCGGAAGTGGTGAAACTGATGATACGGCGGGAGCGTCCGGTGAAAGGTGCAAAAATATTGCAGTTGGGAATAACGTTCAAGGAAAATTGTCCGGATGTCCGCAACAGCAAAGCTGTCGATGTCGTGCGCGGATTGCAGGAATTCGGCTGTGAAGTCGATATATTTGATCCGTGGGCAGATGCCGGAGCAGTGCGGGCGGAGTACGGCGTGGATACGGTGAAAGAGTTGATGGCAAAAACGTATGATGCTGTGGTATTGGCGGTTCCGCACCGGCAGTTCGCAGAAATTGATGTACGCGGATTGCTGAAAGAGCCGTCGGCAGTGGTTTACGACATAAAGGGTTTTCTGCCCAAAGAACTCTGCGACGGCAGAGTATAAAAAACACTGTTTTTTTATTATACATGAAAAACCGGAGGGGCGGGATTTTTTCCTGCCTCTCCGGTTTTGTCTTTATCGGTTTGTTTTACGCTTTTGCGAGCATGGTCAGTTTGTTGTCTTTGAGTTCCAGTTTGAAGTCATTTCCGGTGTACACACCGTTGTCATCA
>JAZNAR010000085.1:0-19209 GCA_045586645.1 Victivallaceae bacterium
CATCGATATCGCCGGTACGCACACACTTCTGCACGTCAGTCAGGCGATTGCCTGCGGGGTGCTTGGCGCCCTGCAGAAAGGGTACCAGCGGATGCATACCCGCAGTGGTGAAAAGACATGTGGGGTCATTATCAGGAACCAGCGGGGCACTCTTGATAACACTGTGACCGTGTTTGACAAAAAAATCGAGATATTTCTGACGGATAACTTTTGCTTGCATTGTTCAAATTCCTTTATATAAATGTGTAATATTATATATAATATGCCACCATTTTGTACATTTTACAAGTCAGAAGCCGCATTCCTTCAAGAAAAATCGTCTTTTCCTGCAAATAAAACTTGACAAAACCTGTTTGTTATGGCATTTTATATAACGCACAACATGCGGAAGAATGGTCGAGTGGTCGAAGGCGCCACATTGGAAATGTGGTGTACTGCAAGGTACCGAGGGTTCGAATCCCTCTCTCTCCGCCATTTTTTTTGCCTTGATTTCAAGGCAAAAAAATATGAAGCCTGAAAAGGCTTTGCTTCATACCGCATCTGCGGTGCTTCATATTTTGCGGCATCCCGCCGCAAAATGCTTCATACGCCAACAGGCGTGCTTCATAAAAATGAAGCCTTTTCAGATGAAGCAACTTCGTTATGAAGCATTTTCCGTTTCACTCCAAATATGAAGCATTCGCTTCGCTCATATGATGCAAAAAATGAAAAATGAGAGTTCCAGTTTGCAATACTTCATTACGGATGATATACTAACCAACAGATATTAAACAATAGTTGTTCTTAAATCCGGGTGATGCTGATAAAATCCATCAATACGGCAAAAAGTGATGAAAAATGAAAAGATTTATTGTTGTTTTATTTTTAATTACAGCAGCTGTTTGTTCGGAGGCTGCAGATAGAGTAATTCTTGCCGATAATAGCAAAACTGATTATAAAATTGTTTTTCACGGCACGCCAAATAAAGAAGAAAAAGCGGCAGTTGCCGATCTTCACACTTTTTTGAAGCTTATATCAGGTGCTGATTTCCAAGCAAACAGCAATAAAATACATACGATATGGATCGGGAAAAAAGCTCCTTCGGATGCAGCTCCACTCTTGGAGAATGAACGGCGGATCAGAATTGAAGCCCGCGACCTCTATATCTGCGGACAGGGCGAATGCGGCAATGTCAATGCTATTTATGACTTGCTGCGGGATGCTTTCGGGTGCCGGTGGTTCACCTTTTACGGAGTCAACCGGATCCCCAAACAGAAAACACTCTCTCTGCCGGCTGGATTCAGTCATTCTGTTGTGCCGTCGATAGCTTATATGACGGTCAACGGCGATTACCATTCTCCAGCGGCTGAAAAATTTGCCCGCCGTAATTTTTTGCGTGACCAGACTGCTGACAGTATCGGCATTTCCGGAACGCACGCCGGACAGCGTATCATTCCCAGCGGTTTGATTCCCTTTGGCGGTAAGGTCGGCAATATCAGCGGTCCGCTGAAATACTTTAAGGATAAAGCGTATTTCCAAACCAATCCGGAATATTTTGCCATGAACAGCAAAGGGCAACGGGTAACGACCTTGCAGTTGTGTTATACCAATGCCGGACTCCGTGATGAGTTTGAAAAAAATATCAGGATCATGCTTGCTGCCGAAAATTATCGTGGAGGCATGAAAATCATTGGTGTCGGTCAGGATGACAACAATGGAGCATTCTGCTATTGTGCAAATTGTATTGAAGCGATGAAAAAACATGATCACCCTGCCGGGGCATATTATGATTTTCTCTATGATTTGAGCGGACGATTTGGAAAAACTCATCCGGATTTGCTTTTCTGTTTTCTCGCATACCGCAAAAATCAAACGCTTATGCCTTCTAAATTGCTGACCGGACTGCCCGGTAATCTGTTGCCGAGTTACGCTCCGCTGGGGGTGGATTTTACCAAACCGATCAATCATCCGGTCAATGCAGTTGCAGAGCGGAATTTTGCCGCCTGGGCAGCCATTAGTTCTAAAATGCACTGGTGGGCGTATCCGACACCATATCCCCGGCCGATCATCAGCTATCCCTTGATTGCCAATATCAACCGCATCGCCGACAACTTCCGTCTGGCTCACCGCAATAAAGTATGGATGGCGTATTGTCAATTTGGTTCCGGCCCGTACAATAATTTCGGCTTCAATGATCTGCGGGTTTATATGTTGAGTGTGCTCTGTCGGGACATCAATGCCGATGTGCAGACGATCATCCGGGAGTTCACTGACCATTGTTACGGTGAGGCGGCATCTGATATGCGAGCTTATCTGGCGGAATTGGAACAACTTGAAATCAATCATCGGAATGATCTGCGTTGGAATCCAAGTATTCTGTCAGTAAAATATGCCACTGCAGAAAATTTGCTTCGCTGGCAGAAACTTTTTGATAAAATGGAACATTCCGTCGGAAAATCCAGCCTGCGTTTGCTTGCTTTGCGCCGGGCGCGGTTCAGTTTGGATGAAACCACCATTGCCGCATGGCAATATATGACTCCGGCACAACAGGCTGCTTTCGGAGATCTTGAAAAAATCATCAGCCGGGCAGTTGATACTGTACAGCAGGATGCGGAAAATTCATTAGCTTCGCTGAAAAAAACAAAACCCGGGCGTTACAAAAAAATAGTCAACGCAAAAATTGCCAGAGTAATGAGCGGTTTGGAGCAATATATTGCTGCCGCCCGCGGCGGCAAGCCGCTGCCGGAGTATTTCGCCGGTAAAAAAGTGTTCCGGATCATGCCTGACCGCAACAAGCGGGGACTGGATCACGATCCGGAGGCGGCTTTCGGTCTTTGTAATACCGGAGTTGTCCCGAAAACAGGCAGCTGGTTTTATTACCGATCATACAGGCGCGACCGTCCGGTGCAATGGATCATAAAACGGTTGCCCCGACCGGTAAATTTAACGCGGGTGATGAAACAGGATAAATACAGAGAATATCAATTTTATCATCTGGGCAGAATAACACTGGAGGCGGACTCCATGATAGCTTTTAATCATATTTCCAGAGGCAGCAGCTATGCTGTCGGTCATCTTTTTGATCCGGATGATCCGGACCGCCTCTTTGATCTTTATGTTTCAATGGCTGTGGATCCGGAGAAAAAAATCATCCGTCAGGATCAGCTGGTACTGGTAAAATTGGATGCCCGCGATATTAACAAAAGCAAGTTCCGGAAAACAGAGGAGATTGCGGATCAACAGGATATGTTCCAGTGAAAAAGCGAGAGGGAAAATCAATACAAGACCTGGTGATATTCTGAGTTTTTCTTCACAAAAGTGAAGCGATTTTCAGAAATTCATTTCACAGCGAAATTCTGAAGTTTCTGCCTCAAAAAGCGTTTCAGAATGGCGGGTGAGGATAAAATTTTCCAGCCGCCATTTTTTTTGCCCCTTTCTAATCTACCTGAAAAAATCATCTTTGCTATTATTTTGTAAAACTCGTTGACTCAAAGGCTTTTACAATATTTCTGCCAGTGTGTAAGAAACACACGCGAGATGCTGAATTCAGACCGTTTTGCTCCGGATTTTGTCTGAAATCAGTCTGAATTCTGAGTTTTTCTGAAAAGTGTAAAAATCAAGGTTCTTTTTGTAAGTGCCTGATTATTAACAAAGTCTTGTTTTTGAACCTTACCGAGCAAGGGGGAACATACGAAAACGGAGCGTGTTTTTATCAGCCCCCATTTTTATCTGGAAAATTTACCCTCAAAATTCTTACCTTGCAAACTTACCTTGTGGGGGGAAGAAGTGAAAACGCTGGCAAATTTTTATCTTCCCCCAATGGTCTATTTGGATTTTTACCGACATTTTACCCTCAAAAATCATCAATTCTTACCGAGGTCGTGGGGGAAGATAAAAAAAACGCCGACCATTTTTTCAAGTCTAACAAAAATTCTGTGAAGTTTTTTTCACAAAACCGCTTCACAAGGGCTTTTGTGCTGCTCTTTGCCACTTACCAGAACCTTGTCGCAACCGCCGCGACACGCCGTGCGTAAACGCAAAAAAGGCGGCAAGATTTCTCTTGCCGCCCTCAACTGAAAATATTGTTTTTTTATGAAAGCTGCTTGAAAAATCGAAACATTATGTTATATTACTAAATAACGAGGTATTGTTATGCTGGTATATGAAAAAGATTGTTGTAAGACAGAAGCAGAAGTTTTCAAGGCATTGGGACATCCCATCCGCTTGTGGATCGTTAAGCAGCTTGCTGACGGGGCGGAACATTGTGTCTGCGAATTTGTCAATGCTGTAGGTGTTAAGTTTGCCACAGTCAGCCAGCATTTGACGGTTTTGAAAAATGCCGGAATCATTACTGATGATAAACGGGGCAAGCAGGTTTATTATCGCTTGCAATGCCCATGTATACTTAATATAATCGAGTGTATCGGAAAGAAAAAGGTCGAGTGATCTTTTTTTACAGATACATTTAGTTGTTTAACTAAATATATAAACAAGGAGAAAAAATTATGAACATTTGGTCCATTATTCAAAATGAACTACTGGGGATGAACTACCTCAATGGCGCAATCGGGAAAATACTTCAAAAGTCCGGAGTGGATATTTCCGGCAGATGGGGCGGTTCATTACAATTTTTTCTTTATGATACGCTGAAAATCACTATATTATTGTGCGTTTTGATTTTTGTTATCTCTTATATCCAAAGTTATTTTCCACCGGAAAGGAGCAAGCGTATTCTGGGAAAATACCGTGGGGTATGGGCAAATATTTTGGGAGCGTTGCTGGGGACAGTCACTCCATTTTGTTCCTGTTCATCGATTCCGCTTTTTATCGGTTTTACCCGTGCCGGATTGCCGCTTGGGGTAACGTTTTCATTCCTCATATCTTCTCCGATGGTGGATTTGGGCAGTCTGATACTGCTGATGAGTATTTTCGGCGCAAAAGTGGCAGTTGTCTATGTGATTGCGGGGCTGGTCATTGCCGTGATCGGTGGCGGCATCATTGAAAAATTGCGTATGGAAAAGTATGTTGAAGAATTTATTTACCAAACCGATATAGCTGCGTCAGCAGAGTCTGCCGTGTTAAACCGCAAGGAACGGTTGCTGTACGCAAAAGAGCAAATGTTTGATACTTTCAAAAAGGTTTTTCCTTATATTCTGATTGGCGTTGCGATCGGAGCGTTTATCCATAATTGGATCCCTCAACACTATGTGGAAAATCTGCTGGGAAATAAAAATCCTTTCGGCGTAATTCTGGCAGTAATTGCCGGGATCCCGATGTATGCAGATATTTTTGGAACGATCCCGGTTGCAGAAGCGTTACTGGATAAGGGAGCATTGCTTGGAACTGTTCTTGCTTTTATGATGGCGGTTACAACTTTAAGTCTGCCCTCTATTATTATGTTGCGTAAAGCAGTCAAACCGCAATTACTTACACTTTTTATTGCAGTTTGTGTGATCGGCATCATAGTGGTCGGTTACCTGTTCAATATTTTTCACAAATTCTTTATCTGAAAGGAGCTTTACAAATGAAAATCCAGATTCTGGGAAGCGGATGCGGCAAATGTCAAAAACTTTTTGCCAATGCAGAAATGGCAGTAAAACAACACCACATCGAGTGTGATCTGGAAAAAATCACCGACATTGAAAAAATCGTGGCAATGGGGATAATGGTCACTCCGGCATTGGTAATTGACGGAAAAGTCGCCAGTTCCGGAAAGGTTTTGTCTGTTGAGGAAATTTCAGTGCTGTTGAACAAGGGGAATCAAAATTGCACCTGCAATCAGACAACACAGAGGACTTGTTGCTGTTCCGGTAAAAAGCCGGTAAATCGACTGAAAAAAATCATAACCATTCTGCTGTTGATCTTTGTGGCAGGGAGTGTTCTCTATGTGATAGACCGGGAAACGAAAACGTCAGTTCCGGCAACTGTCCCGGAAAGTGTTTCATCAAATGAGTTGAAAGTCTATTACTTTCACGGTACAAAGCGGTGTATGACTTGCAACACCATTGAACAACTTGCCAGAGAAACTGCGGAAAAATATAAAAATGTCAAGTTCATTTCCGTAAACGTTGAAAAACCGCAAAACGAACACTTTGTACGGGATTTTCAGCTGGTCAGTCGCAGCGTGGTAATGGAACGGAATAGAAAATTTGAAAAGTTCGACCGGGTTTGGGAGTTGGTCAGGAGTCCGGAAGATTTCAAAAAATATCTTGATGAAGGCATAGAGAGGTTGTCGAAATGATTACGGCAGTCACAAGTGCTTTTTATCTGGGGCTTCTCTGTGCCATCGCCCCGTGTCCATTGGCAACAAATATTGCTGCCGTAGGATTTATCGGACGGAAAAGCGGTGATCAAAAAGCGTTAATCATTACAGGAATATGCTATACGACCGGGAGAATTCTGACATATATTCTGTTGGGACTTCTATTGACAACGGTTATCAATTCCGTACCTAAAACATCCCATATATTGCAAAAATATATGAATATAGCATTGGGACCATTGCTGATTATGGTCGGTATGATCTTGCTTGAAATGATAAAACTGCCATTGAACAGTAAACTTGATTTAAGATGCAACATAGAAAAAGTTGCTGCAAAAGCGGGATATTGGGGAGCTTTTCTTATGGGAGTTATCTTTGCATTGAGTTTCTGCCCGACATCTGCGGCTTTGTTTTTCGGAGCATTGCTGCCGTTGGCGATAAAAAACGATTTGACTTTGATCCTTCCGGGAATATTCGGTGTTGCAAGCGGACTGCCTGTAATAATTTTTGCCTTTATCCTTGCCGGAAGCATTGGAGTCGTGGGCAGGATTTATAACAGAATTACCCGGATAGAACAATATCTGCACAACCTGACAGGGATATTATTTCTTGCACTTGGAGTATATTTCACGATAACCCAAACATTAAAAATTTAAACGCAAAAAGGCGGCAAGATTTCTCCTGCCGCCAAGCGGTTTCCGACAGTCAGAGTTACGCTCCCGTCATAGATGAACGGGATTCCGCAATAGTAGAAATGGTGATTTTTATATGTTGTTTTGGTCAGATGATAATCACCGGACAGAACAAATTCCAAATCATTGAAGTATTCCATTTTTCCCACCCTGTTTTTTTTCACTTGCCAACAGCAGGGTATTTTTATACAGCACAGTAGAATGTACCATATATTTTCTGTTTCTTCAAAAGAAAAAACGGGTGTCAAAATGAGCAAAACGAACATCCGGCACAGGCGTAATCCCGCTGGATTCTCCGGCGCAAAAGGCAAGGTAAGGTGAAATAAAAAATGCACAGAACAAACACATTCTGCCGATAAAATTATTGCCGTATTTTTTTGCCGGACACTTTCATTTTCTTACGGGAAACAAAGTATCTGTGAAAAAATGCGGCACCGCAGCGGAAAAATTACAAATTCAACGCCCGGCAGCTCGTTCTCTGGACGATCACACTGGAAACCCGTATGGCATCCCAGACGAAGTCATCCGGGTGGCGGCAGATATTGACAAACAGCTTGCTGATAATATCTCCCAAAGCCGTTTTATTGACCCGGGTGGTCGTCAGCTGGCAATCAATAAATTCCGGATTGTCATCAAATGAGACCAGATTGAAGTCAACTCCCGGGGTCAACCCCTTTCCGGCGGCGGTATCAATTATTTTCTGTGCGAAATACGGGTGTATCGCCGCCAGAACAAGTTCTTTATCCGCCGTTGCCCGCATCAGATGGCTTTCAAAATTTTCAGATTCTGTTTCCGGAAGTTCCGGCTCGGAAATGCCTTCGCCGCGGAATCCGAGTTGCAATCCGGTGATACGGGTGCGGCACCAGCCGTTTTTTTCATTGAAGTATTTTGCTCCGGGAACTATCATGCGTTTGAATCCATTTTTACGCAGGACCACCCCCATGTGTATGGCATCGCCCATGACGTCAATATTCACCGAACTGATAAAATCCAGCCGGGAAATATCATTACCGCGGTTCAACATGATTATCGGAGTGGAAATATCCACCAGCAAATCGCTGTTTTCGTCAAGGAACTCACTGTCATCACTGTCTGGAAATATTATCAACCCGGCAGCCCCAAGCTGCATTGAATCGGCAATGATACGGGCAAAATCCTCTCTTTTATCCGGCAGAGTCAGATAACGCACAAGCAGATGTTCACGCGACAGACGCTTTTCAAGCACCGCCAATGTTTCGTTGTCCCAGTGGATATATTTGGGGTTGCGCGACACCAGACAGTAGACTTCGCGGCTGCTGTCATTGAGCAGCTGCTGGGTCAATTCCGCATCTGGAATGGCGATAACGATGGTACCTGCCCGTTTTCTGCTGCTGATAAGACCGAGTTTTTTCAACTGTTCCAGAGCCCGGAAAACATTTATGCGCGAAGTACCGAAAGATTCAGCGAGTATCTTATCTGTCGGCAGACGCTGACCGACGACATATTTACCGGATGCGATATTCTCGACCAGCGCGCGGAAAATCGCGTGAATCTTTTCATTCAATATCATTTGACTGTCCCCCTCTGTGCTCCAGACCTTTTTCCTTATAATATAACGCGGAAAAAAATTTTTGCAAAAAAATATTTCCCGCATCTTGACAAAATAAATTTCATGCGTTATATTCTCACTTGCAACAATGCAAATGTTTTTATTGTACACAAATAATGCTCAACAATACAGAGCATTATTAAAAAGTGCGGTAAAACAAAGAACTTAAAGCATTGTGCCGAATTTCAGCTCAAGCCGGGATTCAGTGGTGTGGAAAAATTTTTATCGCAGAAAATTATGCGGAGCTACAAACAAGAAAGGAGCTTATGATGTTATATTTGTCACTCTTGCACACAAGAGTGACCGCAGCTGCGGTCACATTGTCAAAGCAGAATTCCGCCTCCTGCCGGAATAATACCTCCTCCCCCTCCCCCCGCAACAGATTCACACTCATTGAATTGCTCGTAGTAATTGCAATTATTGCGATTCTGGCGGCGATGCTGCTGCCGGCACTGCAATCCGCCCGCGACCGCGCCAAATCCAGCAACTGCACAGCGAATATGAAACAAATCGGTACGCTGATGAGCTTCTATATCGACACATACAACGGATATTTTGCCCCTTTGAGTATGAATATCGAAAATGCACGCCAGCGTTCATGGGCAAATTTGCTTATTGAAACTCCAAAAGAATCAGATTCTACAGCCTCTAAAAATCATCTTCTGACCAGAGGAAAGATTTTTGAAGACCCTGCCCTGTATACATCTCCAGAAAACGACCAGCTCGGAGTTTATAAAGGGGCTCTTTATGGAATAGGTTACGGTTATAACTTCCGTTATATCGGAACTTCCTGGGGTGACGGAGCCGACACGATAAATCCGCGCAACGCCAATCCGGCAAAGCAGAGCAGTATCCGCTATCACTCCAAATGCTATATGGTAATGGATACCAAAAATTATACCATCGCCAATCGGGGCTGCGAAAGGGTCCTCACCTGGTTTGACAACTCCTACAAAACTTCAGACTACGGCATCCCGGATGCTGACCGTCACAGAAGTACCGTCAATATCCTTTACGCAGACGGTCATGTTTCTCCCGTTAGGATTCCCCAGCCGAGCGACCCCTATGCCGTTCTCGGCGAGAAAAACGTCTTGCAATGGACCGGCGGCAGAAAAGAGGCTGTCACGGATTACAGTTTGTAAATGAGGTAATTGCAAAATCATTCAAAAAAAAGAGATTGAAGCGGCAGTTTGAGTGTGCACCGAAAACATCCCGCTTTAAGCTCGCAACGATATCACCTGAATAAAAAAAGGGAAATTTATTATGAAAAAAACGTTTTTATTCGCGGCACTCATTGCCGGAATGTTTGCAAGTGCCGGCATCATTGCACCGGATGCGGCGAAAACCGCCGCTGTCGCCAAAGGGGAAATCAAAGAAGCCAAAGCCTCATGGTGGGGTTTTGATTCTGCCGACAGTACCGCCAATTTGCAGGCGGCATTTGACAGCAAAGTGCCCCGACTGATAATCGACAAAAAAAGTTCAGCGTGGGTAGTCAGACCGCTTTTTATCCGCGGCAATATGGAAATCATCTTTGAAGACGGCGCGGAAATCGTTGCCAAACGCGGCGAATACAAGCCTCTCCGCGACTGCCTTATCACTGCTGAAAAAGCCGACAATGTCACCATCCGCGGCTTGGGCAACGGCGGTATCCTGCGTATGTACAAAAAAGATTATCTGGATAAAAAACAGTATAAGCACGGTGAATGGCGTCACTGCCTGAACATCATAGAATCCAACAACTTCCGTCTGGAAAATATGAAAATTTACAGCAGCGGCGGTGACGGCGTTTACCTCCGCACGGTCAACGATGCCGTCGTCCGCAATGTATTGTGCGACGACCACAGCCGTCAGGGGTGCAGTATCATCGGCGGCCACAATATCCTCATCGAGGACAGCCAGTTCAACAACACCCGCGGCACCAGTCCCATGTCGGGCATAGATATTGAGCCGAACTACCCGCATGAACCCCTGCGCGGATTCGTGATACGCAACTGCAAATTCATCAACAACTTCCGTTGGGGCATCCTCGTAGCAGCCACCCGGCAGAACAGCGACCTTGCCGGTGAAATGGATATAAAATTTGAAAACTGCATTGCTGAAAACAACCGCGAAGGCGATATTTACGCTTACACCAGAACCGAGTTCAAAACCGGCGACCCCATCCGCGGCAAAGTCGAATTCATCAACTGTCAGGCTCTCAGCACCCGCAACGATTCATTCATCCGTCCGCCGGTGGAAGTCGACCTCGATTTGCACCACCAGCTGCAGGTGTACTTCAAAAATCTTATCGTCAAACGCGGTCAGAACCAATCCAAAGCCGTGCAGATAAACTTCAACCATCCGCGGGTTGCCAATGCCACTCCGCAGGGCAAAATCATTTTTGACAATCTGAAAATGGTCGATGTGCCTCTCTCTGAAGCGTTTCAAATCAACGACTACAGCTTCTCCGGCAAGAGCAACTGGATTTCCGGCACCGTCACCGACCAAAGCGGTAAAACCGCAAAAATCACCGCCGATGTGCTGAAAAAATCCGGTCAGATGATCGAAAAAGAGTACGATTTTGACTACAACGGCAAAACTTTCACCGCCACCGGCAGCGGCAGCGGCGAAGTGGAATCCTATCCGGAATTCTCCTTTATCCTCAATGCCGATTACTGGCTCCTTGCCAAAGCCGGAGAAAAGGTCAATTTCACCTTGAAATATACCAAAACCAGCCGTTGGCACCGCGACCCCGCCGAAGTGACACTGATTGCTCCGGACGGCAGCCGTACCGGATTGGGAGCAGTTGCTCCGGGCTGTGAAAGCAGTTTCTCTTTCACTGCGGTAAAAGACGGCATCTACCGGGCGGAAGTGCGCGGATTCTACCTGAAAACCGCGCTGGTCGCATCCAACGTGCCCGCCGGTCCCATTGCCAAAGATTTTGAAACCGAACTCGACCGCGTGACCGGCGACCTCTACTTCTTTGTGCCCGCCGGCACTCCGGAATTTGCCGTCCGGGTCTGGGGACGCGGTTTCCTCAACACGATGGGCATGAGCATCACCGACCCGCAGGGCAAAGTCGTTTATGACAACACTCTGGTTTGCGGCAGCGGCGTGCAATACAATGTTTCCGGCAAAGATGTCAAAAGCGGTATCTGGAAACTTACCGTAAAAAGACCGCGCCGTTTCTGGTATGACCGTTTCTTTTTCCGGTTGATGGGTGTGCCGAAGTATCTCGGTCTGCGTCCCGACCGGATGCTGGAGTGCAAATAAGTGAAAGTTCTGTTCAGCACAATTTTTACAGCGGTTGCGTTTGCCGCCATGACTGCCGACCTCTCTTTTGAGAGGGACGGCAGTTGGACTTTGCGTAAACTTGACGGTGCAGAAGGCTACATCGCCTATGATACTGAACAGAAAATAGACGGCGCAAGAGCTTTGAAACTGGTCAAAACCAACAGCCGCGGCACACTGGTTCTGACCGGCAATAAACCGGTGACAGCCATTCCCGGCAAAGTCATGCAGTTCGGCGGTTATTACCGTACTGATAAATCGGAATTTGATGCGCTGCTGCTTTTCCGTCTTTCCGGTTCACCCGACAACAGAGAATTTCCTTATGACTCATCGCTCGACCGCGGCTGGGGTTTGATGTCGCAAACGTTTTTCCGGGCACTGCCGCCTGGACAATGGGCAAGACGGATAATGCACCGGAAATTCAACACCGCAGAAAAAGTCTATCTCAACATCCTGCTGACCGGCAATCCGGCGGAAATACTTCTGGACAAATTGAATTTTTCCGAACCGCAGTACAACCGTTATCAGGCAACGCTCCGCCGGGGAGTCCCCTATGACTTCACCCGGGAAGAGGTGCTGGCAAAACTTGCTTCGCGCCCGGAGGAAGTATACACTGTCACATCACAGGGTATGTTGTGCAACGGCAAACGGGTATTGCCGCAGTTGTACAAGCCGGAACATTATTTTATGGATATGCCGTGGAACCGTTATGCAGACTTCAGCAAAGCCGGAATACGTCTGCAACACCGGCCGCTGCCGCTTTCCGGCATGAAATCCGACCCCGGAGTGGTTAAAGCCCCCGGAGTTTACGATTTTGCGCTGGTGGATAAGGCTCTGGAACACACTCTGCGCTCCGATCCCGAAGCCAGAATCATCATTCAATATGAAATCAACGAACCGTATCCTGATTGGGGCAAAGAGCATCCCGGCGAGGTATGGAGAGATGTCAAAGGCAATTTCGGTTATGGCACATGGAGCAATATCACCGGCTTTGTGCCGTCACTGGACAAAGTGCGGCTCTCCGGCGATGCCCGCAAGTTCCGCCCGTGGCTTTATCCCTCTTACGCGTCGGAATCATATCAGAAAATCCACTGCCGCTCCCTTACCGACATCACAGGCTATATCATGGCTTCCCCCTACGGCAAAGCGGTGGCGGGATTCATGGTTTCAGGCGGACACGATTTCCAGTTCCAGCCGGCGCGTCCGGATTATTCCGCTCCGGGCAAAAAGGCATTTCAGCAGTGGCTGAAAAAACATTACCAAAACAGCATCCGCAAGCTCAATAAAGATTTGCAAACATCCTACCGTGATTTCGCCGATATTCCCGTTCCCGGTCATCAACGGTATGAAAAAGATGTAAAAATACCGCTCGGCACGGATTTATTCACCCGTTATGCGGAGTTTCAGAATGAACTCTCCTGGCAGGTGAAACATCTCTTTGCCGACACCGTGAAAAAAGCCGCTGGCAAACCGGTTTTTGTCGCGGCATACGGTAATCCGCCGCAATTTTTTGCCGATTCCGGCTGTGAAAACAATGGCGGAGTGGATTCCATCATCGACCAGGGCGGGTACGGTCAGCGTCTGCCGGGGTATCCGGTGGGGTGGCGTCCGGCGGACACTTACAGACTGCACGGTAAAATATTCTGCTGGGAGTGTGATTTACGCACCTGGACATACCCTGAACGCGGCGAAATGTATGACCACTGGGTCGGGGTGGCACTGAATCCGGAAATGTGGCGTTCAGTCAACCGCAAATATGCCGGTATGGCACTGGCGAATGATTCGGCGTGGCACTATCTGTCGATGAACCGCTATTTTGACGCTCCGGAAATCATGCAGGAAATAGCCGTGACAACTGCGGCAGCGCAAAAAGTTCTTGCGGCACCGGAAATCCCCCTGCCCCGCGAAGTGTGTGTCATCCGCAGTGAAAAAGGCAATTTCCAATACCGGGCGCGGGAAAGCATTCTTATGGAACGTCCCAACAATCCGCTGCAATTCATGCAACTGGAGACATCGGGAGTGCCGTATGATATGCATTCACTGCAGGATCTGGTGCGTTTCCCGGAACTGCAAAAATATAAGATGTACATTTTTCTGCACACCTATATTATGAGCGAAGCGGAACAGAAAGTAGTTGATTCGCTGAAAAAACGGGGGAACACGCTTGTATTTGTTTATGCTTCGGGTTATACGCGCACAGGATTTGATTATCTGACGACTCCGGAATACAGCCGCGGCGAAGGCATCCTGCTTACCGGCAATAAACTTACCCGCAACGTCCGGCAGTTCACCTCTATGGGGGAACTTTTCGCCCGCGCACTGCGTCTGCATGGTGCGACAAATGAATATGCGCGTTATCAGAAGTTCCATTTGGGCAATGTCCGCGCCGCAGAGGTTCTCGGGCGATATGCCGACGGCAAAATTTCTGCTGCGGTAAAAAATGTCAACGGATGCCGGATCGCGGTGTTGGCTGAACCATTCAGTCTTTCGGCATCACTGCTTAACAATCTGGCATCGGATGCCGGTCTTTACACCTATGCCGCCGCAGGAAAGATTGCGGCATTCACCAATGGTAAATTCATGTCGCTTCACGCGACAGGCAACGGGGCATTTGATATAACTCTGCCGCCCGGAGCATCTTCCGCGACAGATATGTTTGCCGCCAACGGACAGAAGCTGCCGGTCAAAAACGGCATAATCACTTTGCAAATGAAAGCCGGTGAAAGCAAATGGCTGCTTTTTAATCCATAAATCACAGGAGGTCTTTATGAAAAAAATCATGAGTTTGTTTGCCGCAGGTGTCGCACTCTGCGGAATGGCGGCGGATCGTCCGATGATATTCGCGCCGGAATTGTTCAATGCTCCGGAAACGACTCCCGCGCAGGTAAGTTTCCGTACGCCCGCCGGAGTAAAAAGTGTTTACATGACCGGTCCTGCGTATCAGGGCAATCCGACCAAAATCTTTGCCTGTTACGGTGTTCCGGCATCAAAAGACGGAAAAAAGGTTCCCGGAGTGATACTGCTGCACGGCAGCGGCGGTACCGCATTTACCAACTGGGTCGCATTGTGGAATGCCCGCGGCTATGCTGCGATCGCCATTGATTATAGCGGCAGAATGCCCCGCGACAACGGCTGGAAAAACGGCGGAGCAAGTGCCGTACTCCCCGGCGGCGGCCCCGGTGAAAACAGACGTTACATCATGGAGATCCCGCATGAGGAAAGTTTCACCTATCACGCCGTTTCCGCCGGATTGCTGGCGCACTCCCTGCTTGCGGCACAGGAAGGTGTGGACAAGGATAAAATCGGTGTTATCGGTATTTCCATGGGCGGAGTGCTGGCACTGCGTCTGGCGGGGATCGACCACCGTCTGAATTTTGCCACGGCGATTTACGGCTGCGGCAACATGATGCGCGGAACCGTTTTCGGCGACCGCTCCAGAAAATATTACAAAATGAGCGATGCCGGTATCAAAGAATATGTTGAAACCCACGACCCGCTGGTCTATCTGCCCGCGGCACGCTGTCCGGTATTCATGCTCAACAATACCAACGACCCGTTTTTCCGTACCAAACCCTGGCTGGAAACGCTTGCCGCCGTCAAAAGCGGAGCTTATCAGTCAATGCGGATGAATTTCAAACACGGTCACGTTACTTCAGATGTGCCTGAAGTCAAACTGTTTGCCGACTGGGTAAGCGGCAAAAATGTTTCCGTGCCGCAAATTGCCGCTCCGGTAAAAATCGGTGACAAACTCGGAGCAGTCATTTCCGGAATCAAAACTGCCGAATGGAGCGTTGAACTTATCTGGACCGCCGATAAAGGCTATGGCACAAACCGCAAATGGCAGAGTACCCCGGCTCAATTCAGTGCCGACGGTACCCAGATGGAAGCAGAATTTCCCGCCGGCTGCCGCCACGCATTTTTCCGGGTTTCCCGCAAAGACGGTGCCGGATTTTCTTCACCGCACATCGTTCTGTAACAGTTAACTGAAAAAAGGAATTGCTATTATGAGTATCGAAAAAGAAATCATTACCGGTACACTTTATTCTCCTGATGAAGTTTCTGAAATCGTAATCGATGATTTTTCCTTTCAGGGGACATGGACAGATTCTGACACGACGCTCCCGTCAAGTGTCAGCAGCAATACTGCATTTGAAAACGTTTGTGCAACATCAAAAATCACGGTTTCCGGCGGCACTGCCGGATTCAAAAAAGTCTATTTTGATACAACTGAATCGGCATCGACCGGCGGAGCTCTCCGTTTGGATGCCCCAAGCAGTATCATCATTTCAGGCAGTACATTCATTGACAATGCAACAACAAATTACGGCGGCGCGATATATTCCGTAACAACCGGAAACGTTAAAATCGCAGATTCATTGTTCGCAAACAACAGTGCAGCCGACAGAGGCGGAGCTCTGATGGTGAACAATGTGTGTTTCTTTGTCATCAGCGGTTCCACTTTTTCCGGGAACAAAGCAACTGCCGGAGAAAAAAACGGCGGTGCAATATACATAAACAATGCCGGAGCTGAACTTACCGTTTCCGGCAGTACATTCACCGGCAACGAAGCGGCGAATTACGGCGCTGCGATTTACAACTTGGGTGAATTAACTGTCAGCGGCACTACATTTGCCGGAAACAAAGCCTCCCATTCCGGAGGAGCAATTTTCAGCAACAGTGATACCAAAAACAACATCTACAGTTCTTTGACGGTAACAGACTGTTATTTTTCCCAAAATGAAGCAACACATTACGGTGGTGCTGTTTACATCAATCAGGGGGTTACGGCAACTGTTTCCGGCTCAACTTTCAGCGGCAACAAAGCCGCCTCCTACGATAAAGGAGGGGCAATTTTTGCCAATCAAAACTCAAATGTGACTATCGAAAATTGTACCTTTGAAACCAGTTCAGACATTATATACACTGACCGCGGCAATATTACCATCACCGGAACAAATATTATCAATGCTGATGTCAGACGGTACGGTGGCAGCATAAAAGCATCACAGGCACATCTGATTTTTGACAATTCCGAGGCGATAAATGTCACCGGATTATCATTTTCAGAAGGCAATTCAATAACATTTTCCGGCAGTAAAGATGTGACTTTCAACAGCGTATCTCTGGCATCTGTCGCGGTAAATATTTCACTTGACTGTCTGCTGGAATCCAGAAACGCGGTTTTCACTGTTGCCAGCGGAATATCCGCTGTCGGTAATATCACCGTCGATAACAAAGCCGTAACTGCCGGAACAGTTTTCACAGCAGGCGGCGGTGATTTCAAAATCGATTACAATGCGACCGGCAAAACGCTTACAGCAACAGCGGTGTCGAAAATTTATTCGACCAAAGAGACCACCGAAGCGGTTGTCGGCGGAGAAGTTTTCAAAGGTGCTTACGCGGCAGATACCACTCTTCCGCTGGGTGAACACATAGAGAGCCGTACTGCCATCATCGGAGTTTCAATCGAAAATTCAAACAAACGCATCTCTTTCAAAAATACTGTGGCAGGTTTGAAAAATGTCAATTTCTCAAATGCGGTTGTCAGTGATGACAACGGTGCAGCCATGAAAATACAAATCAACACCTCCACCCCGAGAGAAACGGCTGTCTATATTGAAAATTCCAAATTTTCCAACAATATCAATACAAAATACGGCGGCGGCGCGATATATCTGTTAAGCGGGGAGTGCGATATAAGCAGCAACACTGAATTTTCCGGAAACACTGTTGCGGGAAATGGCGGCGCGATTTACAACGCTGCCAATGGTATTCTTTCTGTTTCCGATGCAACATTCTCCGGGAATACAGCAAATTTCGGCGGCGCGGTGTACAATCTCGGGACTGCGGAAATTTCCGATACCGTTTTTGCCGGAAACACCGCAGCCGGCCGCGGCGGTGCGGTATACAGCAATACCGGCAGCATAACACTGACCGATGTTCTCTTTTACCAGAACAAATCAATTTCCAGTGCTGAAAGCGGCGGTGCGTTGATTGTCGACAGTGGCGTGGCAAACATTTCCGGAGCGACTTTTTACCAGAATACATCCAAACACGGTGCGTTGTTTGCTCACGGTGCCGGTACGACCAATATTTCCGGTTCCACGTTTGCAACAGCCGACGACTTCATTTATTCCTACGACGGGACGGTGAACTTTTCCGGAAAGAACGTCATAAACGCCAATATCGTCAAAGGCGGCGGCAAAAATGTTTCATTCAATGTCAAAGAAAATGCGGAATTGGTTTTTGACAACAGCACGGCCATTAATATTGCCGGATTGACTTTCAGCGGCAGTAATGCGTTGAAATTCTCCGGTGTTCAAGTGAACTTCAAAGAAAGCGGCGGTCAGAATCTTGACAACATTTCCATCACGGTCGATGCCTCTCTGATTCCGGAAAACGGCAAATATGTCATTGCCAGCGGCATTTCGAGTATGGAAAACGTCACCATCACCGTCGGCACGGAAACTTACACCCCCGGCGTGTTGAAAAACGACTGCCTGTTCGCACTGGATGGAACAAATTTCACCGTCACTACAATACTCCAGGTGGATGAAGTCTATGTCGGATACAGCGACAAAGAGCCGAATTTCGCCACCGCGGCGGAAGCTGCAGTATATCTGAAATCCGGCGGCAAAGCATATATCAGCAATGTCTGGGAACAAAAAAGTACAAGTGCAAGCGGAGATGCCACGGTATATCTTCTCAAACATACAGAATTTGACGGCTCTGTCGATATTTCTGTTTCCGGAATCAAAGATGTTGACCGCTTCTACGCTTCCGGCAAAGCAGTCACCGGCGATCTCTCATTTACCGTAACTGATGTCACGGCAAAACGCGCCGTTCTCAGCGGAGATTCCGGAAATACGCTGTGCAAAAATGCAACTCTCACGGTAATTGACTCCACGATCACTGAACAAATCGAGGGCGGCGGTTCCGGCGGCAAAACCACCATTGACGGAAACATGACCATCACTGTCAAAAATTCAACCGTCGGAACGATTTATGGTTCCAGAGGGGATATCATCAACGGCGACATTGCAATATATCTGGATAATGCGACCGTCTCTGCCATTGCCAATAATATCGACAAAAATATGGCTCTGACCGTTTCCGGTGATGTGTCAATCGGTTCCATGGAAAAAGTCAGCTCACTTGCCATAAATGAGAATGGTAAAATTGCTTTCACCGGCGACACCGTTGATTTGAGCGGCGTCAACATCTCCATTGCCACCGGCGATATCACCACCGATATCATCACTGTCGCCACCGGCGTCAGCAGTGTCGGAAGTGTTACTTTGACCGGCGACAACGCTGAATTGTTCACTTACAGCGTAAGCAATAACAATCTCTATCTGGTCAAAAATGCCACTGTCGAAAGCACCGGCGACAAAATCGGCAACGGCACCAATGCGATG
>JAZNAR010000086.1:0-11912 GCA_045586645.1 Victivallaceae bacterium
CCTCATACAGCCTGAAAAAATACGCAGAGGCGCAGGAGATGTATCAGCAGGCTTCCAAACTGACCGGAGCCGACAAAGACGCCCGTCTGATCAATGCAGGTGCATACGCCCACTACATCAACAATAAAAATGCCGAAGCTATCGCCATACTTGACAAGATCGACGCCATAGAGAAAATCTCTCCGGCAGCCAAAGAGACCGCTTTACGCTATCGCGGAAACGCCCTCTACAACCTCAAAAAGTATGAAGAGTCCGTCAAGTGCTTCGATCAGGGCATCGCTCTCAAGCTGGGTGAGTACAATGAGGGCAGACTGCTCTGGCTCAAAGCCTACTCGCTCGAAAAGCTCGGAGATAAGGCCGGTGCCATAGAGTGCTTCAAAAAGGCTTCGGAATACAAGGATGACGCCTATTTCAAGCGCGACTCCGCAAAAGCTCTCAAGAGACTTGACAAGTGAGGTATGATGTGAAGAAGTTTTTTTCTCTCGTTTTTGCGGCACTCTGCATATCCGGATTCGCTTCAGGAGAAGTCCCCACAATGCAGGATGGCTGGAGTGTCCTCCGTAAAGATTACTCCAAAGCGGAAAAGATCTTCCGCGCCGTTTATGCCAACGCCAAAAACAATGTTGAGCGCGGCACTGCCATAGTCGGCATCTCTTTCGCCCTGCGCTACCAGAGCAAAAATGAAGAAGTGGTAAAAGAGATCGACACTTTTCTTGCTCAAGCTCCGGATATAAGCAAAAATGTCCGCGCCCATCTGATGATCTTCAAGGGCAATGCCCTGCGCGACCTCGGCAAGACTGCGGAGGCTCTCGAAACCTACAAGTCCGGCTGGGGACTCAACAGCAGCACCCATTACAGCCTTGATTGCGCAAAAGAGTACATCTGGCTCGCCGCCGACCGCAAGCTCAACGACGATGCGTGGAAGATGTATGAGATAAGCTCAAAACATCCTTCAGCTCTGAAAAATCCCGGCTATCTCACCTCGTGCGCCTGGGCAATGTGGAAACTCAACAAAGCCGATGAAGGTATAAAGCTGTCGGATGCAGCCGAAAAACTCAAACTTTCCGACAGCCAGAAAGAGGTTCTCCACCGCCACCGCGGATACATCCAGCGCGCACTGCTCAAGGATTACGACGGTGCGGTCAAATCTTTTGAAGCCGCCCTCGTAATGGCAACAAACGACTTCCAGAAAGCTACCCTCTGGAACAATATCGGTATGACCTGGGAAAACGCCGGAGAGTACGAAAAAGCTCTCGAAGCCTATAAAAAGGTCGGCACCTTCAACGCCAGAGGCTGGTTCATAAAATCAGCCGAAATGTCAGCCAAACGTATGGAAGCGAAAATCAAAGCCGGCGAATGATCTCTGTTCGACACTAACAGAAACACCCCGGAAGTCAGAAACTTCCGGGGTGTTTTCGTATTGGTAAAAAGCCGGGTGACAATTACTGGTTATCTTCCATCTTCTTGTAGTGCTGATACCGCTTTTGCGCCTGTTCAGCTCCGCTTGAGAAGAAGTTTTCCGCGTTTTCGGGGAACGTGCGCTTCAACGCCGCGTAGCGGGTCTCACCGGCGAGGAAGTCGGTGTAGGATGACACCGGAGCTTTGGAATCCAGCGTAAACGGTTTTTCGTTTGCCGGATTGTAGCGGTAGAGCATCCAGTAACCGGAGTCGACCGCCCGTTTCATCTCATCCTGGGCGCATCCCATGCCGCACTTGAGTCCGTGCGAGAGACAGGGGGTATAGGCGATTATCACGGAGGGACCGTTGAACTCCTCCGCCTCGCGGATGGCTTTCATCAGCTGATTCGGGTCGGCACCCATCGCCACCTGCGCGACGTAGACGTTTCCGTAGGTCATAAAGATAGCTCCGAGATCCTTCTTGGGACTCGCTTTGCCGCTGCTGGCAAACTGGGCTACTGCACCGATCGGGGTCGCTTTTGAGGACTGTCCGCCGGTATTGCTGTAAACCTCGGTATCGACCACGAGAACGTTGATGTTCTCGCCGCTTGCGACGACGTGATCGAGTCCGCCGAAGCCGATGTCGTATGCCCAGCCGTCGCCGCCGAACATCCAGAAGGTCTTTTTCGCCAGCATATCGGCGTGTTTGAGGATTTCCGCTGCCAGAGCGTCGCCGGAAATTTTCTGCACTTCTGAAATCAGTTTGTCTGCGGCGGCGCGGGATGCCGCAACATCGTCAAACGCCTGCAGATACTCATTCGCCGCCGTTCTGACGGCATCGTCGCCGGTTTTTTCCGCCAGTTCCGCCACGCGCATTTTAGCTTTTTCGCGCTGCTGTTTTACTGAAAGTGCCATGCCGAGGGAGAATTCCGCATTGTTTTCAAAAAGCGAATTGCTCCATGCCGGACCTCTGCCCTGCCGGTTCACAGTGTAGGGGATACCCGGCATCGGCGAACCCCATGCCTGGGAACAGCCGGTGGCATTCGCCCAGTAGACGTGGTCGCCGAAAAGCTGGGTGAGCAGTTTGGCATACGGCGTTTCCCCGCATCCGGCACAGGCGGCGGAAAACTCCAGCAGCGGCTGCCGGAACTGACTGCCTTTTATTGTCCAGATGTCAAAAACATCACCTTTTTCCGAAAGTTTCAGCGCGTAATCCCATTTTTCGCTCTGCGTTCCGACATTGCGGTAAAATTCCATGTGCAGAGCTTTTTCTTTGGCGGGACAGGCGTTGACGCACGCGCCGCAGCCGGTGCAGTCGGCAAAACTGGTCTGAAGTGTGAAGTACAATCCGGCTTTGCCCCGCACTTCCAGAGTGTCAAATCCGGCGGGCTTGGCGGAATTTTCCGCTTCATTGAGCAGAAACGGACGTATCACCGCGTGCGGACAGACCAGTGAACAGCGGTTGCATTGCAGACATTTGCTGCTTTCCCACACCGGGACTTTGACGGCAATGCCGCGTTTCTCGTATGCTGTAAGACCCATGTCGATAACGCCGTCTTCATAGCCGCAGAAAGCACTCACCGGCAGCTCATCACCTTTTTGACGGTTGATGGGCGCGGCGATTTTTGTCACCACTTCCGGAAGTTCCGCACTGACGGCATCATCCTCATCGGGGGCGTCTGCCCAGTGGGCGGGAATGTCAACTTTTTTCACCGCACTTGCTCCGGCATCGATAGCGGCGCAGTTGCGGGCGACAACCTCGTCACCTTTGGCAAAATAGGTGCGTCTGGCAAGGTCTTTCATGTAACGGTCGGCTTCATCCCCGGGAATTATATCCACCAGATGGAAAAACGCCGATTGCAATACAAGATTGTAATGGCTGCCCAACCCCAGTTCTGCGGCGATGGAAACCGCATCAATAGTGTAGAGTTTGGCATTTTTTGCCGCCAGGAGCCGTTTGACTCTGCCGGGGATGAGTTTTTCCAGTCCGGCAGCATCAAGAGATGTGTTGAGCAGCAGCGTGCCGTTTTCTTTCAATTCCCCGGCAACGTCATACTGTCTGATGTAAGTTTCATTGTGGCAGCCGATAAAGTCGGCATATTTCACATAATATGAAGAACGCACCGGTTTGTCGCCGAAACGGAGATGGGATTTGGTGACGCCGAAAGATTTTTTGGCATCGTATTCAAAATACGCCTGGGCGAATTTTTCCGTATGGGCATTGATGATTTCGACCGTGCTTTTGTTGGCTCCGACTGTGCCGTCTGAACCCAGACCCCAGAATTTGCAGCACACCTGTTCCCGGTCATCAGGATAGAGAATGCCTTCCGCCGGCAGTGACAGATATGTGACATCATCGTCGATACCGATGGTGAAATCGCTGTGCGGGGCATCCTGTTTGAGGTGGTCAAAGACCGCTTTTATCTGTGCCGGGTCGACATCTTTGCTGGAAAGTCCGTATCTGCCGCCGATGACTTTTACCGCTCTGCCCGCCTGCGCGGTGACGGTACACACATCCTGAAAGAGCGGTTCACCGGCACTGCCCATTTCTTTGCACCGGTCAAGCACGGCGATCTTTTTCACCGTATCCGGCAGGGCGGCAAGGAAATGTTCTGCGGCAAAGGGACGGAAAAGTCTGACTTGCAGAAATCCGCATTTTTCACCGTTGGCATTGAGATAGTCGACCGTTTCTTTCACCGCACCGGCGACAGAACCCATTGCCACTATCACCCGTTCAGCGTCCGCTGCGCCGTAATAGTCGAACAAATGATAGCTTCTGCCGGTGGCATCGGCGATTTTATCCATATATTCCTGCACGATGGCGGGCAATTCTGTGTAAAAACGGTTGTTGGCTTCGCGCACCTGGAAGAATATGTCACCGTTTTGCACGGTGGCGCGGAGCCGGGGATGTTCCGGATTGAGAGCCTGCGCCCGGAAGGCATCGACTGCTCCGGTATCCAGCATTTCTGCGAAAACTTCGTAAGGGATTGTCTCAACTTTGCTCATCTCGTGCGACGTGCGGAAACCGTCAAAAAAGTGCAGAAACGGTATTCTGCCTTTGACCGCCGCCAGATGCGCCACCGGGGCGAGGTCCATGATTTCCTGCGAATTGGCAGTCGCCAGCATGGCAAATCCGGTCTGGCGGCAGTTCATTACATCGGAATGGTCGCCGAAAATGGAAAGCGCGTGAGTGCCGACCGTCCGTGATGCCACGTGTAATACCCCCGGCAGACGTTCTCCGGCAATACGGTGCATCACCGGAATCATCAGCAGCAACCCCTGGGAAGAGGTGAATGATGTGGAAAGTGCGCCGGTTTCCAGTGAACCGTGAATTGCTCCGGCGGCACCGGCTTCAGACTCCATTTCCACCAGTGTGACATTCTGACCGAAAACATTTTTTCTGCCTTTTGCCGACCAGGCATCGGTTTTGCCTGCCATCGGTGAACTCGGTGTGATGGGATAGATGGCTGCCACTTCGGTGAATGCGTATGCCACATAGGCGCACGCTTCATTGCCGTCCATCGTGGCAAAGCTGGGAATATATTTTTTCATCACTTTTCTCCGTGAAAATCCACTTTTCTTATTCCGCAACGATGCCGTCAGCTTTGGCGATATTGAGCCGTTTGGCGGCATCTTCGCGCATTTTGTACTTGAGAATCTTGCCGGCGGCATTCTGCGGGAAAGCCTCCACAAAGTCGATATAGCGCGGAACTTTGTGTTTCGCCATATTCTGCCGGACATAATCCTGCAATTCGGCGACGGTCATCGTTTCGCCCGGTTTCAATATCACTGCGGCAAGGATCTCCTCGCCGAGGGCTTTGTCGGGGATACCTATCACCTGAACATCTTCAACTTTGGGATGGGTATAGATGAACTCCTCTATCTCTTTGGGATAGATGTTTTCGCCGCCGCGGATGATCATATCTTTCAACCGCCCGGTGATACGGTAATTGCCGTCCGGATTCCGCAGTGCGAGGTCGCCGGTGTGCAGCCACCCCTCACTGTCGATGGCGGCGGCAGTTTCTTTCGGCATTTTATAATAGCCTTTCATCACATGATAGCCGCGGGTGACAAATTCACCGATGCAGTCATCGGGCAGGACTTTGCCGGTTTCGGGGTCGATGATGCGGTTTTCGATCTCCGGCAGGTCACAGCCGACAGTGGCGACACGGACTTCCAGAGAGTCGGTGGATTTTGACATCGTACAGCCCGGAGATGCTTCAGTCTGACCGTAAACGATAGTGATTTCGGTCATGTGCATCTTGTTGATTACGTCCTGCATCACCGCCACGGGGCAGGGGGAGCCTGCCATGATGCCTGTACGCATATGCGAAAAGTCGGTTTTCGGGAAATCCGGGTGTCCGAGCAGGGCGATAAACATGGTCGGCACACCGTGGAAACAGGTGATTTTTTCCCGGTCGATACACGCCAGAGCCGGTTTCGCCGAGAAATAGGGCAGCGGCAGCAGTGTCGCGCCGTGGGTCATGGAGGCGGTCATCGCCAGCACCATGCCGAAACAGTGGAACATCGGCACTTCGATCATCATTCTGTCGGCGGTGGATAAATCCATGCGGTCGCCGATACATTTGCCGTTGTTGACCACGCCGTAGTGAGTCAGCATCACCCCTTTGGGGAAACCGGTGGTGCCGCTGGTGTACTGCATATTGCAGACATCGTGGATGTCTACGGCATCGGCACGGCGGAGCAGCTCCTCTTTGGGAACGCTTTTGGCGCGGAGCAGGGCATCTTCCCAGGTGATGGCACCTTTCTGCCGGTACCCGACGGTGATGACATTGCGCAGGAACGGCAGTTTTTTGGCATGAAGCTGTGCGCCCTGCCGGGTCTCTGCCATTTCCGGACAGAGCTGGGCGATGATACCGGCGTAATCGGAATCGCGCCACCCTTTTTCAAGGATGAGTGTATGAGTATCAGATTGTTTGAGCAGATATTCCGCTTCGGCGATTTTGTATGCCGTATTCACTGTGACCAGCACCGCGCCGATTTTGGTGGTCGCCCAGAATGCGATGTACCACTGGGGCAGGTTGGTCATCCAGACGGCGACATGGCTGCCGGGTTTTACTCCGAGAGCGATGAGCGCGCGGGCAAACTGGTCAACATCGTCCCGGAATTCGGAATAGGTGCGGGTGTAATCCAGCGTGGTGTATTTAAAAGCCAGATGGTCCGGAAACTCTTTCACCATCGTATCCAGCACCTGCGAGAAGGTCTTTTCGATAAGTGTCTCTTTTTTCCAGACATATTTGCCGGTACGGGCATTGTTGTCATAGAGCGGCTGTTTCGCCCGTGCCAGTTCAAACCGGCTCATGTAGCTGACAAAGTGGGGAAAAATGATGTCGATATCGCTCACTTCGTCCCATGCCGGGTCCCATTCAATGGAAACAAATCCGTCATAATTAACCGACTTCAGAGCATTCATCACCGCATCGACCGGCAGTGTGCCTTCACCGATGATGGCGCGCTGTTCGGCACTTTCGGAGTCTTTGATATGGACGTGACGGACGTATGCACCGAGATTTTTTATTGTGGTTTCCGGAGTTTCACCGTGGATGCGGAAAGGATAGTGCAGATCCCACAACGCCGCCAGTGTGTCACTGATGAATTCTTCAAAAACTTCCCGCAGTTTCGCCGTATCAGCGAAAACACCTACCGTTTCCACCAGCATGACCACATTGGCACATTCGGCAAGCGGCAGTGCCCGGGCGATGAAGTTTTTTGCGGCGGCGGCGGATTTTTCATCACTGCCGGCGGTCCTTATGCGGACATACGGAGCATGGAGCCGTCTGGCGGCATCGAGCACCAGAGTCAACTCGTTCAGTGCGCTTTGGGTATCTCCGGCGATATCGGCAACCAAATCGATACAGGAGATGCTCAAACGTTCTTCAATAAGTTTGCGGTAGAGCGCAGTGGTCTTGCCCGGTTCAGCCGGGTCGAGTACGGCGCGGACGTCATGTATTTCTATACCGCTGAAACGGTACTCTGCGGCAATATCTATGAACTGGTCAAAAGAGTAATTGTGCCAGTAATTAGTGGAAAATGAGAGTTTCATTTCAGTTGTTTTCCTCATAACAAATCTTGTTCAACGCATCGACATAAGCGCGGATACCGGCACCGATGATGTCAGTGGAAATACCTTTGCCGGAATAGAGCTTGCCGTTGGAACGGAGCTTGACGATACTTGAACCGACCGCTTCGCGCCCTTCGGTGACGGCAGTTATCTGGAAATCATCCAATTCCAAATGTCTGCCCACGATGTTTTCAATAGAGAGAAATGCGGCATCAATCGGACCGTCGCCCATGCTGAAGCCCTGGACTTCCTCACCGTTTCTTTCCAGCACCAGATGCGCCATGGAAGTGATTATATTGCCGCTGTTGATGACAAAGCTTTTGAGAGTGTAGGTCGGCGGCACCTGCATTGCGGCGGTGGCAACGATGGCATCAAGGTCTTTGCTGCCGACCTCTTTTTTCTGGGCAATACGCAGGAACTCTTCATAAACATTGCTCAAATCGTCCGCGGAAAGCTCATAACCGAGTTTTTTCACCGCATCACCGATGACAGACATATTGTCCGAGGCACTGAATTTCCAATCCCCGTTGCCGCTTGTCACGGCGGTTTTTTCCAGCACAGGCATGGATTTGCCCGCTGCGACAGCACTTATCTGCCGGACGAGTTTTTCGCAGGCGGTACGGTTGATGGATGTTTCGATTTCCAGCTCCGCGCCTTTGGCACGCAGGATATCCGCCAGTGCGCCGAGCTGCAGTTTGCCCTCTATCCCGACGGCGGTTTTTATCTGTTTGACTCCGGCGCGCAGACAGGCGACGGCACAGGCGGGAGCCATGTGCAGCTCATCGGAACATTCCACGGAAAGTTCCACATTTTTTATTTCCGGAACATCATTCTGCAATCCGGTGAAAAAGTCAAACATCTCTCCGGGCAGCATCAAACCGGCGGAATCGCAAACCGTTATGATGTCAGCACCGGCACCGGCGGCACATCTGACTGCTTCGTGCAGAAACTCTTTTTCCGCCCGGGTGGCATCGGCGAGGGATACTTCGACCTCAATGCCGGCAGATTTTATTTTTGTGACAAACGAATTGAGTTTTTCCAGCACAGCTTCGGGTTTTTTATGGCAGTGATACTCCATTTGCACCGTGGATACCGGGGCAATGATATTGATACGCGGTCTGGCAGCTTTGCCGACCGCCTGAAGAGTTGTTTCCAGCAGGGCATCATCCAGCGGCAGCGCGCAGCTGACTGTGCGTTTTCTGACCAGCTGGGCAATGGAGTGAAGCAGAAGGATGTCGGATTTGCCGTTAAGCAGCGGAGCAGTCTCGATCACGTCGACACAAAGTCGGTCGAGCAACTTGACGATCTCGATCTTCTCTTTGAACCCCAGCGTACACTCTGCCGGATCGCACATCCGGAGTGTCGCATCGGCAACCGCTGCTTTTTTCATTTGTACATGACTCCTTGAAAATATTACACATTCCGGCAATGAACCGTTTCATCACCGCTGAATCAATTAATATACACCTGAAAAAATATTTTTGCAAATTCAGTACGCGGGCGCGGGAGTCAATTTTCCGTGATTTTTTCCATCCTGCTGCGGCAGAAACGCATCGGAGTCGTACCGAAAAATTTCCGGAAAACCTTGCAGAAGTAGCCGCTGTCCTCAAATCCGCACGCATTGCAGGCCTCTTTGACCGAGAGGTTTTCATTCTGCAGTTTATGCAAAGCCATATTGACCCGCAGTTCCAGCAGATATTCATGCATCCCTTTCCCGGTGTATTCCCGGAAGAGCCGGCAGAAGTGACTGCGGCTGTATCCGGCAAATGCGGCGGCTTTTTCCACCGGGATGTGCTGAGCCAGATGGGCCAGGAAATAGAGGTGCATTTTGCGGACGAAACTGTCACCGTATCCGCCGGGAACTGCGGACACTCCGGAAAGAAGCGACATTATGAAACTGTACGCTTTGGCACTTGTTTCTGCGGCGGAAAGACAGGGGTTTTCCATGCAGGTACGCAATATTTCCCAGGCAAGTTCAACTGTCCGGGCGGAAGCGTATGAGCTTGAAACCGCTCCGGCACGTTCCCGCACCGCCTCTGCCAGACGTACGGCTTCCCTGCCTTTGAATGCAAAAAAGAGAAATTCCCAATCGGGGGAGGATTCCGGCAGATAATAGAGATGTTTTTCCGGTATTTTCAACAAAAACGCCTCTCCGGGCGGGACGGGGAAACTCTTTCCGCCGAGCCGGACTTCCCCGCATCCGGAAATCGTGTACTGCCACAATATCAATTCGTGACTGCCCCGGCGCATACCGTCCCAGAAATACTCCCGGCTTGAAGTGCGCTGATGACCGCACCACTGTATGGTTATATCCAGCGGTATCTCTGATGCCGGAACCAGACAGACGGTGCTGTGGCAGAAATCCTGTTTCGGTATCATCTGTTTTTCTCCGTGTTTTTTATTTAATTTAATACATATGGTGCAAAAATGCAAATGAGACGATTTTACGGTAAATGGGATGAAAATATCTTTTAAAAAATATTTTTACGCCGCTATATTATGAGTGTATCCGCAAAAGCCTCTCGCGGAAATAAGGAGATTTTATTATGGCAAAAATAACTTTTATGGGGGCGGGCAGTACCGTTTTCGCCCGGAATGTCCTCGGTGACTGTATGTGCCGCGAAGCGTTGAAAGATTCTCATATCGCGCTTTACGATATCGACCGTGAGCGGCTTGAGCAGTCGGAATATATCATCAATGCGCTCAACCGCAACATCAACTCCTCCAGAGCGAAAATAACCACCCACTGCGGCGTGGAAAAACGCTGTGAAGCCCTGCAGGGGGCGGATTTTGTGGTCAATGCCATCCAGGTCGGCGGTTATGAGCCGTCAACGGTCATTGATTTTGAGATCCCCAAAAAATACGGCTTGCGGCAGACGATCGCCGACACCCTCGGTATCGGAGGTATTTTCCGCGCCCTGCGGACTATTCCGGTGATGCTGGAGTTTGCCCGCGACATGGAAAAAGTTGCCCCAGAAGCGTGGTTTCTCAACTACACCAATCCGATGGCGATGCTCACCGGCGCGATGCTCCGCGGTACAAATGTGAAAACTGTCGGTCTCTGCCACAGCGTGCAGGAAGGGGTGAAATCCCTGCTGGAAACCCTCGGCCTTGACGCTTCAGCTGAACGCCTCGCCGGTATCAGAAGCCGTATCGCCGGTATAAACCATATGGCGTGGCTGCTGGAAATAAAAGAAAACGGCCGGGATCTCTATCCGGAAATCAAAGCTCTTGCCGATGAAAAAGTCGCCGCATGGCGCAAAGCTCCGGTCGCTGAAAAAAGCGGCAATATGATCCGGCTGGAAATGATGAAACGTTTCGGGTATTATGTCACTGAATCCAGCGAACACAACGCCGAATACGCTCCTTTCTGGATAAAACACAACTATCCGGAGCTCATTGAGGAGTGGAACATCCCGCTGGATGAGTATCCGCGCCGCTGTGTGAAACTGATCCGGGAGTGGAAAGAGCAGTACGATAAACTGCACAGTGACCCGGAATTGTCCCACACTCTTTCCAAAGAGTACGGCTCCGGCATCATCGACGCCGTTGTCACCGGCAACCCGTATCAGATAGGAGGCAACGTTCTGAACCGTGGGCTTATTCCCAATCTGCCGGCGGATGCGGTCGTGGAAGTGCCGTGTCTGGTCGACGGCAGCGGTATCCAGGGGTGTTACGCCGGCAATCTGCCGACCCAGTGCGCGGCGATGAATATGACCAATATCAATGTGCAGCTGCTGACTGTTGAGGCGGCACTGACCTTGAAAAAAGAGCGCATCTATCAGGCGGCGATGCTGGACCCGCACACAGCGGCGGAACTTTCCATTGACGATATCGTGAAGCTCTGCGATGAGCTTATTGCCGCCCACGGCAATATGCTGCCGCAATACCGCTGATATTTTCAGCTTTGATTGCAGTCAACCGTGAATTTTCAAAAATTTGCGGTTGACTTTTTTTGTATGAAGCAGTATATTCAATGCAAATATTTTTTATCCAACAATGAATTTATTATGGGGTTATCAATAAATGGCAAACCGGATAATCGTTACCGGCGGAGCAGGATTCATCGGTTCGGCAGTAGTGCGCAACATCATTTTCAATACCGCAGATTCGGTCTGTGTCGTTGACAAACTCACCTATGCCGGCAATCTGGAATCTCTGGCTGAAGTGGCGGATTCAGACCGTTACCGTTTTGAAAAAACCGACATTTGCGACAAAGCGGCACTTGACCGTATTTTTGCAGATTTCAAACCCACCCATGTCATGCATCTGGCGGCGGAAAGTCACGTTGACCGTTCCATCGACGCTCCGGAAGTATTTATCCAGACCAATATTGTCGGCACCTGCACTTTACTGGAGGCTGCACGCAAATATTACAATGCGCTGCCGGAAAATGCAAAGAGTGCTTTCCGTTTTCACCACATATCCACCGA
>JAZNAR010000087.1:0-42754 GCA_045586645.1 Victivallaceae bacterium
CCATTAGATGGATTTTTGCTTATTGATCCGTTACCATGCTGCTTTCGTTTGGAGTTTTGAGAAGCCATATGCAGTCCTTTCACGATTTTTCTGCGTTTTTCGTCATCATACCATGATTTGACGAAAAACGCAACGGAAAAAGACTTGAAAAATGTAACTGGATGTGTTATATTAACGTCATGTTAGATTAAGCTGAATTTATTGCAGTTTTTGAGTAAAATCACTCAAAACCGTAATATTAAAAACAATCCGGAACAGTGCGGATTTCACCTCAAAGCGACTTCTGCTTATTTCTGCCTTTTTTGCATCGACACCATCCAAAACACCGAAAAATTGAGCTGAACAGAAGTTTTGACAGAAAAATTGAAAAATTCTGCCATTAAAAAGTATTGTAAATCACAAATGCTTGATAATCAAGAAAAAGAAAGAAACAAATGTCAAAAACTCTGCACCGGCAGGATAGTAATTATCGCGATTCTGGCGGCAATGCTGCTGCCGGCGTTGAAGTCTGCCCGTGACCGCGGACGCAGCGGCAACTGCTTGAGCAATCTGAAACAGTTGAGTTCAGCTTTTGTCACCTATGCTACGGACAACGGAGATTCCACCGTGCTGGCGAATCCCGGCAAATGGCATCACGGTTCGCCTTCAAATGCCTATGGGAACCAGCGGTGGGCATATTTGCTTTTTGAGCACGGCTATGTGCCGAATCCGGGCATGTTTTACTGTCCCCAGGCAGAAACCATCATGGTCGAGCGCAGCCGGCGCGGCGGCAGCGCATCAAGCATGGCGAACAGCAAAGTCGGTGACGGGAATGCCATGACCGGCAGCATGTATATCAATTACGGCTACAACTACCGCTGGCTCGGTGCCGGCAGCGGAAGTGAGATTTCCGGTGCTTATCCTTACAACAAAACGACTCCGAAACTGGGCAATCTGAAATCACCTTCGCTGAAAATCGCCTTTTCCGACGCTCTGTATCTGCGCTCCACCAATAAAGAAGGTGCATATTGGGGCTGGTGGGGGATCTACTCCACGATTTCCGGCAACACGGTGACAGAAGGATTTGATATTATGCACGACATCCACTTCAAATCTGCCAACATCCTTTTCCTCGATGGTCACTGCGGACAGCAGAAAGATGCTGTAGACACCCTGCAGAACGGCCAAAGCGATGTCATCAACCGCCATTGGGACCCGACCAAAAGCAAATAATCAATGTTTCCGATCATAAACAATAAAAACAACAGGGAGAAGTGAAAATGAAAAAAACTTTTCTGTGGCTGCTGCTGACAGCCGTGTGCGCCGTGTACGGTGCGGAGTTTCAGGTCAAAGGCAAAGTTTCTGCGCCTGACTTGAAAGATGTCGCTATCTGCGACGGGGAAAAATTCCATCCGGTCAGAGCCGATGGGACTTTTGACATCAGATTCTCTTACGAAGGCACCGGTTTCATTTATGTGGATTACCCATCAACCCTCAAGCCGCAGGGCAAATGGTCAGCTGTGCTGCAGCCGGGGGAAAACAATGTCGGTTTCACACTGGTCAAACAGGATGAAATTCCGGAAACATTCACCTTTGTTCACGGCAGTGACGTGCAGTACGACTTCCAAAAGAAAAACAAAGAACTGGTCAATGATATGGCGGAAATCGCCAATATCATCAAAGAGGAAAATGCCCGCTTCATAACATTTCCCGGCGACCTGACCGAATTCGGCGCACCGGAACAACTTTCTCTGCTGCGTACCGAAATCGAAAAAAACAAAATGAATTATTTCCCGCTCTACGGCGGCCATGACCGGATCAAATCCAAACCTTCCTACAAAAACTTTGCCGAATGTTTCGGCGCACCGTATTTCGGCTGGCACTTCGGCGGCATCTACTTTTTCGCCCCTGCGTCAGAATATATGAGTCTGCCGGAAAAATATGCCCGCGAACGCCAGGCAAAGTGGATGCGCAACGCCCTTTCCCGCCTCGCGCCCGGAACCCCCGTGCTGGTCATCACCCACCAGCCGTGGTATATTTTTGATTTGGTGGAAAAATTCGCCGCCGACGGCAAAATCAAACTTTTCGGATTCCTCGGCGCACATACCCACTACCAGAACCTCTATGAATACAAGGGCTATCCGGTTCTCTGTGTCGCCCCGCTGCGCGCCCACGACAACGGAACATTCACCAAACAGCTGCGTCTGGTCAAAATCAATCCGGTCAAAGGCATCGTTGCCACTGAAACCAGATTGCTCAACCAGAGCCGCCGCGCCGAACCCACGCTCTGCAACGGCGATCAGCTGCTGCTCCGCATTGCGGACAATGCCAAAGCTGAAAGTGTGAAAATCACTGTCAACGGCAAAGATACCGAACTCAAACAGCTCAATGAAGTGGTCTGGGGAGCGACCCTGCCCGAAAAGATTTCCGGCAGAACCAATGCCGTTGTCACCGTCACATCCGCTGCCGGCAAATGGCAGAAAAATATCCGTCTTGCCAATATTGACAAACTGGCGTGGTGTGCGGTTCTGCCCGGTTTCCAGAGAAGCTACCCCAAACCGGCGGTTTCCGGCGATAAACTCGTCATCGGCATTGAAAACGGCGAACTGCCTTCAGGCAAAGGCGGTGTTGCCGCATTTGACCTCAAAACCGGTAAACAGCTCTGGACATACAACGGTGCCGATGTCACCACCGGTGTCGCCATTGACGGCAATACCGTGCGCGCACTTGATGTCAACGCCAATTTGCTCACGCTTGACCTCAACAGCGGCAAACTGCTCCGTTCCACACCGGTAAAACGCAACAGCATGTACACCCGCACCCATGCGGATATAAAAATCGCCGGTGACAAACTGCTTGCGGCAATAACTTCCAGCAGCAGCTGCCGGCTCTACTGCTTTGATACGGCGACCGACAAAATGGTCTGGCAGCGTCCGGTGAATCTCGGTTCGGCATGGAGCTGCGTATCTTTCACTGTTGACAACGGTGTTGTGTATTATGTCGGAGCTTCCATGAATGGTGCCGCCAATCTTGCCGACGGCAAAGTTCTGTGGCAGCGGCGTGATGCCTCCAAAACCAGTCTGGGCGAACCGCTGGTCGACGGCGATGCGGTCTACTTCTATCTGCGCGCGACTCTTGTCAAACTCGATGCCAAAACCGGCAAACTGCTCTGGGCCGATAAAAAAGTTCCCGGCAGTTCATCAACGATCGGCGGTGTCTGCGTCAAAGACGGCAGATTTCTCGCATTTTCCACCAACGCAGTCATCGTCGGCGATGCCGCAGACGGCAAACGCATTTACCGGCGCAACCTGCAGCCGCTTCACGCTTCACGCGGCATCAAATATCAGCATCTTGCCAATACCGCAGCTCCGAAACTGTGGAAAGACAAGGTTCTGGTACTCGGCAATGACGGTGCCGTCTACGATATGGCTCCGCACATGACAAAATGCAACAATCAGCAGGATTCCAACCGCACTCCGTTCGATATGATATTTGAAACCGGATTCGCTTTCAAAGGTTCACCGGTCATAGACGGCGATATGGCATACTTCGTCGGTTTTGACGGCGTGATCTACGCCCTGAAATATTGATTCATGTAAACTGTAAATCATAGAAAGGATCGAAACATGAAAAAGTACACTTTCACAGAAATGGTCATCTGCACTGTCTGCATCGCACTTCTTGCGACCACCGGGATTTCCGCACTCAACGCCACCGGCAATGCCAAAGCTGAAGAAGCCCTCTGCGCCGACCAGCAGCGGCATATTTTTGCCGCCATCAGCAAATATGCCAATGACAATGCCGGTTTCATCCCCTACTGGGATGATGAAGCATCCATTCCCGGTTGCAAAACCCGCGTCACCTGGGCTTACAAAATCCGCAAATATCTGCCCGAAGAGACCGGCAACCGCAACTACTTCTGCCCCACCCAGCAGAAATCATATCCCGATGACGGCACTTCTGTCGCCAGCCGTTCCAATATGAACTCCCAGAACAACTGCGTGGTCAGACCGGAAAGAAATCTCGAATTTTACCGTTCCATAAATTACGGTATCAACTTTGAGTACGCCGCCAGCAATATCGGCGGCTGGGCAGGCCCGAACCGCAAAGATTATATCACCATGAATTTCGCCAATATTGTCAATCCGGCGGAAAAAGTCCTCGTTTCCGACGCCTGGAACGGCACTTGCGGCCGTTTCATCATCGCCAGTTACAACAGCGGCAGCAACAAAATGAATCCCTGCCACGAAAACGGTACCAATGTGCTGTGGAGTGACGGTCATGTCGCCAGAGTCGATGACCCCCACAATACTTTGCAGAACGGCAAACTGACCCGTCAGCATTTCCGGATGGACAAGTGATTCTTTCATAATTTTTACAGGATGAAAGTATGAAAAAATTTTTACTGCTTTTTATCGCCGCGGTATCTTTCACCGCCGCAGCTGTGCCGTATCAGCGCAAATTGCCGAAAACCTACATCTTTTCCCGCGGTCAGTGGCACTACAATCCGGTACTCAACTACTTCGGCAGATGGGCAGATATCCCGCTGCTCAATGACCCGGAACTAAATGCCGGATTGCGCGGCACATCTTCACTTGCCGCATACAAAGCTATGGCAAAAAACGTTCAGGATTACGGTCTGGACGGTCTGGCAAGTTTAAAAGGCAACGGCACCAAAACGCTTATAAATATGCTTGAACAGAATAAAGTTCCCGGCTTTATCCTGCTGCCGGAAATCTACTCCACCGGCAAAGGCATGTACAAAGGCAACGTGGCTTTGAGCGAGATGCGTAAAAGCGCGGATCATATTTTTCTGCCGTCGGCAAAGAGTAAAATCACTCTCAAGCACAACGGCAAGACCATCATATCCAGTTACAATGCCGATGACCGTCCGGCTGAATTCTGGCGCGCCCTGCTTGATGATTACCGCCGGACGGAAGGTGATAAATTCCTCTTTCTGCCGCTGTTGGAGCGTCCGCAGAATTCCGCATGGCACAACTGGCGCGCCGAATGGGCTGCCGGCAGACTGACTCCGGCACGCAAAGAACTTATCAAAGAACACTTCCGCAAATACACCCGCGCCTGTGACGGTCTTTATCTCGGCTGTGCCCCGGTCAAAGGTCACGACAAACATACCGATATGGAATTTTTCCAGCTGATGATAGACTTGGCAAAAGAGGTTCTCGCTGAAGATGAATTCAAAGACAAACTTTTTGCCATCGCCGCCAGGATCGGTCACGAAAACGCCACCCGCGTCGGCTATATCCGCGGCAGTTACGGCACCTGGTGCTACCGGGAAACCATGAAACTTGCCCTCGCGGCAAATCCGGATATCATCGTCATCCCGGAATGGGACGAACAAAATGAGAATACATCTCTGCGCCCCACCCGCTTCAATCTCTCATCATTCACCCGCATTACCAGAGTTTTCTGCGGACTGGAGGCCGATTTGCCCGGTGATGACAAAAGTGTTCCCAATATCATCGTCAGCTACCGCAAACACATTGCCCTGGGCGAAAATACCGAATATGAATTGCTCGGTCTGCCCGATGCCGGCGGCGGATGTGATGTGGTTTTCACCCTGCGCTCCCCGCAGGGCAAAGTGATTTTCCAATCGCAGAAATACAATTTTTCCGGCAAAGAGATGCTGGAACACCGCTTCAATATCGCTTCGGAAAAATTTGCCGCTTATCCGTATCTGCTCCCGGAAGTTGCCGTCACCCGCAACGGCAGGACCACCGTTTATTCCGATGGTCTGCAGTATATCAAAATCGAACCGGCATCCAATCATGACTACCAGTTTGCCAAACAGCCGCTGCGGGATATAATCATCCCCAAAACAGCTGACATCAAATGGCAGGGCAATAAAGTTTCTGTAAAATTTGATGCCGGAGAAAAACTGGCATACGCGGAAATTCTTGACGACAATATCCCGGTGGAGTCAGCCACCGCCAGCGGGAAACCTTTCTGGCGGGAAAATGACAAAGAAAAGATTTTCACCATCACATTCCAGAATATCGGCAACTTCCGGGATCAGCTTAAAGGTCAACTTTCGCTCCCCGGCATAAGCAATGCCCGCTGGATGCGCGACACCACCGCCGGGTGGCCGTCGGAAATGGGAGTGTACACCACCGGAGAAAAACTCACGATCAATTTCAATCAGCGCATTGAAATGACCCGCTTCATGCTGGCTGTACCGGCGGAAAAAGCTGACAGCGCAGTGCTGAAAATCGACATCCCGGGATACTTCACTGAATCTCTGCCGCTGGCAAAGGTGCTGAAAGAAAAAACTTACGGTGTACCCGGCAAAAAAGTCCCGGTCATGTGCGTTGCCAGACAGAATTATCAGGTGCTTCAGCCGGTGAAATTGCGGAAAAATGCGGTCGATTTCACCGCCGCAGTCAATCCGCAGAGCAACCGCGCCACGCTCCATTTTCAGGCGTTGACCGAATCCGGCAAAATCTACCGCAGCAAACCGGTTTCTGTGGAAAAAGCTTCTGCGGCAAAGGGCAATATCCGGTTTTACTCTGAAACCACCGGCAAGCCGGTCACAATGAGCATACCCGCAAGCCGCATCCCCTGCTATGATTACCGCTATTCTGCCGCCGCCGGCACGGCGATGCACTGCGACGCCGGATTGCGCTACACCGCAGTCGCCGGCGGTTATCCGGCACTGCACAGCAGCCGTCACGGAGCCAGACGGGACAGTACGGTGTTTATTTACACCCGCGATTTTCCCCAAAATGCGCAGATGTCTTCACCGGTGCTGGGCAAAAATGCATGGGAATTCACTGAAACCGGTCAGCATATCGCGCTGCCGACCGGAGTCATTTCCCGGCGGACGGCATTCACTCTGACCATGACGCTCTGCCAGAAAGAGAGTGCCGGCACACAAACTCTGCTGGATAATTATTCCAGCCAGCCCGGAGTCATCACTGTTCTCGCTGAAAACGGCGAAATCACCGTGACCATCACCGACCATAAAATCAAAATTAAAAAACATAAAACCGGACTTTTCCTGCCGCTGAATAAAACAGTGACATTGAAAATCGGTTATAATCTGGACAAATTGACCGTTTCGCTCGACGGAAAAACCTTCACTGCAGCAAGCGGTTATCCCGGTCTGTGTGACTGCGTGGCGGCTGTCGGCGGCGGCAGATTCGGATTTTTCAAAGGTGATATTTCCCGGATAAAAGTGGATTATCAGGCGAAATAAAATCCTGAATGTTTTCATCGCCTCTGCCTGTAATGCCAAACAGGCGGAGGCATTTTTTTGCCGACAACCGCCCCGCATTCAGAAGAGCATCCTGCGGGCGGTGGGCGGCGTGAGTCCCTGCAAAAAACGCTGTACACAATCTTTGCCGCAACCGGAACAGAGTATAATTACAAAAATACGGTATTCAACGGTTGCGTAATCGCACCGGAAGTGTTATATTATTTCCTGCAGAGGAAACAACAGAAAGGATTTTTACCATGAAAAGTTATACCGTCAAAAAATCTGCCGTTCCGGTGGCTCTCGATGCCGGATGGGATTCAGAAATCTGGCGCGATGCCAACGTCGCAACTGTGGATTACAGTTTCGCCGACCGCAACACCACCGGACACATCCCGCAGGTCGCAATAAAAATGCTCCACGACGGCAAACGCATCTGCGGACTGTTTCAGGTGCATGACCAATATGTCATCGCCCGCAAGACCGCCGACCAGCAGATGGTCTGCGAAGACAGCTGTGTGGAATTTTTCGTCAAACCGGCAACTGACGAACGCTACTTCAACTTTGAAATCAACTGCGGCGGCACACTGCTGCTCTACCACATCATCAACTGCCAGGAACATAATTACGATCTGGTACCGCAGGATGATCTGGACACCATCGAGCGTTACCACTCCCTGCCGCACATCATCACTGAAGAAATCACTGAACCGGTGACATGGTATCTGGGATTTGCCATTCCGGTGGCGTTTTTTGAGAAATTTTCCAAAATCGACCCGGCGCTTTCCGGTCAGGAGTGGACGGCGAACTTCACCAAATGTGCCGACAGGTGTTCGCATCCGGCGTGGCTCTCATGGCAGCCGCTTTCCCGCTGTGCTTTCCATATGCCCGATGAATTCGGCAAACTCATCTTTGAGTAAAAGAGGTGGCAAATGAGTGAAATAACCCTTTTCTGCCCGATCAAAGCCGCCCCCGGCAAAGGTGCGGAAATGAAAACCGCCCTGCTGGCTCTGGCTGCTGAAACCCGCAAAGAACCCGGTAATATCTGCTACCGTCTGCACACTGCTGACGATCCGGATGAATTTATCATCTACGAGCAGTGGCGCGATGCGGCGGCGTTGGATTTTCATATGCAAACTCCGCACCTGACAGCGTTTCTGGCGGATGAAAAAGGTCTGCTCGCCGGAGAACCGGCGGGAAAATTTGCCACTGAAATCAAATAAAAATGACTCCGCGCATCGACTCATTTTCAGAAATAGCCAGCGGCGATTTTCTGGTTTACAAGCGACTTTGCTACACCGACGCCTACGGAAAAAAACGTTCCTGGGAAGCTGTTGACCGCAAATGTGCCGACCGCACTGCCGGTCAGAGCCACGCGGTTTTCATCGTGGCGAAAATCGTGCCGGATGATGAGATCGTGCTGATACGGCAGTTCCGTCCGCCGGCGGGAAAAATGATGGTGGAATTTCCCGCCGGATTAATAGACCCGGGCGAAAGTGCCGGAGAAACAGCGGTGCGGGAACTTTATGAAGAGACCGGATTTTGCGGCAGAGTGGTGACGCTTTCTTCCGGCGGTTACAGTTCTCCGGGGATGACCGGGGAATCCATAGTCCTGGCAGGCATGGAGATCGACGGCGGTGGATATCCCGCCGGAATAATTCCGCAAAACCATCAGGAAGAGAGTGAAAACATTGAGGTTTTCCGGGTAAAATCCGCTGATTTGCCGCAATTTATCGCCGAAATGGAATCTTCCGGCTGCGGTGTGGACAGTAAAATATATACCGTACTGGCATTCCGTGAAATGGGATTGTGAGCCATGCTTGAGAATATCGTCATTCGCGGGGCTTCGCAAAACAATCTGAAAAATTTTGATGTCACCATCCCCCGCAACAAACTGGTCGTCATCACGGGATTGTCCGGTTCCGGCAAATCCTCTCTGGCGTTTGACACCCTCTATGCCGAAGGACAGCGGCGTTATGTGGAAAGTCTCTCCGCTTACGCCCGGCAGTTCCTCGATTTGATGCAGAAACCCAAAGTCGAACACATCGACGGTCTTGCCCCTGCCATTGCCATTGAGCAGCGCAGTGCCGGCGGCACCCCGCGTTCCACTGTCGCCACGGTGACAGAAATATATGACTATCTGCGGCTGCTCTACGCCCACGCCGGTTCCCCGCACTGTCCGGAATGCGGCAAAGCTCTCATTTCCCAATCCGCCGAAGCGATAACACTGCAGCTGCTGGCACTTGCCCCGCAGAATAAGTTGACGCTGCTGGCACCGGTTGTTTCCGGCAGAAAAGGTGAACACCGGGAGATACTGGAAAAACTCCGCAATGACGGATTCATCCGCGCCCGCATCGACGGCAAAACCGTCATGCTGGAAGAGATCGATGAGCCGCTGGAAAAAAACATCCGCCACACCATTGAAGCTGTCGTTGACCGGCTCATCACCGGCAATATCGACCGTTCCCGCCTCAATGATTCTGTGGAAACTGCCCTCAAACTCGGCAACGGAGTGCTGACGGCGGTGCTGGAAGGGGAAAATGCGGAGTTTTCCGAAAAGAGCTTCTGCGAAAAACTCGCCTGTATCGATTGCGGTATATCTTTCGGTGAACTGCTGCCGCGCAACTTCAGTTTCAACTCCCCCTACGGAGCGTGTCAGTGCTGCAACGGTCTGGGCATACAGCTCTGCATGGACCCGGAAAAGGTCATTCCCGACCCCTCGCTTTCCATACGCAACGGTGCGATCCCCGGCTGGCGGCGCGGTCCGCGGCATCTGATAATGTACTACAATATGCTGCTGCGTAAATTCACAGAGCAGTTCGGTGAAGCCAATTACCTCTCGCTGCCGTTTGAGAAACTTCCGGAAGATTTCCGGAAAAAACTACTTTTCGGTACCGGTGACGAACCGCTTGAATTCGACTACCGTATGCACGGCAAAACCTATCACTGGAGCAAACCTTTTGAGGGCGTTCTGGAAAATATGCGCCGCCGGATGATCGAAACCGAATCGGAATCCGTCCGGGAAAGACTCAGTGCCTATCAAAGCCCCCGCACCTGTCCTGCGTGTCATGGAGCCAGACTCAATCCGGTGGCACTGTCGGTAAAAGTCGGCGGCATAAATCTGGCTGAATTCAACGCGATGAGCATTTCCCGGGCGCGGGAGTTCGTCAGCACGTTGCAGCTGGATGCGGAAAAAAGCGTCATTGCTTCTGATATTCTGCGGGAAATTTCCAGCCGGCTGGAATTTCTCTGCGATGTAGGTTTGAACTATCTCACACTTGACCGGGTGAGCAGTACCCTTTCCGGCGGCGAAGCCCAGCGGATACGGCTGGCGACCCAGCTCGGCTGCGGTCTGGTCGGAGTGCTCTATATCCTTGATGAACCCTCCATCGGTCTGCACCAGCGCGACAATGAAATGCTGCTTGCCACTCTGGAAAAACTCCGGGATATGGGCAACAGTGTCATTGTCGTTGAGCATGACCTTGATACGATAATGCGGGCGGATTTTCTGCTCGACCTCGGCCCCGGTGCCGGTGAACACGGCGGCGAGATAGTCGCCATCGGCAAGCCGGAGGAAATTCCCGGATTTCCCCGTTCACTCACCGGAGATTTCATCGCCGGCAGAAAAACCATTGCCGTTCCGGAAAACCGCCAATGCGGCAGCGGCAAAGCGATAACCATCCGCAAGGCACAATTTCACAACCTGAAAAACGTCACTGCCACGTTTCCGCTCGGCGTATTCACCTGTGTCACCGGGGTATCCGGTTCAGGCAAATCGTCGCTTGTCAACGGCATTCTGGTACGCGCGCTCAATGCCCATCAGAATACAGCCGATGCTCCGCCGGGAAAATGTGCCGGTGTGGAGGGATTGGAATATGTGGACAAAGCCATCGTCATCGACCAGAGCCCCATCGGCAGGACGCCGCGCTCCAATCCGGCGACCTACACCGGCGCATTTGACATCATCCGGAAACTTTTTGCCGAACTTCCGGAAGCGAAAATGCGCGGCTACACCCCCGGCAGATTCAGTTTCAACGTCAAAGGCGGCAGATGTGAAGAGTGCTCCGGTGACGGTATCCGCAAAATCGAAATGCAGTTCCTCGCCGATGCCTATGTCACCTGCACCACCTGCGGCGGCAAACGTTTCAACAGCGAAACACTGACCGTCCGCTACAAGGGATTGAATATCGCGGAAGTGCTGGAACTGACCATCACGCAGGCTCTGGAACTTTTCAATGCCGTCACTCCGCTGAAACGCAAACTGCAGACGCTTCAGGATGTGGGGCTGGGATATTTAAAACTCGGTCAGAGCGCGACCACCCTTTCCGGCGGCGAGGCCCAGCGGGTCAAACTTGCCGCTGAACTCGCCCGTGTGCCGCGGGGACACACCGTGTATATTCTGGATGAACCGACCACCGGATTGCATCTGGCTGACATCGACCAGCTGCTGAAAGTATTGTTCAAGCTCCGGGATATGGGCAACAGCGTCATCGTCATCGAACACAATCTCGATGTGATAAAAACCGCCGACCATATCATCGACCTCGGTCCGGAAGGCGGCGATGACGGCGGCAGAATCATTGCCTGCGGAACTCCGGAAGAAATAGCAAAGTGCAAAAATTCCCACACCGGACGTTTTCTTAAAAGCTATCTGCCGGCACGGAAAAACACCCGCAAAAAGTAACTTTTCACCTGAAAAGAAGAGTCAGGGTACATTGACAAAGCACTTGTTCCGTGGTATATTATTCCGGCAGTTGAAATAACAATATAATATAAATACAGGCAGAATTATGATAGTCATCGTAAAGAAATCCACTCCTCCGGCGGCAATGGAAGCCCTCTGCGCGCAGTTGCGTGAACTGGGGGTGGATGTTCACATTTCCCAGGGCAGTGTCCACACCGTTCTCGGTCTGGTCGGCGATACCACCCGGCTGGATATCGACCAGCTGAAAACACTGGAGTGCGTGGAAGATGTCAAACGCATTCAGGAACCATTCAAAAACACCAACCGTAAATTCCATCCGCTGGATACATCCATCCCGGTACCGGGAACATTCATCGGCGGCGGCACGCTGACGGTCATTGCCGGTCCCTGCTCCGTGGAAAGCGAAGAGCAGATAATCAGTGTCGCAGAAAGCGTCAAAGCTTCCGGAGCGAAAATTCTGCGCGGCGGAGCATTCAAACCCCGTACCAGCCCCTATGCTTTTCAGGGGTTGCGCGAAGAGGGGATAAAATTGCTCTTGAAAGCAAAAGCCGCCACCGGTCTGCCTATCATCACCGAAATCATGGACCTTTCCCAGCTCGACCTCTTTGCTGATGTCGATGTCATTCAGGTCGGTGCCAGAAATATGCAGAATTTTGAACTGCTCAAGCAGCTCGGCCACACCCGCAAACCGGTTCTGCTCAAACGCGGATTGTCCAGCACCTATCAGGAGCTGCTTATGAGCGCAGAATACATCATGGCTTCGGGCAACGAAAACGTCATCCTCTGCGAACGCGGTATCCGCACTTTTGAGAATTTCACCCGCAACACGCTGGATATTTCCGCCATTCCGGTGCTGAAGAAACTTTCCCACCTGCCGGTCATCGTCGACCCCAGCCACGCCATCGGCATGGCGGAATTCATCCCCTCGCTCTCCATGGCGGCACTTGCCGCCGGTGCGGACGGTCTGATGATCGAAGTCCACAACAATCCGGCGTGTGCCAAATGCGACGGTCTGCAATCGCTCACTCCGGAACAGTTTGACCATCTGATGAAACGTATTGCCAAATTGAGTGCGGCGATCATCTGAAAAGGAGTTGACAATGGATTTCCGGGTATTTCCGGCTGAAAAGATTTCCGGCAGGATCGCTGTTCCGGGGTCAAAGAGCCACACGATACGGGCAGTTGCGGCGGCATTGCTGGGCGGCAGCCGGTGCGAGATACATTCACCGCTGATTTCTGAAGATACCGTATCGGCATTCAATGCCGCTGTCGCTCTGGGAGCCGCCGGTGAGCGCGGTGATGACAATATGTGGCAGCTCACCGGAACCAACGGCGATCACGGCACTGCGGCGCGGAATATCGACATGGGCAATTCCGGCACATCATTGCGGATAATGAGTGCGGCGGCGGCTCTGGGCAGGGCGGAAACGACCTTTGACGGCGATGCCTCTCTGCGGACAAGGATAATGCAGGGCGAATTGTCCGCCCTTGCCGCGCTGGGGGCAAAAACCGCGAGCAGCAACGGTTACGCTCCGCTGACGGTTTCCGGACCGCTGCGCGGCGGATACACCAAAGTTGACGGTACTACTTCGCAATATCTTTCGGCACTGCTTATGGCTCTGCCGCTGGCAGAAAATGATTCCGTGCTGGAACTGGATTTCCTCAACGAATCCGACTACGTCCGCATCACCATTGACTGGCTGAAACGGTGCGGCATCACGGTGAAATACAGCGATGATTTGCTCCATTTTGAAATCCCGGGCGGTCAGCATTACCAGCCGTTTTCCCGGGTGATACCGGCAGATTTTTCCACGGCGGCATTTCCGCTGGGTGCCGGAGTCATCTGCGGCGGAGATGTGAAGATAGCCAATCTGGATTTCACCGATCTGCAGGGCGACAAACGGGTGTTTGATTTCGTTAAACAAATGGGCGGCACGGTCATTGACAACGGCAGCAGCGTGACGGTAAAGCGTTCACACCTGCACGGCGGCACATTTGACCTCAATGCCACCCCGGATGCCCTGCCGCTGATGGCGGTGCTCGGTTGCTATGCCGGAGGTGAAACGGCTCTGGTCAATGTTCCGCAGGCGCGATTGAAAGAAACCGACCGTATCAGATGTATGTGTTCTGAATTGCAGAAAATGGGTGCCGATGTCACCGAACTTGCCGACGGTATGATAATCCGCGGCGGCAGACCTCTGCACGGTGCCGCAGTGAAAAGTTATTCCGACCACCGCATTGCCATGAGCCTGACGGTCGCGGCTCTCGGCGCAAGCGGTGAAACACTCATTGCCGACGGCAGCTGCAGTGCAGTGACATATCCGGATTTTGCCGCAGATTTCCGCCGCCTCGGTGCGGTAATAGAAAGTGCATGAATATGAGCAATGGATGTGAAAAAATCCGGGTCGAACCCGGTTCGCGCAGTTATGATATAATCTTTTCGTCACTGCAGAGTGATGTTACGGTATCGGCATTTGCCGCGTTGCCGCAAAAACACGTACTGCTGGTTGCGGATTCCAACACCGTTTCCTATTTGCCTCTTGCCGCAAATGCGCTGGAAAAATCCGGCAAAAAAGTGGATACTTTTGTCTTTCCCGCCGGAGAAAGTTCCAAAACCATGGAAACTGCCATGCAGCTCTGCGCCCGCGCCGGTGAACTCGGCATGGGCAGAAACTCACTTTTTGCCGCACTTGGCGGCGGCGTCACCGGAGATTTGACCGGATTTGCCGCGGCAATGTTCATGCGCGGAGTGCAGTTCATCCAGCTGCCGACATCTCTTCTGGCGATGGTCGACTCATCCGTGGGCGGCAAAACTGCGGTGGATACTCCCGCCGGAAAAAATCTGGTCGGAGCTTTTCATCAACCGTCACTGGTCGTGATAGATTGCAATTTGCTGAAAACCCTTCCCGCCAGAGAGTGGGGCAGCGGCACGGCGGAAATCGTCAAAACCGCAATGATAAAAGATGCCGCTTTTGCTGAAAAACTGATGGCGGCAAATTCTCCGCTGTGCGAAAACATGGAGCTGCTGCAATATGCGGTAAAACGCTCCTGTGAAATCAAAGCGGCAGTGGTTTCCACAGATGAAAAAGAGAGCGGGGATTCCGGCAGGATATTCCTCAACTACGGTCACACATTCGGTCATGCGCTGGAACACTTGAGCCATTTTCAGCTCACCCACGGTGAAGCAGTTGCCATCGGCATGGATATGGCGGCATTCGCGGCGGTGCAAATGGGGATTTGCGACAGAGAGGTTCTGGATTATCAGCACCGCCTTATGACGGTTTCCGGCATCGCTCCGGAGTCTTTCGCCGACCGTCCGCTGGAAAAACAGACCGGCAGGATAGTGGAAGTGATGAAAGGCGACAAAAAAAACGGCGACGGCAGATTCCGTGCCGTTCTGCCGCTGCAGTGCGGCAAAGTAAAAACCGTTGAGCTTGACGAACACACCACTGCCGCCATGCTGACTGAATATTACAATTTCCGCTTCGGCAGAAACTTCAGCACCGCAACAAGTGACACCCGCAAAAAAGCGGTCATTCTGGGGTTGGGTCTGCTCGGAACTTCTCTGGCTCTTTCGCTTGACCGGCAGAAATACCGTGTCGGCGCATGGAACCGCAATCAGAGCGTCTGCAAATGGGCGATCGAAAACAATGTCGCAGAAAAAGTCTACTCCACGCCGGAATCCGCTCTGGCTGACGCAGATATAGCAATTCTCTGTCTGCCGATACCGGTGACAGAAAATTTCATCTGCAACTACGGTAAATTTCTCAATCCCGACGGCATTATGACCGACATTGCCAGTATCAAAGGCAGTATCATCAATGCCGCCGACAGCTGTCCGGGATTGCGCTTTGTCGGCAGTCACCCGATGGCAGGCACGGAAAAAAGCGGTCATCTTGCCGGATTTGACGGTCTGTACCGCAACGCCGATGTGTTTGTGGTTCCGGGGAAACACTCCACTTGTGAGGATGTGCAGGAAATAAACCGCTTCTGGGAATCTCTCAACGCCCATGTCAAACCGATTTCCGCATCTGAACACGACAAACTTGTCGCTCACACCAGCCACATGCTTCATATAATTGCATCTGCCCTGACCCAGAGCATACTCGACCGCAACGATGCCGCAGAACAGCGGCGGAACTACTCCGGTTGCGCCACCGGCTTCAGGGATACTTCACGCATTGCCTCAAGTTCTCCGGAAATGTGGCGGGAAATATGCGTTGCCAACACTGCCGCGATCCTGCCTGCGCTCGATGCTTTTGAGGAACGGCTCTCTGCCATGCGGGAAGCTCTCGTTGCCGGAAACGGTGAAAAGTTTGAAGAGCTTTTCCGTCTGGGCAGAAATTTGCGCGATTCGTGGCTCTGCTACAAAAGTTCCCATGCCATGCCGCAGAATATCGTGCTGTGCGGCATCAAACATTGCGGCAAAAGCACCATCGGCAAAGCTCTGGCAGATGTGATGGCAATGCCGCTGACTGACAGTGATGAGCTGATTGCTCAAGCCGACCCGGCAAAACGGAGCGTGCGGGAAATTTTCCAGGAGGATGGCGAAGAAGCGTTCCGCAAGCGGGAAGCTGAAATCCTGTACGCTCTTGCCGTTTCCGGTGAACGGCGGATAATCGCGCTCGGCGGCGGGGCGTTGAGCAACCCGTTTGTGCCGGAAAAAGTGCTTGATTCTCTCGGATTCACCGTCTGGCTCGATGTCGATGACGATACCGCTTTTTCCAGAATAACTGCAAACGGATTGCCGCCGTTTCTTGCATCAGAGGCCGACCCGCGGGCAGCTTTCGCGGCGATGAACCGGAAAAGGCGGGAAGTTTTCTCCCGCTTCGCCGATGCGGTAATAACTCCGGAAGCGACACCGCACCGTACCGCACTGCACATTCTCTCACTTTACAAAGACAAACTGCTGAACAGATAGTTGCATCACGTCAGTGATTTTCAGGAAATTTCCTGCTGCGGTCGTGAAAATCCTTGATTTTTACAACCGGATGATTTATATTACTCCCGGTTGCAACATAAAATCAAACCCCGGGAGACCACGGCATGAAAAAGGTTATCATTTACGCTTCAATTATCGCCGCAGCAGCACTCGCGTTTTATTTTGTCCACTCCTATTGGACAAACCGCATTTACAATGACCCGTCATTCGCCCACGGCAACGGCAGACTGGAAGCCACCGAGGTGAATATTTCCACCAAGCTCTCGGAACGCATCGCCGTCATCGCCGTCAAAGAGGGTGATTTCGTCAAAAAAGGCGATATCCTTGTCAAAATGCAGACCGATGTCCTCAACGCTGAACTGGCACAGGCCAAAGCCCGCAAAGCTCAAGCCGCCGCCGCCAAACTCAGCGCAGAAGCTACTGTCGTGGAGAAAAAAAGCAGTATGGCAGGTGCCGAAAAGCGTTATCTGCGTCTGAAAGGACTTCTGGAAAAATCCGCCGCCAGCACCCAGGAATTTGAAACCGCCGAAACCAATTATCTCGGCAAAAAAGCCGAAGTCGCTGTCGCCGAAGCCGAAGTTCAGGCAGCAGATGCCAATATTCAGGCAGCAACTGCCGATATTGCCCGCATTGAAGCTGATTTGAAAGACTCCGATCTGGTCGCCCCGCTCGACGGCAGAATACAATACCGTATCGCTGAACCCGGCGAGGTGCTTGCTTCCGGCGGCAAAGTCCTGAATCTGGTCGATTTGAGCGATGTTTACATGACATTTTTCCTCCCCGAAAAAGTCGCCGGCAGAGTCAAAATCGGTGCCGATGCCAGAATCCTGCTGGACGCCATTCCCAACACTCCGATACCAGCCAAAATAACTTTTGTTTCCAGCGTCGCCCAGTTCACGCCCAAAACCGTGGAAACCAAGATCGAAAGACAGAAACTCATGTTCCGGGTCAAAGCCCGCATCAATCCGGAACTGCTCAAAAAATATATCGAATGGGTCAAAACCGGTCTGCCAGGAGTCGCCTGGGTCAAAATCAATCCTGACGCCCAGTGGCCTGACTTCCTCAAACTCAAGGCGGAAAAATGAATCCTTCCGGTGCAGACTTTGTTGTCCGGGCGCAAAATCTGACACACCGTTTCGGCAGTGTCACCGCGCTGGACAATATCACCCTGGATGTGCCATCCGGTATCATCATGGGAGTCATCGGTCCGGACGGAGTGGGCAAATCAACTCTGCTTTCACTCATCACCGGTGCCCGTGCCATGCAGAAGCACGGTTCTTTGCATGTCCTCGGCGGCGATATGCGCGACAAGGCACACCGGGATGCGGTATGCCCCAAAATCGCCTATATGCCGCAGGGATTGGGTAAAAACCTCTATTTCACGCTGACTGTTGAGGAAAATCTGCAATTTTTCGCCAGGCTTTTCGGGCATGATGCCGCTGAACGCCGCCGCAGGATAAACCGCCTCACCCGCAGTACCGGACTTTATCCGTTTCTTGACCGTCCGGCAGGGAAACTTTCCGGAGGCATGAAGCAGAAACTCGGTCTGTGCTGTGCCCTTATCCACGACCCTGACCTGCTGGTGCTGGATGAACCGACCACCGGCGTCGACCCGCTGGCAAGACGGCAATTCTGGGACCTCATCGACAATATCCGGCAGGAACAGCCGCAAATGAGCGTGATGGTCGCCACGGCGTATATGGATGAAGCCCAGAGATTTCAATGGCTGGTCGCCATGGATGAAGGCAAGATCCTCACCACCGGCACTCCGGAAGAGATCCTGAACCGTACCGGCAAAAACAACCTCGATGCCGCATTTATCCAGCTGTTACCGGAAAGCAAACGTACCGGACACCGGGAAATAACCCTGCCGCCGCTTTCAGCTGATGACAATGATATTTCCATTGAAGCGGAAAATCTGACCAAACGTTTCGGCAAATTCACCGCCGTCGACCATGTCAGTTTCCGCATCCACCGGGGAGAAATTTTCGGATTTCTCGGTTCCAACGGCTGCGGCAAAACCACCACCATGCGGATGCTCACCGGATTGCTGCCGGCAACAGAGGGCGAAGCAAAACTTTTCGGCAGACCGATTTCCGGAGATACGATGGAAGTGCGGAAAAATCTCGGCTACATGACCCAGCTTTTTTCACTGTACAATGAATTGACCGTCCGGCAGAACCTGAAACTGTACGCGCGGCTCTACGGTATCAAAGAGGAGCTTGTCACGGAAAAAGTCGACGCTATGATCGCCAGATTTCAGCTGGAAAGTGTCGCAGAAACCCTGCCGAAAGATTTGCCGCTGGGCATAAAACAGCGGTTGAGTCTGGCGGCGGCAGTCATCCACAGCCCGCAGATACTCATTCTGGATGAACCGACTTCCGGAGTCGACCCGGTGGCGCGCGACGGCTTCTGGGAACTTATCATCGAACTTTCGCGCCGGGACAAAGTGACGATATTCATCACCACCCACTTTATGAATGAAGCTGAAAGATGCGACCGCATCTCTCTGATGCACTCCGGCAAATCCCTCGCCTGCGACACACCGGCACAAATCGTTGCCCAACGGAACGCCCCCACTCTGGAATCAGCTTTCATCAGCTGTCTGGAAGAGGCTGAAGCGGCGAAAAATATCTCCGCTCCGCCGCCGGAACCGGTCACAGAAAAAATTTCCGCTGAAGAAAAAAATACCGTTCACTTTGCCGGAAACAAAAAATTCAGTTTCCAGCGGCTCTACAGCTGTATGTGGCGGGAAAATCTGGAACTGCTCCGCGACCCCATCCGGATAACTCTGGCCCTTTTCGGAGCGTTGCTGCTCATGGTGGTCATGGGCTTCGGCATCAGCATGGATGTGGAAAATCTCTCGTTTGCCGTGCTGGATAATGACCACAGTGAATTAAGCACCGATTACGCACTGAATATTGCCGGCTCGCGTTATTTCATAGAACATCCGCAGGTCAAAGATTACGCGGATATCGACCGCCGGATGAAAAACGGTGAATTGAGCATGGTCGTGGAACTGCCGCCGCAATTCGGCAAAATGCTTGAGCGCGGCGAAAATCCGGAGATCGGGGTCTGGGTGGACGGTTCCATGCCCTCCCGCGCCGAAACCGTTTCCGGCTACATCGAATCAATGCATCAGCAGTGGGTCGCCAACTGGAACAGAAATCACGGCAGAGAAAACACTTCAGCAGTGGATATTGAAGTCCGCTACCGCTACAACCCCGATGTCCGCAGTCTGCCGGCGATGGTTCCGGCGGTCATTCCGGTATTGCTGATGATGATCCCCGCCATTCTGGCGGCTCTGGCGGTCGTCCGGGAAAAAGAGATGGGCTCGATAATCAACCTCTACGTCACTCCGCTGACCAGATTGGAATTTCTGCTGGGCAAACAGCTGCCGTACATATTCTTTTCCATGCTGAGCGCACTGTTTCTGGTGGCGATGGCGGTCACGCTGTTCGATGTGCCGGTCAAAGGCAGTATCATACTGCTGCTGGTGTCACTGGCTCTCTATTGTGCGGCATCGACCGGTTTCGGCTTGCTGGCATCATCAGTCACCCGCAGTCAGATCGCAGTGATATTTCTCACCATGCTGGCAACGATGCTGCCGGCGACCCAGCTGTGCGGATTGATAAATCCGGTGGACAGTCAGAGCGGCATGGCACGGTTGATCGGAGAAATCTATCCCACGACCCATATGCTGCTCATCAGCCGCGGTGTTTTCAACAAAGCCCTGGGATTTGCGGATTTGCAGGGACCTTTCATTATTCTGCTCGTGACGATACCGGTGGTTCTCATGCTGGGAACACTTCTGCAGAAAAAACAGGAGTCTTAAATGGCAATGAAACAGACACTGCGTAATATATTCCAACTCGGAGTGAAAGAACTTTTCGGTCTGTGGCGCGACCCGATGATGCTGATACTTATCGCGTATTCATTTACCATCGGTATCTATATCGGTGCCAAAGCCCAACCGGATTCCCTGACCAAAGCCGCGATCGCCATCGTGGATGAAGACCACTCGCAGCTCACCCGGCGGATAACCGATTCATTCATGCCGCCGATGTTCCTCAAACCGGTGGAAATAAGCCGCCCGGAAATCGACCCGGATATGGATAGCGGCAAATACACATTTGTAGTGGTGTTCCCGGTGAATTTTCAGAAAGATGTCATTAAAAATGAATCTCCTGAAGTCCAGATAAATGTCGATGCCACGCGAATGTCCCAGGCATTCACCGGAGCCGGTTACATCCAGCAGATAATAAATACGGAAGTTCAAAAATTCACCAACAGTTCCTCCGCAAACGGAGTGGCAAAAATCGTCAAACGCAACCGCTTCAACCCCAATCTGACCCAGTCGTGGTTTTCTGCAGCGGTACAGCTTATCAACAATATTTCCATGCTGGCGATAATCCTGACCGGAGCTGCGCTGATACGGGAACGCGAATGCGGTACACTGGAACATTTGCTGGTATTGCCGCTGAATTCCTTTGAGATAATGGTTTCCAAAATATGGGCGATGGCGGTCGTGGTGCTGGTCACAGCGGGATTTTCGCAACTGGTGGTCATCGAATGGATAATGGGGGTGCCGGCCGAGGGTTCACGGCTGCTGTTTCTCTGCGGCCTCGCGCTCTATTTGTTTGCCGTGACGTCACTGGGGATATTCCTCGCGTGTATCGCCAATAATATGCCGCAGCTGGGGATATTGCTGATACTGGTGCTGATGCCGATGGAAATGCTTTCAGGCGGGATGACGCCGCTGGAAAGTATGCCGTCGGCGATACAGAAGATAATGCAACTATCCCCGACGACCCAGTTTGTCAGCTTCTGCCAGGCATTGCTCTACCGCGGAGCCGGAATAGATGTGGTGTGGAAAGAAATGGCGGCATTGGTGGCCATCGGTTCGGTATTATTCTGGTATTCGTGGATAAGATTCAAACGCAGCGTGGCGTAAGAACTTCAACTTTTGCAAAAAAAGTGCATTGTTGCGCTTGACAAAAACAAAAAGCGGGCTATATTAAGGAATGCGATTGAAAAACTTGTTTTTGGGTCGCGGCTGAAAAATATGCCGACGTGGCGGAATTGGCAGACGCGCACGGTTCAGGTCCGTGTGCCGCAAGGCTTAAGGGTTCGACTCCCTTCGTCGGTACCATTGCGGGTATGGCATAACGGCTGTGCACCAGCCTTCCAAGCTGGTTATAGGGGTTCGACCCCCCTTACCCGCTCCAAAACTTCCGGTGGGATTGCCGAGCGGTCAAAGGCGGCAGACTGTAAATCTGCTCTCTCCGAGTTCGATGGTTCGAATCCATCTCCCACCACCATTTTTAAGCTCAAAACGGCAACATTCGTTGCCGTTTTTTACCATATACGCTTTCAATTCCCGTTTCTTGAGTTATATTAAGTCGAATCAGTCAGTCGGGAGCAAATCATGGGAAAGCGAAGAATGGATTCAGATCTTCACCGCATCAAATTAGACAAAGGCACCGTTTACCAGACCAGCAGGGGTGGTAACTACTATTTCCGTTATCAAATTAGAGGTGAACGCAAATGCGTAAGCCTGAAAACCGCCAACCGGGAAGAAGCCATCCGCAAAGCCAAAGAATTGCTGCCGACTGTTCAGGCAACCAATTTGGAAATTATTGCTACGCACGTCAAAGTAGCCCGCAAATTGGCAGCTCAAACCAAATCATTGCCGGTATCTGAAATCTGGAATACTTATTCAGAGCATCCGCTTCGTGCCCTGCCGGCAACCGTCAGAGAGCAGCTCTCTTACGAAGCCACGCTTGCAGAGTTTTTGCGTTTCCTCGACAGCAGGATCACGCAATTTTCTCAAATCACCGAAACGCACGTTATTAAATTTGCCGACTACCTGCGGACGACTCAAATTTCTGTTTCCACTCACAACCGGAAAATCGTTCGCCTCCGTAAAATCTTTGCCACTTTGCAGGAATACCGCGAAGATGGCAATCCTTTTGCCTTAAAAGTACTGCTCCGCAAAGAACGGGAGGAACAAGACACTGCAGTTCGCCGCATTGCCTTTACCCGTGAACAGGAAGAACAACTTCGTGCGGTATTGGATGACCCGAAATATCGTATTCTTAATAAAGAAGAGATCAAAGTGGTTTTCTATATCGGTATGTTTACCGGGCAGCGGCTCAAAGATTGCGTACTCCTGCAATGGCAAAACGTTGATATGGAGCATCGGAGAATTTCTGTAAAACAGTTCAAAACCGGCAAAGAGGTATCTATTCCCATTGCACCGCTGCTTTATCAGGTTTTGTGCGAAGCCCATGAGCGCAGGATAGATGCCTACGTCAACCCCAAAGTTGCCGCCCGCTATAAACAGACTGATAAAAGAGGCAAGTGCATTGGCGATGGACTGGTCAATATAGATACAATGCGTGTCATCCGCTGGATCGGCGTGGAAACTTCTGTTGCAGTTGAGGGGCGAAAGAAGAAAACTACCGTTCTCGGCTTTCACAGTCTCCGGCACTCCTTCGCCAGTTTTTGTGCCGAATCCGGTGTGCCGAAGGCCGTGGTTGTCTCGATCCTCGGAGCAAATAGTGAGATTGTGGATTCCTTCTATACCCATGTCGGCGAAGACGCCCAGCGAGCCGCGGTTGAAGCAATTGCCGGTTCTGCCGAATCAACTCCGGTAGCCAGAATTAAACGGGCATTGGAGTATATCGCCTCTATTCCGGAACCGTCTGCCGAGTTGCTGGCGGTCAAAAAAATTCTTGAAAACTAACTCTAATATACCGTATTTCTTATTTTATATACGGTATTTATTTTTAAAAGTTTCGTGTTTTACTGTTCTTTTACTGGAAATTACTGTTTTATTAATGTATATTTACTGTAAAATACTGTACCGTATTTTATTGAAATTACTAAAAATAGCATATCTTAAGCAGAAAATAGAATGAACCGTAAAAGTATTATGGAAAAGAAACCAATCGATTTAAGTCAGCCGCATTTGATCCCCGGACGCATAAAACAGTATGCATTGGATATTTTTGATGTCGTACAAAAATACCCAGTTGTCAGCCCAAAAGTCCAGAGTCTGCGCTTGCTCCTGCAAAAAGCCGAAGGCATTTTGCAAAAGGATGCCATGACCTCCGAGTTTTTTGCAAACACCAGAAAAAATGAACTTCATTTAAAAGGTTTGCAGGCCCTATGCAACAAAGAGGTAGATTGGAGGAACAAAAGAAACGGCTCTATATATTCTAACCCCCAATCTCCTGATCCCGTGTTTGAATATCGCACTTTCCCGTACCCATTCTTCTTGACGTATTATTTTGACAACAATTTGACATCGCCGATGGGAGCACTTCGCCAATTGCTGCCGGGGGACCAGCATTTGCTTTCTGCTGATTTTGAATTTGCATTCGATGAAATTACGAAAGAAAATCATTCCTTCCAAAAATCACAAGGTGAAGATGCAGCACTTTACTACCATTGGCAAAGTAAATGGGAATATTGTGATGCTATAAGTCAAAAAAAATGCTTTAAACTTTTCAATTTTGATCTTTTACAAGATTATGGCGATCGCTATTCCCTACGCCCAGTTTTCGTTTTTGAAAATTTTCAAGCTGCGAATGAGTTGGAGTTGGCTATAAAAAAAGGTGATGTTGATTACCATCTGGCTCAAATAGAAAGAGCCAGAGGCTTGAAAAATACAATAGAACGGCTGCTTACTCCATCAACAACAAATATTCAGTTTGCCAATTTGGTTTCTGAAATTCAAATTTATGACCAAAGAAAATACGCACCGCAACCACGCAATATAGATGAGAACGATTGTTTTTCTATGCTCAGCAAACTATTGCAATGCAACAATCCACAATCTGTCGCAACCGGTGATGCGGTAGCAACTGCACCAGTTGGGGGATACAGCATTCCGATGTACACAGACTGGAGCCTGCTGGACCGCCGGGACATTTATGTTTTCAAATTTGGGGAAAGCGATTTTGTAAAAGTTGTGAACGAACTTCTAATGATCGCCGCGTGTGTGTCAAGGGACTCCGAAGAAGATATTGCCGAGAGAATAAAATTTATTGTTATGACAGAAAAATGTGGTACAGAGGTGAAAAATAACGATATTAAGTTTTGGGGATTAGACGAGCTGTTCGCCGAAGCTCAAATTTACGGATGCACAATACCTGCTGAACTTGAAAGTGATTTTGATCTTTATCGGCGCAAAACATCCCCGAAACGGACTAATCCTTATGTGGTTGAGCCGTTCTTGCGCCGCAACTCATGGATGCTCCTTTCTGGAGAAGAAGGCACCGGAAAAAGTTTTATGGCAATGGCATTAAGTGCTGCAATCGCAACCGGGGGTAAACTTTTTAAGGACTGGAAAGTTCGTCAGCGCAAAGCAGGTGTCTTATACATCGCCGACAATGAAATGACAGATGAGATTATCCGGGAACGGATGTCGATATTCAGAAAATTATACAAGGGGTGTCAAGAAAAACTTATAGTCAAATCTGTAAAAAATTTAAATTTGCTTGAGGATGGAATTGATTATATTGAAAAGCTTTTGCAAAAAGAAAGTCTTGCCGGCAGGGTAGCAGAAGTTTTGGTACTGGATCATCTGCTGAAACTTTCAGGAGCCGAAGGAGATCAAAAAGAGCATTGGCCTAAAATCCGGGAGTGGATTGAACAGCTCAACGAACGTGGATTGACAATAATTCTGTTGCATCATGAGTATGCTGGCAGCAGGATGCTTGGTTCCAGATTGATTGCGGCCGATGCTCCGGCTCGCATACATTTGGATGTTGTAGAACAACCGGATGGGGACAAGATCAATTTTGGTGTAGCGGTTGTAAAGAACCGAGGTGGAAAGCTGAAGCGGGAAGCAATACCTGTGAGCCTGTGTCTCGGCAAACATCCGGGCTGGATGCTCACCGAGGAAGCTCAAACAGAGTCCCCAAAAATATCTTTTCGAAAAATGTCATTAGAAGAACGTCAAAATAACGTTATTAACTTACGGAACCAAGGTAAGACTAATAATGAAATGGCTGAAGCATTAAATTGCTCACTTTCGAGCATAGAAAAGATTATCACACCTTTGCCAGAAGAATACAAACGTGTGATAAGAAAAAAATAATTATCAGTCCATTATTAAATATTCATAAAGGTCGGTGTTTCTGTATCTTACAGAACTGCCGACCATTTTTCTTTTGAATGGGAAAGCATTTTCGCCTTCAAGCCTTTTAAAATTACTCAAACCTACTCCCAGAATTTCCGCAGCTTCTTTCATGTCCACAAGCCGCGGAATAATGACCGGTTTCTGCTTGCCATGCTCGGCAAGGCTGGTTAATTGACTGATTGCTTCATTGTACTCCGGTAATGGTATTATTCCTTCTTCTGCAATCGGTCTCATTATTCTTTTTATCATTCTTACAGTAGTCATCGAAATTTGTATATCATTCATAATTATTTATCTTTCTGCCTGTTGTGGCAGATGATGACCACTTTTCGTTTTTGTTAAAAATAACTGTGACATCCCATTGTACGACCGGTACTAACTGTGAAAAGTTTTCAAGCACAAATTACGCTGAAAATAATTCTGGTTATATGGAAGTTATTATTAACAATAAACAAAGAAAGAGAATGACAAATGCCAAGACAAAGAATTATTCCGTACCAGACATCTCCCTGTAGACCTCCTTATCTGCTTATCGAACAAATCTTAAATGGATTTATTAAAAGAGTTGATTATATGTCAGGTAAATATGCACAAGTATCTGTATGCCATATGACAATTTCATTGCCAATTACCCCGGATACAGTTGCTGCTAAAGTTGTCGGGTTATGCCTGACATATCTGCGTAGAAAACTGAAAAATATGGGAATAGACAGTCAAGCAGGCTGGGTGAGAGAAACATCATTAAAAGAACATGAGCATTTTCATATCGGATTCATTTGGGATTCAAGTAAAATTCAAAGTGCAGTTCGTATTGGCGATATGCTAAACGAGGAGTTCGCGGATTATTTAGGATTACCGGCACATTATCGCTGTGTGAATGTCAATCCTCCCAACCCGGCACTCGACTGCCAATCTGACCTGAATATACGCTCTAACCAAACAATAAAATTAAGAAAGGGATTTGATGGATTTAAAACGCAGAGAATAAATATCATTAACTGGCTTGCTTATTTGGCAAAATTAGAAACAAAAGGAAATCACAAAGAAAAACATATTCGGGAATTCGGCTTTAGTTTATGTTACAACGAAGGAGAATAAAAATGAAAATTACCAACAAAGAAAAAACGACAGCGTACTTTCAGGATCTCATCGGAATAATCAAGATAGGTCTCAAGGATACACAAATGCGGGAAAATGAGACCGAAAAATATTGGTTCCGCCTGGGAATGTTTTTCTATAAACTTAAAGAAGAAAATAAACGCTGCCACTATTATGAAACATTTGAAGAACTTTGCCAAAAAGAATTTTCATTTTCACCCCGCCGCGCCAACAGCCTGATCAAAAATTATAAAAATCAATGCTTGCATAAAATATGAAATGCCCCCATCCACAGTGGGTTTTCCACTGTGGATGGTCTTTACAATCACACCTGATTGAGCTGATTTGTTTCCGCTTTCAGCATATCATAATATGCGTGACATCGGCGTTTACTTGTTTTTCTCAAACTGATCTTTCAAGTTACAAAATCCTCCTTGCAGCAAGGGAGGTTTGACCTTATATTTGAGTGATATTGACAGGCACAAGGCTACTGGGTTCAGACGCATTTTAAAGTTCATCTTCGACCAGAAGAAAGCCGTCGAACTCACAGCCGCGATCTCAGCAGATGCAGCAGTCGCCATAAAAAAACAGAGGCAAAGAGCTGTTACACTCTCCGCCTCTGAATCTTTTATGGGATGCGGTATACCTTAAAAAAAGTCGCTGATGTTGAAGTAATATTCCGCTTGATAGGTGATTTTGCAAGCCTCTTTGCGGGCGAGATTGGCTTCACGTCCTTCGGGATCATCTTTGTAGAAATCGTGACTTTCCCAATCGGCTTTGAGTTCGTTCCACTCCTTTTCCGGATAAGCGGTAACTTCGACCAGAATATAGTCGTGCGGCACGCCGTTTATATCCATCAAACGCTGTTCAATGGTACAGGAATCAAACTCCTCAAAACGCTCTCCTTCCGGACGCGAAAAGATCAACTCCTCCCGGATGCGTTTGTCGATGAAGGCGTATTCCAGCGAAACGCCGTCAAACTTATCATCAGGATTGATTTCCGGATCGAACTCTTTAACAATGGTTGCATGGTCAGCATCGTACCCCCATCCTCCGGAGAAGTTGCATTGATTGGCAGTTCGCGGGAAGTGCTGCTGCAATATCTCTCTCGGTGCCGGATAATTTTCCGGCAGACGGTATTGTTCCCCTGAAACGGCCTCTCCGGAGGGCGGATTGGGATTTATGCCCATCAACCAATTATCGTCATCTTCTTCTCTTATTGCCTTCAACTGTTCGATGGCATCAGCAAGTTCCTTATCCATTTCTTCGGATTCTTCAAGCAGTTTTTCAAGTTCTGCCTGCGTTTCAACAAGTTCTTTCTGCAAATCCGCCCATTCCTGCTTTTCTTTGTCTGTCATCATTGAATTTTCCTTTATCATTTGTTCCGGTTTCTGATAGTGGTTGCGAAGGAAGCCACATCAGCACACAAACAGGCAATCCCTTTTGAATCAGCAACAAAACCTTTGCAAAAATTTTCTCTTATTCCTAATGCTGAACCGGTTTCAAACGCGTCCTGATTGGCTGCGAGGAAAAGGAACTCCCACTTGTAAACATCCTGCTGGTGTTCAATGCGTTTTTTGACATCTGCGGTGCTGAACTCTTTGCTGGCATTTTCCTGACCATCGGTAATAATCACGCAAAGCACATTTTCGGGGCGTTCAGATTCTGGCATTTCGGCAAATTCTTTGCCCATGGTGTCAATGGCAGTGCAGACGGCATCGTTCAATGCAGTCATTCCACTGCAAGTGTACTTTGCCATCAAGTCATCTTTGAATAACGCAAGGTCAGCCGATTTGATCAGTCGTTTAACTTCATCGGAGAATTGGAAAAGGTCAAACACAGTTTTTCCCGGCTCTTCCCGCTGTTTATCCAGAAAAGTATTGAAACTGCCTTTGATATCGTTTTCAATGCATTCCATTGAGCCTGATGCATCCAGTACGATGCAAATGTGAGTGTAGTCTTTTTTCATTTTGTACCTCTTTCTGTTAATATTTTGGTAGAATTTAATGGCATTGCATAATGCCGCGAAACACGATTATCCTTTGATTTTCACCTCCAATCCCCACTTGGCAGGCTTCTTCCCCTCTTTGGTCAAGCACCAGATCACCGGGTAATCAGGAGCTTTGGCAGGAGCATCGCCGAACCCGTCTGTCAGGTAAATAAACACAGTTGGAGATGTTTTTCCATTTACATAGTTGAATGGAGGGATCAAACTGGTTCCTCCGAAACCGTGGAATCGCAGTTTTTCCGGCAGCGGATCATCGTTGGAATACTCTTTTACCGAATGGATACGTGTATCGCATTGGATGATTGTAAGTTTATACTCACCAAAAGCCGCAGCCATCCCACGGAGTTCAGCAAGGAAATCCGGCAGTTCTTCTGTGGTACTGCCGCTGGTGTCGATGGCAAGAACGATCTCAATGCTCTGCTTTTTTGCACGGCTTGGCAAATAAAGGTTTTTCCATATATGGCGGCGGTTTGGCGGCAGCCATTGGCGGTCGCCGCCGAAGAGTTGCGAAACGTAATCCAACAGAACTTGCTTCCAATCAACAGTGTTTTTTTGTGTGCTGTTGATAATATTCTGCAAGTTTCCGGGGAGATTACCGGGAGCGTGTCCGGTAACTCCGTGCCTCCGGGCGGCTTTTTTGGCCGCATCCTGCCATTTTGTTCGCAAGTTTTCCGCTTCTTCTTTGCCCAGTTCCATTCCGGGAGCAAAATCGGGATCGCGGAGATTCTCATTGCCGTATTCTGGTTCCATTTGCGGTGAAGATGGATAAGCGCGCACCCGGGAGTAGTGGCCATTTGCGAATTTCTCTTTCAGTTTGTCATCTCCATTTGAAGCTGATCGTTTTGGAGTACTGTCGCTCTGTTTGCTGTTTTTGCCACTTGTCCCTGATGATTTGCTGTCGAAAGAGTTGCTTTGGGTTGAGTTTTTGTCAGCAGACAAAGGCAGGGCGGCGTTATACATTTTGAACGGTGTAAGCATTCCGTAAATCCGTTCTGCCGGGAATCCTTTCAGCAAATCTCCCCAACTGATTTTTGCGGTGGAAAGATCGGGGATACCGGCTTGTTCCAACAGATAACCGATCTCTATATCCGCAGCGATATTAAACAGATTTTGCTTCATCCCTTCGCCACGGTCAAAGTGAAGCAAAGCACAGTGCCACACCTCGTGAGCAAGAATGGCAATGGCTGTATCAGCTTTACCGAACAATTTTCCTGCCCAGAACTGCGGTTTAAAAACTTTTTGCGGGTGTTCAATGGCGTGAGCATTGACATAAACTGCCGCTCCATCGGTACAGGCTATTGGCAAACGCTCATCAAGCACGGGAATGATTTCCAACTGCATGGCAAGTTCGCCCAGAAACGGGAAACGCATCAGCATTTCCGTCCGGGCTGAACGCATGGTATCAAAAGCCTCCCGCTTCATTGCCTCTTCGGCGGCATTGGGCTGACGGATCATTTCTTGTCGGTAAGACATGAGGCATTCTCCAAGTGATGTTTGGTGATCCACTGCGGCAGAGCTTGAGCTGAAAGCAGATTTTTCTTGCGGCGGGTGGTACGGGAAGTTCCTTTGATGATACCGTTAAGCACCATTGCCGCATAGTCGCTTGACCAATCAAAGCTGTTTGCAAGGAAGTTATCAAACATAGCAAACTGAACTTTCGGTTCTTTTTCCTGCGTGATAAAGAGAATGACCGCTTCACAAATGGCGTATGCCTGGTCTGCGGCTTCCGGCAAAGGCAAGGTATCTCCATTGATCAACCGTTCTTTAATATCGCGATTGGCTTCCTGCATAAACAAATCATTGTAATAGCCGAGGAACTCGGTTGCCGCTCCCATACCGACCAATCCGGGGAGGATGTACTGCAAGGAGCGTTTGTCTTCGGTTTGATCGGCGATCTTCAACATAGTGCTGACCCGTTCCCAACTGCGGGGACTGGGCCAGCCGCGCTGAAGCTTTTCCTGCTTCTGGGAAAAGAGCAGTTTGGGACGGAATCGCAAGAATTCCAACACTACGGGGTGCATGCCGTGACTTTTGCCGTAAGCAATAAAGTCTTTCAACTGCGGGGAAACTTCCACGTGGAGAAAGCGGTTTGCCAGTGCACTGGACATACTGCACGCCACCGCCCGGTCTTCGGTACGATTGCCCGCCGCTACGATGTACCAGTTTTTCGGAACTTTATAGAGATCGCCCAACCGCCGGTCGAGGATGAATTCATAAGCAGCGACCTGCAAAGTCTTGTCGGCAGCAGTGAGTTCATCAAAAATGATGATACCTTTGCTTTCGGGATCTCTGGGCCATTCACTTGACACCAGCCAGCGCACCTGTTCGCCATCCGGAACTGGCAAGCCGCGCATATCAACCGGTTCCCGCTGGGCAAGGCGCACATCAATAAAGCCGATGCCGAGTTTTTTTGCCAACTCCCGGATGGCAGTTGATTTTCCCACTCCCGGCGCACCCCAGATCATCACAGGGGGGATAGCTTTTGCAGTTTCTTCATCACCAGCCCACAATGTTTGCAAGTTGGATTTCACCAAAGCGGCAACATCGCCGATGGAAACGTGTTCCGCTGGATGCAGATTTACACCAGAGCGTTTTTCAGGAAGGCTTGTTTCCTGTTCCATGATTTCACTTTCAACTTCTTGTTCAGCTTCCGTAGTTTGCTGAACACTTCCGGCAAATCGACTCAAGGCAGAAAGTGGATTTATCAAGGTTGTTACCACATTGGCAGCTCGAACCGATGGAGCATCGCAATTGCGGCATTTGCGATTGGGGTGCTTCAATTTGCCACAACTATGGCATTTAACTGCAGCATAAGCCATAAAATCTTTCTGGCACTCCGGACATTTTATTTTGGTATTTTCCATCTCAGCTTCAATCTGGATGATTTCGCCGCAATAAGAACAAACACTTCTGATTTCATTCATTTTTTCATACTACTTTTGACACTATCATTAAATTATTTTACATAAACCGTCCGCTGTTCCTGACGGTAAAAGAGTTGACCGTTAATGTAAACGGGAACCATTACCGTCTGCACAGTGGGCACATATCGTTCATAGAAACTGTTTTGAATTGTCGGAACCTGCGGGAGTACCACCGGAACGGTCGTTGCCGGAACAGTATAAACCGGTGCCGGTGTCTGGTAACGCGGTGTGGTTACCGCATTGAAAATACCGATGCCATTGGCGATGATGTGGGTTATTCCGGCGGCGAGCCACACTCCGTCATTTCCGCCGTGATGGCGGTGATGCCGTCTATGGTGCGGAGTGCGGGCAAAGACGGCGGCGGCACAAAGACAAATGGTAATTACAAGAAACTTTTTCATTTTTCATTCTCCATTATTTTTCAACTTTGCGGGCTATAATTTTTTCTATTTCGGAAATCTGTGATTCTGAAAATTCGGTCAGGAGAAAGCCATCATCCAAACCGGACTCTTCCTCAATGCAAATTTTCAACAGTTCTGAATCTATCTCTGCTTTGTCGCAATAATCAAGAAGGTGTCTGCCGGAACCGTCTTTATCAAATCCATATTTCATTAAGTGAGTTACGAAAAATTTTTCTCTTTCAGAATAAAGCCATGTCACAGTATTTTCAGCAAATTTTTCAATATCTTCAACATCTTCCAATGCACCGTGCTTGCAGAGATAATGTATGACATCGTAGTTTTTTGCCCCAACCGCATAGTTCAATGCGGTTTTACCGCTGGCATCACGATAGTGAATATCAAAGTGATATTTCTCAACAAGCTTTTTAACTATCGGCAAGCCGCTTATGTAATTTTCGGCCTGCCGCTGCAACATATTTGTTTTCAAAGTCGGGGTAACAGCATACAAATCGGCTCCATATTTCAACAGAAAATTGAAAATATTTATATTGGCAGCACACATCAAGGCAGTTGTCTCGCTCCCCGGCGGAACAAAATTAACATCAGCCCCAAGATCAAGTAAATTTTTGGCAAGTCTTGAATATTTCTCAAATGATGAGCCAATAACATTCCAATCAGACGCATATGCCAGCAGTGAAAGTTCCTGTTCTTCAAAAACAAGTTCCCTGTTGAATACACTTGGTTCTCTTTCCAAAGAAAGGTTTATGTCCGGATGAAATTTATACAGATAAAAAAGCATCTTGTCGGTATCGTAATATGCAGCCGCATCTGCCAACAAGGAAATTACAGCATTATTTGACGGTTTATAGCCGTATTCAAAGCAGATTTTCAGATTTCGCAGCGGCAGCCGGTCAAATATCGTTTTTTCGTGATTGAGAATCGCTTCTTCAATAACTTCATTGGGAAACGCAAACTCCGACAATGCAAATTTCAGTAATGCATAATTTTCAACAAGAAAATAAAAGTTGCTTGAAATATCCATCCCCTGTCCGACCATAAGTTTAAGGAGAGATTTTTTCTGTACAGTTGTGAATTTTGAATCGTTGATAAAACATGATATTACATCGCCATCTGCTATTCTTTCAGCGTCAGAAAAGATATTCCAATCGGGAACAGATTTTACTGTTTGGGCAAATGCTTTATGATCGCCCGACTCCATTGCAGAAAACAAATTATCTATTTTGGCCTCAATATCGGCAGTTGTTTTCATGGATACCTCCATCGCGTTAATCAATTCTGCTGATTTTTCAACTCTTCGATTTCGTCTTCAAGGTCGGAAACTTTGTTTTCCAGATCTTCGATCCGCTCTTTGACGGCGGAGAAGATTTTTTCCAACTGATCTGCCACTGCATCCGGCAAGCCGGTGACCAAGACCGGGATTTCTGCTTTCAAGCCGGTCAACTTAAAAACTTTGTCGCTGTTTCCGCACTGACAACGGTGGTTGGGGTGTTTTAAATTCCCGCATCTGGAACACTCTTTTGCTTCATAAGCCATAAAAAACGTCTTGCATCCGTCGCAATAAACACGGTCGTTTTTCTTTTTGTTGCTGATTTCCTGCGGCTTTGAACAACTGTGACAAATGGTAATCATATATTTTTCTCCTTTGGTGAATGGATCAATTACTCGACTTTTTTGAAAAACATCTCTTTGAAAGCGTATCCAATGACATATATGATGCCAAGAATAATCAAAATGGCAGCAATCGCGGGCAGCACAAACAAAATCGCGTGAAAGAGAAAATAGATAATAAAACCTGCAGTCGGAATCAAAGCCAATACGACAAGCGTTCCCAGGCATCCGCCGAATGCCTTCCAATCAAAAACATATTTCATAAAAACCTCCATAAAAAAGTGTTCGACACCCGAATGAACGGAGTGTCATTCCAAAATTTGTCGCCGGGAAAGAAATTTTTGCAAAAAAAAGACCTCCATAAAAAAGTGCATCTACCCGATTATACGGAGCAACTTTTTTATTTCGGTCGTATGAATGAAAGAATTTATGAAAAAACTGTTTTACGGCAACTTGTGCCACCGTTTGTAAGCCGGACAAGCCATCAATCAGGCAACTCCACCCAGCGTTTGTAGCGGCAATAACTTGTCGCATTGGCAGGCGTATTGACTACTTGCGGAAAATTGTTGTAAATGCCGCAATTTCCGCTGTTGCTGTCATAATCAATACACGCTTGAGAACCGATGATTTCCACATTGCGCCGGATTTTGAAAAACTGGCAGGTGAGACAGCATCTTTTTTGAAGATCATACGATTTGAACATGGCATAACTCCTTTCTGTTACATTTTTGCTAACGTGTTCAACAACTCTATCAATTCAACTTCCGGTTTGGAACCGAAATTTGACATCATCGGAAATTTGAAATCATACTCCATTGACAGGCTTATTACATTGTTTGAACTGCCTTGAGCAACGGAGACATTTTCCCACGGAATGAAAGCGATGTGAGTTTTAACAGAATCTTTCACTGCATCGGTTATTTTGGAAAGTTCCGGAACCGCATTTATTTTTTCTGCAATTGCTTTTTTGGCGGAAGATACCCCGGGGAGAGCTCCAAACAATGATTTTCCGGCATTCAAAATCTTTTTTCCCTGCCCTAAAGTAACAACATTGTAGTATGTCCCAACAGCTTTTTTCAAGAGACAATCATCTTTTTTGAAATAAATGCCGTTCATGGAAATGACAATCCCTTTTGAGTAATTACTCATCATGGATAAATCAAGCATTCCGAATACAATATCCGCAGGATCCCCTTCATGTTCAGAAAGAATATCTTTAGACAATTTGCTTGTCGGATCAACGCAACGGAATTCTTTTATTTTGGCAGATGCGATTAAATTCATTTTGGCAGTAATGATCAACGCTTTTTCCGGATCAATATTCAATGTATTGATCATTTTTTCATTTTGCGTTTTCAATTCCGCAATTTTCTTTTCCAACTCATTGATTTTTTTCTGGCAAACACCGGTTTTGCCGGGGAATGGCCGCAATTCATCGACAAGTGCCTCAAAATCTTTAATGCTGTAAGGATTGCGTGTTTTGCAAATTGTGCAAATGGCTTCATCCTCTTTGCGGGCAGTTGCCGCCTCTTCTCTGGTGCTGTACTCAACTCCATCAAAAGAACGTGCTTTGACATCAAAATCGTGCAGTAATTTATCTATTTCATCGTGATATTCCTGATGAAATATATTTAATTTGGCCTCTTCTTTTTCCAGAGCATTTTTTGCCGCAATGGTACTTTCTTCTGTTGAAAAATCCATTTTAAAGTGGAGTTTTTTCAACAAGTATTTTTTGGTAACAGATATGTCGACATACAGAGCATCTGCAAGTTTCTGCAATTCGCCATCTGCATCTCCATGCTCTGCAACCGCCCAATCCAACAGACCTTGAGTAAAAGGATTTATATTGAGAATCTCCAATGCTACAATTTTTCTGCGGCTTTCCGGAATATTGCCTTTTTCAAGATTCCGGAACGTTGCCAATGTTTTTTTATACTCCTCATAGGAAGACGCTACCCGCAGATCATCTCCGGTTGAATCATAAAGCGCATCTGCGAAAAAATCAGTCATGCAATATGCGATAGCGGCAAATTCATCCTTGATGGCATTTTTTACATTATCATTATAATATTCGGCTTCCTCTGCCATATTGCTCAATCCGTCGAAAAGGCGTCCGACACCATTATACAAACGGTTTCCCACATCATCTCCGCCGAAAGCGACATCCAATTCCCGTCTGGCTACTCTCTGGGCATTTCTTTCTTCCTGTACCGCCGCCATCTGTGCCTGTTTGTTGCACAAATCGCGATGTATTTCCGGAATATAATCAAATTCGTTTTTTATATATTCATCAAAAAAACTGTCAACTTCTGCATCATAACAACCGTTTTGTGCCAACTGATTTACGGTGAACTTGACCAACGGTTGCATCTTTTGATAAATATATGACAGACCATCATCAATAAAATCATCAAAACTGCCGATATTATCATCGAAGTCATCCCGCATTGATTTTATACATTTTCTTATTTCCGGCTCAAAAACTGCTCTCGCAGCGGCATGATAAAACACTTTTTCCGGGAAATGGACGTTTTCACCCATAAATGTTAATTTCCCGGGAATTTCAACAGCAAAGAATCCGATTTTTTCCATTTTTAATTTTTCCTTTAGATTTTAGAGTATGAAAATTATAAAAATCTCAATAGAAGTTCCGGAGATTGCGAAATATAATTTTGTAAATTATCTCCGATACTTTCGCATATTTTTCTTAATTGTGCCTCCGGATAACAGCAATTTGCAATGTTTCCCATTCTGTTTTCGACATCAATTTCTTCTGCGGCATCTTCAGCAAATACCGAACCGAACATATATGCGGCAATCATCATATTAAGCATATTGTCAATTCTTTCATCGCTGCCGATATGATACACTTCATCCTCATATATTTCCAGAAATTTTTGCTCAAGGACATTTCCCAGTGCCAATGCCCCCAGTGGATTTTTATTTTTCATGGAAACAATAAAGCATGGCAATGCTGAATCAGGATCTCCATCATCGAGAAATTCCAATCCTCTGATCAAATCAGAATCACATTCATATTGTTGAGTATCCATATCTTTACCGTTGAGAAAAAATTCAAATTATCATTCGTTTACATGTTATTTCTGAACATTTTCAGCATTGGCTTTTTTACGGCGCAGAAATCCGAAAACGCCCCTGAATGGTACTCCTTTCTTTTTCGCACGCTTTTTCAATGTCATATATGCCAAACCGTAAATAGAACCAATAATAGCGATGACAAACCAAATCGGACCGGCATTGGCAATAATAATATTTACAAATGCAGTGAGCATATGCAAAATGCCTCTTCCAATTCCCTGCCAGAAATTCAGAAATTGTTTCAAGCCAAAAGCAATCCACGCGGCGAACACAATTCCCAACCATACGGTACACCAAAACAACGCTCTCCATATACTGTAGAAAAATTTAATAACGGCTTTGATGTTTTCCCAAGACAAAAGTTTATATATGTATTTGGGAATTTTGATAAAAGTAAATTTGAAAATGCCGAAAACCATCAATTTGAAAAAGTCAGCAATGACATCAAAAAATCCACGCTTAACCGTTTTTTCGATTTCGGCAATATTTTCCTTGTTTTCAACGGTTGCCAGTTCGCCGGAGCCGGCATTTTCAACATTTGTGTGATTTGAATTTTCCATTTTCAACCCCCTTGTTAATTTAAAATTTGTTTTTGACGCAACAAAGAAATATATACTACTGCCGGAATCGTTATACGGTATGCCGGACCAGCCATATCAATTCCCCAACCTACTGCTTGAGAAATCGGACTTATCAAACCCACAACTATTTTTTTTAAACCGAATTTGGAAAATATATCAACTTTGTTACCGGTAATTTCCGACAATGATTGAAAAATTACGGCGGTTATTTTCAGCCGGTTGATACCACCGCTGCCTAAACATCCAATTATCATTGCAGTGATTTCCATATCTCCGGAAACATTTTCTTTACCATCAATGTCCAACTCTGCCAGCAACTTCTTTTTGTCCTCATACGACATTGTGTAGAGAGATTTTTGTAAAATACAAAGAATAATGGAGTTTTCAATCACTTCTACCGAAGCATCTGATGGAAACGATGCCCCGATTTTTTCTGCAACATCACTGACTACTTCACGGTATGCCGGACCTTTTTTTCTAAAAAAGTTCATAAATGTATTGCCGCCGAACTCACATATTTCTTTGGCAATCAAATCCGCATAAACAGTATGATTGGGATAATTTGCCTCGTATACGCCACAACTTGCCAGTGTACCGGTATATGTATTTACAATCAAATCCACCAACCACTGCAATTCTTCATTGTTTGCTCTTTCTATAACCGGATTCAGGTCAGAATCATAGACCACAGTATTCCTTATCATCAATCTTCGTCTCCTCTTTTTTTACACACAAAAAAAACGTACCCCGTTTACATGACTCTGGAGGTACGCCAATACCCGTAAAACCCATGCAGACAGAGTACGTTTGTGAATGCACAAACGCACCCTTCAAGCAAGCGGTTCTACTCGTTCTTTTTGGCGTTTTCCAGAGTAACCGTCTTGAAAGACCGTTATTTGATTTTCACTTTTTCAATTACAATATGTTGTGTTTTCACCTCTCAATTTTGTTGATCGGTTTTAATTTAGCACTGCAACCGGCAAAAATCAAATCCACAGCTCTGTCTGCATGAGATAAATCAGCCCGAAAGATTTTTCTTTCTACCCTATCTTACGCTTGAAAAACTGCGATTTGTCGCCGATTGGCAATTTTTTTCAATTTTTCTAAAAATCTCAAGTCGAAGTTGCGATTTTCACAGATTTTGCTATTTGTTTACCCCCTGCAATTCCATTTGCAGAGCGATCAACTGTTGGACAGTCTGTTTGTATTTATTCTCATATTCTTTGATCTCCACCACATGACGGCAGAATTTTTCCAGCAGCATATTGATCGCCGCCATTTGCATCATCGGATCTTCTGTGAGCATCCGGCGGATAATGTCTTCAGGCTTGCCAGATTGTTCACGCCAGTATTGCTGGCGGTTTTTCAGCAGCTCTTCTTCTTTTTGACTGGTTGATCTTAAATGTTGTAAATCAAGCGAAAGCAAACTGACTTGATGTGCTTCAGGTTTATTGTAATATGCGGTTTGAATATCACTTATCTCCGACATCACCAACCGGGCAGAAAAAATCCGGTGGTTCAGCAGTTCCGGCAGATATTTCCCCTGATACAATTCAAAATGGCGGAACACATCTGCCGCCGTGGTCTTGCGACCCCGATAATATTCATAATTCAAATCGGGCAGCTGCGGATATTCAAAAAGAGATTTTTCCGGAACTTCTGTATTTTCCGGTGTTTGGTCAATAACAGCAGCAGGCGCCGACCCCACCGGCTGTTGACGGACAGCACTTGGAACAACCGGAGCTGCCGATGGTTCAACGATAACAGTTTGGTTGTCAGGCACATGACCTTTGAAAAATTGAAAAATCCATATTGCCGGTACAATTACAGCGATACAGATAATCAGTTTAATAAAGAAAATTCTTTTCGTTTCCGGCTTTTTCTGCAGCTGCGGAATAACTTTCCCGGCAACAGCTTTTCTGAATTCAGCAGATGATTTTATTTCCTGACTGCACCCTGCAAGAAGTGCCCGGTTGATTTTCGGATCAACGCTGATCGTCATTTCCTGCGGAATAGTCGGATATTCTGCTGGAGCCAGTCCGGTCAACGCACAGAAAACTACCTTGCTCAACGCATAAAAATCATCGCTCGTTTCAGCAACGCCGCCGGATTCCATAAGCCGGGGCGAAATGAATCCCGGCGAACCGACCAGAGTGTTTTGTCCCACCGGCGCAATCAGCCCGGCATCGGAAAGGGTCGCTCTGCCATTGATATACAAAATATTATCCGGTTTGATGTCCCGGTGAACCAGTCCGTGTTTGTGCAGTTCCTCCAACCCATCAAGCATACCATCGAGCATAGCGGTGATCTCTTTGCCATCGAGCCTGCCATACTTGTTCAGGCGGTTGGCAAGGGTATCAGGCAGATAATCGCCTTTGCCATTATTAAGGTCATCGGCGGCATCCATCGTGTAGCAGACAAAATCATCACTGATTTCGATGTGGCGGATTTTCAGCAAATTGGGGTGGTCGCAATCTTTGTAATTTTGTAATCCCCGGATTTCCCGTTCGGAAAACTTTTTCCTCAGGATCTTCAAAGCCACCTTGCCGCCAATGGCGTTTTCAGCAAGCCACACTTCGCCGTAACTGCCCTCGCCGCACTTGACAAGCAGCGTGCAGGAACATAGTTTATCCCCCGGCTCAAATGTCATATTTGGAAAGCTCCAGCTGTAAATCGGGGTCAGCTTCATTCATTTTCAAAAGGATCTCCCGCATCATCGCGAAGCACCGCTTTTTCGCCTGATAGACCTGATTGACGGAACACCCCAGAAAGGCAGCGACTTTTTCCACCGGACGACCTTGCACGGCGTAGAGCTGATACGCTTGAAAGGTATCCGGCGACACCCGCTTTCTCAACTCGTCTTCAGCTTCGGCAATAATGACTTTGTGCCATTCAGCCATATAAATTTTATCCAATTCAGCATCAACGGGTACAGCATCCAGTTCTCCGGAAAGTTTTTCGCGTTTTTTACGGTAATAATCAATGATCTTCCACGAAACGATCCGTCCGAGATAAGTGCGGAATTTGGCAATTCCGGGATCGAATTTGAAAGTTTGGCTCTGTTTGAAAAAGTGCATCATCACCTGCTGGCAAATATCATCAGCATCATATTCGATGCCCTTGTATTTGGCAACGGCTTTGATGACCGGCGCATATTTGCGGTAGAATTCATCCCAGCTGATCTCATCACCGGAAGAAATTTTTTCCAACAGCGTTTTGGAAGTGGTAGGGTATTTTATTGGCATATGGCGTATCTCCTTATGATGAAAAATAACATACATCCACTTTTACAAAAAAACAAATAAAAAAGAGAGCCGGTCAAGAACTCTCTTTGATTTATTCAGAATTCACATCCGCAGTCACGGCAGATATAGCCGTCAGCCCACGGAATTATATCATCTGAATTACATTCCGGACATCTGTCCATTATGCCGCCCTCCATTCATAACCGCAAGCGGTGCATTTCCAGATGCGAAAGACATTCTCATCGACGAGTTTGCCGACCGTGTTTCCTGCAACCGCACCGGCAGCTGCTCCGGTCAAAATGCCAAGCAAACCACCGATAGCAGTGCCGAAGCCGGGGCAGAATAACGAGCCGATCGCAGCACCGGTTTTGGCTCCGGCTGTTGCAGCGACGTAGCCTCCAGCACCGGCTCCGAGGAGCGTAGTTGCTCCCCGGGTCTGCGTACAAATGCACGCTTTTTCATTACATTTAGGACAATTCATTTCTACCTCCAAAGTTCAGGTCTGTTACCGTCCAAGCCGAAGCATCGGTTGAGAGCAGTATAAGAGTGGTCAATCCGCAACGGAGTATATTTTTTGATCGTTTCCGTAAAGGCATTTAGCAAAGAGTACCGCGTAGGTTCGGCAAATTCCGGATGCCGCGGGGTCTTGAACTCCTTGAAAACCGGAACAATGTCGCTACTGTTGATCGCTCCAAGTTCGGCGGCTCTGACGATACGGCTACGTGCTTCATCATCATTTTTCAAATAGATGATTTTGAGATCTTCGCAGACGGTTTCGAGCATGAGAAATTCGTTCTCAAGCTCATTCATCGCCACCTCAACCAACTCGGTCAGCTCAATGCGTGAGGTATGACGCCGCTTGATTACGGTGGTTCCTCCGAAAGCCAGATTGCTGCACACCGTTACGCTGATACCGGCACTCAATCCGACAGCGAAACTCTTGTCGTGGCTGTTACGCAGACCGATGCACCGTGACCAGTCGGTACTGTTGGTCTTGTTGATCCGCATAACGCCGAACATCTTTTGACCTTCACGAGCGAGACCGAAATTCTCATCGAGAATCTGCCAGTTATGCGCCTTGACCACATCGGTTACGGCGTCAATCACCTCCATGTGGGGCACCGGCTTCCAACTCTCTGTACCGTCAGGTGTCGGCACCATAGCGATCTCATCACGGCTGACAAACTTTCCATCGCACATCATCAGTCCCATAATTACCTCCACTTCTTGCAACGGTCAGCATACGGACAATCATTGCATCCGAAGCCGCTTTCGTTGGGATAGAAGTTACCGCTGATAACGCTCTTTTCGATACCATTGGCAAGCGAAACAAAACGCTCAAGTTCGTTATCAGTCCGCAACGTATAGTAGTTATTGACGGTTGGAGTTTTGGCTTTGGTGAAGACATCGAACCTGAACAACGGCTTTTCTCCGTACTTTTCTTTGAAAGCGTAACTGAACGCTGTTGCCTGCAGATCTTTATCGGCTTTGCCAATTGCCCATTTCGCAGAGGCGGTCTTCCAGTCAACGATGCAGTTATCATGACCGTCTGTCACCACGCAGTCAAATTCGCCGATCAACGGTTTGCTCAAACCGGGTACATTGACCGAAAAGGTTTCCGCGACACGCTGCACCGCGAAATCATCCTGCCAGTGTTTACAAGCAACCTCCACCATCTTGAAGCCGGTCTGCAGAAGGCTGTCATAGTCCTCATTGGCTTTATAAACGAGGTTTTCGGCGGCATCGGTCTCTGCTTTGAAATAATCTTCAAAGACGTCG
>JAZNAR010000088.1:0-9436 GCA_045586645.1 Victivallaceae bacterium
TCTTTTTCAATATTGAATCGATATACTTTTTATCAAACAGTTCTGCAGGAATCAACTCTTTGCGCCGCATAAACCAGACAAAGATCGTTCTGGTAATCAAGCGAATCAAAGGCACCTGACTTTCCCTTTCAGGGAACTTGACACTCCGCAACGCCCAAAAGAACCAGTTGGAAAGTTTGGCATAAAACTCTTTGTTCAGGGCTTCGACTGAAAATGCCTCACGGAGTTTGTCCAAAGTCTTATCAGATTTACGCAATAATTCAAAACGCTGTGCTACTGTCCGGCAACCATGTTCCTGCCCGCACAAGAAAGTATAGCGTTTAGCTGAAGTTACATCGCTATTGGTCGCATTCTTTGCAAAAAAGGAAATACGCCACTCTTTCCCGGCAACGGTGTAATGAAAGAAAATCAACGAAGCACTGTAAACGTCAGCATGGCTGATCAGCCAGCGTTTGATTTTTATGCGGTTTCGGGCAACATCCACAGAATCATCCAACTCCACATCAAAGACATTCAACGGTGTCCCATCAACATCGTATTCAGCAATACGGGTTGCTTTCTTTATACCTGCTTCCTTTGCTTTAGAAAGAATGGCACTGTCTATAAGGATATTTTCACGGATGGCAGCAGAATTGCCAAATACAGGATACACAATATCGTTAAGAATCGTTTCAATATCCGGATAATCCCGCTGAAAAAGTTCCTGATTCATAATCAATTCTCCTTATCTGCCATATATAATGCGATCTCCGGTTGGGGATTATCAACATTTCTGCGACGAGTCAATGCCTGAAGTTCTTCATGCAATATTTGATTTATATCTTTTTCGCCCAATTCCAAACCAGGCAAACTGTTACCGTCCAAATCACGGTGCAAGTTCAATATCCGGCGAATCAGAGCCCGGTCGTTTTTACGGATCAAAGAATCAGCCAGATTCAATAAGGCTTTGGTATCTTCGTTCAGGGAAGCATTTTGCTTGATTTCCCGAATTGCTTTTAATGCTGCAGTCCGCTTTTTATTACCATCTCCGGCAGTCATCATCTTCTGCATGAATTCGCTGTATTTTGCAATGGCTCTGAAACGGAAATTTTCAATATCTTCCTCAGGAAGAGTAGTCGCAGCTGTATCAGGTGAACATTTTAAATGTTCAAGCATTTCCAAGCAATGAACATCCCGGGTAGCATCGCCTTCCAAAATCAAATTCAAGCCATGGTGTCTGGACGGATGTTTGACTACGCAGCAAAACTTTGAAGAATCTCCTCCTCGGGCGCATCCAATACCGGATGGCTGCTGGGCGATCCAATTGTAAAATTCAGGTTGTTCTTGCTGAATTTTGCGTAATTCAGCAGCGTAAGGTTCAAGCGGCGAGAGTTCTCCTTCCACAAGAGACCGCAACGATTCCGGATCGGTTCCATAACTGGACACTTCTTCCATCATGGTAAAAATCTGGCTGTCTTCCCCGAAAAGCGCATGAAATGCCTGAAGCTTTGAATGTGCCTTGTTTATCAGCTCTATTTGCTGATCGCCTTCTGCAGTCGGCATAAAGTTGAATACATGAACAAAATCTTCTTTTGAACCAATGCGGTTTACCCGACCGATCCGCTGCATCAGACGGGTTGAGTTCCATGGGGTATCGTAATTGAGTATCACATTTGCCCGGTGAAGATTGACACCTTCGGCAAGAACTTCAGTCGTAATAAGCACATTGAAATCATCTTTTTGTTCTTCCGGAGGTACATTGGCATCAAAGTTTTCTGCAATAGTTTTGCTTAATGCATCTCTATTGGCTGCAGTAATTGCCAATACCCGATATCCCGCATTTTCCAATGAATCTTTCAAAAGTTCAACCGTATCAATCGCCTCTGTAAAGATAATCAGTTTTTGAGTATCAAACTGATGTGGATTGTTTATTTCCGAATTGAATAAGCGATGTTCCAGTTCATTCAAAAACACCTGCAGTTTGGGATCAAAACCGCCAACCTTGCTCCAACGATCGCACAGATTAGTGATTTTTCGCAAATCCTCTGTCAGGTTCTCTCTGTACGCCGGTGAAAAAGCCGAAGCTTTATATTCATAATTATTTCCACCCTTGCGAGCAATCAATTTCCTCAAATCTTCGTAACATTGACGGCGAGTTGTGTTTTTCTTTTCCTGATCAAGTTCTGCATTGACATCAATATCCGGACATATAAATACGCAGTCATCGTTCAGCATATCGACCATATTCTGCGTGTATCGCTTCAAGTTGATCAACGATGCCCGAAATGCAGCAAAGCTGCTTTCCAGACGCTTGACCAACAGAATCTGCATAATTTTTGCCAAACGTTTAGAAGTTCCTTCCGGAGTGAGGTTGCGCACTTGGTACCGTTTCCGGTCTTCTTGAGAAGTAAGGTATTCAATGGCTCTGTAACGCTCATAGGTCAATCCGGTATCATTGAATATAAATTCACCCGAATGAGGATCTGTCGGTGCAATCAGATTCATCGTATCAAAAAACAACTCAGACAGCTTGCTGTTTAAGGTGTATTTCAAGGAATGGGGACCGCTGATCTCCGGAAAATGGAGATCGTTGGTATCTGAATTGTAATGTGCCCGTATATCGGTTCTCGTCCTGCGCACCAACAGTTGATCCAAAACTCGCTGGCGAATATCCAGTGACAAATCTTTTATAGCCTGATAGTCTTTATTTTTCTTTGCGTTCAAAAACTCTTTTTGCTTGTTGGAAAAATAGGTATCAAGCTTTCTGCCATCTATCGTTTCTAGAGTTGTGTTCTGCGGTTCACGCTGAAATAAAAATATTTGATTTTTCAGATCTTTTGGAGAGTTGTTTTGCGGTGTCGCCGAAAGCAGCACCACATATGGCTGCGGATAGATCTGATCAATCAGATCATCCATTGCTTTATACATCTGGGTTTCAGAATTACGGAACTTATGACTTTCATCGATCAAGATAAGACCATATTGCTTTTTATCCAACTCCAGAACATCATTGTCGTCTTCTGAAATGTCCGACTGCTCATCATCAAATTCTGTAAATCCCACAACTTTTCCTGTAGTGATGATTGTAATATGATTCTTGAGGCGACCATCACTGTTTTGATCAAAAAGCGCAATAGTTTTCTCCCAAGCCTCTTTTACTGCCGGTGGGGTAACAATCAAAATATCTTTACTCCTGCCATCTATGTCCGGAGAATTGAAAAATTTATTCGCCAACAGCATTGCAACAACAGTTTTGCCGAGACCAACGACGTCTGCAAGAATAAAACCGTTATGTTCTCGCATAATGGAAAAACCACGATTTACAGCATCTATCTGGTATTCCAAACGCTTAAAATCCGGTATATCGGGTATAAAACTGTTTTCTTGGTCTCCTGCTTCCACACCGAATATGCCTTGAAGATACTTTATGTAAACAGCATATGGAGTTAAGCTGAATGACTCTGCTTTTACTTTGCGTCCCAAAGGAGATGGCTCCAAAATTTCTTTTTTAAAGATATGTTCCCACGGAACGCTTTGCTCCCACTTCTCTTCGAACCAACCGATGTGGCCTTTGAAGGTGCTGTCAGCATTAGGACGCGCCCCTACAATGGTTGAATTTGTTTCCAAATACGACAACTCTGTATTATCAACTAAACCTCGATGTGTAAAATTTGCACTGCCAATGATGCCGACGGAATTACTGCCTCTGAAAATGTAGCATTTTGCATGAAGAAATTGTTTGGGAGTCACATTTTGACCATACACCCGGATTTGTATAACGGAATCTTCATCTGCACAATATTGCATCAGCAATTTAATAACAGGTTTGTATTCATCCTTCAGGTCATCAATATCCAATTTGATATAATCATCAGGGAAGCGTCGTATTGCTTCAACTCTTTCTGGAACAATTTGATATTGGCGTGCAACAGGTTCTTCCCCAATAATCATTCGTAACTTTCCGCCTCTGGCAAAAAAGTTCTCAAACTCTGTATGCAGCAATGCCATACCTGGAATATCCCAATATCCTGTTGCAATACAAAGTTCACGGCATTCCGGAGAAAGCAAGTGATATCTGATACAATCAGCCAATGTTGTACCAGCTGAATTATCAATCAAAATATTTTTGTTCCACATTGCTATTCTCCTGAATACTGTAACAAACACGAAATCCACAGTAATATACTGCATAGGGCCGTATTTTTCAAGTTAAAACAGCACTTTTACAGTATTTATAATGGGATTATTTAGAATTTCACAATTAGAGTTTTGCCAGAATTTCAGGAATCAAACCTGCATCCATTTGAGTAAAGCCGAAACACTTTTTGCCCAGGTCTTTAAGCGAGGCCCCTATCAGGTACAATTCTTGATTGTCAAGAATCAGGAAACGATCATGAAAGGCAGTATTTGTCTTTACTGCAACAGCAGAATATTGAGCATTGAATTTTTTAATATCAGATGCCGTAAGCATATTTCCTCTGGGGGAAGTAACTATTTTTACTTTTACCTTGGGCTGTTTCTTGGAAAGCATGTCAAGCGTGGTAACATCCACATAATTGTCGATCAAAAGTATGGAATGACTGGCTTTGCTTATCAGAGTAGTTATCAATATATGAGCATCCCAAATCTGCCCGTCAAAAAATACACCTTGAGCTGGTTCCGGCTGGCGATCCAATGCTTCAAAAATCAGATCAAATTTCTTATCATTTTCGTACTGATCCGCTATTTGCCGCCGTTCCAAAGTTTCAAGTCGGGAGAATAATGTGGATGTTGAAGCAATAACATGACGCATTTCCACAAAAGCATTCATTATTTTTATGCTGGTTTGAATGGCAAATTCACTGTGCAGAACACTTGAAAGCATTGCAACCCCCTGCTCTGTAAATACATAGGGGAGGTATCTGCGTCCACCATGCTGACTGCTTTCGTCCGTTTCTCCACTTGAGGTAACAAATTGTGACCTCAAGTTTTGATACTCCTCAACGGTAAGCTGAAAACGAAAAGATTCAGGGAAACGATTAATATTTCGTTTCACCGCTTGATTGAAAGCTTTTGTTTCAACTTTATACAACGCTGCCAGATCACTATCCAACATCACCTGAACTCCTCGAATGGTGTAGATCATGCGTTTTAATGTTTGCACAGAAGCAGAAGATAGAAGTTGAAAGTTTTCCGGCATACGAGTACTCCTTATTTATTCTCGTTTATAATATACCACTTTTACCGGAAAATACAACTGTATAAAGGAGAAAATCCTGGGCTTTTACCGCTCTATTTTCGATAGGAATATTGCCTCTTCAATTTTACTTTTTTATTGGTGGATGTTACGATAACACACGGCGTTACATTCTGCGGAGAGGGGTGTATTGATTTCGGGTGGGCTTCAGGGTATTTTCTTTTTGGTAAATCTGGAGGAAAATATGTTTACAATGGCTCGGATCAAGGCAGTTCGGTACAAGGGAAAAGAGTTCTTTTTGAATCATCTTTCGGCGAATGATTACTATTCGGAAAAGGAGAAAATCACAGGTGTCTGGCATGGAAAATTAGCGGATGATTTTCAGTTGCAGAATATGCCGGTCACTGCGGATGTTTTCAGTTTATTTCAGCAGAATTTGAATCCGGTAACTTTGTCAAAATTAACGCAAAGAACGGTTAATGGCGGTATCCGTTTTTATGATTTTCAGTGTTCAGCACAAAAATCTGTTTCGGTGATGAGCTTGTTTGACAGTCGTTTGATTGAGGCACACAAACAAGCGGTTGCGTTTGCAATGAATGAGTTGGAACAATTTGCGGCAGTTCGTATAAGATATGGCGAAAATGTAAATACGCAGAATTATGAATTGACGGGAAAGATGATATATTCTTCATTTCATCACGATTGCAGCAGAACTCTTGATCCTCAATTACATACGCACAATGTTGTATGCAATGTAACCGGGGATTCAGAGGGCAATTTCAAGGCTTTGGAAAATGCGGCGATGTGTAAAGCGATTCAATATTGCGGCAGAGTTTACCAAAATTCTCTGGCAATGGCGTGCCGGAATTTGGGGTATGAAATCAGGGAAACTCTGGATTTTCGAGTCAATGTCAAAGGCTTTGAAATAAAGAATGTCCCGAAAGAAATATTGGATCGTTTTTCCAAGCGGACAAATGATATTGATGAAGAAATTGTACGTCAGGAGCGAGCATTGGGACGGACTTTGACTGCGGCCGAAAAACATGAGATTTCATTGGCAACTCGGTCGGAAAAGATGTTGACTTCCAATGCAGAATCTGTGCGGAAATATCAGTTGTCGCAGCTTTCTGAAGAGGAACTTGAATTATTGCAGAATATTTCTGAAAAATCTATGAAACAACCAATTTCAAAACCGGATATAACTCTTGTTTTACAAGAGATTCTACCTGAACTTTTTGAAAGGCAGAGTGTAATGAAAGAGGAACATCTTATGGCTGAAATTTTGCGGCATAATCTTGGCATTTTTACTTTACAAGAAGTTCGTGATGCTATTGAGAAAACCTGGGAAATATCAAAGCTGCCAGATGGGTATATCACCTTGCAAACGGTTATGGAAGCGGAGCAATACACCCTTGATTTAATTAACCAGGAACGGGGAATTTGCAAGGCACTAAATCCGGATTTTATACTATTCCCCAATGATGAAAACAAGGAAAAGCAACGCGCTGTTATTCAAGAGATCTTGCAAAATAAAGACCGTTTTATGCTGCTGCGGGGCGTTGCCGGTTCCGGGAAAACTACGGTATTGAAAGAATTGGCCAAAGGGGTAAAATGCGGTTTGATGGTGCTGGCACCGACCAACAGTGCCGCCGATGTATTGAAACAGGAGGGCTTTACTCATTCTCAAACGGTGGCATCTTTTTTGCAAAATCCCCCGGTATTTAACGGGCTTTTGATCGTAGATGAGGCAGGATTATGCTCTCTCAAAGATGGGGTGAAATTACTGCATCAAGCAGAAAAATCCCATTGCCGGATACTGTTTGTGGGAGATTCACGACAGCACACAGCCGTTGATCGGGGAGATTTTTTCCGGTTGTTGGAAGATCACTCTAATATCACACATTTTGAATTAAGGGAAATTTATCGCCAACAAATCGCCGAATATCGCCGGGGCGTTCAGGAGTGCGCCAATGGCAATTTCACAAATGCATTTCAGTTGTTTGACAAAAATGGATATATTTGCGAAAGCAATTCGGCATACCTCCGGCAAGCTGCTGAATATTTTGCACAACATCTTGATGATAATATTATTGCAGTTGCGCCAACCCACAAGGAATGTGACGCATTGACAGAAGAAATCCGCAAACAAATTCCTCTGGGAGATGTGGTGCAACATAAAGAGATTTTTCGTTCTTCGCAACTGACAAATGCTCAACTCCGCAACCACAAAAATTATGTCATTGGCGATAATATCATGTTTATCCGGCGAATGAAGGGTGTTGCCGAAGCCGGTACTGTGTTGACCGTTGTAAAGGTTCAAAATAAGACGCTGTATTTAAGTAATGGCAAGCAAATCAAACTTTCCATGGCGGCAGATTTTATTGATAAAGGCGCAAGTTTAAGTCGGGAACTGCGGACAGGCGACATCATTCAATTTAAGGTCAATTTGCGCTCTGAAAAGATCTATAATGGCAATCTTGCCCGCATAACCGATTTCCCCGATGTGGTTGAGTTGCTGGATCAAAATATGCACCCGATCCCCAACGGATTACGCCGTTTGCCGGACAATTTTGCCGGTTTTGATTACGGTTGGGTGACGACCTCGCACAAGTCCCAGGGACGCACTGCAAAACACGTCGTGATCGCGGCGGAACGCCTTGACCGTCGGGCTTTTTATGTGGCGTGCAGTCGGGGGCGGCAGAGTATGAGATTGTTTTGTCCGGAAAAAGAGTTCCTGAAAAATCAACTTTGCAAGGCCGATGATTCCCGGCACAACGCCGCCGATTTACTACCGCCTCCGCCTCGAAAAGAGTATTTGAGCAACGATACCACAAAATTTGAACAGCATCAAGAAAAATATGCGAAACAAAAAGAAATTTTTGATCAACAGCTTGCAGCGCACAAAAAGGAAAGAAAGGCTTTGGAAGCAGAAAAAGAAGCTCTTGAAAAGAATCATGCAATGCTTTGCCGCAAAATTTTTGATTATAAAGACGCCCGGATTTTACCCTGGCATCAGCGTTTGCGTCTGGCAATGCAAGGCAAGATAGCCATAACTTCATCGTGGTATAAAAATGCAATCACAGAACGGGATAGTTTACACCAAAAAATTGCAACTGTAGAAGCAAAAATCAACAGCATAAGATTTCCGCAACTTACTGTCCCCAAGAAATATCCGCTGACTTTTTCTCAAAAGTTGATTCAATACTTAAAAACCGTTTTCAAATCCACAAAGCCGTTGTTTACAGATAGTGAGTCGAATTTTGTTAATGCGTGGCAGAAATCTGACATTTGGGGTCTGCGGGAATATTTCTGCAATCATTTTCCGGACAAAGATCACACATTATTTGAAAATATTACAAGAACTTTACTTGCAAAAACACAGGATTTTCATTTTTTCATCCCCATATCACAGGAACAATACAAGGTCTTCCGGAAGAATCAGAGCAAACTTTTCCATCGTATTGAACTGCTTTACGATATAGCAATAAGAGAAAAACGACAAAAGCAACAGCAGGAGTTCCGTGAACGGATGCAACAGCAAATTGCAAAACGGCAGCAGGAAATCAAAGCGTTGGCAGAAATCAAAACCATTCCGGCAGCAAATGTAGGTGGAGATTTGTTACAACAGGCAAAAAGTTTTGGATATCCGGAGGATTACGATAGGCAGAATACAGCTAAAGAAATTGCGAAAGAGAGTTTTATCCGTCAGCATCAATTTGCCCATATAAATGAGGCTGTTCTGACAGAGATCGAGCCGCCGCCAATGCTGACTGTGCCGGAGTTGGTGACATGGTATCTCTCGCGCCACGATCGGGAACAATTAGAGGATTTGTTGCAACTTTCCATAGAACGGCAAAAAGATAAAGTAGGGCAGGATATTTTAGAGGAAGAACGCCGTACTTCTCCCATGACGGGTCCACAAAAAGAACTTTTTGCCGAATTGATCAGGCGGGGACTCGCCACCGAAATCCCCTCGGGCATTTCCAAACGGGAGGCAAGTAAACTTATTGCAGAACTTACTGCCAATGAGCCGCTTGCTGCGCAACAAATCAATATTCTCAAGCAAAAAATTCAAGATGGATTGCTTCCGTACATTCCGGATGGTGAATTGCAGAATCTTACGCAAAAAGAGTTCAGCAAACTTCTGGCAGAATCTAAAGCAAGGGCGGCAAATCGATCTCCCCGCAGGGAAGATAAGTCCCGCATTAAGAATAAGGGAATTGATATATAAGGTCTATCAATTTTCTTCTGCAATAAATTTTTGTGGATTATTACCGATTT
>JAZNAR010000089.1:0-41077 GCA_045586645.1 Victivallaceae bacterium
CACGCCGGGGTCGGTCTTGGTGCCGGTTTTTGCAAAAGTGCCGCCTGAAATCGTCAGATTGACCTTCGCGGTCGTGTGAGTGACATTCAGCGCATTTTCATTGACATCCACGCGGCTGCCGCCGACAACGTTGTGGTTGAACGTGCCGCCGGCAACGGTCAGATTGCTTTCGCCGAGGTCGGTCGCGGATTCCTTTTCTTTCACAAAGATGCCGCCGTAGAGGATTTGTTTGACTTCAGTTGTGCCGCTGACGGTGATGTCGGTTTTTGCCGCCGAAACCAAGCCGCCGCCGTAGAGGTTATTGCTGAAAGTTCCTCCCGTGACAGTGGATTTGATAACACTGTCCGTGCCGGAAGCACTCCCCGCCCGGACGGTGCCATTGTATTCGGCGGCGTCAGAAATCGTAACGCTGATACCGCTGCCGTCACCTTCAGCTCTGCCGAAAAATGCGGTGCCATTGGTGGTGACACCGGAAATTTCTGTGTTGGCTTTCAGCACCAGATTGCCGCTTTCATCAATGGCAAGATAAACATCGCTGTTGTTGGCAACGATGTCGTCCGCACCGAGCAATCCTGTTACACCGGTGGCGATAATGTCGCCCGCCTGACGGTCGGTACCGTCAACAGTTATTGCCACACCGCTCAAATCCTGACCGGTGAATGTCACGTTTGCGCCGGAGAAAATGAAACTGACGTTTTCGCCGATATTCAGCGCGGAAACCGAAATATCACTGCCGAAAGTAAGTGAGGAATTTGCGGCGATATTGTATGTCCCTGCTCCAAGAATAGAAGCGTTGAACGTGTTTTTGCCGGATACATAGACATTTCCTATGCCGTTGCTGACAGTATCACTGTCAGTGGCAAAAATACAATCATTGATGTAGACCGCATTTTTTGTGTAAACGAATATCGCACCGCCGACAGAAGCACTGTTTCCGCTGAATGTTGAGCCGGATATCCTGATGTTGCCGGCACTTTGATTGACATAAATCGCACCGCCGAAGTTGGCACCGCTGTTTGAGCCGGTATAGTTGTTGGCAAACAGGGAATTTTCCACGACCAATGCTCCGCTGGAAACGTGGATCGCACCGCCGCCGCGCTCGACACATCCATTATTTGAGAATGTTGAACCGCTGACTTTAAGTGAGCCGCTGCCGGCATTGATCGCGCCGCCGTAGAAAACAGTGGAGTTGCCGTCGAAAATCGAGTTTGTCACAGTTGCAGTGCCGGCGTTGTAGATCGCGCCGCCGTAAGTGCTGCTGCCGGTGGTTTTGTTTCCGGAGAAAATTGAGTTGCTGACTTCAAGCGTGCCGCCGTTGTTGATCGCACCGCCGTTGCCGGCAGATTGATTGCCGGAAAATTCCGAATCATTGATAACAGCTTTTTTCTGATAAACGAAAATCGCACCGCCGCTGGATGCTTTGTTTTCATTGAATGTCGAACCGGAAATTTTTACATCGCCGGCACTTTGATTGACATAAATCGCGCCGCCGAAGTTCGCATCTTTATTTGAACCGGTGGAGTTGCTGACAAAAAGGGATTTTTCAACCGTCAACGCGCCGCTGGAAACGTGGATCGCACCGCCGCCACGCTCGACACATCCATTATTTGAGAATGTTGAACCGCTGACTTTAAGTGAGCCGCTGCCGGCATTGATCGCGCCGCCGTAATAGCCGGTGGAGTTACCGGTAAAAAGCGAGCCGGTCACGGTCGCAGTGCCGTTATTGTAGATCGCGCCGCCGTAAGTGCTGCTGCCGGTGGTTTTGTTTCCGGAGAAAATTGAGTTGCTGACTTCAAGCGTGGCATTGTTGTAGATCGCACCGCCGTCAACGGCAGCCTGGTTGCCGGTAAATTCTGAATCGCTGACAACAGTTTTGCCGCTGCCGATCATGATTGCTCCGCCGTTTACGGCAGAATTATCCGCCAGAATGGAACCGGTCACGGTAAGCTGCGGATTTTTTTCATCGCCGCGAACAAAAATTGCACCGCCGTCACTGTCAGAAGCGTTTCCGGCAAGCGTGGAATTTGTTATTGAAACACTGCCTTCATTGATATTCAAAGCTCCGCCTTTGCCGGTGGCACTGTTGCTGACAAGCAGGGAATCAACTATTTCCAGATTGTTGCGGTTGAGCTTGATCGCTCCGCCCAGACTGGCGGCACGGTTGTTGCTCATGGTGGAACCGGTTATTACTGCTGAAGCTCCGCTGCCTACGCCGACGACCAGCGCACCGCCGTCAGCGGCTGATTCGTTATTGTCAAACAGTGTGCCGGAAATCACCGCACTGCTGCTGGATTTGACACTCACGGCACTGCCGGCGACATTGGAGAATACAGAACCGGTGATGCCGGTGAATACCTTATCGGTGTCGTTGCCGATAACGAGGGCGGAACTGCTGTTTATTGAGGAAATCACGGAATCTGCCGTGATCGCTTCAGCCGGAAGCGTGTTGCTGACGTAATTGCCGCGGTAGGCGATGCCGTTGACCACTGCTCCGGAAATTTCTGCCGGAGCGTAAATGTCATAGGCAGTACCCTCATATCTGACGGAAAGTTCTTTCTTTTCAGCGTCAAATGCAAAGGAATATACGCCGTTGCCGAAAGTAAATCCGCTGTCGAGCGCGACAATTTCACCGTTGACGGTGATATTTTCGCCCATTGCAGAAATCCCGCTTGCAATGACAAAGGGTGATTCTGCAAACGCCGCCAGCAAATCAACCGTGACGGTGATTGCCACACTGCTCAAATCCTGATCGATCAGAGTAACGGTCTGTGAGCCGTCAAAGGTGACGGAGTTGACCGTGCCGCCGATATTGGCAATGGTTATCGCAGTGGAGTTTGAGAAAACGAATCCCGCGTTGTCAGCAGAGATGTTTGCCCCGGTAATATTGGCATTGATAACATTTTCCCCTTTGAATGTCACTGAACCGCTGCTTGTGAGAATGGTATCACTGGCAGTGGCAAAGGTTGAGCCGGAAACGGTCACTTTTGCTCCTGCTTCACGCGCATAAATCGCTCCGCCATTGGTTGAGGCTTTGTTTCCGGAAAACAGTGTATCGGTAATTGAGATGGAACCATTGTAGACGTACAATGCACCGCCGTAATAACTTTTTGCTTCATTTCCGGTAAATTTGGTATTGGAAACCGTCAGAGAACCGTTGTTGATAAATATACCGCCGCCGTATGTATTGGAAACGTTACTGTCAAAAACAGAGCCGTCTACTATCATTGAGCCGCTGTTTATTTTTATTGCACCGCCCATACTTGTAGCATAATTGTTTTGCAGTGTACTGTTGACAACAACGACTTTTTCCCCATTAATACTTATTGCCGCTCCATCACCGCTAACGGAGTTGCCGGAAAGGTTTTTCTCAACGTAAGTACCTTTGTAAAGGGTGTCGCCGACCCACACACCGCCGGTTGCTTCCGGGGCGTAAATGGTGTGCTGTTTGCCGCTGTATGAAACAGCAAGCTGATTTTCGGCAAAGCTCAAAGTGAATGTTTCGCCGCCCAGTGTGACCTGGCCGCCGTTGACGGCAATATTTTCCTGACCGGCAACGGTGATGGTTTCCGGCATAGCCGCAACACCGGAAGCAATGATGTATTTGCCGCCGGCAAACTGATATCCGGTCAGCAAACCGGCAGTGACGGTGATTGCCACACCGCTCAAATCCTGATCGGTCAGAGTAACGGTCCGGGTACCGTCAAAGGTGACGGAGTTGACCGTACCGCCGATATTGGCAATGGTTATCGCACTGGAGTTTGAGAAAACGAAATCAGTGTTGTCAGCAGTGTAAGTGCCGTCACCGGCAGCTTTTACATTGGCATTGATAATATTTTTGCCGCTGAATTTAAGATTAGTTCCGGTGGAAATCGAAATCACATCTGTTGCGGTCAGAAAATTGCAATCACTTATCGTAACAGTTGCTCTGACAGCAAAAAATGCTCCGCCATTGCCACCGTTGCCATAAGCATTGTTGCCGGAAAACGTTGAACCCGTAATAGAAACGGTATTATCCTGGGCATAAATCGCACCTCCCAATCTCTCGCTGTAAGTGAGGTTTGATGTGTTATCGGCAAAAAGACATCCGTCAACGGTCAATTTGCTGTTGGTATAAATCGCACCGCCGTTTGCAGTAGTAGCGTTCCCTGAAAAAGTTGTTCCGGAAACATAGAGATTTCTGCTGTAACACGCCACAGCTCCGCCATGTCCTGCGTTGCTGTTGGAAACAAAAACAGAATCATAAATCTCTGAATGTTCCGTCAGCGAAATCGCTCCGGATGTTCCGTTTGCGAATGTTTGATTGGAATACGACGCCATAATACGTTCCCTTTCTTTTTTCAGTTAAAGGTTTTTTATGTTATTGATTTGTTGTTGATTTCTTTTCAATTCTGCCGCTCCACGCCGCAAGCAATACAACCAGTGTGGCAGAAATATACGCCGCCGCACTGTAAATGCCGCATTCACTGCCGTTACTGCCGGCGGATTTGAAAATCTGCCAGCACAGCAGCAGCAGTATCAAGGTCAATATCAACGCTCCCAGATACATCACACCGTGGTGTACCGCGGCGGTCGATGTGCCGTTGCAAAGTTGTCTGACATCTTTCGCCCATATCACGCGGTTTATTCCGTACACTGCCGCCAGCACCGCCAGCGGCAGCAGCGCGTAACGCACCATGCCCGCAGCCGTGCCGCTCAACGCATATTTTGCCGCATAAACAAACGCCGCACCATATACCGCGACCAGAAGTATTATCAGCGCATCCGTTATAAATAATGCCCTGCGTAATGCCGCCGGTATCACCCCCTGCGCCGGGGAAACCGGCAGTTCTTCAAAGCCGCTTTCGCTCCATGTCGCCGGGGCCCGGTATGATTTCACCCCGCCGAGTTTCTGGTACATCACATACATTTTTATCAGGAAAAACGCTCCGAGCGTACCCCAGAAAAGACGCCAGCACCAGAGAAAACGGTAGACGAAATTTTCATCGGCACAGAAATTTTTTGCCGCATCTATCGCCACTCCCAGCAGAAATCCCAGCAGCAGTCCCGATAATGATGTGAACATCGCCCGCGCCGAGCAGAACTGCCCGAAACGGGATTTCGGAAACATCATTATCAGTGCCGGCATCCCCGCCAGATTCACCGCCGCAGTCAGAAATATGGCAATGATGTTCTCAATAAGATAAAATTCAAAGAAAAGTTCCGCTCCGGGCGAAATAAAGAGCCAGCGGCAATTCAACAGCGGAATGACCAGCAGCATCGCCATACCGAAAACGTGCATCCGCACCGGATGCCATTTGTCCACCAGTATCGTCCCGCACGTTGCCAGCACCAGACCGAGAACCATTCCCGCCATCCCGGAAATGCCGTTTATCCTGCCGACCGCCGCCAGATCCAGTTTCATGTCGCGGAAAAAGAATATCAGAAATGTCGATATCCCCAGCGACGCCGAGAAAAACGCCGTCCCCAGAAATCCGCAAACATAAAACCGGTGCGAAAAACTCTCCCTCATAAACGTGAATACCCCCCGGATACCGCGGCTTTCACTGCTTTCAGCGGCATCCAGCGGCGGCAGCTGCGGTTCTTTCAGCAGAAAACACATCAGCGTCGTGCCGACAGCATATACACACCCCACCATTATCATCAGTTGGGAGAAATGAGTTTCCGTGTACCTGAAAAAGAAAAGATTGAATACCGCCGATGCCGCCACCGCACCCACCTGCGTCATGCCGACCACCCGCGCCAGAAAACGGGTCGGGATTATGTCATTGTATATGTAATATATCACACTGGCGACAAACATATAAAAGAACTGGTACATCGCCATGATGACCGCAAAAACCATTATTGTTACCGTCGCCGGAGCAAAACCTGCGGCTTTGGCTATCCAGCTGCCGATGGTATCAGCTCCGGCAAACAGAAACACCGCCGCACAGTACATCGGCAGTGTGCCGATGATGAATACACAGCGTCTGCCCCAGCGTTTGCCGCGGTAACGGTCACTTTTGAAACTCACCGCCGGACAGACCGTCAGGTTGAATATCCCGCCGATGGTGGTCATAATGAAAGCGATATTCGCATTGCTCGCCCCCAAGCCTTTCAGATGCACCGGGATCATGCCGATGACCGCCGCTCCGACAAAATTCATGCAGAAAAATCCGAGCATTATCAGCGCACACGCTCCGACCACTCCGCCGAGAGTGTAACGCAGTGTGCCGCATTCATAGATTTTTTTGGCGATATTGTCACTCATTTGCTTTTTTCTCCTGCTTTCAGCATTTTCAACAACTCATTGGCATCACTGCCGCAGTAAAAGAGTTTGGTGGTGTGCAGAGGCATATCCACGCTGAAGCCACTTTGGTTGCGGCTGATTATTTTGCGTTCAAAAATATCCAGCACATCACATTTCTTTTTCAGAGAGATATATTTTTTTCCGGGGAAGCGGGCGTGAAGCATCAAAAGATTTTCGCTGGCTTCAAACGGGTCGGCACTCGCGGTGTAAATATGCGCCCCGGATTCCTTTGCCAACTGCCGCATGAATGCCGTGGAAAAACGGTAACTGCCGCAGAATATGGAGCGCGACGCCCCTTCGCGGATTTCCGCCATGCCGGTGTATGCGGTGTCACGGTATTTGCCAAGCACCTTTGCCCCGCTGTTGTCGCGGACAAAGAATGCCGGTGTGAGAGTGTCTTCGGCAATGCCGGTCATTGTACCGTCATTCAGACAGATTTCCGCCGGAGCCGAGGGCAATGCCGCCAGGTCAAATCCGGTGAGCTCTTTCATGTACGCCGTATCGACGGTGAAGTTTTTGCTGTACCCGGGAGCGTGAAGCCAGAGCAGAGTCACATTTTTCTGCCGGAGTTTTTTCACCGCCTGCAGGAATTTTTCATCGTAGTTGAGGACACCGGCAAATATGTAGAGCTTGTAATCACCCGGATGATTTGCCAAATCTTCAGAGAGAATGTAGTCACACACCGCACCGCTGCGGGCAAGTGTATCCAGCTGACCGGGGATGAGAGAACCGGTAAGTTTCAGCGCACCCTGCGGGAAAATCCCGCTGGCACCGGTCCAGTTGTAATCCTGAAACGCTCCGCCGGTACGGACATAACGCTTTTCATAAGCGTACATATTGAGCGACTGTTCGCTGAAAACCAGTGCCACATCGGCTTTGCGCTGAACGCCTTTTGACCGGCAGAAAGCATCGGTTTTCAGCAAATCATCCATCAGCGGCACCATCTCCGGAAAGCTGAATTCACTGTGGTAAATGCCGTAGCCGGAGTACAGCAGCATCGGCTGCTGACGGCAGAGTGCCATACCCAGATTGCGCCGCATCACCGCGACCGACTGCGCCGGATTGAGCGTCTGGTCATAGTTTGTCCGTTTCAGAGGCGGAATGGAGTGGGTGCGGGTGTCATCCTCAATGATCGAAAGCACCCCGTGGTCGGCAATGGTTTTGAATGGTTTCATATCCCCCATCGTCCCGCCGATGGCACGGATGGAGTAAGAGGGCGGCGACATCACAAAATCGACCGCTTTGCTTTCCAGCAGCCGCACTAAATTGAAGTGCCCCGTACCCTGGAAATACAATCCGCCCGGAGTGTGGATGCTGTAACCGTAATATGTGCCCACCACTTTGCGGTTGTCGCAGGCGGCCTTGGCGGTGCGGCAGATTTCGATAAGCATATCGGCAATGGAATCGGAATAGTAACGGTTGTAGAGAATAGAGGCAAGATTTTCTCTGTCAGTGAGCAGACTGCTGCTGCCTGCGGCGCGGGCGAGCCGCTCTTTTTCTGAAGGGATTGCACTTATACCGGCTTCGGGAGCATATTTTTGCGCGTACTCGACAAACGCTTTCTGCGCCGGTGCGGAATAGTCAAAAATCTCTTTGGCGGCGTGGCCCCAGCCTATCCATTCGGCAGTGTGCCCGCCGATGATGCGGTATCCGGCGATGCGGTCGGCATAAGGGGAATTTTCCAGATATTCAATGCAGGCTGTCACCGCATTTTTGATGTCGCGCAGGGCGATTTCTGAAGAAAACGATATGGGGGTCTCATTGATTTTCAAGTGGGTGGCGGAGACTTTGCCGCTTTCGGTGCGGGCGAGTTCTTCCGGATACTTTTCGATCCACTCCTGCGGCGGATAACACCCCACCTGCACGAAAAATTTAGCGTCGGGATACTCTCTTATCGCTTCTTCCGCTGCGAGGTCAAAAACGGTGAAATCATAAGTGCCGATACCCGTCCACCAGCTCTTTTTGGCGGCACCGTGTTCCGGAGCGTACGGAAAAAGCAGACGGAAAGGCAACTCCATCCGGTCAGGTTTGCTGAAGCGGGAAATAAATGCCGCAGCATACGTCGCCGGTTTGCCGTTGACAAATAAACACGGTCCGGCAGGAGTCCGGCGCACTTCTGAAGTGATGTTTTTGCGTTTTGCCGCCGTTGAAACGCCGGTGTACTCAAACGCCGCACTCATTTCTTTATCCATTTCCCAGGATGATTTCAGCTGAAATGTCATTTGCGTAGAGCGCAGTGTTTCCGGCAGGGGATAAGCGCAGGAAAAACTCCACTGCTCCGTCCCCGGAGTCTGCTTGATGTTTTTTTCATTCAGCCGGACGATTTGTGAGGGCAGCGGCAATCCGCTGGGCAGATAGCAGTGCAGCTCCATGGAAGTAGGCAGTTCCGGCAGTCTGCCCTGCAGTGTCACGTCAAGAGTTGCGGTCTCTCCGGCATTGTAGTTTGTTTTGCCGGTTTTTATGGAAATCAGCTTGTACGAGCGGGAAATATCCTGATATTTCATCTCTTTTGTCCACGGGGCAGCCGGCGGCGGCAGGGCGCATTTTACCGGTGAAACAGCAACTTCCGGCGGAATGGTTTCCGCTGAAGTCCACTGCTCAAAAGCCTTGCTCATCCCGGAAAATGTTTCATCAGAAACGATTTTCCGGTTCGTACCGTCGGGCATTTTCATCTGCAAATCAAACAGCACCCCGCCGGCACTGCGGACATTGTGATACTCAACAGCGATGATATTGACTCCTTTTTTCAGAAATTCCGCGACCTCGACCGCGGTGGTTTTTTCCCATGTATCTGTTGCCGACACCAACTGACCGTTGATAAAAATTTTTCCGCTGTCATCGGCAAGATACTGCACCAGAGCCCGTTCCGGAACGGCGTCAAGCTCAAAGCTTTTCCGCAGATACCAGCGGGCATTCTGACCTTTGTCGTCGCGGTGAAAAATCATTTTTCCGGTATAATACGGGATTTCCAGTTTTCCGGGAACAAATCCCGGATAAAAGTCTGTTTTCACCACCGGATGCCGCGGAGCATCAAGCGCGTCATTCAAGCTTATTTTTTTTTTGAATCCGGCATCATTGAAAAGCCGGATCCGGGATATATCTATTTCGCCGCCGGCGGGATCAAGCATATCCAGCCGCAGTTTGGTGATGTTGCCGCCATTCAGCCATGCGTTATGGTCTGCCAGGTCATTCAGCGTGGCGCGCATGGTGTGCCATTTGCCGTCGTTTTTCATGCTCGGCAGCCGCCAGCACCGGGCATCGGAAAAACGTCCCTGCGCGTTGGCAAAATAGAACTGTCCGACCGTTTTTGTGCGGGGGATGCGGGCGCGGTAGGTTATTTCCAGAGTGTTGTACTGCCGGGGGTCGATATTGAGATTTTCAATACCGATGGCGTGGTCGTAACCGATACTGGTAAGTTTCAGTCCTTCAGCGTCAGCGGCGCAGTTGACCCGGTAGAGGGAGTGCCATTTTTCCAGACCGCTGCCGGGTTTCCAGATGATTTCACCGGCGAAAACATTCAGTGAAATGGCAAACGCCAGAAATGCAAATCTTTTCATTTTTCCCCTTTCAATACTCTATTTTAAATAATACTGTTTCAGCTTTTGACATTTCAAATTCGATTTTATTCCCGGCGGGGAACTCCATTTTTTCCGGCAGCAACCGGGTTATTTTGCGTGCCGCCCGGGGCAGATGCACGACTTTTCTGCCGCCGCTGCCGGAGTGCATACTGAATAATCCTTTACTTATATATGTGACATCTGCGGTATGACCGGAGTAAATATGCACTCCCGCCGCGCGGAAAATATTCCGGAAAATGTCCCGGGGGATAAACGGCACTGTCGCCAGCACCACGGTCGTATCGTTTCCGGTGCGTTTCACCGCCAGAGAGGGGTACCATTCAGTGTTGAATTTTGTCTGACCGAGGATTTCCGCCTGCGGGTCGTTGATGACAAAGAAAGGTTTCGCCGTGAGATTGAGCGAATATGTATTTCCGGCGACACCGTTGACAAAAGCGTGCTCTTTGCCGTTGACGGTGTATTCATGTTTGATGGGACGGTCGCTGATGCGGACCTTTATGCCGGTAAGATTGCCGGCATTGCCGGGGTCGACTCCGCGGTCACACACAACTCCCGGAGCATGAAGGAATACAAGAGTTTTGCCGCTTTGGCGCAATTTTTTCAGCAGCATCGCTTTTTGCGGGGTGTAATGCACCATATTGCCGAAAATCAGCACTTTGTATTTATCAGCACATTTTTCCAGATCTTCGAGCAGAATGGTATCAAATGCCGCTCCGGTGTAGAACAATTCATTGACGGTATTATTCACCGCGCGGAAAGTGAAATCATTGGGATTGACCGCATTGGTGTGATAATTTATACTGTCGAAGTCACACACATACGCCACTTCGCTGACCCTGGAAACATCCGGACGTTCCCCGCGCAGTATTTGCGAAAGATTGCCGAAAAGCGACAGATATTCCGGAAAATCGTACCATCCTACGGAAAAATCATAGTACCACAGCCCCGCTCCGCGGCTGATGGCATTGCAGAAATCCCGCATCAATTGTCCCATGGTCTCCTGCGCCGAGTTACTGTGCATATCCCGGTGGTCGCCGCTGGTGTGGGTGCGGGCATCGGATTCCAGAATGGTGAATTTATTGTTGAGCACATAGCTCTCAAACACGTTGCGGGGCAAGCCGGAATTGCCGCTCTCGCGGAAAGCATAACTGTAAGGTGCCGCCTGAAAATCCATAAACGGTGAGCGCATTACCGCCGGAGTAGCACTCTGATAGCCGACCGCCGGATATGCCATGCCGAAAAAATATCCGCTGTAATTGCCGGTCAATGCCCGGTTTTTGGCAGCGATTTTGACCATTTTGTTGAAATACATCTGGCACTCGTTGACCACTTGCGCGTGGCAGGCAAGGTAATCCGCGACCTGACAATTCAGCGCGGGATTGAGCAATATGCCGGAGGGGCGGAAGAGATATTCCGTTTTGCCCGGAACCGTGGCATTTTGCAAAGTGACATCACTATTTTTCCACGCTTTCTGCAATGCGGCATCATTCTTATATTTTTTCCGCAGAAAATCCCGGAATACCGCGGTCATGGCTTTGCCGTTATCCGGCATATCTTTGGGCATACCGAAATAGTGCCATTCGGCGTAAAGACCGTAATTGAGCTGGTAGGAAATTATCCGTTTTGCCACCGGAGAGGCTTCCAGAGTACGCACCAGTCTGCCGACGACCGCTCCCGCCTGACGTTTGAAAAAATTGCTCGCCATCGACGGACGCAATGCCGCGATACGCAATTCGTCACCGGCATAGACCGCTTCTCTGCCGCTGGCGTAAGAGATGTTTTCATCTGGAAATTTCTGCATAAACCACTCCGGCGGAGTGATGTCTATGGCGATATTCAACCTCGCCTGCGGAGCGGCACAGAGCATATTCAGAACATTTTTCACCGCAGCATCGTAATCAAATCCGGTCGGCTTCCAGAATTCCCGCAAGCTTAACGCCATGCAAAAGACCCGGAATCCAGCATCGTGGAAACGGCGCAGGCGCGGCATATGTCCGTATTCACCCGGAACCGGCTTGAGATACACCGCATTGTAAAGAAATACCGGATGTTCCCATGTACCGGCACTGTACCACGGCACCCCGTTTTTGCGGACGATTTTAACCGGTTGCGCTGCCGGTTCATTGGCAAGCTTTTCCAGCATATTCTGCTGCATGGCTTTTACTGCACCGGCAGATACGGCACTTCTTTGCCGGTAAGTTTCAAACTCCTGTGCGGAAAGGAATTGCTGCAGATTTATCACTTTTCTCCATGAGTGCATTGCTGTCACACCGCGCACTTCCTGCGGCGTTTCCCAGTTGTCTGCGGCGTACCCCGGCAGGGTGTATTCCGTGCCGGAAATCTCTTTGGCACACTGCCAGGAAGTGTCAGTTTTTATGACCGTATCGCTGTTGTCACTGCATTTTATTTCCGCCCGCAGCAGAAATCCGCCGCCGCTGACGATGTTTCTGACTTTGGCGGCAAATACATTCTGCCCTTCGCGCAAATATTTTTCTGCCGCCAGCGGCGCATTTTTGAATCCGGCATCACTTAAAATCTTTTCCCCGTTGATATAAAAATCAAATACATCATCGCCGGAAACATTGATAAATCCTCCGGCAACCGGCGCATTGATAGTGAATTCTTTGCGGAAATACCGCACTTCACCTTTGCGGGGATTTTCTTTGTACCATATCCATTTGCATTCAGACGGCTCCGGGTCGGTAAAGAAATGCTCATAGCTGCTGCCGCAAAGCGCAACTCCCGCCAGCAGCAGACACACCAGAGAAAAAATCTTTGTTTTCATAACGTTTTACCTTTCAACGATGCCGCCTTTGTCGTTGTACACATAACTGATTTTGTATGTCCGGCACAATGTTTTGGTCGGAATGTATTTGTTGCTGTTCACTGCGGCTTCGGCGGTCATGGAATCAACGTGGCCGTCCATGCATCCGATATTGGCTCTGCCGTTGTGCCGGGCATAGAGTGCACCGGTGTTTTTTCTGCCGACAAAGTATGATATCGGTGAAAGTGCAGTCTGCCACGCCCCGGAATTGACCAGTTTGTAGCGGTCGCCGGAAACGACCACATTGCTGGGAGATACTTTCAGAAGCTTGTTGCTGTCGCCGTCAAGCAGTTTTTTGAAAATCGGCATTTCCGCCCGTCCTTCTTCGCAGGTGGAAACCAATCCGTAAGAGGGATACTTTGAGGTTTCAACACCGCTGCCGTTGGGTTCATCCGGACAGCAGAATACATCTTTGGTCAACGCCAGACTGGCTTTGGCACTGCCGCCGTATTGTTCAGTGGCTTTCAGAATCCCCTGAAATCCTGACGGTCCGCCGATATAACCGGACATTGCGGCAAATCCGCTCAACATCATATCACCATCCCGCCAGTCGACGAATTGACCGCCCTGACGGTGCAGAAAATAATCATCGTAATCACTTCCGTAGGAGTTCATCGCCTGAACCATCTGCTTCTGATTGCTGACACATGATGCCGCTCTGCCTCTGGCACGCGCACTCTGCAGTGCCGGCAGCAGCATCGCCGCCAGAATCGCAATAATGGCAATAACGACCAAAAGCTCAATAAGGGTGAATTTTTTTCCGGTGAAGATGCAACTTTTCATTATATAAACTCCTGTTTGTAAAAATTTGAGCAAAATCATTGACTATGCTGATAATATACACTTATACATATTGATAAAAACTTGACAAAATAACAAAATAATAGCACAAAATCCTATTTTTCGTTTGAATTGCCTTGAAAAGTTTTTTCCGGCGGGTTATTGTAATAACCATGGAAGAGAAATTTTACAAATGGGACATCGATTTTCCGATCTTTGTCAAGCGTGAAAACGCCCAGCAGCTGACGCCGCTGCACACCCATCATTTTGTGGAACTGGTGTGTGTGTTTAACGGCAGGGGCAAGCACATACTGATGAATGAAACCGTGGAATTGAAGCGGGGGGATATTTTTGTCATTCCGCGCGGTATGGCGCACGGATATGAGCCGTACCCGGATGAAACTTTTTCGCTTTTCAATCTGCTTTTCATTCCGGAAAAACTGCCGATGCCCCAGCTCGACCTCTATCAATTCCCCGGTTTCCGCCGCCTTTTCACTCCCGGCGCGGACAAAAATGCGGAATATCCGCACTTTTCGGTATCAGATGATGAAATCAATTCCATAAGCACTCTGCTCAATGAGATCCTCCGGGAGAGTGAATTTATCCGTCCTGCCACCAAAACATACCGTATCGCACTGATGATGCAGTTGATGTGCCGGCTTTCACGGATTTACTCCGGTGAGAACTTTTCCTCCGGCAGTGATGTGAATAAACAGGCGGTAATAATGATCCAGGAATATTTGAAAAAACATTTCAAAGAGGATTTCCCGGTGAATGAACTGGCGAAAAAAGCCAATATGTCCCAGAGCAATTTTCTCAAGTATTTCCGCATCGTCACCGGTCTGTCGCCGCTGCAGTATGTGTTGAATCTGCGTTTGAATCACGCCTGCAGAAAACTTATCACCACCAAAGATTCCGTGACCGGTATCGCATTTGATGTCGGCTTCAGCGACAGCAACTATTTTGCGAGAATTTTTCACAAGCACATCGGCTGCACCCCGCGGCAGTACCGCAAGCGTTATACAGATTTTTCCGGAGCCGGTCAGTGAGTTTATTTCCGGCGGCAGAGTGTCACCGGGCCGGTCATTCCGGAAAGCAATCCGGCGAGCCGGTCGCGGTTCCCCGGAGCGTTGGCAACGTGTATCTGCAGTGAATGTGTACCTGCGGCAAGGGCGAAACTGCAGGTCGTGTACGGTTTGCTGTACATGACTTCGATGCTTTTGCCGTCAATTATCACTTCGGCAAGGTCATATACTTCGCCGAGGTCAAGCACGAAATCGCCAACTCCGGCAGTTTCAAAAGTGCAGGAATAAACCGCACTGCCGGAAAATGAACCGTACCCGAAACTGCTCCACAACTGCAGCGGCGCATCGACGATTTTGCCGTCAAAGCCGTGCAGGAACGGCAGAGTCTTTCCGGCGTGGCGGAATTCAGATTTGAATTTCCCGCACAGGAAAGGAGCTTCTTTCAGGATAGTGCCGTTGGCGGGGAAAAATACGATCTCATTCAGATGCGGAGTTCTGCCGCTGCGTACAGCATGGGATATATCCGCCTCAATAAAACAGCAATCAGCATCTTTTGCCGCAGTGAAGCCGGTGATTTTCACGCCGTTGACTTCACACTCAAAACCGCCGTCAATACAATCTTTTTCCATGCGCATGGTGATTTTTCCGACCTCGCCGGAAAAGAGGAACCGGCTCTTTATCTGCCGGTAAAAAACATCTCTGTTTTCCGGTATCCGCCGTTCAAGCAGCTGTATTTCGTCGCAGTGTCTGCTGTCGGCGGTCGCTTCCCAGTGGGCAAGCAGCTGGGTGTTGTCGGGAAAGTCGATGTTCCAGCAATTCAAATCCATGACTTTTTCTGTGTCAGCCAGCGGTTCCGGCAGGGTTTGAGAGGCTCTTTTGACGGTTCCGCGTCCGGGGGCGAGATATATTGTTTCACCCTCAAAAAGTCCAGTGAATTTTTCTCCGGAACGGTTGAAGAAATATGTTATCTTTTCACCATCAACAATGCGTTGGGTCAGCAGGATATCTCTTGCCCCGTCGCCGCAAAGTTCCGGACCGGGCAGGATTTTTTCCACTTCACGGCAAATTTCAACGCCGGGATTTTCCCATGTCTGCATCATGTTACCGGCTGTACCGCTGAAAATCTGCGGCAATGAGCTGCCGCAATAGAGCAATCTGCCGCCGTGTTTTCTGTAAATTTCCAGAGCTTCGGCACTTTCTGCGGGCAGATATCGGATTTCCGGGATGACGAAATACGGATACTTCGCCGCGAAATCTGCCGGAGCACCGGTAATCATGCTGCAGAGGCTCTCTTCGTCAATAAAAATGAAATCTTTCTGATGCGAGAGCAGTTTTTCCGCCAACTCATGCAGTGCTTTTTCCCGGACGAGATTTTCACTGTGACCGGCACAGCAATAGAATGTCGCCGCCGGATAGAGCATGGCTATTTGACAGCAGAGTTCACCGCGGTGCATCAAATCGCACATCTTTTCCGTATCGGCAAGCAGATATTTCATCCACTTCCACTGGGAATGCTGATAAAATATTGACGGCGGCACCTCATCTTTTCTGTCACCGGCGAGCGAGTAGCTCAACCCGTGGATATTGAAATATGTCAACCCCATAGCTATCTGATAGTCAAGGTGAAATCTTAAATCCCCCAGAGTCGCCTCATGCCCGAGAACCGCCAGTGAATCTCCGCCTGCCATACTTTTGTTGAATATATGTGCCGCTGACGAGACCGCTTTCAGTCCGGTATGATACGCACAGGCATCCGGCCACGCTTCGCCCGCACCCAGCGGGTCGGCGCAGGGGATATCCAGAAAGGCAAAAGCTTTCATTTCGTTGGGCCAGACGGAGGAGTTTGACCAGCTCAAATATTCCGACCGGGAAAGATGACCGACGCTCTGTATGCCGTGAGCGTGACACCATTTCTGAATGGCTCCCAGATAATTTTCGGTGAGCAGTTTCTGCTGGGTCAACCGGAAACAGTGGCGGATAAATATGCTTTTTTCATCAATATCCAGAATCAGATGCGGCAGTTCCGGCAGCAAATCAAAGCCGTGCTGTTTCTTGAATTCACCGGCAAAATCTTTTGTCCAGCAGAATCTGCCTTCCGGGGCGGGTTCATCCAGAAACGATGCCACCACGTTTTCTCTGAAAACCTTTTCGCCGAAACGGCGCACATACTCATCGTGGGTCAGTTCCAGAAATATCCGGGAGGTTTCCGGATTGAGCAAATCGGAACTGTGGCGTGAATCAAAATGGTATTTTTTCTGCACCACCACCAGTTTGCCGGATTCCTCTGCATCGTAATCCACTGCAAAGTGTCTGCCGTTCCAGCTCGCCCGCCAGTGCGGGAAAGGTATTTTGCAGGTTTCAGAATAAATATTGTGGGTGAGTTTTCTTTCCGCAACTTCCGGGCGGACGGTGCCGCAGCAGGAGGAAATATCCCGGACAATACCATTGCAGACGGTGTAACAGCCGATTACTTGCGCCGGCAGTTCCAGCACATGATAACAGCGCTGACCGCGGGAAATATCCAGCACCGTGAAATGCAGACTTTGAGCCGCCAGTTCCGGGTGTTCCCAGATTATGCGGTTGCCGGCGACACCGGAAGGATAGCAATCCTCATCCCAGATGGCAAATTTGACTCCGTTTTCACGGCATTCGTCGATTGCAGTCTGCAATATCTGCCAATATTTGTCGGAAAAGTACGGCGTTATCAATCCCTGCCGTGCATGAGCGTAAATGCACTTGAATCCGGCATCGGCAAGCATTTTCACCTGACGGCGCACTTCTGCTTTATCAAGCTCATAATTGAGAAAATATTGACACGCGATGTGGATTTCTTTCAATGCAAACCTTCTTTCTGAATACCGCCAAACGGCCTTTCTATTTAATATAGTGCCGCTTCACGGAGAAAAACTGCACATTATGATTAAAAAATAGCACAAAATATCAATTTTTATCCGCCGGACATCACCGGCGCGGCAGTGGACGGTCATCGGCTTCAGGTGAAATTCCACCTGAAGCCGCCGGAGAGATATTCCGCAACCGGCAGAGCTTGAGAAAATATTCGTGTGCGTGAGCGACCGCATATTCCGGAGCACCGGAATTTTTCCGCATAAGATAAAAGAGTCTGGCATTTATGATGCTGAAAGGATAATTCCTGCACTCTTTTTTCATCGCTTCCAGTGCCGCTTGCGTTTGTCCGGTCTGCAGCAGAGCCAGTGCCCGCAGCCGGTGTGAGTGCATAAATACCGGCGCATCACCCGGATACACCGTCAGCACATATTGCGGATCGCCGGAAACCATCAGTTCCAGTTCCGCCAGACGGTATTGTGCCAGCGGCGCGGAACTGCGGCGCAGATATTGCCGCGCGGCGGCGGCATCGCGTTGATAGAGGGCAAGCTCCCCGCGCCGCAGATTTGTTGTGGAAACGATGTTTTCTTTTACCATATATAATGCGAGCCCGGTCAGCACTGTTGCCGGAATGCTCCGCCGCCACGCCCAATGCACCGGCGGTACTTCATCACCGGTGCCGATACCGGCGCAGAGGAAGCACCACATCGCTCCGGCAGTTGCGGCACACGGCATATCGAACATGCCGCATATCAGCAGCAGCAGAAAGATCCACCGGGCAAACAGAGTCCGTCTGTCAGTTGCCGCCGGCGCGGTCAATACGGCAAAGGCAAGCGCAAAGATAAAAAATCCCCCGGCGATGCCGTAAGCGCAGAGGAAATTCAGCAATTCATTGTGCGGGTGCGAATGCCACGGCGCGGCGAATGCGGTGAAAAAGTATTTTTCCGGAATATACGGCAGAACTGCCGCGGCGAAATTTCCCACCCCGACGCCGGTCATACTGTTGAAAAGAGCCAGATCCGCCGCGCCTTTCCAGAGTTGAAACCGGCTGTCATGCCAGTCGGCAAACGCGACCACGCTGAAAAATGCGAGCGCGGAAATCAGAAATGCACCGGTAAAAATCCAACGTTTCCGCGTTTGCCCCATGCGCTGTACACAGAATAAAATCACTGCCGTCACTGCCGTTGCCGGTAATATCACCCGGGAAAACTGTGCCGGAAATCTGCTCCGGAGCAGAAATGCGGTCATTGCCAGCAACAGTGCGGAAAATGTTTTCCGGCGCGGCACTTCCAGCAGCAGTATCACCCCCGGCAGTAATGCAAACAGCAATGCCTGGGTCCAATTCCAGTTGCCGGTGAAGCCGGTGAAGTTTTCAGAAGCAAAGCCGCTTATCAGCAGTATCACTGCCCACAGCGCGGCGGAAAACGGCAGAAAGCGTTTCAACTCCCTGTGCAGTGCCGCTCCGGCAAGCGGGGCGGTCACATAAAAAACGGTGGTCATTATCCCCTGAAACGAACCGTGCCGGCAGGCGATGCCCAACAGCGCGCATTGTGCCGCACCCAACAGCTGCCAGCGCATATTGTGCCGGTAGATTTTCCAATCGGCAAACAGCAGTACCGCCGCAGCGGTGATGGCTCCGGCAACCGGCAGTGTGACTGCTTCGACCAGACCGAAAAACGGTACTTTCTCTCCGCCCAGACGCAGAAACGCCAGCGGTAAAGCAAAAAATGCGGCATTCAACAGCACACAAGCTGTCAAATTCCGCATCAAAGCAACTTTTTCCCCTGAAACTTCCATTATTATTTCCGCAATGCGCGGCGCATTTCTTTGTCTGTTTCCCGGCGGCGGAGCGTTTCCCGCTGGTCGGCATGGGTTTTGCCCTGACAGTAGGCTATTTCCACTTTGACCAATCCCTGATGCAGATAAAAACGCAGAGGTATTATCGTGCCGCCTTTAGTGCCGAGCCACTGACCGAGTTTCAGTATTTCGCGCTTGTGCAGCAGCAGACGGCGCACCTGTTTGGTGTTGTGGTTGAATCGGTTGCCGAAATCATAACCGGCGATATGCACGTTGTAGAGCAAAGCCTGATTTTTTTCGATTTTGACAAAACCTTCCTGCAATTGTATCGACCGGGCGCGGCAGCTTTTGACTTCGGTGCCGACCAGTTGTATCCCCGCCTCAAAGCGTTCCAGCACATTGTAGTCGTGGAACGCTTTGCGGTTGGTCGCAAGTGTCGGGTCTTTGGGGTCCTGCCGCGGCATGATTTATTCGCCTTTCAGAAAACGTTTGGCGCGTTCGGCAAATTCCGTCTGTTTGCGGTGATTTTTTGCCGTGAGCGTTGCTTCAAATTTTTTCAGGATTTCCATCTGCTCTCCGGAAAGAGCCGAAGGAGTTTCCACGATTATCCGGATATGCAGATCCCCTCTGCCGGTGCCGCGCACCGAGGGCGCACCTTTGCCTTTCAAGCGCAGAATGGTATCGCTCTGGGTCCCCGCCGGCACCCTTATTTTGGTCTTGCCGGAAATCGTCGGCACGTCGATCTCTCCGCCCATTGCCGCCACGGCAAATGAGACCGGCACTTCACAGAGCAGATCATTGTCTTCACGGATAAAGACATCGCTCTGCCGCACCCGGATGACGACATAGAGGTCTCCCGGACCGCCGCCGCGCAGACCGGCACCGCCTTTGCCCGGCACCCGGAGCTGGGAACCGGTATCCACACCCGCCGGAATATGTATCTGCAGCGGTGCGGAATTCTGTACTCTGCCCTGACCGTGGCACTTCCGGCAGGGGTTTTCAATTATCTGTCCGGTTCCGGAACAGTTGGGGCATGGCTGCCGGACGCTGAAAAATCCCTGCGACATATTCAGTGTGCCGCTGCCGCCGCACCGGGGACAGCTTTTTTTGCTGCTGCCGGGTTCACAGCCGCTGCCGGCACACTTGTCGCACGCTTCCTGGCGGTGGACTTTGATGGTTTTATCCACGCCGTACATGGCATCTTCGAAGTCGATTTCCAGATTGTAGCGCAAATCATCGCCGCGCTGGGGGGCGTTGGGGTTGGCACGTCTGCCGCCGCCGAAAAGGTCTTCAAAACCGAATCCGCCGCCGCCGCCGCCGAAAAACTGGCTGAATATATCCTGCGCCTGCTGATAATTGAATCCGCCTGCGCCTCCTCCGCCGCCGTTGCGGGTGTAGGCATCGTGCCCGAACTGGTCGTACTGGCGGCGTTTGTCGGGATTGCTCAATGTTTCATACGCGGCGGAAACCTCTTTGAACTTTTCCTCCGCCTCTTTGTTGCCCTGATTTTTGTCGGGGTGATATTTTACCGCGAGTTTGCGGTATGCTTTTTTTATCTCATCGGCAGAGGCATTTTTGCTGATGCCGAGAGTTTCGTAAAAATCAGCCATGATATAGTGTTACTCCCCGCTTTTTTCCGTTTCATTTTTTCCGGCGGAAACCGTGACCCGCGCCGGGCGGAGCAACTTTTCACCGATTTTGTAACCGCAATTCCATTCACTGATAATGACATCTTCGGGGACATCATCGGAATTTTCTCTGGCAACCGCATCATACAGTGCCGGGTCGAATTTTTCGCCGACTCCGGAAAATTTACGGACACCCATTTCATCCAGAGTCTTGTCAAACTGGGCAATTATCATCATCAATCCCTGTTTGAGGGCATCGAGATTGTCAGACTTTTCCGCCGCCACGCCTGCCATGCCGAGGAAATCGGCGATGGAAAGAAACGGCAGCAGTGTATCTTCCACCGCGCGCGCTCTGGTATCACTGATATCGCGGGCGGCGCGTTTGCGGAAATTCTGGTATTCCGCCTGCAGATAGAGATACTTCGCCTGCTGGTCGGCGAGGTCGATTTTCAGCTGTTCGAGTTCAGAAACCGGCTCTTTTTCCGGAGAATCCTGCGGCTGCTCAACAGCTTTTTCCGCGGCTTCCGGAATGTTCTCCTTTTCCGGAGAATCCTGCACTTTTTTTTCTTTTTTCATTAGTTTATATCCTTAAATATTTTTCTGTTTTACAAAATAAATAATATATCATAAATGCGGAATTTTACAAGGTATCACGGTCTTTGAAAGCGCGCTGTTATTTCAATACCGTCAGCATCAGACCGCCGACAATGAATACCGTACCGATGATTTTGGGCAGGGAGAGTTTTTCCCGCAGGATGACCACTCCCATTGCCACGCCGAGCGGCAGACTCATCTGGCGGAACGCCTGCAGAAAACTTACATTGGTGACAAAACGCATTGCCGCAAGAATGAGCAAATACGCCGCTCCGGAAAATATCCCGCACATATACGGAGCCCATGACCGGCAGCTTTTTTTCAATTCGCCCCGCTCCCGTTTTGAGAGCATCACCAACGTCGCCAGAACGAGGGCAACACCGGTTTCCATCAGGCAGAGATATACTCCGAGCGTCATATTTTTTCCCGAAGCGGAATGTCTCAACAATTCGGCAGTTGCCTCGTTGTCTATAACCGTGTAACCGGTCGTACCGATCGCCGCAAGCAATATCGCTCCGGAAACAGATTTTATAAAGCCGGAAAACTTCAATGCTTTCAAACTCTCCTGCGGCAGAATCACGCACCCCGCCGCGACCACGGCGAAACCTGCCCATGCCGTCGCCGCCGGGATCTCACCGAGTCTGAAAACCAGTGTGACCAGTGCCACCATCAGCACCGGCAGTGCCCGTGCCAACGGATAGGCTACTGAAATATCCTGTTTTTTATAAGCGTTTGCCAGACCGATGGCATAGAGGACCTCAAAAAATATGCTCCCGGCGAGCAAAAGATAGAATTCCGGTTTGATTCCGCTCCAATGGATATCGGCAAGGCACACAAACGGCAGTGCCGCCAACGCTATCGAGCTGTTTGCCAGCATGAAAAACGCTATCGACGGGCGGTAGGCTTTGCTCAAAAAATTCCATCCGGCGTGCAGAAATACCGAAATGGAAATCAACAGAAATGCGGTCAGACTCATTTTTTTACTCCCGGATGCTCCGTGTGAAAACCACTCTTTTCTTATGCAGTCAACCGTCAGCCGGACGGATGACATTTTAATAATATAGCATCTGTCAAGCATTTTTGCCATTGAAAAAAAGAACAACGCGCTTATAATATTCAATTTATGGAGGTGAAAAAATGCTTGTTACGACTATTATTTCATTTGCGGCATTCACTGCGGCAGTGGCAGTGGGAACTTATCTTATCGTCCGGCGCAGGGAAACAACTTCCCGTGAGGGGTATTTTCTGGCGGGCAGGGCGTTGACATTTCCATTCATTGCCGGTTCGCTGCTGCTGACCAATCTTTCCACTGAACAGCTGGTCGGCTTGAACGGCTCGGCATTCAGCGAAGGGTTTGCGGTGATGGCATGGGAGGTGCTGGCGGTGGTCGCTCTGGTGGCGATGGCGTGGTTTTTCCTGCCCCGCTTTCTGCGTGCCGGAGTGGCAACGGTACCGGAATATCTGGCTTTGCGTTTTGACCGGAGCACCGGGGCGATATGCAATATCATTTTTCTGCTGGCGTACACTTTCGGTCTGCTGCCGATAGTGCTTTACACCGGCGCGGTCGGATTGACCGGCATTTTCGGCGGCGGCGGCAATCTTTTGTTTCCGGCGATATTTTTCATCGCGCTTGCCGGAGCTTTTTACGCTCTTTTCGGCGGCTTGCGGAGTGTGGCGGTGTCGGATACCCTCAACGGCATCGGTCTGCTTGCCGGCGGCTTTATGGTGGTTTGCTTTGCGCTTGCCTATGCCGGTGATGGTGAAGGGATAATTGCCGGATTGCGTAATGTCCATGCCGCTCTGCCGGAGAAATTCGACCCCGTCGGCAAAAGCGGTTCATCGGTTCCTTTTTCCACGCTTTTTACGGGGGTTTTGATAGTCAATCTTTTCTACTGGTGTACCAATCAGCAGATAATCCAGCGCACATTCGGCGCAAGCTCGCTTGCTGAAGGGCAGAAAGGTGTTCTGCTCTGCGGTGCGTTGAAGCTTCTCGGACCATTGTATCTGGTGCTGCCCGGAGTCATTGCCTGTTACATTTTCGGTGACACCATCAAGCCGGACCTTGCTTACGGCAAACTGGTCAATCAGGTGTTGCCGCCGGTGTGGAACGGATTTCTGGCGGCGGTACTTGCCGGTGCGGTATTGAGTTCGTTCAACTCCGCGCTCAACTCCAGCTGCACGCTTTTCAGTCTGGGCATCTATAAAGAATTCATCCGCCGGGATGCCGATGATGCCGCACTGGTGCGCGTTGGAAAATATTTCGGCTGGGCAGTTACTGTCATGGCTGTTGCAGTCGCGCCGCTGCTCGCCCGGACAGAAAGCATTTTTACCTATCTGCAATACATGAATACCATCTATTTTATTCCGATATTCAGCGTCGTGCTTGCCGGTATGCTCACCAAAAGCGTCCCCGCCCGCGCCGCCAATATGGCTCTGGCCGGCGGCTGTATTCTGATGTTTGCCGGTACCGGAGTGAGATTTTTCAACCAATACCATTACGCCGGAGCGGTTTTTCTCCTTTTGAGCGCATGGATGCTCCTCTGGGGCAGATACGCGCCGCAGAAAACATCTGCTCTGCCGGAGTGCAATGCCGTTGACATGACTCCGTGGCGTTACACCGGAATCTGCGGCATTCTTTTGCTGCTGGCGGTCGCGGCAGCTTATTTGTCACTGCTTTGAAAACACTTCTGCAGATGTTCTTTTTCCGGCGGTGCCGTGAGCATACTTACCACAATGAGGGTAAGTATTGAGAGCGGCAATGCGTAGATGAACGGGTCGACGTGCGGCCACGGGTGAGCTGAAATCAATTCCGTTTTGCCGGTCAGGTATTGGCATATCCCCAGCATGGCGGACTCTTTGCGGTGCAGAAACAGCAATCCGAATGCCGACACTCCCGCGCCGACAGCGATCGCCGCCCAGACTCCGGCTCGCGTTGCCCGCTTCCAGTAGAGTGCCGCAGCATACGCCGGCAGAAACGATGCCGCACATACGCCGAAAAATATCGCTGTTCCCCGCGCCACGATGCCCGGCGGCAGGATGAGCGCGAATATCAGACTCAAAATGATTCCGAAACAGACTCCGCCGCGGGTGACGGCAGTGCTTTCTTTGCCGTTATGCAATTTGCCGCAAATGTCGTGACCGATGGAGCTGCCGGTAACGTGAAACAGACTGGAAAGAGTCGACATCGCCGCCGAAAGCATGGTCAGGGCAAATATATACAGCACGACCTGCGGCAGGGCTTCGCGGATGAATATCGGGATTATCAGATCCGGATTGCCTCCGGCAACTTCAATGGCAAGCTGCGCTTTGCCTTCAGCGATGCCTTTGTCTGTGTGGTAGAAAAATACGTTGGACAACGCGCCAATCATATACGCCGCTCCGGCGGTACAGAGGATGAAAAACGAGCCGACCATCACCGCCCGGTGCAGTTCCCGGTCACTTTTCACCGTCATAAAACGCACCGCCAGCTGCGGCTGTGCCAGCGCACCGATACCGACACCGAGCATCAGACTGGAAACCAGTGACCACCACCAGACGGAGTTGAATTCCGGCATGACCGTCCAGCCGCGGTGTCCGAGGGCGAACTCCTGCGGCAATCTTTCCTGAACCAGCGGAGCCATATCGGTCAACGCCTGATGCGCCGGAATGATGCCGCCGAGTTTTATGTAACACAGCACCAGCAGCAGCAGCATACCGCCGACCATGATACTGCCGATGAGCGCATCGACATACATCACTCCGCGCAGACCGCCGAAAATAACGTAAACTGCCACCACTGCGGCAAATATCCCCAGCACCCAGGCGTACGGCATCCCCATGACTTCCTGCAGGAATCTCGCTCCGCTGATAAGCACCACACTGGAGTAGAGCGGGATAAAGCAGAATATCACTGCCGCAATGAATATCTGCATTTTTTCACTTTGAAATCTTCTGCCGATAAATTCCGGAAATGTCCGTGCATCCAACGCCACCCCGATTTGACGGGTGCGTTTGCCGAACCAGATGAATGCCACGATGATGCCGAAGGCGATATTCATAAACACCAGCCACATCAACCCCATGCCGAACTCTCCGGCAATGCCGCCGAAGCCGACCAGCGCCGAGGTGCTGATAAATGCCGCCCCGTAGCTCATCGCCATGGCAAACGGGTGCGCAGAGCGTCCGGCGACCAGATAATCTTTGCTGTCTTTGGTCTTGCGGAAACCGCGGAATCCGAGATAGGTTATCATTGCCGTATAGAGCAGCAGCAATCCGCCCATTGCCCAGACATTGAATGAATCTTTTATTGCCGAAGCCAACAACATGCTCATTGTTCACCCCCGCCTTTGTTCCAGCGCAGTGCGCCGTAGATGACACCGAAAAGCGACGCCGCAATACTGCCCAGCACCGCTGCCACGATCCAGAAATCTCCCAAACCCAACATGATAATCTCCGCCAGAAAGGCTGCTCTTTGTTTTATTTCAAATAAAAAAGAGGCTGTTGCTCACCTTGAGGTTTTGCAACAGCCTCCTGACAATCATAATCCTGCGAATCAGGCTTTGGTGTAGTTGCCGGTGCGGATGCAGGCAGTACACATTTTGACGGTTTTGACCGTACCTTCATCGTTGATTTTGACACTCTGCAAGTTGACTTCAAACGTGCGTTTGACATTTTTCACAACGTGCATACCGATACCGCCGGCTTTTTTGGCGAGACCCTTGCGGGTGATGCAACCGCCGTTGCCTTTGGTTTTGCCGCAGATGGCGCAGACCTTGCTCATTTCATCGACCTCATTATAGTTAATTCACATACTTGCAAAAAAATATGGTGAGTTGGCCGGGACTCGAACCCGGGACCACCGCCTTAAAAGGGCGATGCTCTACCGACTGAGCTACCAACCCACCGGGAAAACCGCTGTCAGCGGATAACAGTCACTTAATATAGTGGCTTGTTGCCCGGATTGCAAGCAGAGTTTGGGATTTTTTTCAAGATTTTTTACAATTTTTTCTTGCCGCCAGTTCATTTTGCAGTTCCGCATCGGCACTCAAAACCTGTTTTTTCTGGGCGGCGCGGAAATCTTTCAGCTTTGCCGCCAGCTCTGCGTCGGCTGTCGCCAGAATGGAAACCGCGTAAAGTGCGGCATTTTTTGCCCCCGCTTTGCCGGCAGTTACCGCCGCCACCGGAATGCCCGGAGGCATCTGCACGATGGCAAGCAGTGAATCCAACGCTTTGAATGGTTCGGAAACCATAGGTATCCCGATCACCGGCAGTGTGGTGTGTGCCGCGACCACACCGCCGAGGTGGGCTGCCATACCGGCGGCACAGATGATTACTTTGGCACCGTTGGCTTCGGCATTGGCGGCAAACTCCGCGGCTTCTTCAGGGGTGCGGTGCGCCGAGAGGATGCGGGCTTCAAACTCCACGCCGAAATCATCAAACACATCAAATGCTCCGCGCACGATCTCCAGATCGCTTTTGCTGCCCATCAATATTGCTGCTTTCATAATAACAGTATACCTTTCAATTTCCGGACGGATACCAACTGCCGTCCATGTTTTTCAATTTTTGCAATTCTGTCAACAAATTCGGGGTGAAATCATCAAAGTTTTCCGGATTTTCCAATTCCGCTCTGCTCCAGAAGCGCAATTCGGATATTTCCGACTTCTGAAATTCAAAAGGTCCGGATATCTTTGCCCCGAAAACGCGGGTATCTTCCGACTCGATTTCATTTCTTATCGGCGCGTCAAAGAGGTGGATGAGGGTGACTTCGCCCCTGTAACCGAGCTCTTCCTGCAACTCCCGCAAAGCTCCTTTTTCAAAGCTCTCCCCCGGCTCAAGATGTCCGCCGACAGCGGTATCCCATTTGCCGGGCTGGATCTTTTTGTGGTCAGCTCTTTTCTGCAGCAGCATTTCTCCGGTTTCCGGGTGGATGACCACCACGTGCGAAGTGCGGTGCAGCAGTGCCGGATTGCCGTGGCACTCTGAACGCAATGCTCTGCCGGTGCAGTTGCCGGCGGCGTCAAAAATATCCAGATACTCTCCGCTCATGTCACCCTCTGATGATTTTCAACAACTCATCCCGTTTCTCTGCCATAAGCTCTGCGGTGTCAGCTTCCACTATCAACCGCAGGAGCGGTTCGGTGTTGGATGCCCGGACGTTGAACCACCATTCAGGGTATTCACAGGAAATTCCGTCAAGTTCAAACAAATGACCGTCAGCGTATTTTTTCCGCAACGTTTCCAGCACCGGAACCACATCGGCGACTTTGGAGTTGATTTCACCGCTGGAAAAATATTTGCGCAGCGGTGCGACAAGTCCGCTCACCGGCACATTTTTGGCACAGATGAGGTTGGCAAGCATTATCATTGCCAGTCCCTGGGATTCGGCGGTGAAATTCTGTTTGAAATAATAGTGTCCGGAAAGTTCTCCGGCGAAAACCGCATCATATTCCCGCATCTGGTTTTTGATGAATGCGTGACCGACCCGGCACTGGATGGCTCTGCCGCCGTTTGCTTCAATGCACTCTTTCACCGCTCTGCTGCTGCGCAGGTCATAAAGTATCGTCGCCGGTCCCCGGGAAAGTATGTCCTGGGCGATAAGTGCGGTAAAAAGGTCCATCGGGATTATTTCACCCCGGTCGTCGATGAAACCGCACCGGTCGGCATCCCCGTCGAATGCCGCACCGAAATCGGCTCCGGTCTCTTTGACTTTGGCGCGGATGGCATCCAGCGTGTCGGTCTGCAGCGGATTGGCCTCGTGGTTGGGAAATGTGCCGTCCAGCGTGTCATAAAGCGGCACGATATCAAAAAGGTCAGTAATTCCGGCTATCTCGTAAAGCCCCATCGCATTGGCATAATCGATCACGACTTTCAATTTGCGGTCGAGTTTGGCAAAGGAGCGGAGAAATGCGGCGTATTCAGCTTTTATATCGTATGCTGAAACACTGCCTTTTTCTGACACTTCGCCCCAGGCACGTTTTTCCACTATCTGCTGAATATCCATGATCCCCGTTGCGCCGCTGATGGGAACTGCTCCGGCACGGCAGAGTTTCATGCCGTTCCATTCGCCGGGATTGTGGCTGGCGGTGATCATCACACTGCCGTCGGCTTTGAGCGTGCCGTTGGCAAAATAGCTCTGGGGAGTCGAACTCAAACCCAAATCTATGACATCTGCCCCCTGGTCGGTTATTCCGCGGCTCAAACCGTCAAAAATCTGCTGCGAATGCGGCCGCATATCTCTGCCGATGACCACTTTTTTTGCCCCGGTGAAAGTTATGTATGCCCTGCCGATGGCGTAAGCGATATCGGCATTGATGTCGGTGGGATATACTCCGCGTATATCATAGGCTTTGAAAATTCCGGACATGACACAAATCCTTTCCTGATTGTTCAAAAAAGGGCGCACGGAAAGCCCCCTGCGCCCACGATTTATCTTTTCAGACGATTACTTTTCGCAATCACAACCGCAAGAGCAGGAGCAGTCGTCATCGCCGCAAGAGCAATCGCAGTCATCTTCATCACAGCTGAAGTAATCTTTTATCTGTTCGACCACGCCTTCCGGAGTGAAGCCGAATTTTTCGGCAAGCACTTTGTAGGGTGCGGAAGCTCCGAAGTGGTCCAGGCCGATGTTGAGACCTTCCAGACCGGTGAAGCGTTCCCAGCCGAAAGTGCTGGCGGCTTCGATGGAAACTACAGTGGCGTAGCTCGGCAGCACCTCTTCCTGATAGTCGAAATCCTGCTGGAGGAAAAGTTCCTGTGACGGCATGGAAACCACGCGGACTTTGACCTCTTCGGCGCGGAGCAGTTTGGCTGCTTCCAGAGCCAGACCGACTTCAGAACCGGTGGCAAGCAGTACCAGATCAAAATCTTCCTCATCATCGACCACGAATGCGCCGCAGGCAACATCGACTTTTTTCGCTGTTTCCGCATCATAGGGGTTGAGGTTCTGGCGGGTCAGCAGCAGAGCCACCGGACCGTCGGCCTGCAGTGCCGCCGCCCATGCTCCGGCGACTTCGTGAGCTTCAGCCGGACGGATGACCGTGACGCCCGGAATACTGCGGAGCATCGCGATCTGTTCGATGGGTTCGTGGGTGGGACCGTCTTCACCGACGTAGAATGAGTCGTGGGTGAAAATGTATATCTGATGCAGTTTCTGGATCGCCGCCAGACGGATGGCGGGTTTCATGTAGTCGGAGAAAACAAAGAAGGTCGAGCTGTACGGGATCGCGGTCCCATTCAGAGCCATACCGTTTGCCGCCATACCCATTGCAAGCTCGCGCACGCCGAAGTGGATGTTGCGTCCGGCGTAGTTGCCCGGAGCGAAACCGGTCTCATTTTTGATGTCGCTCTTTGTGGAAGGCGCAAGGTCGGCGGCACCGCCGAAAAGAGACGGAACCAATTCAGCGGCTTTCTGCAGAATTGTACCGCTGCTGGCGCGGGAGGCGGTCGGTTTGTCGACCGGAGCGGCTTTCAGGAGTTCTTCCAGAATGTTTTCCGGCACGCTCTTGTTGAGATAGCTGTCGATGAGTTTGGCTGCTGCCGGGTCGGCGGCGCGGAACTCACTGTATGATTTTTCCCATGCGGCGGCTTTGGCTTTGCTTTCAGCAACACATCCGGCGCAGTAGGCTTTGACATCATCCGCCACGGTAAAGGGTTCGGCGGTGTAGCCCAGATTGGCGCGCAATGCGGCAATTTCTTCATCACCGAGCGGTTCGCCGTGAGCAGCGGCTTTGCCCTGTTTATTGGGTGCGCCGAAACCGATCTGGGTCTTGCCGACGATGATGGTCGGACGGCCGTCGGATTTCACTGCTTCGGCAAGTGCCGCATCGCACTGGTCGACGTCGTTGGCGTTTTCCAGACGGATGACGCGCCAGTTGTAGGCGGCGAAACGGGCGGCGACATCTTCGGTGAAAGCTAAACTGGTGCTGCCTTCAATGGAGATGTTGTTGTCATCATAGAAAACCACCAGGTCGTCAAGTTTCATCGTACCGGCGAGAGAAGCCGCTTCGCTGGTGGCACCTTCCATCATGCAGCCGTCACCGGAGATGATGAAAATCTTGTTGGCGAAGAAATCAGTTTTGTCCAGACCGGTGCGCGCCGCAAAGTGACGGTTGGCAATGGACATACCGACAGCTGAAGCAAAACCGCTGCCGAGCGGTCCGGTGGTGATATCCACACCGGCAGTGTGACCGAATTCCGGATGGCCCGGGGTCAGGCTGCCCCACTGACGGAAGTTTTTCAGCTCTTCCATTTCCAGACCGTACTCAAAGAGGTGGAGCAAGCTGTAGATGAGCATGGAACCGTGACCGGCGGAAAGAATGAAACGGTCGCGGCCGATCCATGACGGAGCGGCGGGGTTGTGGCGCAGGTATTTGCTCCAGAGGACGGCGGCATAATCTGCACATCCCATGGGCATACCGGGGTGACCGGACTTGGCTTTCTGAATAGCTTCCGCAGAGAGTACGCGGATGGTATCTGCGGTCTTTTTCGCCATTTTGCTGTCGAACATAACGAAATCTCCTTCACAAGTTTTGTTTGCGCTGTTCCGGCAGAATCGGGAACTTTGCAAAAAAGTCCGCCTTTTTCCGCGTTTGCAGCTGGTAATTTGCCATAAAATGCGTTATCTTTATTAAAGTAACACTTTATATGCAGAAAAACAAGTTTTTTTACAATTATTTCGGGCTAAATTTATGTCAGAACGTTTTATCACATCAACTTTGAACCGGCGCGATGCGGCAAAAGAGTCGACTTTGCGTCCGCCGTCTTTTGCGGAATTTCCCGGTCAGCACCGGGTGAAAGAGCAGCTGGAGCTTTTTGTTCGTGCCGCCAGAGAGCGCGATGAGGCTCTTGACCACATCCTGCTCTGCGGACCGCCGGGACTGGGCAAAACCACTCTTGCCTACATTATCGCCAACGAGCGCGGCACGAAGCTCAAAAGTTCCAGCGGTCCGGCGATCGAAAAACCCGGCGATTTGGCAGGATTGCTCACTTCGCTCGAACCGGGCGATGTTCTTTTTATCGACGAGATACACCGCTTGAGTGCCACTGTGGAAGAGTACCTTTACAGTGCGATGGAAGACTTCTTTATCGACATCATGCTGGAGCAGGGTGCAGGTGCGCGCAGTGTGCGGCTCAATGTGCCGCGATTCACTCTCATCGGTGCGACGACCCGTCTCGGCATGATTTCCGCCCCGCTGCGCGCCCGTTTCGGGTTGAATATGCGTCTGGATTATTATGACCGGGAGAGTCTGGAAAAGATCATCACCCGTTCTGCTGATATCCTCAATGTGGAAATAGATTGCGACGGGGCGGGTGAAATCGCTTCCCGCTGCCGCGGCACTCCGCGTATTGCCAACAATCTGCTCCGCCGGGCGCGGGATTACGCCCAGATAAAAGCTGACGGAGTCATCACCGGTCAGGTCGCCGCCGATGCGCTGGAAATGCTGCAAATCGACAGCGACGGTCTGGATGAGATGGACTTGCGGATACTGGAAGTGATAATAAACAACTTCCGCGGCGGTCCGGTGGGGCTGAAAAATATTGCGGTTTCCACCGGAGAGGATGAGGATTCTCTGGAAGATGTCTACGAACCGTTTCTCATTCAGCACGGCTACATCGTCCGTACCAGCCGGGGACGCGTGGCAACACCCAAAGCGTGGAAAAAGCTCGGTTTGTCGGAAGCGGTGAAAAACAATACTGAACTTTTTTGAGTAAAGGTGATGCCGATGGTGAAAAATATCCTTTTTGCAGTGTGTGCGGCAGTGCTTGCCGGGTGTGTCAAACTTGAAGCTCCGGCAACTGTCGGAAGATGTTCGGAAATGATCCGGGAAGGCAAAGCTGACTGCATCGTTTTCCGGCACGGCAGGATAACTGCCAGAGAAAAGGGGCGGGGATTGAGTCCGCTGCTGAATATCTACAAAGCTGATCCGGCAGTGCTGCACGACGCTGTGATAGTGGATAAAGTCATCGGCAGAGCCGCCGCATTTGTCATTATTGCCGGAAAATCCCGTCAGGCTCACGGTGAACTTATCAGTGAAGATGCCATTGAATTGTTGAAAAAACATAATATTGCCGTTTCCGGAACAAAAATCGTCCCCCGGATACTCAATCGCAGAATGAATGGACTCTGCCCGCTTGAACAATCAGTCGCGGGATTGGATGATCCGGCACAGGCTCTGGCGGCTCTGGAAAAACGTATCTCTGAAATGCAGCGCGGCAGGTGAACTTGAAAAAAATCCGATTCTCCCAGCAAATGGTTTCGGAAAGTTGCTGACGTTTCACGTTTTTTTACTGTTTTGGAGCAAGGTGATTTATCCGGCATATCTGAAGTGAAAGGCATTATGAAAAGTTCGCGCAACCGTACCATTGACACCACCTGTGAAGCGGGGGGAAAGCATCTGGATAAATGTCTTTTCCCGACCGGGGAGAAGCTCTCTGTTGATGCCGTGCGCGACCGTATCATCTGCGGGGATATCCTGCAAACGGCTCCGCTTTTGCCGGAAAAATCTGTAGATTTGCTGATCGCCGACCCGCCGTACAATCTGACCAAATCCTTTGACGGCACAGTATTCAAAAGCCGTCCGGCACAGGATTACTGCGAATACACCCGCAAGTGGCTCAATGCCGTATATCCGCTGTTAAAAGAGAATGCCTCGGTTTACGTCTGCTGTGACTGGCGCACTTCTTTGCTTATCGGCGGCGTGCTGGAAGAGTTTTTCATTCTCCGCAACCGCATCACCTGGCAGCGGGAAAAAGGCAGAGGCGCAAAGAATAACTGGAAAAATTCCTGCGAAGATATTTTCTTTGCCACCGTCGGCAGTGAGTATGAATTCTACCTTGACGCGGTGAAAGTGCGCCGCAAAGTCATTGCCACCTATCGGCAGGAGGGCAAACCCAAAGATTGGCAGGCAACTTCCACAGGCAACTACCGCGACAGCTGTCCGGGCAATTTCTGGGATGATATAACCATTCCTTTCTGGTCGATGCCGGAAAACACCGCCCATCCGACACAGAAGCCGGAAAAACTTATCGCCAAACTCATTCTGGCAAGCTCATCTCCGGGCAGTGTGGTCTTTGATCCCTTTTCCGGTTCCGGTACGACCGCTGTGACCGCGAAAAAACTTGACCGGCACTTTATCGCCGCTGAAATCGAACCGCGCTACTGCATCTGGGCACAGCAGCGGCTGGCAATGGCGGAGCTCGACCGGTCGATACAGGGCTTTCACGACGGCATTTTTTATGAACGTAACACCACGCCTGAAGCCCGGAAAGAAAGCTCCTTGTAAAACGTTCTGTTTCAGCAATGAATGAAAAAAAAAGGCTGCTGCACGCCTTTTCAGGTTTTTGCAGCAGCCTTCGGCTTTTTTATGCCGAAGCGGGAATTACATCATTCCGCCCATTCCGCCCATTCCCGGCTGGGGCATGGCAGCGGCGTCTTTTTCCTCTTTCACATCAGTGATGAGGCATTCGGTGGTCAGCAGCAGACCCGCCACGGATGCGGCGTTCTGCAGCGCAGAGCGGGTGACTTTGGCAGGATCGAGGATGCCCTCTTTGATCATGTCGACAAACTCACCGGTGGCAACGTTGAAACCGGTGTTGCCTTCAGCGGTTTTGACGCGTTCAACGATGACGCCGCCTTCAAATCCGCCGTTGATGGCGAGCTGACGCAGCGGTTCTTCTGCGGCGCGGGCAACGATGGCGGCACCGACAGCTTCATCACCGGCAAGATCAAGTTTGGCAATCACAGCTGCGGCGCGGACGAGAGCGACACCGCCGCCGGCGACGATGCCTTCTTCCACAGCGGCACGGGTGGCGTGGAGAGCGTCATCGACACGGTCTTTTTTCTCTTTCATCTCAACTTCAGTGGCGGCACCGACATTGATGACGGCAACACCGCCGGCGAGTTTCGCCAGACGTTCCTGAAGTTTTTCACGGTCGTAATCGCTGGTGGTTTCCTCGATTTCACGACGGATCTGGGCGATACGTCCCATGATGGCATCTTTGGCACCGTAACCTTCAACGATGGTGGTGTTTTCTTTGGTGACGGTGATGCGTTTGGCTTTGCCGAGCTGGGCGGTGGTGACATTTTCGAGTTTCAGACCGAGGTCTTCGGAAATGCAGGTCGCACCGGTCAGAATGGCAATATCCTGCAGCATGGCTTTGCGGCGGTCGCCGAAGCCCGGAGCTTTGACCGCACAGACTTTCAGAATACCGCGCATACTGTTGATGACCAGAGTGGCAAGAGCTTCGCCTTCAACATCTTCAGCGATAATGAGCAGCTGTTTGCCCTCTTTGGCGACAGCCTGGAGCAGCGGCAGCATATCGTTGAGGTTGCTGATTTTTTTCTCATGGATGAGGATGTAGGCATCTTCCAGAGCAGCTTCCATGGATTCGGTGTTGGTGGCGAAGTAGGGGGAGAGGTAGCCTTTGTCGAACTGCATACCTTCGACCACATCGAGAGTGGTTTCCAGAGTTTTGGCTTCTTCAACAGTGATGGTGCCTTCCTGACCGACTTTTGCCATTGCTTCGGCGATGATGTTGCCGATGGTGGTGTCGCCGTTGGCGGAAATGGTGGCGACCTGGGCGACTTTGTCGCTGACGCCGACGCTCTGTTTGGCAAGTTCAGCCACGACAGCGGCAACGGCTTTGTCCACGCCGCGTTTCAGTTCCATCGGATTGCTGCCGGCGGTGACGTTTTTCAGACCTTCACGGTAGATGGCTTCGGCAAGCACGGTAGCGGTGGTGGTACCGTCACCGGCGATGTCGTTGGTCTTGGAAGCGACCTCTTTGACCATCTGCGCGCCCATATTGGCATAGGGGCAGGACAATTCGATTTCTTTGGCAACGGTCACGCCGTCTTTGGTGATGGCGGGAGCACCGAATTTTTTGTCGATAACGACGTTGCGGCCTTTCGGACCGAGGGTGGTTTTGACGGCTTTGGCGAGCAGAGTCACGCCTTCAAGAATGCCGCGACGGGCTTCATCGGAAAAAACAAGCTGTTTAGCCATGATAAAAATTCTCCATTGATTTCAATAATTTCACAGAATGATTCTTCAGCCGACGATGGCGAGAATGTCTTCCTGATTGACAACTTTGTACTCTTTGCCGGAAACTTTCACTTCCGTGCCGCCGTAACGGCTGGTCAACACGATATCACCGACTTTGACGTCGAAGGGGATCTTGTTGCCCTTGTCATCATTTTTGCCGGTGCCGAGAGCGACCACGACATATTCCTGGGGTTTCTCTTTAGCGGTATCGGGGATGAGGATGCCGCCATTCATTTCCTCGGTTGCCTCTTTGAGTTCGAGCAGAACCCGGTCACCAAGCGGTTTGATGTTTGCCATTTTCTTTTTTCTCCTGTTTTTTTATTTTCAGCACTTTGTTTTCAGTGTGCCACACCCTGGATCAAATGGTTTCCCGGCGCAACGCCGCGCCGGGAGATTACGACTGTTTTTTATTCAACGACTTCAGCGTCGACCACGCCGTCATCATTTTTCTTTTCCTGCTGCGGTGCTCCCTGTGCGCCGGCGGCAGCACCCTGTGATTGCTGCTGGGCGTAGACGGCTTCACCGAGTTTCATCGCCAGTTCTTCCAGCTCTTTCATACCGGCTTTGAGAGCTTCGGTATTGTCGGCTTCCAGCTCTTTTTTGAGGTCGGCGATTTTGGCTTCCAGCGCGGATTTGGTTTCAGCGGGAACTTTGTCACCGTGTTCTTTGAGCTGTTTTTCCAGCTGATAAATCATGGAGTCAGCGTGATTGTGGACTTCGACTTTTTCTTTCGCAGCTTTGTCATCGGCTTCGTGCGCTTTGGCTTCGTTGACCATGCGTTCGATTTCAGCTTCAGACAGACCGCTGGAAGCGGTGATTGTGATTTTCTGCTCTTTGCCGGTGCCGAGGTCTTTGGCAGTGACGTGCAGAATGCCGTTGGCATCGATGTCAAATGTCACTTCGATCTGCGGCACACCGCGTGGAGCGGGAGCGATACCGTCAAGTTTGAACAATCCCAGAGATTTATTGTCACGGGCGAATTCGCGTTCACCCTGCAGCACGCGCACATCCACTGCCGGCTGATTGTCGGCGGCGGTACTGAAAATCTCGCTCTTTTTGGTCGGGATCGTGGTGTTGCGTTCGATAAGACGGGTCATCACACCGCCCATGGTTTCGATACCCAGAGAAAGCGGAGTCACGTCGAGCAGCAGCACGTCGTTGACTTCACCGCCCAGCACACCGCCCTGGATGGCGGCACCGGCGGCGACGACTTCATCGGGGTTGACGCCTTTGTGCGGTTCTTTGTTGAAAATCGCCTTGGCGGTTTCCTGCACTTTGGGCATACGGGTCATGCCGCCGACGAGGATGACCTCTTTGATCTTGTCAGCGGAAACTTCCGCATCGCGCATACAGTTTTCGCAGGGTTTGCGGGTGCGTTCCAGCAGCGGGTCGCAGAGACGCTCCAGCTGGGCGCGGGTCAGAGAGATATTCATGTGCACCGGACCGGACTGGTTCATGGTGATGAACGGCAAATTGATGTCGCTGGACATACTTGTTGAAAGCTCACATTTGGCTTTTTCCGCCGCCTCTTTGAGCCGCTGCAGAGCCTGGGGGTCTTTGCGGAGGTCGACGCCGTTTTCTTTAACGAATTCATCTGCGAGGTAGTTGATGATGACCTGGTCGAAGTCATCACCGCCGAGGTGGGTGTCACCGTTGGTGGCTTTTACTTCAAAGACGCCGTCGCCGATTTCCAGAGTGGAAATATCAAACGTACCGCCGCCGAGGTCGTAGACGGCAATGGTTTCATCGCTTTTTTTATCCAGACCGTAAGCGAGAGCCGCAGCGGTGGGTTCGTTGATGATACGCAGGACTTCCAGACCGGCGATTTTGCCGGCATCTTTGGTCGCCTGACGCTGACTGTCGTTGAAGTACGCCGGCACGGTGGTGACCGCCTGGGTGATTTTTTCGCCGAGATAGGCTTCGGCATCAGCTTTGAGCTTCTGCAAAATCATAGCGGAAATTTCCGGCGGGGAATAGAGTTTGTCACCGATTTTGACATGGGCATCGCCGTTGGGGGCTTCTGCGATCTCATAGGGGACAAGTTCGCGCTCTCTGCCGACTTCAGCAAATTTGCGTCCCATCAGACGTTTGATGGAAAAGACCGTGTTTTTGGGGTTGGTCACCGCCTGACGTTTTGCGGTCTGACCGACCAGACGTTCGCCGGACTTGGTGAATGCGACAATACTCGGAGTGGTACGGTTTCCTTCCGCATTCGGAATGATTTTGTATTCTCCGTTATCCATGACTGCCATACAGCTGTTGGTAGTTCCGAGGTCGATACCGATGATCTTGCTCATAACAGTTTCTCCTTTTTGTTTTGAAAGTTTGTTGTTTTGACTGCACCATCGTAGAAGCAATCGGCGTGCCAAAACATTTTTCAGGGAGGAAGAAGGAGTTTTTGTCATAAAAGTGTGCCAAAGTGACACAGTGTGCCGCAAAAGTGTGCCGCAAAAGAGCCGTTGTGTGCCGTTGCCGCACCGCGCAAACTGTTGCCCAATGTGCGCGCGCGGCACATTAAAATCCTTGCAAATCTAATATTCAATGTTAGATTTACAAGATTCTTGACTCCTGTTATCACAGGATAAATATAGCACTGTTTCAGAGAAAATCAATTTCGGACTTGATATTTGATTTTATAGTGCTATATTAAGAAAAACTAATATTGAATAGGAGTTTTTGCCATGAAGCCAATAGATGTATCAAAATTGAATGAAGCATTGCAGTTGCTGAATGAGCAGTTGATGTTAATCAATGCACCGGCAACGGAGCTCGTCGTTTGCGGTGGTTCGGCGTTGATTGCTACCGGTTTGGTTCCGCGCACCACTCAGGATGTGGATATCGTGGCTTTAATGAAAGCTGAAGTCCTGGTTGACTCCGAACCTTTGCCGGAATATTTGATTGAGGCGGCTGATCGGGTTGGCAAAGTATTGAATTTGCCTGTGGATTGGCTGAATAATGGTCCGGCTTCGCAATTTCAAATGGGATTGCCACCGGGTTTTCAGGAACGTTTGACCACGGTCGTTGTCGGTGCAAAGCTGACGGTTCACTATATCGGACGTTACGATCAGATATTTTTCAAAACCTTTGCTTCGGCTGATCGCGGCGGTTATCACGTTTCTGATTTGAAAGCATTGAATCCTTCCGATGAAGAATTGATCGCTGCCGCAAAATGGTGCATGACACAAGACACCTCGGAGGCATTCCGGATGATTTTAAAAGATATGTTTAAACAACTGGGGTGGCAAAATGTCAGTGAACAAATTTAAGCAGGAGCTGCTCGATTCTATATTGACTCTGCTCTGGAAACAGTGGACACAGTTTGGTGTTGCCGGAGCAGTCAACAGCAAGGATGATTGGGTGCTTGATCCGGAAGCATTGCTGATTTTTTCGGCACACTTCGCAAGGTATGATCAGCGGCTCTATGATCTTGTGATCGACTGGCTTCAATGCAATGGTGAAAGCATCAACCTGCCCCGTCTGAAAGCCTTGCTGAAACGCTTTGACCATGCCGACCGGAAATCCCTCGGCTTTATCGCAGCTTCAGTGAAATCGAAAAAATGGCAGCCGCTTGCCAAAAGTTTACTACCGAAAGATTCCGGAGTCGAAACGATGTTCTTCGGGAATGAGTTTGTCCCGAAGCCGGATGAAACGGCGTTGCGTTACGGGCTCAAGCGTAATCAATATGTGCAGAGCAATAAAGTTATGCCATTTGCAAGCACTGGTAACGCATCGCTTTTGCTGCGTTTGCGGGGGGCATTCGGGATGTCAGCCCGGGCAGAGGCGGTGCTTGCAATGTTGAATAAGGAATTCTGTCGAATCCAAGATGTGGCAGATGCAGGAGGTTTTTCCTGGAAATCTGCCAGTGACGTACTGGATGAACTCTGTACCTCCGGAGTGGCAGTTACGTTAGATAAAAGCAAACGCGGACGCACCTATTTTCTGAAAGATACGGTTGCTATGCACACATTGTTTGGAGTAAGTACCGTCAGATTTCCGGATTGGCTGACCATCTTTGACATGCTGTCTGTGGTATGGCATTGTATCAGCAATCCCCGTCTTGCCGAGGTTTCGGAACGGACTGCCGTTGGAGAATTACAGAGGGAATTTGTCGAAAAAGTCAATGACCGTCTGCAAAATTGCGGTATCTCCTCTTTGAGCAAACTCACCTCTGAATCGGTGCTGACATTGCCAGTTATTTTGAGTGACCTCAACTGACTAAATTCCGCCTCAATTCGATAATTGCCCGTACATCGTTATTGGCGATATAGTCCAACAATTGGCGTAATTCGGGTCCTAAAAGTGCAGTTTTGAGCTGAAAACAAGGGGAAGAAAAAACCTCGTAAGTATTTCATTACGAGGTGGATAATTTGGTGGGCGTAGTAGAACTCGAATCTACGACCTCCACGATGTCAACGTGGCGCTCTAACCAACTGAGCTATACGCCCGAAAGGGGTGCCGTTTACTTACGACATGACATATAATATATCATGCTTTGCACTTTTTGCAAGCGAATTTGCTGAAAAAATCTGAAAAAATCATCTTTTCTGCTCATTCCTCTGGCTTCAGCGGCGGTGCGGACTTCTTTGTTATGTGCCCGAACCATTTCTCTTGCGGAGTATACCCTTAATCGAGTTTCTCGCGGAAGGTGTGCTTTTCAGAGGTCAGATGTCCGCAGCATCGGCAGGCGCAGGTCGTGACGGTAGTAACATTCTGGTACATTATAAGCCACCAGTTTACGGCTGAACCACGGTGGCAATCCTATAAAACTTCCGGTTCTGCGCGATATGCTTATTAATCCTATTTATATAGGGAAACTCCGCTATCAGGGTAAAATCTATGATGCCGAACACGAAGGGATAATTTCTCCGGAATTGTGGCAGAAAGCACAGGCGGTACTCAAGGCAAATAAACGCAGTACGCCGCAACGGACAACCTAAAAAATCTTTAACCTGTGCTGTTGTATAATTGTCTAACTTTTCTGAATTAAACTATTCATTATTTATCATCAAATAGAAATTTTATATAACGACTATAACAAAACAGCCTGTTACGTTTGTTACCGGTTGTTTCTTCGATGATGTTGAACTCCAGTAAATAGTTCAGCATCTTGCCGATGGTGGCGTTGGTGAGTCCTGTCAACTCTTTCAGCTTGGCGATGTCTGCTATCGGGTGACGGAGCATGGCCTGATGTACCGCCAATGCTGAAGTCGATGCTCTGCCAAGAGTCGCAATTTTTGCTCTGTCACTTTCGATTTGATTGTGCAGATTCAAAATGATTTCATTGCTCTCTTTGGCTGTTTCGATGATTGCTTCCAAAAAGAAATCCAGCCAGCGTTCCCAGTCTCCGTTTTCACGGATGCCATTCAGCAAGTCGTAGTAGTATTGACGATGACTCTTGAAATAGTAGCTCAAGTACAATAACGGCTGTTTCAGCATACCGCCATTGCACAACAGCAGAGTAATCAGCAAACGCCCGACTCTGCCGTTGCCGTCAAGGAACGGATGAATGGTTTCAACCTGAACATGGCTCAATGCCGCTTTAACGAGAAGCGGAGTGTTTTCATCGTGCAGAAACTTTTCCAGTTCGCCCATGCATCTCGCCGCTTCTTCCGGCGGTGGGGGCACAAAAAACGCATTCCCCGGACGGGTTCCCCCTATCCAGTTCTGGCTGTGACGGAATTCTCCCGGATTTTT
>JAZNAR010000090.1:0-23374 GCA_045586645.1 Victivallaceae bacterium
TGGAAATCAAAGGCGCGGTTTACGGCGGCGTATTCGCCTGTAAGGGCGGCAAAGCGTATGTCGGGAACGTTTCGATTTCGGTTGCCAACGCCAAAGTTGACCGCATCCTCGGCGGGGGCTGGGCACAGACCGGCGGCAAAAGCGATGTCGGCACGGTAAGCATTGCCATTAACTCCGGCGCGGAAGTCGGAATCGTCTATGCCGGTGGCGGCAACGCCAAAGTCGGCAACACCGAAGTTTTCGGCAAGGTCGATGAAACTATTCAGAATGTCACCATCACCGTCAACGGCGGCGACGTCGATGAGATATTCATGGGCGGCAGATACAACAAGAGTGTTGTTACCGGCGCGGTGGTCGTCACCATCAACAGCGAAGCCGACAGCACGATTTCGCGCATCAGCGGCAAAAACGGTTACGGTGTCCGGCTTGAAAACACGGACCGTACCGAACTTGTGGTCAACTCCATCCTCAATGTCGAAATGCTTGACAGCGTGGACATACTCACCATCGCCGAAGGCAAAACCCTCAACATCACTGACAGTTTCAGTTATGACGGAGTACTCGCCATTAACTTTGACCTCGGAGAAGATAAAGTTTTTGACGGCGAAAGCGAGTGGACAGTTATGACCGGAGTAACGCTTGACGATATTGCCAACGTCAAATTCGCTATCAACGGCACCGAAATCACCGGTATTACCGATGGCGTTCTCGGTGACAGCGGTTACAAGTTTGAGTACGGAAACAAAACTCTCAAATTCACCAAGCTGGCGTAAAAAATGAATACCCGGAAAATAAATTTTTACGGCAGTGAATTGCCGGTATTCAAAGCGGCTCTGCACACTCACTCCACCAATTCCGACGGTACATTTTCTCCGGAACAGCTCATCTATATGTATGCCAACGCCGGATATGATGTGCTGGCATTCACTGACCACCGCAAAACCAATCCGGTATCGGCATACGACGGCAAAAACATGACGCTGCTCTCCGGAGCTGAATTGCACCCGATGGGGCCGCACGGTCAGCGGTGGCATCTGCTCGCATTGGGCATTCCGGAAAACTTCCCCTGTGCCGATGCTTCCTGCGGTCAGGAAGCAGTTGATGCCGTCAAATCCGCCGGTGGAGCACTCTTTCTGGCTCACCCCCACTGGAGCGGTTTTTCAGCGGCAGACCTGATGACTCTGCATGGATATGACGGAATCGAAATTTACAACACCAGTGCCAGGCGTATCGGCAAGGGCAGCAACGACCAGTGCTGGCAGGATATGATGAATTCCGGTGACAATTCGCCGGCGATCGCGGTGGACGACATCCATCATCCCGGAGACCTTTTCGGCGGCTGGACAATGATCGCCGCGCCGGACAATTCGCCGGAGTCTTTGCTCAACGCGCTTAAAAACGGCAATTTTTACAGCACACAGGGACCGGAATTCACCCGGCTGGAAATGAAAGGTAATGTTTTTGAAGCCGAATTTTCTGAAGCCGTCGAAGCGGTACTGATAAGTAAGTTTTCAGCGGGCAGAATGGCAACTGTTCCCGATTGGCCCTTCCCCGGCGACAGAAAAACCGTAACTTCGATGCGGATCGAATTGCCGCCGGAATTTCCCGGTGTCGTGCGTTGCAAAATAACCGATGCCAACGGTAAATCAGCATGGAGCAATCCGCTGGTATTCAAATAAGGTCTTGCATTATGGAATTGCTGGAAAAATATCTCCTTGCCGATGGCAGGGAATGTAAAATTTACCGCCTGATAACCCCGTCAGATAAACCGGTCGATGAAAAAATCGTCCGCTACGTCATAGCGTCACTGGGATTTGATTATTACCGGAAATTTGTCAACGACCAGAATTACTGGCGTCTTTACTACCGCGCCGCATTTGACGGTGAAGGTGCTGTCGACCACTTTTATTTCGCTGAAATCGACAGAGTTTTTGCCGCCAGAATGTGGTTCGGCTATGACTTGCGCACCGGATTCGGCAACTTCGGCAATGTTTATACCGAACCGGCATTCCGCAAGCTCGGATTGATGGGGAAATTACTGGAACCGTGCGTAAAAGATTTCTACGCCTCCGGTGCAGTGCTGCTCTGCTGCAGTACCGGCAGCCCCCATGCCGCCGCAGCTTACCGCGCCGGAGGTTTTCACATGATATACGGCGGCGATACCGGACCGATGTGTCTGATAAATCCCCGCTCCGGCACGCATTTTGCCGAAGTGGAAAAAAAATCTTTCGATGCGTCACCGCTGCAAAATATCCGCCGCGGCACCGCCGGAGACCAATTCCCGTGTGATAAATTTCTCTCCTACTGTTCCGCGCTCTGCAATGTACCGCATGGACGCGGCGGAGCTGACAGTTTCATCACCGATTACCGTACCGCATATCAGGAGTATAAAAACGGCAACGGCGTCGTCTGCGTGGCAGAAAACGGCAACGGTACAATTGCCGGCTGGGCGTATGCAGTGAAAGTTTTCGGTTGCAACTGTGTAAATTTTGCCATTCATCCGGATAACGCCGGAGAATTGAAAAAACTGCTGGATTTTACGCTGGCAGAATTCAGAAAAGTTTTTCCCGGCGAAAACGCTGCGATATATCTGCTTGACAGATTTCAGTACCAGCTGCAATCACTGCAGAAATCAAATTACACTCCGTGCGCTGTCATCCCCGGCACTCCGGCATTGACAGTGTTTCAGCTTTGACGGGAAATTTTCTGACCGCAGAAAACGTTTTTACCGCTCAAAGCGACAACGTCCGGTGCTGGGGCAAATCTTTCAGATGCTCACGGTAATTCCACAGCGTCAACTGCCACGCCTGCTGATTGCTGCTGTAAAGGAATTCGCTCACTGAAGCATTTCCCGCCAGCGGCAAAAGGGTGTTGGCCCCGCCCACTCCGGCGACCCGGCGGAATATTCTCTGCAAAACGCCGCCATGAGCTACCAGCAATATGCGCTTGCCCGGGTGGAGAGCGACCATTTTTTCCAGAAATGCGTCAATGCGGGCTTGGAAACCGGCTTTGGATTCTCCGCCGGGGAAAGCTCCGCCGGCACTTTCGCGGTAAAAAATATTCACTTTGTCCTGATGTGCAGCTCTCAATTCGACCCAGGTTTTGCCGTCAAAGTCGCCGCAATCCATTTCCCGCAACTCATGTGTCAATGTCAACGGGATGTTTTCATGCCCGCGACCGGCGATTTTCTGTGCAGTAACTGCCGCACGGGCAAGATTGCTGGCATAAATAAAATCAAACTCTCTATCCGCCAGAAATTCTGCCGCCGCATCAGCCTGCGCCAGACCATTGGCATTGAGCGGACAATCTATCTGACCTTGCAGAAGTCCGGAAATATTGGCATCTGTTTCGCCGTGACGGACAAAAGTAAAAAAAGTTTCCATTGACGCTTCCCCGACTGAATTTTATTGTTTCCGGTTAATATAGCACAAACGCAGAATATGTCAAGACAAAAAATCCCGGACAGAAAATAAATCCATCCGGGAATTTCCGTTACTGTATCAGCAAAGATACAACGCTTATGCTCAATACTGTTTGGTGAGCAGAGAAGCGGAATCTTTATCCAGGAACGTGGTGCAGTCAGGATGCTGCTGCAGAATGCTCGCGGCGCACATATTGGTGACCGGGCCTTCGAGAGCGTTTTTGACCGCTTCAGCTTTACGCAGATCCGGCACGCTATTGATGATGCAGGCGGCTTTCATGCACTGTTTGACGCTCATGCTGATAGCCTGTTTCGGCACATCATCAAAGGTCGGGAACCAGCCTTCGCCGAGCTGCTGTTTGCGGCAGCGTTCATCCAGGTCGATGACCAGATAGGAGCGTTCGGTATCGAAGTCAGCCGGGGGATCGTTGAAAGCGAGGTGACCGTTTTCGCCGATACCGACGAATGCGACGTCGATCGGGTTTTCGGTGATGGTTTTTTCCAGTTCAGCCAGCACGGACTGAATATCATCGGCAGAACCGTTGACCGGATAAAACGCAGCCGGCGGCACCGGCAGTTTGCAGATGAAACGCTGCCAGAGATAAAGACGGAAGCTCGCCGGATGGGTGATCGGCAGACCGACATATTCGTCGAGGTGGAAAAGTTTCACCACGCTCCAGTCGATGTTTTTCTCTTCCAGCAACGCCGCCAGCATTTCAAACTGGCTGGCACCGGTTGCCAGAATCACGTTGGCATAACCTTTTTTCTCGATGGCGGCACGGATTTTGGCAGCACCGAGAGCCGCAGCGGCTTTGCCGAGGGCAAATTTATCCTGTGAAATTTTTACATCCATTTTTCATTCTCCTTTCTGAAAATTAATGGACTCAACCGACTAAAGAATCCAAAATCATCTGCGCCCCGCCGACGGCGACACCGCGTCTGCCGAAAGTTGAACGCAATATTTTGGGACCTTTACCTGAATCTGAAGCAACCGAACCGGCGGCAAACGCCTGTTTGAAAGCTTCAAAATACTCATCACCGAACTCCAGAGCGTCGCCCCCCAGTACGACCGCATCCGGGTCAAAAAGATTTGCCGCAGTGCTTGCCGCATACGCCAGGAGCCCGGCATTGGCCAGCACCAATTCTGCGGCATGGGGGTTCCCGGAAAAATAACGGTCAAGAAATGTTTCAAAATCAACATTTTCCCCGCTTTTTGCCGCATAATCAGCCAGCATTGCCCGCGGACGCGCCGCTTCTTCCAGAATCCTGCCGTCAGGCAGATGCAGAGAACCGACTTCACCGGCACAACCGTTGCTGCCGGAATATATCTCTCCGGAAATCACAAACCCCGCTCCGACGCCGACGCCGCTGGTCAGATACATCAGACGTTCCGCCCCGCTGGCAGCTCCGAAAAGGGCTTCCGCCAGTGCTGCCGCATTGGGACGGCGCGCCAGTACCACCGGCACTCCGGCAAACTCCTGCAGTTTTTCCATCAGCGGACGGTTCACTATATCCAACGGCGAACACATCACTGCGCCATTCTCATCGACCACGCCGGAAACTGCCACCCCGACACCGGCAAGATTTTCCGGCACGACCTGACGTTTCAACAGAGTTATCAGCTGGCAGCTCACGTCGATTATATTTTCAAAATCGTTCTCATACGCTATTGATTCAGCATACAATATGCCGCAGGACAAATCACACACCACCCCCTCGATGCGTCCGTCACCGCCGAGATTTATCCCGATGGCACACCGCGCCGAAGGAATGAATTCCAGCATGATGGGCGGCTTCCCGCCGGTGGACCTGCCGGGACCGAGTTCCCGCACCAGACCGTCGGAAATCAATTCGTCAACTATCGCAGAAACAGCCGGACGGGTGAGCGAACACTCACGCGCCAGTTCCGCCCGCGAAATCGTTCCGGCACTGCGCAATCTGGCAAATACTCTTCTTTTTCCGGAAATGTGTGTAAATCGCATAAAAAAAAACACGGTTTGTAAATCTGATTGACAATGTGTCAATATAATCCCCATTACCGGCAAAGTCAAATCCGATTTACGCAAAGTGAAAAAAAAATCATATTTCTTTGAGTATACAGTAGAAAAAACGGTTCAGACGATGTACTTTACTTTATGTATACAACATATATCAGGAGAATATACTTATGGAAAAAATCGTCATTGCCGGCAACGGTCCTGCCGGATGTGCCGCCGCCATCTATGCCGCGCGTGCCGGCCTGTCGCCGCTCGTACTTGCCGGAGAAGCTCCGGGGGGATTGCTCACCCAGACCGGAGAGGTGGAAAACTTCCCCGGATTTCCGGATGGAGTCACCGGATTCGACCTTGTGACCAATATGCAGACCCAGGCGGAAAAATTCGGTGCCAGAATAGAGTATGAAACCATTGCCCAGGCTGATTTTCACTCCGGTGCACCCCATAAACTGACTCTCTCTGACGGCAGTGTGATTGAAACACAGGTGCTGATAATCGCTTCCGGGGCCGTACCGCGCTATCTCGGTGTTCCCGGCGAAGAACGTCTGCGGGGGTGCGGAGTATCCGCATGTGCCACCTGTGACGGAGCGTTTTTCAAAAATGTACCGGTCGTCGTTGCCGGCGGCGGGGATTCAGCAATGGAAGAAGCAACTTTTCTCACCCGTTTCGCCTCTGAAGTCCACCTCATTCACCGGCGCGACCAGCTGCGGGCATCCAAAATCATGGCTGACCGCGCGTTGAACAACCCGAAAATAATCTTTCACCTCAACACCCGCATTATTGAAATCACCGGAGAAAACAAAGTTTCCGGAGTGAAACTGGAAAACACAGTCACCGGTGAAATATCCACTCTTGAATGCAGTGCGGTCTTTGCGGCTCTGGGCCACACCCCGTGCAGCGATGTTTTCAAAAATGCCGGTATTGCGGTCGATGCCCAAGGTTACATCGTGGTAAAAGATAACACGACCCACACCAATATACCGGGCGTATTCGCCGCCGGTGACTGCGCCGACCCGCGCTACCGGCAGGCTGTCGTTGCTGCCGGTTCAGGGGTAAAAGCGGCACTTGATGCGGAAAAATTTCTTGCCGGGAAATAGTCCATGCCGGCAAGCAGTGGATTCCGGATAATCCGCTCCGCCCGGCGCAAGCGGGTGGCTTTCAGAGCGGGTGCGGATGGAACTCTTGAAGTCCTCGCGCCGCCGGGTGTTCCGGAAAGTTTCCTGCGGCAGCTTGTGGAGCGGGAAAGTGCCGCTGTGGCAAAAATCCGCGCCGCATATTGCCGACGGCAACAGCCGGAGCTTTCCGAAGGGACTGAATTTCACCTGCTGGGCAGAAACTATCCGCTGCATCTGACCGGACGCCTGCGCCTTTTTGACCGCGCATTTATGATTCCGAACGGCAGTGAAGCAGAAAAACGCACCGCACTTATTTCTCTTTACAAGGAACTTGCCGGAATAATTATGGTACGCAAAGTGGCACATTTCGCCCCGCTGTGCCGGGTCGAACCGGGGAAGCTCAATATCAATTCCGCCGCGACCCGCTGGGGTTCATGCTCAAGCAAAAAAACTGTTTCGTTCAGCTGGAAACTCATCCAGTGTCCGGAAGAAGCCGTTGATTATGTCACTGTCCATGAGCTGTGTCATCTCAAAGAAATGAATCATTCGCCCCGCTTCTGGGCAGAAGTTGCCGCAATCATGCCGGATTACGCTCTCCGCCGGGCAAAACTCAATGCTTTTGCCCGCACCCTGCCCTGCTGGTGAAGCGCAATCAGAAAGAAACTTTCACATCTCCGGAAAGTGCCGTCGGCGGAGCCATCAGCTGAATCCCTGCCGGAACGCTCCAGTCCCGCTCCCAGGTTTTCAGCATCAACGGGTCAGTATCTCCGCCCCACGGATTCAGGTCAACGATCAGGATTTTTTTATCGGAGGTGATGTAAATATCCATCACGAGCGTTTTCACCGGCAGACTCCAGGCAATATCGCTGATGAATTTTTCCGCCATACGCCAATATTCATCTTTCACCCCTTCCAGACGGCGGTAGTGACGGACAAGATTGTATTGACTCATTGCCGACAATCTGCCTTCATAAATAAACAGCCGGAATTCCCGCGCCCGGGTGATGTTGCGGAACGGTCTGACGCAAATGTATTCAATATCCTGACACTGTGCGGCGACCGACACTTTGGCACTTTCCAGCAGATTTTTCAGCGCACTGCGGGCAGAATAGACCGCACCGCCTTTGTTGGCAAAACGTTCCGTATCCGTCGGCGCGCAACTGTCCATGAATACAAACGCGTTTCCGGGAATATCAGAAAGCACCTCATCGAGCATCTGCATGATTTTTTTTGCCGTCGGCGAGAAAAGGCGGTCATCATCCGCACCGTTGTAACCGGCGGCGAACATCTGCAATGCTTCCGGCGGCAGTTTTACAAATTTGGTATCCCAGGTGTAAGGAGCCAGCACCGGATACCAGACAGGGACCCGGAAAAAAGATTCGTTCTCATTCATTTTCATTTTCCCCTTTTTTTTCTTCCGTTTCATCCGGATAAATTATCAGTGAGCGCAACACCAGAAAGAGATACACCGCCCACCCGGCGACAAACAATTCGTTGAAATACCCCATCCCCGGCAGCAGCAGTGCCGGAAACATACTCACGACCAGCAGCACCGGAAATGCCGCATACACTGCGACTTTCCACACCACAGCAAAGGTCAGCTGCGGATATCTGCGGTGACTGCAAAGCCGGAAAAATGCCGCAAACACCACCGTTGCCAGCAGCACCAGAAAAATCTCGCGCACAAAATATTCAAACGCTTTCGCATTGGAATACCCCAAGCGGAAATCTTTGAACAGCTGACGTGAAGAAAGCACCTCATTTTCCCACTTCCACTTATCCGACGGCGGCAGATTCGCCGCGGCAAACAGACGCTCTTTCATTTCAGCAAATGAGAGCGGAGTCACCACCAGTTCCGATTTGCCGTCGGCATTATATTTGCAGAAAATCCACGCATTTCCCTCGCGCATGGTGAAAGCAAAACACGCCGGATGCCACAGCAGAATAAAGTTGCGGTCAAAAAGCGTGATATCCGGATACTCTTTTTCCGGTCCGGCGGGAGAAACGTAAATCAACAGACCGTTGTAGGGAAACTCCTGACGGCGGCTCATTTGTACTTCGCGGTCGGGATGCACCCCGTTTTTATCAAAATGCAGCTGGGTGCCGAAACTTTCATTGAAAGTCGCTTCTGCGGCGCGCCAGCGGTATTTCAGCGAATAATAACTGCCGATGCCGATACATACAGCGCACAATATCACCATCAGCAGCAGATGCCGCAACACTCTGCCGGCGGAGTGATGCCGCAACACGCGGAAAACCTCTGTCCCGCAACAGGTACCGAAAAAAGAACGGAAAAAATTCATCATCTGCTTTTCCTGCGATAATTGGAACTCTGCCCGGCACGTTTCAATTTCTCCAGATCACCGCGGATGACTCTCGCCGCTTCCGGGGTCAGCCGGTCGGTGAAAAGTTTTCCCTCAAGATGATCCAGTTCATGCTGAATACAGCGTCCGAGCAAGCCGCCGCACTCTGCTTCAATAAATTCGCCATCCAGTGTCTGCGCCCGGAAAACCACCCGCACCGGGCGTTTCACCGGAGCATAGATTTCCGGCACAGAAAGGCACCCTTCCTCGCGCACATTGCTCTCCTCTGAATACGCCACGATTTCCGGATTTATCACCGTCAGCGGCATACGCGGCAGCAGCATACACTCACCCGGAGTGCCGGTATTGGAATCCTGCGGCACATCAAACACCACCATACGCAGAGAATGTCCGTACTGCGGTGCCGCCAGACCGATGCCGTTAAAGACCCGCATTGCCACCAGCATTTCTGCGGCGATATCGCGTATCCCGTCTGAAACAACGGAAACCGGTTTCGCAATCTGTTTCAAAACTGCGGCACCGGCGGTGTATACGATATAAGATTTTTTGTTGTTTTTGAAAAACATATCAACGTTTCTGCGGTGCGGCGGTGGCACTTTCCGGAATCACCGGCACTGCGTTATTTTTTACCGGAGCGGCAGCTTTGCCGACTGCCGGAACCACTGTGGTTTTCACCGGCGCAGCAGGAGCTTTCACTGCCGGTGCAGGAGCTTTCACTGCCGGTGCAACGGGAGCTTTCACTGCCGGTGCAGGAGCTTTCACTGCCGGTGCAGGAGCTTTCACTGCCGGTGCAACGGGAGCTTTCACTGCCGGTGCAGGAGCTTTCACTGCCGGTGCTACAGGAGCTGCGGCACTTTTTTTGGCTTGATTTCCCGGCAGTGTGCGTTTCACATCCGGAGCCTGAACCGGAGCAGACTGCTTTCTGCCGTTACCGTTTTTGGCACCGTCGATCTGTTTCTGAATATCAGCGACGCCATCCAATCCCGGGTAAAGCTCTCCTTTGCCGTTGTTGGTCAGATAATAATCTGCCGTATTGCCGCCGACCACAGCGTCAAGCTGGGCTTTGGCATTCTGCACATTGATATAACTGGATGCCAGAGATGTTTCCGCCTGAACCAGGTCGCGCTGTGCCTCATTCAAACGGGTCAGCTCGGCGTTACCGGCGCGGTATTCATCATCGACCAGATCGCGCTGTTTGGCAGAGAGCGAACGGATCTTGGCATAAAGTTTGGTCTTTTTCACATTCTGGATGTAGTTGGCATACGCGGTACGGACTTCGCTGATGACGGTGAACCATGCCGCGGCGACCTGATATTCCGCAACGGCGCGCTGGGCTTTGGCTTCGCGCAGCTGATTGGTACGGATCAGACCGTTGAAAAGCGTCCAGTCGGCAGTCAGACCGTAGGAAAGTGACATTTCATTACGTTTGACGACATCGGGGAACCGTCTGCCAGCGGGCTCCTGGGTGATCGGAGTGCTCTGATATGCGGTACCCAGATAATCGCGGTCGCTGGAGCGGTTGGTATTGAAGCCCCAGTTGACAAATCCGTTGACCACCGGAGAATACGCGCTCCATGCCTGATAGACCTGATATTTGGCAACATTGAGTTTTTCGCGGTAGGCTTTCAAATCCGGACGGTTGGCGAGAGCCGCGTCGAGATAAATTTCCACAGCGGGAAGTTCGGCGAACTGCGTTTTGTAATCTTCGGGGAATTTGAGATGTGACGGCAGCACACCTTCCGGATAGCCCATAAGCTGTGCCAGAGCATAGATCGCCACTTCGTACTGATAATCGGCGTCGATCAGGCTGACATCGGCACTGTTGACATAGATCTCAAAGTTGAGCACATCGCTCAACGGTGCGGCACCGGCTTCAAATTTATACTGAGTGTTCTGCAGAGAACTTTTCTGAAATTCGCGGTCTTCCAGCGCGATACGGCGGTTTTCGATAGCGAGCAGCACGGCGTTGTAGGCGTAAGCGACAGCCTGCACCATGGTACGGCAGGCGTCTTCTTCCATTTTTGCATAGTAATTGAAGTCGCTCTTTGCCGCTTTCAGCCGGAAAAGACGTCCGAAACCGTCAAAAATCAGCAGATTGGCACTCACTCCCATGGACTGGGAAAAAGAATCCGAATGCGGGGTCTGACCGTCAGCCCAGCCGGTACGGGAAGTGTCGCGGGTGGTCCAGTTTCTGCCGTTCTGCAGTGTGTAACTGGCATTGATCGTCGGTGAATACGCGCCCCACGCCTGCAGATACTTCATTCTGGCGGCTTCCATTGAATGGAAAGCGGCGATATAAGTCGGGTTGTTTTTGATAGCGATACGCTGTGCATCACGCAGGGTGAGCAGAGTCATATTTTTGAATATTTCATCGCTTTTGTCTTTGGCGCGTGCGGAATAACTCTCGCCCAGCGTTGCCACTGCGGGTTCTTTATAACTGTAACAACCGGCAACGGCGGCGAGCATGACAGCCGCAATGCCCTTACGTAACAAAAACTTATATTTGCTCATTTCCGAAAACCTCCATTATTAAAATATACAAGTTCACCTTAATATTTTTTTATAATGTAGCATCATTCCGGAGTTTTTTCAACCGTCGCAGAACATTTTTTCAACAATTCATCGGCAAAAAGCGATTTGTGAGCTTTTTCACAGCGGCAGTTTCATTTCCCCCTCCTTCAGGGCATAAAATGCGCGCGGCGGAGCGAGTTTCAGCAGGCGGTCGACACCGGTAGAAAATGTCCGGTTGAGGATTTTTTTATCTTCATCGGCAAGATGTTTGATAATATTCTGAAAGAAATAATATGATGCGCGGCAGAGGCGGGCAAAAAATTCGGCATGAGAGATGTTTAAGGTGTTTTCCTCCCACTCCCCCCGGCGCAATTCCAGAACCGAATCCAGCACCAGCGGCGGATTGAATGGATAATGGAGTTTGTCTGCGCTTTCGCCGTTTTTCAATCTGCTCCAGGTCGGCAAACCGTGGGCGTAAATATGCGATTCATCCCACGCCAGCAGAACCATATCATCGGCGATAACGCGGTGACCGGCACTCTGCCAGCGGCGGGCGGCGGTGGATTTGCCGGTACCGCTGTCGGCACAGAGCAGCACTCCGTGGCCGGCGGAAGTTTCAAGCAGTGCGCCGTGCATCAGAAGCACTCTTTTGCCGCGCAGTGCGGCGGCAAAAACTCCGAGCGAAACGATCCACCGCCAGGTTTCAAAAATGTCGAACTTCTGCAGTGAATGCATCACAAATCCGCGGGAATCGGGCTCAAAACCGACACAGAAGTGTTCCCGCAGACAGCTGAAAGGTCTTATTCCCGCGGGAGCTTCCCCCGTGACAACAAGAAAATCCGGTGCAGCAGAGCTGACGCTCTGCCGTACCGGCACATCCATAACCTTTCCCAGTTCAGCGAATCTCACACCGCCCGACTCATCGCCGAGGATAAGAGATTCGCCGTTACCGGTGGCAAACTCAAAAACTGATAGGCGTGGGTGTATCACCTTTATCACCACCATCGATGGCGGAACTTTGAGTCTGGTCATCTCCTGCGAAAGCAATTACTTTCACTTCCTGAAGTTCCGGAATTTCGTAAGAAATCTTTTCCATAACTTTATCCTCTCTTTTATGCCAATTTTGTTATAACAAGTTTGCTTTCTTTTTCTTCAAACTGATAATTGACTGCGGAACCGCCGTAGTAAACGGTGACATCGTTCCAGGCGGTGTAATCGCCGAAAGCGTCGAGATTACCGAGTTCAAATGCGGCACCGGCTTCCCAGCTGCCGTTGAGGTTGATAGTATCACCGTTGAACGAAATCGCATTTGCCGCGCCGGTGATCAAACTGCCGGATTCGAAATTCCAGTTGGAAATCTCATCCAGATTGATTGCGCTGTCGGCGAAATTTACTTCACTGTTACCTGCAAAGCTCATGGTATCAAAAATCTTGATTTGAGCGTTGAGGTCACCGGTGAATGCGTTGAAAGCAAACTCTTTGGTTCCTTCGACGAAACTGACCGGGGTACGGTTGCCGCCTTCGACCAGATAATAACTGTCACCGCTGCCGCCGACGATAACGGAATTATCGGCGAAAGTGAGGTTTGACCCCAGACCGGTAAGCGTCAACTTGGTATTGCCGTGCACCGCACTGGTACCGCTGGAGCCGAGGACGAGGTGTTCTGCGAAAGAAACACTGTTCGAGGAGACATCCAGAGCGACCGAGATATTTCCGGTGATGGTAAGTTTGTCACCGCGCTCATATTTACCGGCGAGGTTGCCGCCGTAGACGCGGTCATTGAAGTCACCGCCGGAGATGGTCATATTGATATTACCGACGAGCTGTGCCATGCAGCTTTCATTGGCAGAGACGTGAACGGTGATACCGCCGTAGACACGGTCATTGAATTCGCCGCCGGAAATATTGACATTGATATCTCCTTCGCGGACAAACATCAATGCCTGGGTAACCAAATCGCCGCCGACGAAAACGTTCTGCACGCTGCCGGAAGTGACTTTCACATTCACATCACCGGCGACGGCGATACCTCCGGAAGCGTAGGAAGTTCCGCCGTGCACACGGCTGCCGCCGTAAACTGCGGACTGCAATTCACCGCCGGAAATGGTCAGGTCGATGGTTTCGGAAACAACCGCATTTTCGTCACAGTTACCGCCGTAGACCGCACCGGAGTAAGTGACATTTCCGATGGTCACTTTGACACCGTCGAATCCGGTCTTGCCGTATTCGCCGCCGGAAACGGTCACGGACTGCGCTCCTGCGGCGACAGCGTCATCGACGGAAGCGAAAGCGTTGACACCGATGATCTTGCCGTCAGCAGTAACATCACCGACATTACCGGAGTAGCTGTTGTTGTTGACATAAATTTCTGAATCGGCAAAATCAGCGATGAAAAGGTCACCATTGACAACTATGAATCTGTTATCATACGCGTTGCCGAGCAAAGCCTGATACATTTCAACAGTGTAATTGTTGTTAATGCTGTCAAGCACTTTGAAAGCACCATCGCTGTATTGAGAAAGATCAATAGTAAATGTACCGCTGTTGGTCAGGGTGCTGAATGCGATCGTGGATTTGTGATCCATCGTGATCGTACCATTGTTAACGAAATCAATGACACCGAGATTCAGCGTACCGGCAGTCAGGTTGATCGTACCGTCGTAGGTGGAAACATAATCCCCGCCGCCGGTACCGGTCCAGGCAGAACCATCAGCCCGGTTGCCGAAGGTCATGGAACTGTTATCAATGGTCAGCACCGCAGAAGTGCCGCCGCGGAAAACCACCGCACTGGAGGTAAATTTACCACCGTCAGTAATGGAGAAGTTGGCTTCTCCGCTGTGGGGCTCACCCCAGTTAGATCCCCAACCACCGCCGATGCTGAATGCTCTCTGATCCACATTCACTGAACCGCCGATAATATAGAAGTCACTGGCGTAATTACCGGTTTCATCGCCGGCAAGTTTTGCAAAAGCATCCCAATATTCAGCATTGATCTGCATTTCGCCATAAACCGTCATCGTACCGGTGTTGTAGACCTGACCGCCGTTGAAAATCAGTTTACCGGTTTCAGCAACGATGGTGTGTCCCGGTTGGGTGCTGGTCGAACCGTAAGTTCTCCATGAGGAGCCAGCTGCCTGAGTAGCATTGACTTCCAAAGTACCGTTGATCGTGAGAGTTGACTCCGGATTGACGAAACTTTCTTTACCGGTGTTAAGCACCTGAATATAACTGCCTTCTGCGATAATCACACTGCATTTGTTGCTGGCACCTGCAATCTGCAACCGATTGATCAGTGCGGCGCCGGAGCCGACAGTTTCGATAGTGATAGTCGGATTATCGTAAGCGGAGCAACGCAAATTGCCGTAAGCGACGGTATTTCCGGCAGTCAGCACGAATTTTTCAACGCCGTTGAAATAATCAGCATAATCGTTCCAGTTGGCACCGTCATTGTAGAACGAACTGTATGCGTTGTAACCAACAATCTTGCCGTCAGCAGTAACATCGCCGACATTGCCGGTGTACGCGCTGTTGACATAGATGACGTCATTATTCTGCGCGGTGACATACAGGTCATTATTGAATGCCAGCAGATTATCACCGGTAACAAAGCTGTAATCCATGCTGTCGGCACTGCCGGTATAATCCACGACCAAATAGGTCTTGCTGTCATAACCGTCGGTATTGACCGCAAATGTTCCACTGTTAGTGATGGAGCCGCTGAATGTCATACCGGAGAGGTAATCTATTGCGAAACTGCCATTGTTGGTGATATCATCGACATTGAGTGTTGAACCGGTCAAAGACACAGTACCGCCGATATTGTTGATGAGTCCTCCGCTGACACTCAAAGAAGATGATTTCTCGACCACAAGCAATCCCTGACGGTTCGCTTTAGTGCTGTGACCGAACGTCAATCCCTGGATAACCTCTCCGGAAGCGTTGTCAGTATACTTCAATACCGCCGCACCGGCATTTTCATTGCCGTAAACATTGAGGTTTTTGGAGTTGAAGATACTTTTTTCGCCGGAAACAAGTACTTCGCTGCGGATGGAATTCTGCGAGCCGCGGTAAGTAAATGTACCGCCATTTACGACCTCAACAGCACCGGTATTACGGATACAGCTATTGCCGCTGGCATTTGCGGTCAGCTCCGCGCCGTCGACAACCAGTTTGAATCTGCCGTCTTTAAGAGCCGGATCATCCATGCAATCGTTTCCGGCACCGATCCAGACAGCACCGACGGAAACAGTGTTGTCTTTCAGCACCAATGTCGCCCTTGCAGTGCTGTCATTATTGTAAATCGAACCGCCGACCGTGAATTTGGAGTCGTTGCCTCCAGTGATATCACCGGTCAGAGTGACATTACCATTGACTATCTGCAACTGTCCATATTCCGGGTAATTGGAGCCTACTGATCCCCCGGCAAGCGAAATATCGCCCGCAAAAGTACCGTTGTATCCGGCTTCTTCCGTACCGAAGAACAGTTTGGCACCTTTACCATTCAACGCGACGTTGCTGTTGAGTTCGGCGTTGCCGGTCAGAGTGATCGTACCGCTGTTGGTGATGCTGCCGGCGGTAAACGTGGCATCATTGATGCTGACGGTTCCGTTGTTGGTAAATGTTTCAATGTCAAGTTTGGAACCGTTGACAGCGGAAATCGCACCGTAACTCAACAGAGCGGCGGCATCAACCGTGGAGTTATCCAGAGTCATGCTCACATCCGTACCGAGACCAATCACGGCATTACCGTACCCGACATTCACCGGAACGTTGGAATAGTTCAGCGTCGAACCGGTCAGCTTGATTTGCGCGGAGCTGTTTTCAGAGATGAATCCGCCGACCTTCAGGAAACTGTTGTTGACATTGACCGTGGAGCAGGTCTCATCATCGCCGTTGCCGAGACGGAAGGTCGTGAAATCCGCCGCCGTATCCACCAGATTCAGCTCGCCGCCTTTGCGGACGCCGTTAGCATCCACCACGCCGTTGACGTTGATAAAGTCGGCTGTCACCTGATAATCATTTACACCATAGTTTTTGCCGGTACCGGTAACATTCATGGTGCCTTTGTTGTAAATCTGGTTATTGCCGTAGTGGAGAATTTTGATTTCTCCGTTCACGTCAACAGTTTCTTTGTGATTTCTGACATAGAAATGGGCGATGCCGTCATTGACGATCGAACCATTGATCTGATAAGTATTGCCTGCGGCATTGGTATCGTCTTTGGAACCGAGCAGCAATCCGGCGGCTTTACCATCGATGCCTTTCAGAATCACGTCGACATTTTCACCCAGCACGACGTTGCCGATAAGCTGATTATTGCCGTTGAAAGTCACCGTCACAGCCTCATCGGCAGTCAGCGTGAAGTCGGCTTTTTTCGCACTGCTGAACGAATCGGCGTAATCGGCGTTGCCGTTAAGCGCAAGACCGCTTGATTTCAGGACGATCGTTTCAGCGTTGTTGACTTTGAACGCGTCGTCGAGATTGGCAAACGCATTGTAGCCGACGATTTTGCCGTCTTCGACGATGCCGTCTGCGTCATTGGCATAAGTTGAGTTGACATACAGCACACTCTGGTCGCCCTTCGTCATAAAGAAGTCGCCATTCGCCTCAACGATAGCCCACTCACTGGTGTCATCATAACCAGCGACATACGCAAATTCATCACTGGCGTACTCGGTGTCAATGATCTTGTAGCTGACAACATCACTGCCGATACCGGCAACGTCAATGGAGATATTGAGGAATCCTGTGATTGTTTCGGCTTTGATCATTGAAGTTCCGCTGATCACAAAGTTTTGGTATAACATGGCACTAAAATCAATAGTGTCACCATCTATACCTCCGAGAGCCACGACTCCCTCCACAGTCAGCGTGGAGTTGGTCAAATTGATCACACCGTGGTCACTGGTCAGCGACTGCACGGTCACGGAATCGGTGTCATTCAGCGTGATCGTACCGCTGTTGGTGAGAGAATCGACTGCGAAAGACGCATCGCTGATCTCAATAGTACCGGCGTTGGTCATCACAAATTCCTGCGGCGTCCAAGTCAAACCGTAACCCGGATTATTGGTCGGGGCAACGATGGAAACGGAACTGTCCTGAATTTTGAATACGCCGTCGGAATAAATATTCCAGTAGGAATTGGTCGTATTGATCTTACCGCCGTTGATGACCTTGACCTCACTGGTCTGATCACCACCGTGACCGATCTCCATTGTGGTATTCGTGTAGAGATAATTGGCATTCTGATGAGAAGTTTTCCGGTCGGTAAGTTCACCGCCGTCAATGATCATCGTGCCGTACTCATCCGGGTCACCGGCTCCGGCGAGGTGAATCGGACCTACACCATTGACACCGGCGACTTCCATTTTGCCCTTCAGTGTGACCGTACCGCGGTTGCTCAACTGACCGTTAAGGTTGAGTTTGCCACCCTCTTCGATAATGATTTCGGCATCGTTGCGGGCGTACAGATAACCGACTTTGAGCTCGGAGCCGTCTTCGCCGGTCAAACCGACAGAAACATCGGCACCGTCAGAGATGACCAGCACTTTTTCAACTTCGGTGCCGCGGGCGTGATCCGTACCGAGAACCAGCGTGGAAACATCACCTTTCAACCCGGTCGTGCCGCCCATAACGGTCAAACCGGTACGGCTTGAGCCCTCTGCATTGAGGAATGTGCCGTTTTCCACGATCACATTGCCGTAGGTGTGGACATCGCCTTTGCCGCCGCCGATCACGGAATCGGTCAGCACCGCATCGGTAACCTTAACCGCGCCGGTCAGGGTGCCGATGGTCAACTGGCTGGTGCCGGAAACATTGAAAGCACCGGCGTTGGTAACGGTGTCGGCGGTGAATTTGGAGTTGGTCACATTGACTGTACCCTGCGCACCGACGATGAATTGGGCGTCACCGGTGTATTTGATTTCGCCGTTTTCTTCATACTGTGCTTTGGTAAGCGTAAATTCAGAACCGGTCAGATTCAGCGTACCGGCACTTTCATTATTTTTCCAGTCATAACCGACTTTGACGATAACTGAAGCTGCCGGATCAGTGGGGAAGTGCTGTGTATTCTGACGGTCAGAAAGCGCAAGCATCTCTTTGCTTACCACAACAGAATCTGTCACATTCAAAGTACCGCCCTGGGCAATGCTCAATTCGCTGAACGTATATTTACTGCCATTCAGAACATTCAAACTGCCCTTCTCGATGCGGTTGTAGGAGCCGCTTTCCAATTCGGAATCAGACAGCGATATGACTGCACCGCCGAGTGCCGAAGTCTGGTTGAAACCGATCAGCTTGGAGCCGGTCACATTGATAATACCATTGCCTTTACCGTAGAGATTGCTGCTCTGGATATATTCCGCATTCAATTCAGAATTATTGATATTGATTACTGAATTGTAGCTGGCTTTCAGCTTTGAGACATTGAGTTTGGCATTGTCAAAAGTCAGTTTTGAAGCTGCAACTGTATCATCAGTCGCGGTATCATTAAGGTCGACCCACAATCTTTCCGCACTGTTGTTGATACCGCTGATGGTGACATCTCTGCCGTCAAAATTGCCGACGCTGTGTGGAGCCACGTTAGGATCTGTATCAGCCGTAACATAGACGATTCCGGTGCTGGCAACAGTTTCACTGCCGGTGAAAAGAAGTTTCAGCGGGTTGTTGGTCGCGGTATTGGCAACCGCGCTTGCAATGGATTCAAATGCATTGCCGCCGTATGTTTTGAAATTTTCGCCGAGCGCGGCATCAACGGCATCCTGACTGGTATATCCGGTGTTGACAAGCACTTCGCTCTGGTCGACATTGACCAGTGTCACGTCACCGTCACTGCCGTAAACGACATTCACACCCTCGCCGAGGTTGTTGACAGTGATTTTGTTTTCCAGAGATGAAGTTCCGGAAAGGTCGATGATTTTCCGGACTCCGCTGACGAAACCGTCGGCATCGATCGTCAGCGTACTGCCGTCAGCCATTGTAAGCGTGGCGGCAACAAGCATCGAATCCGCATCTATTGTCAGCGTACCCTGATTGATGACATCGCCGTTGGTGACAAATTCGGCTCCATCAAGGATTTCCAGTGACGCCGCCTGGTCGACACGCGCATTGTAGCAGACTACGACGTTTTCAGCTTTGGAACCGTCTTTGCCGGTGATGTTCACTTTGGCATCGGCTCCGGAAACGGTCATTTTCACGGTATTGCTGTTGATATAATCATAAGCACCTTCCACACCGATATAAATCGCGTTCCATGAACCGTCATTACCGCTGCCGTCAGTCACGACATTCAAAGTACCGTTGACTTCAAACTGTTTATAGCCGATCAAATGCAATCCGCCGTTGACAGTCATCGCACCATTGACATCGACGTCATACATCTGAACGATGTTGTTGACCGTCAATTCGCCATCGACATTAACTCTATCCAGGAAACGGGTGTAACCATTGGAAGTGTCTGTAGAAGTGATAGTGGCTTTGGCATTTTCTTCAATGCTGAATGTACCGCCTTTGTAGAACCATACACCTTCCTGAATAATGGAAATTTCGTTTTCAACGACGATATTATAAGTCGCCGCCTCCCAATTGGCATCATAATACCCGGCAAGCAGATAACCGACGCCATCGATATTGCAATCCAATTTGTTGTCACCATTAACAAATACATAATAATTATTTGTCAACAACCCGGCATTGAGCGTACCGCCGACAACACTGAAATTTTCCGCGCTATTGACGATAGTACCAGCGGTAATGCGGGAATTTTCTGCATAGAAAACACCGTTGTTGGTGATTTTGCCCGCGACAACCAGTTCACCGTTGGTGACGTTGATAATGCCGTGGGCGTTGCAATTCAAATATTGGGTGGATTCAAATTTGGAGTCAGTAATATTGAGAACACCTTTGCCGTCAGCATTTCCTTCCTCTCTGGAATGAGCTCCGATGCCCATGCCGTTCTCATTGCCGATTTTGACATACGCACCATTGGTGATATTCAAACAGGCAGTGTGGGCAACGCCATCAACGGTTTCGTTAGAATTGCGTCCGGCGACATAAAAACCGTTTTTGACGTAAAAATCAACTTCACCGTCATTGAAATCACCGTCACCGATGACATCCACAACGTTTTTATTGATAAGATAATCAGTCGTCACTGCGGAATTGTCGATTATCAGCGTGCCGTCGGCTTTTGAAGAAGAATCCTTTTCCGCATTGCTGACATGAAATCCGTATGTCGCATTGTCGCTGGTTGAACCGATCGCGGCATCTTTGATGATGAGAGTGGTATCCTGAGCATTGGTACCTCTGCCGATGAAAAACCAGCCTTTGCTCCAATCCAAATCCGCATTTCCGGTCAAAGTCACCGTACCGCCATTGACAAAGGCCGCTGTAGAAACAGTCGCGCCGGAAATATCAATCAACGTGCCGTCTGCTGCTTTTTCCGCGGCTTCAGCCAAAGTGGTAAAGGCATTGATGCCGATCATGTAAGAAACACCGTCGACTTCAAACACTTCACCGGCTGTTTTGGTGGCATCGACAACGATTTTATCCATGGGAAGAGCCACGCCGTCAGCGTAAACCGTCTTTTTGCCGTCGGAAATGACATTGACCATACCGGAGGAAGAACCGAGGATCGCCGCAAGTTCTTCAGCAGAGTTTTCACTGGTCATATCAATGACCGTGATGCGTTCCAGAGCTTTGTTTTTGTCGGTGGAAGCATTGTAGATGAAAGCGAAATCCTTCTCTTTGGAAACGATTTCCAGTGCCGCGGCAGTGTAGTTGACTTCGCAACCCTCGACCACCCACGAAGCGTTACCAGCCTGACGCGCCCAGAGCATACCGAAGTCCGGGGCTCCGTTTTTTTCGTATTCCACGGCAAAATCTTCCGCCGCGTCAATATTGAATGTGGAACCGCTGATTTCAATCGCCTGATCACTGTTGACACGGATGATGTAGCTCAATTCACCGTTGGCAAAATAGTAGTTGAAAGTGCTGTCGTTGAATATCGCGCCTTTACCGATCTGCAGGTTGATTTTCACATCGGTAAAAGTACAGTTGTTGAAAATCAGATCATCCTGCGCCTGTGATGCCGGCTGGATTCTGCCGCCGGTGAAAGAGCAGTTTTCAAACATGGCATCCATCACGACACGGTTTATTCCGGAAGTCACATTCAGGAAGAAATCGTCTACATCACGCACTGATTCGAAAACGGAGTTTTTCACCGTCAGACCGCCGTGACATTCATGGAAATCGAAACTGGCGTTTGCTGCACCGGTTTCAGGCGCGAAAGTAAATCCGTCGATCGTCAGGAGTTTATCCCACACCAGAGATGTGCCGTCACCGGGGCGGGAACCGATCTGGAAAGTGCCGGTGAATTTGACCTCTTCGCCTGCGGCGGCGGCGATGGTCAATTCCTTGACACTGCCGGCTTCAGCAGCGGTGAAAATCACATCGTCCGCGTAAGTGCCGCCTTTGACGACGATGGTCGCGCCGTCGGCCGCAGCATTGACCGCATCCTGGATTTTTGCAAACGCATTGACACCGATAATGATACCATCAGCAACGACCGTGCCGTCTGCCTTACCGGCGTGATCATCGTCGACCGAAATCACGTTGAGATTGACGAGATTGACAATGCTGCCGCCGGTCTGCTGCTGCTGCACGTTTTCCGAAAGAGCCGCACTGAATGCTGTACTGTCAGCCGATTCAGTCGCAGTAAATTTACCACCGACGATTTTGCCGTTGGCATCCATGACCACGTTACTTCCCTCATAACCGGCGACATCGTAATCACCCACGATAAAACTTGCCGCACCGGTATCAGCGGCGGCAACTTTTTTCACTTCGCTTTCAGAAATATCGAGTTTCGTTCCGGCACCGTCAACTTTGGTGATCTCCAGCGCGACTGCGCCGTAAGCATCGGTCGTTTTCGTCGCAGTCAGCAGTTTGCCGCTGGCATCACCGGTCAGAGAGGAGGTGTACGCTTTGCCGTTCAATCCCGCGCTGCCGGTTTTCTCAACGGTAGCAGTTTCTTGGGTCTCATCATCGACATAAGTAGCTTTTACTTTAGTATCACCACTCACCGACACATTGATCATGTTGACGGCTGTCCCCGCCTGATTATGCCACACGCCGGCAATCGCACCGACTTCCTGCCCGTCACTGGTTTCAGTGCCGCCGGTCAATTCAATGCTTTTCGCGGTGCAGGAGACGTTTTCAAAGTTGTTCTGGTAATGAGCGATACCGACGATACCGCCGACGTCACAGGTGGAGCCTTCCACATTGATATTGGAAGTGATGTTTTTCAACGTGTGACCGCCCTCACCCATAAAACCGATGACACCGCCGACATAGGTGCGGTAAGCGGTGCCGTTTTCCACGCTGTCAGCTTTGACAAAACTGGTTTCGTCAACATCGACGGTGATATCCGTCCAGTCGGCATAAGCATTTTTGCCGCCGACACCGCCGACATACGCCATGCCCTCGACCTCGACATGACCGGTGACTTTAATATTAGTATATTTAGAGGTATACGGAGTTCCGGCGACCACGCCGACATTCAAGCGACCGGTAACAGTGGCATTTTTGATCGTCAGATTGCTGACTGAACCATTGGTGGTGAATCCGAAAAAGCCCTGATTGCTTTTACCGGTACCATCAATTTTCAGATTGCTGACGGTATGACCCTGACCGTCAAAGTTTCCCTGAAATTGGTTGGTTGAATTGCCGATCGGAGTCCACTCCTCGCCCTGCAAATCAATATCTGCAGTCAGAACGACTGTTTTACCTTTGTAACTCTCGCCAGCATTGACCGCATCACGAAAAGCTTTCAGTTCTTCGAGATTGCTGATTTCGATTTTTTCTGCATCTGCCATTGTAAACACTCCCGTTTTTTCTGGTTGTTTTATTATTAAAAATAAATCGTTGTATAATATAACGCAAAAGCAGATGTTTTTCAATCACTTATCTCAAATTTTTCAGCTTTAACCGCCTGACAACCCCCGCCTCGGG
>JAZNAR010000091.1:0-2046 GCA_045586645.1 Victivallaceae bacterium
GGTACTGTTTTCGTCGGTACTTATCAGGGCGACACCATCGCCAGTGGCAACAACCACCTTATCTGCAACGTTGTAACAAGCGCGTCACCGTACTCCAATGGTAAATTTTACCTTTACGGTTGTACATTCAACGGCAGCAGCGACACCACGCTCAACGCAAACCAAAGCAGTACGTTTTATATCAATGACACCCTGTTTGATACCGGCGTAAACAGCAACAACTATGCTTTCCGCACGCGAAACGACAATTCCCATGCGGTCATCAGCGGTTCCACATTTGCCAAAAGCAATGACCGTATCGGAATGCTTGACGGCACGCACTCCATCACATTCAAAAATACCAACTATATCAATGCCAACATGATAGACGGCAAAACCGGCGGTGCCGGATTTGTGCTTGCCGATGGAGCCACACTCGTTTTCGGCAACAACGGTTACAGTATCTCGGTTGCGGATTTGACGTTTAATGGCAACAACACGCTCAAATTCGCCGGTACCGGCAATGTATCATTTGCAGCTAATGAAGATTTCGCCGGAGTTACTTTTGAATTCACCGGTGCAGGCAACATCAGTTTCAGCAAATCATCAACTTACACCGATGTTGCGGTTGTCCTTGACACCGATGATTTGACATTTACCACTGCTACCAAAGAGTATCAGCTGGCGTATGACCTCCTGAACCCCAAATCATACTCTACCACCGGCGACTGGGCAGCTTTCTGGGAAGCTTACCAGGCAAACCCCACCGGCAACACCAAAGCAAGATTGGCTAATGACATCGCCGATACCATCGACATCAACGGTCTGGCTGACGGCAGTGCCAAACTTTCCCTGCTCGGCAAAGAAATTGAAACCACCGGCGCAGATGCTTTTGCTCTGGCGGCGAAATTTATCAAATCCGGCGGTACAATAACTGTCGATGACCTGCAGGCTGCCGGCGGCACCGGACAGAATATCAACAGTGCAACCGTCACGCTCAACAATGTCAAATACTCCGGCAGTTCCAACGGTAACGGCGGCGTGATTTCCGGCAACTCCGCTCTGACCGTCAACGGCGGGGAATTCACCGGCAACAGCGCAAACGTAAATAACGGCGGTGCCATCTATGCTTCCGGTGTCGGCGCAATGGTCGACGGTGCAAAATTCACCCAAAATACAGCCGCTGTAAGCGGAGGTGCCATCTATGTCGCAACCAGCGGAACCGTTAACATTGCCAACGCAGAGTTCACCCAAAATACCGCCGGTCAGAAAGGTGGAGCGGTGTTCAGTGAAGTCATTTCCGGCCATGATGACCGCAATCTCGTTATCAGCAACAGCTGTTTCTCGGGGAACTCCGGCTTGTACGGCGGTGCCATCCGCGCTGAAATCGGCTCACTGAATATCAGCGGTTCAACCTTTGCCGGAAACAATGCAACTTCTGCCAATCCTGAAACCGCAACCAGCGGCGGTGCGCTTTATCTGGAAAAATCTGTCAGTGCCACTATTTCCGGAAGTACTTTCACCGGCAACAAATCTCAAGGTGCCGGCGGCGCGATCAGCAGTTTCCTGACCACCAACGCCATGACTCTTGACGGCAGTGAAAAAGCCGTGGTCTTTGACGGCAACCAAAGCTCTGACGGAGCCAGCGGTGCGATTTTCAGTCGCTACGGCAAGGTCATTATGACCGGTGACGTGCAGTTCCTCACCGCCAGCGATTCAATCTATGTTGCTGATTATGCAAAGAGCGAGATTGCCGGAACTCTGGAAATCACCGATGCCAACATCACACTCAATGCCAGTTTGACATCTGAATTTGAGATGGGAAATAGCGGCATCACCGTCACGGACTCCACGATCACCTTCGGCAATGCCGAAGCCATCAGCGTTGCCGCGCTGACTTTTGAAGGCAGTAACACCCTCAATTTTAACGGCGAAGTGGTCAACTTTGCCGGTCAGGATTTGAGCGGCGTCAACATCTCCATTGCCACCGGAGATATCACCACCGATGTCATCACTGTCGCCACCGGCGTTACCAACGTTGATACAGTGAGCTTCACCGGTGCAAAC